>CAYIWY010000004.1:0-111529 GCA_964367355.1 uncultured Gammaproteobacteria bacterium
AATAAATAAAAGAATATTGACTAGTGCTTTGACGATCGGGACAGCCGGTGCACTTTTGGTCGGCGCAACCTTTGCTTTCTTCAGTGCGAACGACACCTCAACGAATAATACACTGTCGACTGGAACATTATTCCTAAATATTCAAGATCAAAACGAGGACAGTGCTTTTCAAGACCAGAACCTTGGAATAAATTGGCAACCGGGTGAAACAAGGTTAGTTAACTTTGATGTTAAGAACACTGGATCACTTCCAATGAATATCCGTGGTTTTGCGACTGGAACTTGGGGATTTCCAGACTTGGATTCCCAGAACAAAGTTTCTGTTACAAAAGTAGAGGCTTGGATTGGGTCAGGATGGTCCACTTTAGCAACTGGAACAATAACAGGATACTTCTATTATTCACCAAACGGGACAGACAGTGCTCTATATGTAGTTAATGGGGGTGAAAGAGCCCAATTACAGATTAGTGTGAAACTCGCCGATGATGCTAGTAACCTTTTCCAAGGGAAAACGTTTACTACGACACTTCAAGCAGAGGGTAAACAGACAAATAGTTCTGTTTGGCCGTAGAGTCCGAGGTTTAAGTTAAAGGCCCCTTGGGGCAGTCCTTAGGGGCCTCGGACCCCGCCAGCTGGCGGGGAGGAGAATAACTTGGATCGCTTAAGCGTTCCGTTTTGAAGACGAAAATGGGACTCTTTGAATCCCGTTTTGAAGACAAAATGAAACTATTTGTAACGATATTGAAAGCAACAACATTGTTAGTTTTTGTAGGCATAATGGTATTGACCATTGGTGCTTATCTCAACTTGCCTTTGCCGTTGAAACCGTTGGTGGTTAAAACTGGTAGTATGGCCCCGTCTGTTCCAGCCGGATCTTTAGTTCTGGTGACCAAAAAATCTCCTGATGTAATTGGTATCAATTATGTTGAAAACGATATTATTACTTTCAAAAGTGGTAAGGAGCTCGTCAGCCACCGGGTTTTTAACGTTGTCCGTCGCGATGGTGTCAAGTATTTTCAGACCAAAGGTGATGCCAATAAAACTGTTGATAGCACTTTGTTGGCAGAAAAAGATGTTGTCGGTAAAGTAAACTTTAGTATTCCTTATATTGGCAAATTTGTTGATTTTGTAAAAACTCCTCTCGGATTCTTTCTTTTGATCGTAATCCCAACTTTATTTATTATACTTTCCGAAATTGTCGCCGTTTGGGAAGAGTTGCGAAAAAATAAGTCTAGCAGTGGTAGCAATTTGGATTTTGCTAAACCACTGGCAATGTTTTTCATGGCTGCAATTTTTATGGGAAGTTCGCACGCTTTTTTCTCTGACGTGGCAACAAGTACAAATAACGTCTTTTCTGCGAGTAGTTGTTTTAGCTCTGGCACACATGTAGCTGTTAACGAAGTCTTTTACGATGTGAATAACGCACATCAAGGTCAAGGTACGGAGAGCGATTGGGAATGGGTTGAACTTTTTAATCCAACCACCTCAGCAGTTTCTTTAGCTGGTTGGACAATTGCTGACGGAAATGCTTCTGATGCGTTTCAAGGAACACCGTCAATACCAGCCTGCGGATTTGCAATTGTTTCTCCCTCAACGGAGGCAGAACTTAAAGATCAGACAGTGAATGGTGGTAGATGGTCGATACCGGAGGGTACAGTTTTCATCACTTTGAGCGCTGCGATTGGAAACGGGTTTAACAATGGAGGAGATAGTGTGATTTTGAAGAATAGCTCAGCCGTGGAAATTGACAGTATGAGCTATGGTACTGACATCGGTGAGCTTAACCCTTCGGCTTCAGATGTTATCAGCGGCCACTCTCTAGAAAGAAATCCAGATGGTGTAGATACAAATAACGCAGGCGATTTTGTAGATCGGACGACACCGACACCAGGAAGTTAAGATGAAAAAAAATAAATTTCAACTAATTCGAATAGGGCTTTTGGGAACTGCGCTGGCAGCATTTATTGTTACCAACAATTTTTTGCCCAAGACTGCTTATGCAGACGGAGATTTGACTATAGATTGGGGAGTCTCAATTGGCGATCCAATTTTTGTAGTTAACAATATGGCTCCAGGGGAGTGTGAAACCAGAACTGTTAACGTCACCAATTCGGCTGCGTTTAACCGGCAAGTCGGGGTTCGAGGTGTGCCGACCGTCGACACCGATAGTCTTTCATCAGCTCTGGAAATTACTATTGATAAAAACGGAATAACTGATGTTTACGGCGAGAGAAGCCCGACCGGTGTCAAAACTTTAGCAACATTCTTTAGCGAAAGTGCAGGTGCTAACGCCCTAACGCTTTCCAACCAAATTCCTGGTGAGGTTGCAGACTACAATTTCACAGTTTGTTTTCAAGAAAATGCCGGTAATGAGTTTCAAAGTGCGAGTGTTGTTTTTGATTTGACTATCGGTATTGTTATTCCGACTCCGGATGAGTGTTTGGAGATGACTTTTGCCAATACTATCTTTGGGACAGATGGCAACGATCGCATCCGTGGAACTTCGGCCTCAGAGCTGATTTTCGGACTTGAAGGTAATGATCGGATTGACGGTGGCGGTGGCAATGACTGTATTGTTGGTGGCGAAGGCAACGATCGTATTAACGATAGTGGTGGCAACGACGTGATAATTGGTCAGGGTGGTAATGATGAAGTTGATTCCGGCAGCGGTATTGATTTGGTAGTTGGCGGTGAAGGCAACGATAAACTGGAAGGTGGGTCGGGTAATGATCGGCTCGAGGGTGGTATTGGCGAGGATAAACTGGAAGGTGGGAGTGGCAATGACGAGCTTTACGGTGGTGATCAAAATGATTTGCTCGAAGGCGGAAGTGGCCAAGATCAACTTTTTGGAGACGCTGGCAACGACAATCTCAAGGGTGGAAGTGACAATGATTTCTTAGATGGAGGTGCCGGTGGTGGAACTCTAAACGGGGATTCCGGAATAGATAGATGTATCAACGGCGCGCCGAAAATAAAATGTGAAATTTTGATATAAAGTTCTAACTTAACTGCCAAGATGTATACTGCTCAAATTTGCCCAAAGTTAATAATTGTTAACCAACAGATTTTTGCTGTTGGTTTTTGTTCTCTAGAAACTGTACACCTCGGAGGTGTACAGTTTCCATTTTTAAAGAAAGGAGGTGATTTTAATGAACGTAAGATTAATAAGAATTGGTGCACTCGCGACTAGTATCGTTGCTGGAGGAATGCTTCTTGCCCCTGCTTCATTAGCGGCTGACAATACTTGTACGATTACTGATAACGGTGTTCGCTCTCGTAATCGCTGTCGGATTAAAGTTGTTAAGAAATCAGCAACTATTCAAATTAATGCAGCTAAAGTGAGGAACAAAGTTGGTGTAATCTCCAACACCGGTGGTAATGAAGCCAATAACAACACTGGTGGGAGTGTGACTTCTGATTCCGGAAATTCTACTGTTACAGTGACAATTACAAATACTCTTAACAGTAACGTAGCTCCAGCTCCGTAAAGGAAAAAGAACCTGTCCCGATAATATCGGGGCCAACCTAAAATAACAAAAAGCCCCTCTCTGTCCCTACTACCCCAGAGGGGCTTTTTGCCAGCACTAAGTACTTCGATCAATCGAATCATCGAAGTATTATTGTAAGTTGTATGCTTAGTTAATAGTTGCAGAGTTGAAACTATTGTATTTGGTCGTTAGAGCCTTTATATATAATGATAATGCTAGGTTCGGGAATATTATTAGATTACTGCAGCAACGTAATCGAATAAGAGTATTCTATACTCTTGACAACCGCTTTAGTAATGCTATATTCTGTCAGTACTTTAATTCAGTTTGTTCTAGATCTGCCGCTCCAACAATTCTGTCCAACAAAATTTCTGCCAACTGCTCAACTTAATATCTAGGAATTTTTATGAATGTAACGACCTTCACACCCGTCGGAAGAAAACGTATTTCTTTCCCAATAGCTTCTGTTACCAACGTGTTTAAAAAAATCTTCTCCAATCCAAAAAGAATTGTTTTTGTTATCGTCGCTCTATTAGCAGCCTTTGGACTTTACACAATTTTCTTTGGTAGTAGCAATATCAATAGTGCTCCAACAAAAATACTTCCACTCAAACAAACTTTTTCAGTCGTTGCCTTAACCAAAGATGGCAAGACTACCAATGGTAATTTTAAGGTTGATGTTACTGGGGCTTACAGGGCTGACAGTATATTAATACAAGGATCCAATGTCATTGCCCGTAACGGCAAAGATTTTCTCGTGATCAATATGGAGCTTTCCAACCCTTACAATTTGCCGCTGTACAATTATCCAGTTGACAGTTTCCGCTTGATTGGGGTAGATGGAAAGAAATATGCTCCAACCGCCCACCAGGGGAATGTTGAGGTTCGACCACAAGCAACCAAGACCTCTAATGTTGGCTTTATAGTTCCTAAAGAGATAAAGAAATTTAAAGTTGAAGTCGGCCAGTTGACTGGCGATAAAGTATTGCTAGAGTTTTCACTGCCAAACTAAATGGACAGCAAAATTGTTACGACCACTACAATTCCAGATAATCTCTTGAATGACATCAAGCAAGCAATTGCTTCTAAAGAATATGGTAGTGTGGAAATATATATTGAAAGTGGTCGAGTCGTACAGATCACTGAAAGAACAATCAAGAAAACAAGCAAAATTTCAATCAACGGACAAACTCGATTTGGAAGCAAAAGATAGGTAAGGCCTTTTTGAATTATTAAAAGGCTCAAGCCCAGAAGTTGGATTGTAAAAACTAGAGGGCTTGACAGAAGAAAAATAAGCACACTATAATAATATCAGTAGGGACAAAATATATTATTCATTTCTGCCTTTTTCGTTACAATTTATTGTCCACCTACTGAATTAATTGATATCTCTGCCTTAACAAGTTGATAAATTACCGACCGCAAACGGAGGTAAGCTTTTTCGTATATTACTACGAGATGGTTTACCTCCGCTTTTGTTTAGTAATAAAAAATTACTATATGTTAGTACAAATAATGAAATTGGAAACTAAGGTCAATAGAAACACTTTAAGAGAAATTCTCAAATTTTCTGTGAAAGGGGGTGAATATATAAATGAATAAAATCGTATTAAAACTAACAACTGCTGTTTCTACAGCAGCCTTGCTTACGGGGAGCGTAGCATCTGTTGCATTCGGAACTACTGTTACCGTTACTGGTAATGGTGCCGACTCCAACAATACAGCTAACGTAAACGTAACAACTAGCAAGACAATCTACCAAACCAACACTGCAGATATCCAGAATAACGTTACTATTAACGCTAACTCTGGAGACAACTCAGCAAACAAGAACACCGGCGGTGACGTTTCCATCGACACTGGTGATGCAAACGTGAGTAGTTCTGTGTCCAACAGTGCTAACTCCAATGCAGCTTCTTTAAGTTGTGGTGGTTGTGCGGGTGACACTGATGTAAAAATCAGTGGTAATGGTGCCGACTCAGACAACGACGCAAATGTAACCGTTAAAAACAGTACAAGGGTTATCCAAGCTAACGATGCTGACGTTCGAAACAATGTTAAAGTTGACGCAAACACTGGCGATAACAAAGCAAACAAAAACACTGGCGGAGATGTATCTATCGAAACCGGTGATGCTGACGTTACTGTCGATGTTACAAACGCTGTTAACCAAAACGTTGCAAAAATCGGTGGTGGTCAAGGTGGTTCACTTTCAGCTGAAATCTCCGGTAACGGAGCTAACAGCGACAACGATCTCAATCTAAACGTCGGTAACGACGTTCAGGTTTTCCAGAACAACGTGGCAGACATTAAAAACTCTGTGGATGTTGATGCAAACTCTGGATACAACAAAGCCAACAAAAACACTGGCGGAGAAGTATCTATTGACACTGGAGACGCAGATGTTGACGTAGAAGTTGCTAACAAAGCCAACTTCAACGGCCTCGATCTTTCGGCTTGTGATTGTGAAATGGACGCCTCTATCAAAGTAGCTGGCAACGGTGCAGACAGCGACAACGATGCTAACGTAACGTTAGGATCAGTTCTTCTTGCAACCCAAACCAACGACTTCGATTGTGACGGTAAAGGTGGTCCTCGGGGTTTCGAAATCTTCGGAAATCGAAGACACGGTGGTGACTGTGCTGGAGTTAAGGTTGATTCCAACACTGGGGGTAACAAAGCTAACGAAAACACTCAATCAGATTCTAATGATCCAGAAGTAACGACTGGTGATGCTGGTGGAGATGTTGAAGTTAAGACTGAAGTTAACTCCAACGTGTTAGGAAACATGGGTTCACTCCCACAACTCCCTAACTTACCAAGCAACTTGAACGGTTGGCTCGTACTCTTACTGGGTATGTTCTCTTCCAACTAAGGTTGTTTTAGGTTAGTCCCGATTTTGTCGGGGTAGGTTCTTTTTCCCCCGGGCTTCGGCTCGGGGGAAAGAGCCTCAGAATTTAGATTTTAGGTAAAAGTTGAAATACAGCAATTTTTATCTGTAATTTAAAAAGAAATTCTAAACGAAAGGGAAATGTGAATAAGATATTTACAAAGGCAAAAATTACTCTAACAAGCTTACTTCTAGTTAGCACTTTAGCGTTTCCTTTTAGTAGTGTTTTTGCAATTGAAGCACCAACACCACCAACTCCACCTGAAGCACCGACTGCTCCAACCGCACCAACTGCGCCTATCTCACCGGTTGCACCAACAGTTGTACCGATAGCACCAACCGTTCCAGTTGCACCAACAGCTCCGAGTGCTCCAGTGGTGGATGTTCAGAACGCGCCTTTTAATTCCGCGGGTTCGACGGCACCATCTGGTAGCGGAGCGGTTAACACTGGTAATGGAGCTGGCTCAAACAACAATTCTTCAACTTCAAGTACAAATGATACTTCAGTAGTAAATGTGAATGATGCGAATGTTATTAATAATCAGGATGTTGATGTTAAAACTGGTGATAATGAAGCTAATAAAAATGGGGGTGATGCCTTAGTAACTAGTGGAAACGCAGGCGTTAGTGGTGGATTAATGACTGATATTAACAACAATACAATCACTATTGGCGATCTTTGTGGTCTTGGTTGCTCCTCAGATTTCGTAGCTGCTAATTTAAAGAATGGTAATAGTACTCTCAATAATGCTGATGGCAGTCTGACCAACTTAGTTCTAATCAATAATTCCAACAACTTGAATTTGACCAACAACTCCAATTTGGGTGCTTCAACTGGCTACAACCAAACATCAAAAAATATGGGTAGTGGGACGATCGTCTCCGGGGACGCTGATGTTGTCTTCACAACGATAAACTTTGGTAATAACAACGGAATTAACGCGACAACTGCTGATTACAACATTGTCGATAATCAAAGTAGCGATCTGTGGATAATGTTCCCGACTGGAGTTGCTAGTGGATCTGGTCTTGGTCAGTTGGGTGCAACGAATAATGATAACGGTTCTGACTCAACAAACGACGCTAGCACTTCTTCCAATAGTTCAACTTTAATCGATAATAACAACAATTTAGTTCTTACCAACGATATCAACCTTTACGCCAACACTGGAAATAATACTGCGGATAAGAATATGGGAAGTGGAAATATCACCACAGGGGATGCGAATATTGCTTCAAACGTTATTAACTTCTTAAACAACAATATCGTTGCCGGGGCAGAGTGGCTGCTTTCAACGGTCAATATCTTTGGCAATATGACTGGAAATATTATCTTACCGAGGCAAGCTGATCTAACTGGTTGTGGGGGCTGTGCGATAGACATATCAGCCGGGAATATTGGAAATGGCGCCGGAACTGATAATTCAGCCAACACTTCGGTTGACAATCAGGCGGTTATTAACCAAGTCAACAATGCAACAATTGGCAATAACTTGAATATTGACGCCAATACTGGCGGCAACAGTACGGACAAAAATATGGGTGATAGTTCGATTTCAACTGGAGATACAAGTGTTAGTTCGAATTTGGTAACAGTCGCCAACACCAACGCTGTTGGTCAAGGGGACACTTGGTGGTTAGTCATCATTAATAACCACGGAACTTACACTGGCCAAATCATGGGAGCCTCTGATGGTGCCATGATCGCCGGATCTGGTTTACAATTCGGAGTTAACGCTAATGGTTCAATCGGAGCATTAAATAGTGGTAACGGTGCTGATTCGGCCAATACTGCCACTACCGATAGTACTAATTTAACAACCATCAGCAATACTAACAACGCGATAATTAACAATAATATCAATATTGATGCCAGTACTGGTGACAATAGCGCCTCAAGTAATATGGGTGGTGGTAATATCAAAACTGGAGACGTTAATGTTGTTAGCAATATCGTTAATTTTATCAACAATAACTTTGTCGGCAAAAAGTTCGTTGTTACGCTAGTGAATATTTTTGGAAGCTTTTCCGGAAAAATAATTACACCAGATCAAGCTTTACCGACCGTTTCTGGTATGGGTGGCCCAACAACAGCAGTTGAGCTTTCAAATTCAACGACAGTTTCCGGAAATGATGTTAAAGCAAGTAATGCAAAAGTCCTAAGTTCAAAAAACAGTAAAGTCAGTGGTTCTTTGAGCCAAGCATTGCAAGAAGGAGGCAAGTTGTTGGAAAATGCAGCTATCACCCAAAATAAAGTTAACGATTCAGTCAAGAAGGTTATCAACAACACAACAGAGAAGAGTACGTTCCAGTTCAACTTTGTCCTGCTTGGTTTGGCACTTTTGGTCTTGGCAGTTTATGCCTTTGTATCAAGAAGGAAAGCTTCTTAAAAAGATTTGTTCTCTGCTTGACTCTTTACCTCCCAAAGAAGTTGGTTTTAATATATAGTTAGTAAAGGAGGTAATATTTATGAAAAAAGCAAAAATCTTGTCCGCTTTATCAGCAGTAACGGCAGCAACTTTATTGGCCGCTGGCCCAGCACTAGCCTTGACGGTAGAGGTATCTGGAAATGGTGCTTCGTCAGACAACACTGTTAACATTTCGGTGAATCAATCAACTTCTGTTTCCCAAACAAATAATGCAAACATTACTAATTCTGTAAGTGCAAATGCTAATACTGGTAGTAACAGTGCCAACAACAATACTGGTGGTGACACTTCAATTAATACTGGGGACGCTTCCACAAAAGTTGCGTTGAATAATACGGCAAACAGTTCAAAAACTTCAGTTGGCTGCTGCGATCCGATTGACGCTGCTATCTCGATATCGGGCAATGGGGCAGATTCAGACAACAAGATTAGTTTTAACCTCAACAACAGTCGCAACGTTTCAACTGAAAATAATTTGAACATCGACAACGACGTAAATGCTGACGCCAACACCGGGGACAACGAAGCTAATGGTAACACTGGAGGTAACACTTCCATCAAAACCGGGGATGCTAATGTCAATGTCACAATCGGAAATTCTGGAAATAATAATGAAGCTGTTGTTTGCGGTTGTTTGATCGCTGGTCTGGTTAAACCCCCAACCCCGACAGTTAAACCAATACCTGGAGTCCCGACTGTACTTGGTTTAACTAGCACATCTTTACCAATGACAGGTTTTAACTACCCATTCCAATTGATTTTGGGGTTAACCATTGGTTTAGTTGGTCTTGGATTTGTCCTAAAAAACAAAGCTTCACAAGTTGAGCAGGCACTAAATAGCTTTGGTAGCAAATTGAAATTCTAGTTAGTTTGCTTGCACGGCCAAAAGAGTAGTAAAATAAAGATAATGACTGCCCTAATCGAGAAAATTGCGTCAAGTAAAATAAGTAAAAAACTGGCGCAATTTATCGTTCCCCACGAACACAACAACCATCACCCTTATATAATTCGTCATGAAAGTTTATTTGTTGCGACTTTTATTCTTTTGGCAGTTCAGTTTTTCTCTTTTTCCGATATCACCAGTGCACACGTATTAGGTTATGGTACTGATATCAACAAAGACAAAATCATTGAGCTGACCAATCAAGAAAGAAGCTCGCGGAGTCTAGGAACTCTTAAAGAAAGTTCGCTTTTAGATCAAGGCGCTACTTTAAAAGGACAGGATATGTTTGCCAAAGATTATTGGGCGCATTTTGCACCGGACGGAACGTCGCCTTGGTATTTTTTCAAACAAGTTGGTTACAACTACACTTGGGCGGGTGAGAATTTAGCTCGTGATTTTTCAACCTCGGCTGGAGTCATAGCTGGCTGGATGGCCTCTCAAGGCCACCGAGATAATATGCTAAACGCAAATTTTACTGAAATCGGTATTAGTGTTCAAAATGGGACATTGCAGGGAGAGCAGACTACTTTAGTAGTTGAATTTTTGGGTCAAACTGATTCTGCGGTTGCAAATTCGGGATCGAGTTCGAGCCCAAATAAGACAAAAACCTTTGTGGCTAATCCGGCCACTTTGCAGGAAAGCTTTAAGTCAGAGGAAAAGAAACCAAATACAGCAACAGCGGCGGCTGACATAAAAAAGGTGAACGAGAAAATTGCTTCGGCGGTTACTAGCGGGATCAATCTTGATACTTTTTGGAAAAACCTGACGATTGGACAAAAAACGACTGTAGTTCTCCTTGCAATCTTACTTTCCCTCTTTGTTTTTGATACAGTTGTTTTGATGCGAAAGAACAAAGTGCGCAACCATAGTCAGTCTCTGCTTCATGCTGGGGTACTAGCAGTTCTGATCATCGCCATGATTCGAAGTGCTGTTGGAGGTATCCTGTGAAAAAAGGAACTTTACGGAAAAGTTTTGAGTTTACTTTAGTTTTTTTTGTGATAATTACTTCAATCTTTTTACTGGAGTATTTCAAGTCTGCTCAAATTCGGTTGGGTATCATCACCTGTCTGACTAGTTTTTATATTGTCTCGGGAGTTGTCTATCACTATGAGCAAAAAAACCTTAAAATTAGCCAAGTCATGGAATATTTCGCGATTGGGACAATGATGTTTATCATTTTGTCGGCAATATATCGCTGATCTTGTTGACAATTCAACCTAAATTGATTAAACTGTGAAAGTTATAACGAGCTAAATGAAATTTAGATAAATGTTAAATTTATTGTATGCGCTCGATATAAATATGAATTTATGAAACAAACAGATTTTTCTCCCGGAGATTTAGTTCGGGTGGATGTAAAAGTAAAAGAAGGTAATAAAGAACGAATACAGTCTTTTGAAGGGACTGTGATTGCTATGGGTGGTAAAGGTGAAACCCGTACCTTTACTGTTCGCAAGATCGGAGCAGGCGGAGTTGGGGTGGAGCGTATTTGGCCAGTGCAAAGTCCGGCAATCGAAAAAATCACAACTAAAAAGAAAAATACTGTTAGACGAGCTAAGCTTTACTACATGCGTAAATTAAAAGGTAAGGCTGCACTCGCAATCTAAATTCTATGCGGAAGGTCCCTGCAACCTTCGATTTCGAAAAATCTCTCTGGAAACAAAATTTAACTTACGTTGTTGGACTCGATGAAGTTGGTCGGGGTGCTTGGGCTGGGCCAATGGTGGCGGCAGCGGTTGTTTTTCCCCAAAACACAGAACTAAAATTCCAACTTTTTGATTCAAAGATGTTGTCACCAGAGAAAAGAGAAACTCTTTCCGAACAAATAATTGGTGAAGCTCAAAGTTTTGGAATCGGACAAGTGGAAGCGCTTGAAATCGAAAAAATGGGGTTAGCTAAGGCAAATCAAGTTGTTTTTTACCGCGCGCTAGAAAAACTTACCCAAAAACCGGACCATTATTTAGTTGATGCTTTCTATTTGAAGTTTATCTCTCAAGTGAGGCAAACCCCAATTGTTCATGGAGATATATTTTCCGCCAGTATTGCTGCTGCTTCAATAATCGCCAAAAATTATCGCGATAAGCTGATGATCAATCTATCTGAGAAATATCCAAAATACAGTTTCGAAGCCCACAAAGGATACGGAACTAAATTGCATCAAGAGGCAATTCGCAGTTTTGGTTTATCCGACATCCACCGGAAAAATTATCATCTTAATTTTCTTGATGTCTAAAATAGAAACTGGTCAAAGCGGGGAAAAGTTGGCGGTTGAATTTCTTAAAAAACAAGGTTTTAAAATAATCGAGACTAATTTCAAGTGTAAAGTCGGTGAAATCGATATTGTCGCGCGGGAAAAAGATACTTTGGTTTTTGTGGAAGTTAAGACTCGTAGTTCTGTCCAGTTTGGGTTGCCGGAAGAAGCGGTTAACTATCGAAAAATTCAACATATTATCAAATCTGCCCAAATTTATCGAATGACTCACAACAATTTACCAGTCGGCGATCGGATCGATGTGGTGGCGATTGAAAAAGAAGGTAGTGTAATTAAAAGGTTGGAACTGATAAGGAATATTACGGGATAAAAGGACCGGCTGAGAAAAATTTCCCCAACCGGTTTTATAGACTTACCTTCTTTTGAATATTGAGTAGAAAGGTCCTTGGTTCCTAAAATTCCCTGCGTCTCTTCCTGTTGCAAGAATAAACACGACCGTTGCTGCAAAAAGTGCAAACGCTGGAACAACAATCAACAATACTGTTGTTATAAACCAGTCACGTCCGAGTTCTAGTGTCAGTGTTCTCCCAACGAGTTTTTTATCTGAAACCTCGTAGAAGAAGTTGTGACCATAACTATGGTCATAGCGGTAACCAACCCCATCAACTTTGACGTATTGGCTAACGGTTGTTCGGAATTTGTCGCTCTCTGCAACAAAGACTTGGTTTCCTTGCGAGAGTTCTGCGAACTGTAACTCGTTGACGAGGACGTCACCATTAATTACTTTATCGACAAGCTCGTAGTTGTTGCCCACCGATAAACTCACTGGCTTCTCGTAGCTACCTGCGCGAGGAAAGAACCAAGCTGGTAGAGCGATCGCTGCGATGGCAAGAACAACTGCGAAGACTGTCCGGAAAACTCGCAGACGTGCCTCTGCTCTAGGAACACTCAATTTCTGTGAATAGATCGAAACAAAGAAACTCATCACCCTTTCCTTTCTTGATAGTGGCACTACTGATCTCTTGATTATTTGGAATTATACTAAGATTTTTTGAAAATTACAAGCTATGGGGTAATAATTGTTGGTGGGGATTTGGTGAGCGACCTGGGACAACACACGCATTCCGCTCTGCGAAAAGGCGAACCGGTGAACACACGGCTTGAGAGAAGATTATTTAGTTTGAATAATCAGCTTTGAGTCTACGGCCTCTGTTACTTTTTCCAGAAATTCAAGAGAGGGGTTGGCATTGCCAGATTCGAGCCTTGCAATTGCAGATTGTTTAGTGCCAATCTTTTTGGCTAGTTGTTCTTGCGTAACACCTTTCCTTAATCTGGCTTCGATTAGTTGGGAAATAATACGATAATGGGGATCTAACCTTTTGTATTCCTCAACTACTTTATTATTTTGCAGTAATTCTTTTTTTAAAACTTTCCAGGTTTTCATGTTATTAATATAACATATACGTTATATTATGTCAATAATTTTAATCTAGTCTGAGCTATTTCGATCTCTTTCCTAGGAATTTTCTGCTGTTTCTTAATAAAGACATGCAGTAAATAAATATCTTGTTTAACAAAACTGTAGAAAATGCGAATTTCCTGTCGGCCTCTGATTCTAAGCTCATATAAATCTGAGGTTACTTTCTTAGTGTGGGGCATTCCTAATTGTGGTCCGTAATTTTCTAACAAATCAATTATGTGAACTGCTTTAGCGATAGTGGACTTATCTAAGGATCTGATAAGTTCCTCAACAGGCTTTTCACCACGTGAAGATTCAAAGAAAACTAAATTCCAACTCATTATGTGTTTATAATATCAGAGTTTTATGGGTCAGGAAAAGGTTGTTTTATTAATAATTTTTACCGGTGAGCGACCTGGGACAACACACGCTAGCAAATTTTGGTGAGCTATCTCAACTCAGAATGGAACAACGCATACGAATATCTGAATAAAGTTTACGCTACTTTTCAACGTTACGGTATTGCAGTTTAACCAACAAAAAACCCCGATTATTCGGGGTTACTTGTCCTAAACAAACCTCAAAGGGATTTATTTGGGGAAAGACCAAGGGTCGTGGCAAACTTTAAAGTTCGCTCACCTCGGTCGCTCTTTCTACTAATTCCAGTCGAAACGGACTTGACCTTCGACAGATTGCCCTTCGAGTTGACGCCAGGCTGCCTCGAGCAGATCGTGAACGAGAGTGTGCCAATAAATAGCGTCCCGTTTCGCTGCGTAGCGCTTAACCTCCTTTTCGCTCAAGTTGTAAGTCCGGTTGCGATCGTGCATTGTTGCACTTCCGCCAGAATGAACAACAAGGATCGTAACCTTTCCTGGTGCAGTGTTGCGTATCTGGAGAGGGCGTCGATACTTGTGGGTAATCTCTGCAAGCCCATCGTAAAACTCGACCAACCTTGTGTTACCGTTCTGCACCAACAGATCGAGTTCCAGCTCCAATCCACTCTTGGGACGAATGAAACCTACCACTGTGACTCCTCCTTCCTAACTAGCCGAGGCGAGATCAGCGTCTTTGTTGGTTGCGAACAGAAAGGGGTACAGCTCCTCGATCCTCTCTAGGGTCAAGTACCCCAAACCTTCGCAACAATTACAACTGGCCATTCGAATTCTCTGCCAGTTGCCTCCAACTGCTTCCTTACAGTCTCGGCAGCTTTCCACATTCCCTGGATCACGCCTGTAATTGAGCTGCCTACAAACCCCATCACCATTGCAGTGGTGACATAGTTGGCAATTGGCAGGAAACACTTTAGAAGCTCGCTCCTCACCTTTCGCAGAACTCAATCTGCCTCCTTTCAAAGAAGCCATCTAGTTGTTGGGTATTATATCAAAAGAAAAGTGGGCTGTAAACACTATGAGTTAATGGTGAGCGACCTGGGACTCGAACCCAGAACACACGGCTTAAAAGGCCGTTGCTCTACCAATTGAGCTAGTCGCCCGCGTTAACCAAAGGATTTTAACACAATTCTGAAGCCTTTTTCAACCTAACAACAATAAAGCAGTATTCATTGTATAATTACTTTAATGGAAGGTAACTCTGCTCAGACTTCTGTGTCTAAATTTAAGCAAACCGAGCTTTTTTTGCGCGAAGTTTTTGAATCCCCAAAGAAAAGTACCATACTTATCCTGGCTGTTTCAATATTATTGTCCTTTTTACTGTTTGGTATTTTCCAAATTAAGCAAAACCTAGCCGTTGATAGGCAAATAAAGACGCAAGAAAAGGAGCAAAAGAGAAAAGAGCAGCAAGACCAAACGAATGCTAAACAAGAAGTTAAGAAAAAACTTAGCTATCAAGATGAAACTCGAAGGCGAGATCTGGATAATATTAAGTCAAAACTAGAAGCGTTTTATCAGACAAAAGGTTTCTATCCATCAAGCCTCACCAACCTGACTCCTACTTATCTTAGTAGAGTACCTTTGGATCCACAGACAAACCGGGAATATTATTATTTATGTCAACTTGATCAAAGAGGTTATATTTTGAGGACAGAGCTGAATGACGCTTCTGTGATTGAACTAGAAAATAACTAGCTTACTCTTGTTTACGTGCATTGAGAAGATAAATTGCGACCCCAAGAAAAATCAAACCTCCAGTTCCAATAATTGCCCAACTTCCTAAGGAAGCAACAAAACTCCAAACTCGACTAACAGTGGCAATTGCAATAGCTGCCGACCCAACGTAAGTGTAGGTTTTGTAGTTTGTACTAAAGCCGTAACCAACCAATATTAATCCTTCTATTCCCAACTGTAATGCATAGAGAAAACCAGAATCCGGAAAAGCCTGGTAGGTGAGTGGTACTAGTAAAGTTCCTAATCCTAAAATATCAAATATTTGTTGATTTTCCCTTTTACCTCCAGAACGATTAACATACGAAAGAATCATAAAGTAGACCCCGACCGTTACTGCATAAACTTGGAAAATTGTGATTCCAAGATAGTTGTATTGCCAGAGAATGGTCAGTAAGCCAACCGCCGAAGCAGTGTAGCCAAGGGAACCTTTTTTTGAGGTCAGGGCTTCGAGTGTTAGTAACCCTGTGGCAGCATATGCAGAAAGTAGAGCCGAAAGCTCCAAATATTGAAAAGAATTGTAACCACTAGAGCCAAAGCTGTAGAATCCGAATATTACCGGTGCGGCAACCGAAACTGCCAGTGCACCAGTTTTCAAAATTTCCTTGTAAGAATCTTTCGATAAGCTAAATTGAATAAAGTAGATTAAGTATCCGAGTACCCCAAATGCAATCGGGTAGTAGTCAAAATCAATATTAAGCACTCGTAAGATACTTAAAGTTGATAAAACAGCAAAACCAACAGCCGCGAAGAGAAATTCTCTTTTATCAAAATAATAGGTTGTGATGGCAGTTACAGCAATCAGAGTGACACTTACCGTCAAGGCATACCCGGGATAGGCGATTGAAAGAAGTAATCCAAAACCAAAATTTACAACACAACTAACTAAGAGAACCTCAGCAATGGGTCTATATCTTTTAAAGAAGTAGAGTCCAGTAGAGTAAATAACAACGCCTTCAAATAAATAAATTAAGCTTAAATATTTGAAAAATTCAGCGGCGTTGAGAAATTCTTTTAGGTAGGTGAAGGAAATTACATCAAAACCAAAAACAGTTAAGTAAATGTATTTTGGATTTCTTTCGATATAGCTACCAATCAGCGCTAAAGCTGACAGTGTCAAAGTATAGTAAAGCCGCTGTTCTTTGCTGCCGTCGGGTAACATAAAGGCAGAACCAACCGCAATCAAACTGACAACACAGGCACTTATAAATGAATATAAACTTTCTTTTGAATTAAAGAAGTAGTGCGACAGAGTAGCCACAAAGGCTATTAATAAAGCCGCAAAAACTAAGTAGTCGCTGTTTGTTGTACAAGCTACAACTCCAATGACTAGATTAATTGCCGAAGTATAAAGAAATACAGTTGACCAACTTGCTTTTTTGGCCTCTAAATATTTACTAGCTAAGTACAGACAACTTCCAAATGCTAAGTAAAAAAGACCGAGTTGGGCAAACAAATCTGTTCGATTCCAGACCGCTGTGACCAAAAGAAAGGCACTGATATTAATTGCTCCGAAAGTGATATAGAGATAAGTTGGTATTCTTTCGAGTAAAGCTGAGAGCAGGGAGAGAGTTGCGACAATTAGAGTAAAATAGAAGCGTTGTTCAGCGGAAATGAGCGGATCTACAAAGGAAATTGAGAGTCCCAGTAGTGCTATAAAAGTTGCTACGAAAACACTATAATACGCTTCTCCTTTCTTTCCAGAAGCCTTAAGTGGGTAGGCAATAATCTGAAATACAAGAGCGTTGATAAAGATAACAACAAAGACTATTGCGCCAGAGTATCCGGCTGTCAGCGTCAAGAGCACAAGAGCAAGAGTAAGCAGGAGTTCGCCTAAAGTAAACAAACTAATATTTTTTGAAACGAGATACGAAAGAAAGTAGTAAGCACTCGCTAAAAATGTACTAATAACAACCTCAGATGTGAAAAGCTGTTGGGTGGAAAACGCAACCGAAAGCCCCCAAGTTAAAAACACAGGCATAAAAATATTTGAGGAAATACTCAATGGTTGGGAGTAAATTCTGTCAAAATCTTCTTGTTTTGTTTGGGCAATTATTTTGCTGCCTGCCAAAAGAACAAACGATGAAAAGATACCTCCAAGAATATAAAATTTTGTATTTAAACCAGAAATACTGACCATTGCTTCGATCAGTGATAAACCCCCCAGTCCAGCAATATAAGTGTAAAATCTGTTTCGGATAAAGTAAGCCAAAGCTAAATAAACTGCGACAGAGATAATTGAGGTGGTGAGCCAGACTGTAGTAAAGCTAACACTATCGCGAAGTGCAAAATTGTACCAGGCTAAGCCGTTAAATGGAATCAATAATGCTCCAATCGCTAGAAAAGTTGCGCCGGCGTTTTTTAATTTTGGAGTTTGAAAATAAAAGAAAAACCCAGCCGCAAAAAAGGCCAGGGTAATAAGTGACAAAACTGACGATTTAAACGGTCCGCTAAAAGTTGCCCAATTAAAGCCGACAAATATAGCGGCCGAAGAAATAATTAAAAAAGTGCCGATATAAAGTAATAAATTAATATTATTTTCCAGGTACCAACGCTCCCACCATTTTTCAAGACTCACTCCCATTGTTTCTTTCTGTTCTGGCGGTTGGGTGGGTGTAGTTTGGAGTGCAACTGGTGCTTGAGCAAACCCAGACTCTAATCCAGAATTAAATTCAGCAATCGACTTTGGCAGATCAGTCGTGTTTGATTGTGTTTCCTGAGATTGTCGAAGAGAGAGTCTAGCTTTATATTTTGCTAGAGTCTGAGCGATGGTTGTGTTCTTTTTGCGAATTTCTTCCAGATCAGAAACAATTTCAACTAGTAAAGGTGTGGGGGTTTCGTTCTCTACTTTTTCTTCTAGATGCTTTTTACCGGTAAAGTTTCTTAAAAAAACCACAATCCCATAAAGCCAAAAGATTGGAGCAGTTACCAAGAAAATTATCAGAATAAATTCCATTTAGTTAATTATTATTACTTTACAGCAAATTTTACTAGCTATTACTTTTTGCTACCAGTTGTTTTTCAGCCAAGGATAGTTCTTTTTTAGCTTGCTCGACGTTTATCTCTCTGACACTCGCTGACTTTATTCCAAGGCTGACAATATCTTTAAATAGTTTCGGGCTGATTTCAGAGGGAAAGTTAAAAATACCGCTAAACAACTTCGCTTTGCTAAGTGGTTTTATTAGGGTTTGTAGTGCTTTGATTATTGCATCATCTTGTAGATTGGCAAGTTCAGAGTAACTAAAGTCTTTACCATAAAGTAGATTTGCCAAATCATAGTAATCGACCAAACAGCCGTCAATTCCTTCTGCAATTAGATCTTCGATTGAATAAATGTTTGCCGGAGTAGAAATAGTAATTAATAGTTTGAAACTTGGTGATCGGTTTAAACCACTTTGGGAGACAATTTTTTTAATTTCAGATAGCTCATTTTTTGTGCGAATAAAGGGTAAACTTACCCAGAGATTTTTGAAGTTAGATTTGTTTCGCAAATTTTTGATCAGCTCAAGTTCGGCCTTTATAATTTCAGGATTTTGTAAATGGCGAAAAGCTCCTCTTTTTCCTAAAAATGGGTTGGTTTCAGCGGTTTCGTGGCTCGCACCTTGGGAGAGATGAAGCAGTTCATTGGTTTTGAAGTCACTCACTTGATAGATGACTGGTTTTTCAGACATTAAAGTACACAGTGCAGTTAAATGGTTTTTGATATCTTCAGAAACTTGGTGAAACTCTGATTTCTTAACGAGTTCTTTTGGATGTATGCCAAAACGGGTGAAAAATAGCTCTGGTCGTACTGGACCAATACCGTCAATATTTGGATTTTTTAAATCATTAAATGTGGTGGTGTTGAGGGTTACAAATACTTTTGTTGCTGTTTTTACGTCTGCTATTTTGGTTTCACTTTCCACCATCTCTGTCCTGCTCGCAACTCGTGGGGAAAAAGCCCCAAGGTAAACTTTTCCGGTTTTTCCGTTTAGGGTCAGAACTTGTTGAGGTAAAATTTTAAGTGAACCCGCAACTGCAGTGATACCTAAAGAGTGTAGTTTTGGCAAAAGTTGGTTACTAAAATGCTCTGAGTTTTGAACCACAATACCAGAAGCTTTCTTCAGAGCAGGCAAATACTCTTTTTTAAAATTAGTGAGTATAGCAATATCTCCAATTTTAAGTTTGTTTAGGTCCTTTGAGTTTTCAATTATTTTACCAAAACCACTGACTATTCCCGGTAGTAGTGGTTTTAAGTTTTTTAAAGTTGGTAGGTCAATACTGAGATGAATATTTTGCGATTTTTGGCCTTTTTCAATATTAAAATTAAGATCATCTAAAATAATTTTAGTGTCAATTATTTCGAAACCTAGTTCAATACTTGTAGCCAATGCAGACTGAAGTTTTTTTAAACCTTTAGCGATTTTTTCGGCTTGGGCATAGTCTATTTTTCGGGAGTTTTGGAATTTTTCTGCAACTCTAATCGACTCATATTTTCCGGATTTATAAATAAGTTGGTAGAGTTGCGGACTAATTAAGTAACTTTCCTCCGCTAGATTTTTGAAGTTTAATCGCAAGACATCAGATTTTTCAGTTGGTTTAAATTCTCCCCATTGAGTTTGAATTTCAATTCGAGAGTCCTCACCACCTAAAATAAAAGCTCTGCCGGACACGTCAGGCTGGTTTTTTTGGGTAATACAAATACAAACCGAAGCTTTTTCAAGCGCGTTGCCTAAATCTTCCTCGTTATATATAAAAGAAGCCCAGGCACTGATGACTGCAACGTAGGTTTCGGAATGATTCTTTACTACTGTTTCGAATGTAAGCGTTTCACGCCCAGAAGAATTTCTGGATGAGGCGCGGATAAGAAATGGGGGTTTTAGATTTCTTAATTTTTTCTCGATCTCGTTCTTTAAGTTAGAGTCTAAAGCTAGGTTTGGCAATAAAAGTTTTTCAAAAGCCTTGATTTTTTCAGTCGAATTAAACTCGTGTTGTACGAAAGCTTTAAGTTTTGGTTTCAGCTTGGTCAATGCCTGATCAAATCCAGAGAAACCAATTACAAAGCCATTTGTAGTTGGTAAACCCGAACTATTTAAGTATCGATAGCGTGAAAATATCTGACCAAAAGATTCTTGATCTTCCTCTGAAATTAATTTTAGATCCTGCGTGTATTTGGGCATGCTTAATAACGCTCAAAGCTTAAAGAAGCAATGAACATTAAAGAAAATACTACAACAAATTAGTAGCGATAACAATCTATTTTAATAAATTTCACACTTTTACATGAAAAATTTATTTTCGCGTGCCGAAAACCGTGGATTCTTAATCCACGGATGAAGGTCGAAGAAAACGAAACTTTAGAGATGAAACCCTAGGGTTTTAACCCTCGGAGGTTCATTTTCTTTCTTCAAGTTCCTCGCGCATTTTCCTTAAGACTGATTCTGCTGTTTCTTTACCACCCAAACCAAAAGCCAAACCTCCAGCGATGGCCACCATTGCGACAAACCCAGTAAAGAGAATTTTGATCAGATCCTGGGCAACTCCAAGTTGTGCCAAAGCTGCCAGCAATGCAAAGACAATAATCGACCAACGGGCGATTTGCCCAACCGTTGTGGCTGTTTGTTTGCCTAAGGAGCTTGCAGTCGCGGTGACGAAATCGCGGGCAATCTTTGCGAAAACCAAACCAACAGTAATGATTATGACAGCAACTACAACGTTTGGAATATAACTTAGCATTGCTTTGATTACATCATTAACTGCGCCTAATCCTAGTTGATTGAAAGCTGGAATTAGGAAAACTAAAATAACAAACCAACGAAAGAGCTCTGCCAAAAGCTTGGTAACTGAAAGCGAACTGTCAGCCTTTTTAAGTGATTCTGGGATACCCGTATTGGCTAAATATTTTTCCAATCTAATAGCGTTGAGTATTCGAATCAAGACGTTTCGGACAATGATGGCAATAACAACACCGACGAGAAAAATAAAAATAGCCGCAATCAAATTCGGTAAGAAATTTGCGGTTGCTTTCAGAGATTCAGAAACTGCACTTGTTATAGCATTAGCTACTTCTTGCATAAATTTTCACCCCCTTTAAGGTTTCTATAGAGTTATTTAATTAATTCTCTTACTTTCCTTAGTATATCAGCTGCAAAATCCTTGCCGGCCAGTCCTAAAGCTAGTGCTGTAGCTGCAATTGTTCCAAGGACCATAAACCTTACCATTTCTTCACTGACTCCAAGTGCTTTGAGTGAAAGCAGTAAGCTAAAGACTACAATTGCTACCGAAATTAATTTTGCGATACTTCCGGCTGCTGGAACCTTAATCAGGCTACCAACACCTAAGACGATTAGATAAGAAAACCAAGCAATTAAAGAACCCACTGAAAGAAAGAGTGCTCCGATAATTGCCTCTGGTACATAACCAAATAATTGACCCAAAGCTTGGTCAACTTGATTTATCCCTAAAGCTTTTAAGGCCGGTACTAAAAAGACGATTACGACTGACCACCAAATAATGCTACCGACTATTTCTGTAAGGCTTAAGTTTTTGTTTGTTTTCGTCAGAAGAGAGTAAAAGTCAAGACCAGAAAAAGTTTTTTCAAGACCCAGAAATTTGACAATTTCCACCCAAACTCTTTTCAGAACCGTGGCCACAACTAGGCCGAGGAAAAGAATTATTAGTGCTACAACAATCGGGATTACGATTGAGCCTTTGTAGTTTACGTAGTTTCCGAGTGAATCAGTTACTAAATTGAGATAATCCTGTAGTGTCATACTTTATCACCTCCTTTCGTTGCTCAAGGTAGACTTTCGGTTTTAGCGATTGTCTTTGAAGTGTAAAGCTAATCATTACTATTTGGAGCAGTTATTTACTTATACTATCAGTCTAAATAAATCCCAAATCTTTGTCAATGATTACCCGATTATTTTTTCCCAAGTAAAATTCTCTCTTCCAAAATGACCGTAAGCAGCGGTTTCTTGGTAAATTGGTCGGCGCAGATCAAGAGTTTTAATGATTGAGGGTACTGACAAACTCATTAGTTTCCAGGCGAAATCTTCAATAAGTGAAAGTTTTTTCTTTTCAGTCCCAAAGGTTTCAATGGCGCGGGTGAGAGGTTCTTTTTGACCAATGACATAAGCAATTTGAACTTCTGCTTGATCGGCGAGTTTTGCCGCAACTATGTTTTTGGCGATAAAGCGGGCGGCGTAAGCAGCGCTGCGGTCAACTTTTGTGGGATCCTTGCCACTGAAAGCCCCACCGCCGGCTCGACCGTAGCCACCGTAGGCATCGACAATAATTTTTCGCCCGGTCAAACCAGCGTCAGAAGTTGGTCCGGGTATATGCCAAACGCCAGTACCATTGAGAATAAAATTGCTTTTGCTAACTTTGTAACCATACTCATCGAGAACTGGTTTGACTACATACTTGTATAGTTCCTCTTTGAGTTGCTGATTGGCGATTTTTGGATGGTGAGCTGAAGCGAGGACAATTTTTTCAATTTCTTTGGGTCTTCCATTTTTGTAAGCGACTGTAACCTCACTTTTACCATCTGGTCGAAGATAGGGAACTATTTTTTTCTCTCTTACTTCATCAAGTCGTTGGACGAGGCGGTGAGCGATGCTAATTGGCAAAGGCATTAGTTCTTTGGTTTGATTTGTCGCAAAACCAAACATCATACCTTGGTCCCCCGCGCCACCATTATCAACTCCAAGAGCAATGTCATTGGATTGTTGGTGCACTAAAACCTTGATCTTTGCTTTGTCGGTAAACTCGTAGGAGGGGTCAGTGTAACCAAGTTTTCTGACTGTTTCACGGGCAATCTTTGAATAGTTAATTTTTGCGTTTGTCTTAACTTCACCTCCGATTAGTATAAAATCACTTGTTACAAAAGTTTCGACACCGGCGTGGGAATTTGGATCCTGGCGCAGGGCTTCGTCTAAAATTGCGTCGGAAATTTGGTCGCAAATTTTATCCGGGTGACCAGCAGCAACTGATTCTGATGTAAATTTGTTGTACATAAATTCTCCTTAAATTTAAAAATAAAAACCTGCTTCGCAAAACGTAAAAACACTTCCCGAAAAAGAAGTGTCTGATCACACAGTTTCCCTTTTTCGGGGCGTATCATTTTGGCACCCTTGCTAGTGTGTAGGGTTGCCGCCCTTCGATTACTCTCAGGGACTCTTGATACAACGTTTCCGCTAGTTCTATTATTAATAAAGTAGACAGCTATTGTCAACCAGGTGAAAATGTCCATCCCCGGAATGGACACCTACCGCATGTGCATATATTGCCAAGAAGAGAAATTTGTTGTACACTCGTTTGCAGTTTAATTTAACTGCTCTTTAAGGGAAAAATTGAAATTATGATTAATACAAATCAAGCACTTTATTGGATTTTAGCTGCTGGAGCAGTTGCGATTGTTTATGGTATTTTACTGACTGCTTGGATACTTAGGCAAAAACAAGGTGATAAGAAAATGATAGAAATTGCCACTGCAATCCAAGAAGGGGCAAGTGCCTACCTCAATCGTCAGTATACAGTTGTTGGGGCGGTGGGTTTGCTTATTTTTTTAATCTTATTTTGGAAATTTAATTCTGTAACTGCTATTGGTTTTGTTGTCGGCGCTGTAGCTTCGGCTGCAGCTGGTTATATCGGCATGAATGTCGCTGTTCGGGCAAACGTTCGTACAGCCAACGCTGCTAAAACTGGACTCTCAGCAGCACTCGATACGGCGTTTAAGGGTGGCGCGGTTACTGGGATGATGGTTGTCGGATTAGCTCTTATTTCCGTTGCCGGTTTTTACTATTTTACCAATGATATCAAAGCTCTGATTGGGTTAGCCTTTGGATCTTCATTGATCTCTGTATTTGCTCGACTTGGTGGGGGAATTTTTACCAAAGGAGCCGATGTCGGAGCGGATTTAGTCGGAAAAATTGAAGCCGGGATACCGGAAGATGATCCGCGCAACCCAGCCGTAATTGCGGATAATGTTGGCGACAATGTTGGCGATGATGCCGGCATGGCGGCTGACCTTTTTGAAACTTATGCTGTTACGTCAATCGCGGCGATGTTGCTTGGCTCTTTAGTTTTCAAGGGTAACTCTAATGCCGTGTTGTATCCACTGGCTTTAGGGGGAATTTCAATTGTTGCTTCGATAATTGGAACATTTGCGGTTCGATTATCCGGAACAGGGATAATGAGAGCACTGTATCAAGGGTTAATTACAGCTGGAATTTTATCGGCAATTGGTTTTTGGTACATTACCAATATGTTTTGGAATGGGGATCCAAACCTCAACAACATTTTTTATTGTTCCTTGATTGGGTTAGTTGTAACTTTAGGAATGGTAGTGATTACAGAATTCTACACTTCCAAAAATTTCGGATCAGTTAAAACAATTGCTAAAGCCTCAACCACCGGACACGGGACCAATGTTATTGCCGGGCTGGCGGTTTCGATGAAATCAACTTTAGCTCCAATTTTGTTGATCGCAGCGGCGACTTGGTATGCATTTAGTTTAGCGGATATTTATGGGGTTGCCGTGGCGGCGATGTCGATGTTGTCCATGACTGGGATTATTGTCGCAATTGATGCTTTTGGTCCAATTACTGACAACGCCGGTGGAATTGCTGAAATGGCCGGACTGCCAAAATCTGTCCGCGACATCACAGATCCATTGGACGCAGTTGGTAACACAACCAAAGCAGTGACTAAGGGTTACGCAATTGCCTCAGCCGGTCTAGCGGCACTTGTACTTTTTTCTTCTTACTCAGAAGAACTAGTCGCGGCTGGAGTGAACGTTAGTTTCTTAATTTCTGATCCAAAAGTTCTAATTGGTCTGTTTATCGGTGGAGCGTTGCCTTATTTCTTTGGGGCCTTGGCTATGGAAGCAGTTGGAAAAGCAGCTGGTGCAGTTGTTACGGAAGTACGCCGACAGTTCAAAGAAATTAAAGGAATTATGGAAGGAAAAGCAAAGCCAGATTACGCCAAGGCGGTTTCAATCGTTACAGCAGCGGCTCAACGTGAAATGATTGTCCCAGCACTTATTCCGGTTGTCGCGCCAGTTTTGGTTGGTTTAATTCTTGGGCCAGCAGCACTTGGTGGAATGTTGGTTGGTTGTATTGTAACAGGGTTATTCGTCGCTCTATCGATGACCACTGGAGGAGCTGCTTGGGATAATGCTAAGAAATACATAGAAGAAGGTGAGTATGGTGGTAAGGGTAGCGATGCTCACAAAGCTGCAATTACTGGTGATACTGTTGGTGATCCGTACAAAGACACAGCCGGTCCTGCGATTAACCCTATGATTAAAGTTATTAATATTGTAGCTTTACTGCTAGTTCCGTTTCTTAAATAGATGGGTATACAAGAGCTAGAAAATTCTGGAACAACCTTTTCTTTAATTATTGGGACTTTATTAGTTCTATTTGCGCTGTTTAGTTTTTCCTTCCTTGTTTTGTTTATAACAAACAAGACCTTTAAAAAAGGTTATAACGTGCGGAAAATGGTTATGTACTCGTTTCTTTGGATGTTTTTACTTGCGATTGTTCTCTTCCTTACTGAAAGATTTTTATACATCACTTTTTAGTCTCAGAGGAGAGGTGAAGTGATAGTTAACGGGGTGAAAGTCACGACAATCTTTTTTGATTGGAGTGGGAAGCTTAGTGACGATCGGAAAATTGTTTATCAAGCCAATCTTCATATTCGGGAACAGCATGGGTTAGAACCTGTCGTCCCGTTCCTTAAATAGTAGCAATAAATTCGTCGACGTTTGAGTAAACCTTATCAAAGATTAGATAAAGACTTTCCGTCTTAGTTTGTTCGCCGATTAAAATCGACCGTTTTCCTAATCCGAACGCTACACCGGCTTCGATGTGACAAGATTTTCCAGCCGGAAGGAGCATCACAAAAACCTCTGATTGGCGAAGTCCATCCATATCATTTTCAAATATTTGTTTAACATATTTATCCTCCCGCCAATTCTTTATTGCTTCAAATTCTTTCATCGACTCTTCCGGATTTTTCTCTAGTCTATGGTTACTATGACCTGCATCTAAAAAACAGTAAGCTGTCTTACCTTTTTCACGAATTTTGTTGGCTAATTCTCGAACATTATTTCTGTTTCTCCACCGACCCGAAACAAAATACTTATATTTCATTTCTCTATTATAACCATTTCTTATTAATAGTAAACAAAATTACAGTTTCGAATCCTATAAGTTAGAAAAAGAGGCTAGGGGTTCTTACTTCGATAATCCTTTTTCTATTGCAGAAAGAGCCTTGGTTAAAGTTTTTTCGGGTGTACTGCTTGTGGTATCAATTATTAAATCAAAATATTTTGGTTCCAGATAACTTTCCTCGGCGTATAGTTTGCGGAATTTATGGTCCAGCTGTTTAATCCTTTCCAGCACTTCATTTTCAGTTTCTTTATGTGTATGTGTTCGTGTTGTAACTCGTCTAACTACTTCTTCAATATCGCAAGTGAGCAGAATTTTAAAAACATTTTTCAAATCACGGGCAAACCAAGCTGCGTAATGTGAATCGAGAACTAAGTGTTCTTTGTCGCAGAGTTGTTCAAAAATATAGTTATCGATCTGTTTATCAAGTTCAGCTGGTATTGCAGAAGCATTCCATAGCGGGATACTGTGTTCTAGATGGTATGCGCGGAAAAAATCTCCAGTAGAATGATGTTCCCAACCAAGTTTTACTGCTAGATTTTTTGCGAGTGTGCTAGTTCCAGTACCAATGTCACCGGAAACCACAACATTTTTAAATTTCATTTTAATAATAATAACTGGAAACTGTTAAAAGAGCAAAAGAGGAGTGAAAACTAAGAGCCCCGATAAATCGGGGCTCAAAGACTAAAAGATAAAATTAATTATCTTCGGTCATAACCACCGCGACCACCGTCACGTCCGCCGCCGCCACCGCCTGCTGGTCGGTCCTCACGAGGACGAGCTTCGTTGACAACGATTGCTCTGCCATCGAGTTCTTTACCGTTCATTTCCTCAACAGCTTTGTCAGCTTCTGCGTCGTCTTCAAATTCGACGAACCCAAACCCACGGCTTCTGCCGGTGAATTTGTCAGTGATAATGTTAGCAGAACCGACTGTACCGAAAGAAGCGAACATTTCTCCTAAGGTCTGGTCGTTGGTTGAGTAGGGAAGATTTCCTACAAATAGTTTTTTAGCCATTTTATTTTCGCCTCCTTTTGACGAAGTTGAAAAAGCACCAAAATAAACCGATGCTTTCTCGGCTAGATGATAAATATTAATTTAGTTTCAATCTGATCATTTAACTTGCAAGTTACGTTTTGGGAAAACTGCTTCAAAAAAAGAGGAACTAGCAATTCACCTTACAACTAACACTTGTTGAATCTATTATACCAGGAATGTCAATAACGCGCTTAATTAAAGTTAAATAGCCGACACATCTAGTAAAATATGGATGTGTTAAATCTGACTAAAATAACAACAGCCTGGGAAATGTATGAGTCCGGAGTTCCCAAAGCTCATCTTAAGGCCAGAATTTACCATTTAAGAGCTGTCTTTTTGACTTTCTTGATTAGCGAGTTCTAATGCTTCTTCTCTAGTTTGGATGTTACCCGAAAGGTAAGCTTCCTGAACATTTCGAATGATTTCCCCAAACTTTTTACCTGGTTTCAATCCAAGAGCAATTAAATCCCGACCTTGGATAATTGGCCTTTGCGGTTCTTGGGTTACACCTACTTCACTGGCTAATTTAGTCAGGTTGATTATTTCATCAAGTCCTTGTGGTAGTCCAACTCTTCCGCGGCGATCAGCCTCCATAACAAAGGAAAGCTGTTGAATACTGCTCGGAGAAATTTTTGTCGATAGTCTTCGTATAGCTGCTTGGTCTGGATTTGGGTTTGAAGACAAATACATGTGGTAGCGGACAAGTTTTTCTACTCTTTCGTTAACATTATTTCCAAATTCCATTCGGGAAAGAAACTGTCGTGTTGGTTCAATTCCGGCTTCCTCGTGGCCGTAAGAAGTGATCCGCCATTGGCCGCGAACTAAGCGTTTCTGCGTGGTAGCTGGTTTTCCCAAGTCATGCAGAAGGGCGGCCAGTTTTATAGTCAGAGCGTCATCTCCGGATAAACTCTCTCGTTCAACAATTTCTGCGGCCACATCGACTGCTATTAAAGAATGTGTCCAGACGTCTCCTTCTGGATGAAAGTCTGCTTCCTGTTCCACTCCGATTATGGCAAAAAGAGCCGGGTGAAGCTTTTCAATTACTCCAACTTGTCTGGCAATTTCTAGTCCAATTGAAGGTTTTGAACTTTTTAATAACAATTTGCGCCACTCTTCTCCGATTCTGGCATTTGGCAGTTCACTCAGAGGCAGGTTTTTTGCAATCTCGATTGTTTTTTCGTCGACTTGAAAACCAAAACGGGCCGCAAATTGCGCCAAGCGTAAGGCACGTAGCGGATCTTCGCCAAATGTTTTTAAATCAACGGCCCGCAGTATTTTGTTTTCCAAATCTTCTAGACCACCGACTGGATCAACAATCTCGCCTGTGATTGGGTCGAGAAGCAAAGCATTGATGGTTAAATCCCGTCTTAAAGAGGCTTGATGTAATGATAAATTTGGGTCTACTTCGATTTCAAACCCGCGATGACCACTAGCAACTTTTGAATCTCTTCGGGGAAGTGAAATATCAATTTCCCCTATTTTAATAACGCCGAAAGATTTTCCGACTAAGTTTGGGGTTCCAAAATCCTTAAAATCATCGGCTTCGATAATTGATTTAAGCTGTTCGAAAGAAACTCCATAGACCTCGATATCGATATCTTTTGACCGAATATCTTTTTGTCCGGCTCGTCTCATGGCCTCATCACGCGCGTACCCACCAACGATAAAAGCCTTTCCATCAAAAGGAGAGACTTTTTCAGAGAGTTTTTTCGCAAATTCTAATTCCTTTTTTTCTGTATCGGGGTTTAGTGGTTTTTCAATATCAAAATTAAGATCACTGTTGCTTTGTGAACGTTCCGGTGATTGTGGGGATTCAAATTCCGTCATACTATTTACTATAATTTATTGAGGAAATTTTTGCCAGAAAAAAAGGGTAAGTTTAATTTAAACCTACCCTTGATTACTTTTCTTAGCTTACTCTCATCTTGCTACGTAGATCTCTTCCAAGGTCTTTTCGTAGTAGCCGGCGTAGCTGGCGTCACCATGATTGATGTGCAAGAGAGCAATCGCGCGGTAAATAACGTCAATGAAAGCCTGACGATAACCGATACGAAATTCTCTCTGCAATGTTTTTGCTTTCTCGTCAACTTCTTCAAAAGTCAGTGGTTTGCCAAAGATCACCTTAGTGCTCTGAGTGAAAATCGGCAGAGGAATTCCACGATTATCTGCTGGCGGCAGGATTTTTTCCGTTCCTTCAAGAGCTGTCGGAAGGTAGATTGAACCGGAGTGTTTGAGAAGATCAGTCATCCCGGAGGAGGCAATCAACATTTTCCCACCTCGAGTACGAGTCCCCTCGGCAAAAATTAGACCGATAAATCCAATCGTCAGCGCTGCGGGGTACTGTTCTTTAAGTGCATCCCAAATCTCTCGACCCATGGCCTTTGCACTTCTGGGTACTGGCATTTTCGGTGGGACAGCAACGACAAAGTTACCAGCACGCATCAGAAGAGATTCGAATGGGTAGCGACTGGCATACATCACTCCCATAACCGGTAACAGTAGTTTGGTTGACCAGTTCCAGAGTCCGCATTTGACAGCTAAACCAACCTGTATCAGAAAGGTGTCAGCAAAGCCTTTGTGATCCGCCAGTATTGAACCTTTCGCTCCACTTTGCACCTGTTTGTAGAAGCTTTTTGCGTTTTCGACACCAATAACTTCTTTGTTATCGTGCAGACAACCGGCGGCCAAAAAAAGCGGAATCAAGCTTTCAAAAAAACCGGATTCTCCGCGAATAAATCCCTTTAGTTCTCCTTTGTCCATTAACTCACGTTTTGAAATCCACCACTGAAAAGGTAACTTTACCTTTCGGTTCCCAAGAACGTTCTTGCTAAACCAACGGACAATAAAAATCCCGGGTGGGGGCGGTAGACGAAGTTCACGCCAATTGATACCAATCAAGATTTTATCCTCTCTAACCTTACTTCGAGAGGCAGTTTATCAGATTCTGTTTTTTATTTCAATAAATAGGGAAGTAAGTGAGATGTTAATTATTAATAAAACTTTTTATATTATTTTCCCAACCATGCTTACCAATTAAAGGTACAAAGGCAACCGGTTCAACTTCATAAATGTTTAAGCCAGTCTTGCTTTTAGTAATCACTTTTAATCTCTGACTCTGGAGTGTTTCACCAACTGGGATTACTAGGCTTCCGCCAACTTTCAGTTGGTTAAGGAGCGGTTTTGGTATTTCTTTGGCACCGGCAGTGACAATTATGGCATCATAGGGTTGAAATTTTGCTAAACCAAGTGTTCCGTCCCCAACATGAAAATGAACATTTTTATAACCAAGATCCTGACAAATCCTTTCCGCATGTTTGGCAAGAATCGGAAGTCGTTCAACCGTATAAATTTCTTTTGCCAAGTGTGAAAGAATTGCCGCTTGATAACCACTACCTGTTCCAATTTCCAAAACCTTCTCGTTTCCTTTGAGGTGCAGTAGTTCTGTCATTAGTGCCACCAATGAAGGTTGGCTGATTGTTTGACCTTTTTCTAAGGGGAGCGGGCTATCTTCGTAAGCGTGTTTGCGATAACGTTTTTGCACGAACTTGTGCCGAGGAACCTGCAGGAAGGCTTTGAGTATTCTCTTATCCTTGATTCCTGCAGGTCGGATAGCCTCCTCGACAAATCTCTCTCGTTCTTCTGGATTATCTCGTTCCAAGATTATTTTCTCGCTTGTGTTTGCTTTCATGGTTTGTATTATCTCAGAAAAACTTTAATACTAAAGAGCAATAATTGCAGTGACGTAAATCAACTTTAAGTTGTAAAAATTATCACAAAGTAGTTTAATACAGCTGTAATTTAAAGTTACAGCTTGATTATCAAGTGAGCTTACTTTATAAGGCGAAATATGGATGGCCTATTTTTCGATTTCTTTAAAGAACAAAGTAAACCTTTACGTTATAGAAAAGGTGAGTTTATTATTCGTCCGGATTCTCCACCAACAGGTATTTTTTATATTGAAAAAGGATTCGTTCGAGTGTATTTCCTTACAGGTGATGGTGAAGAGAAGATACATATCATTTACAAAGCAGATGAGATATTTCCGATGCTTTGGGCAGTATCGGGTGAACAAAAACACCTCTTTTATGAGGCAATGGGTCAAGTTATATTACGTCGAGTTTCAAAAGAAGAGTTTCTAAAATTTATTCAGCAAGACAGCCAAGTATTAACTGAGTTAATTAGAAGATTGGCGACGGTTTTTAATGTTTTTACTAACAGGGTCCACAATCTCGAGATCACAAAAGCTTATCCGAGGGTTATAGCCCGGTTGCTCTTTTTAGCCCAGCGTTTTGGTGAGAAAGAAGGAAGCAGTGTCAAAATTGTTGCTCCAATAAAGCACAAAGATATTGCCAGCTCGATTGGTTTGACCAGGGAAACTACTAGTCGCGAGTTGGAAAAGCTTGAGGCAAAGGGTTTTATAACAAGCGGTAAACAATTTTTAGTAATTAAAAGTATAAAAAAATTGGAAGAAGAGCTAGAGCTGTATGGCGAGGAAGATTAGTTGTAGTTTAATTATTTGGACATAGAAAGTTTTTTCGATCTGGTGATAATTTCTTTTGTGGGGATAATTCTATTTCGAATTTTTTTTTCATTTGGCAATCCGGTTGGGAGGAAATATCCTTGCCAGTAGCCATTACCAACATTTAATTCCAAATGTAGACCGTCGCTTAATTTTGCTTCGTTTTTCACTTCATAAATCCGATATTTGCTAATGCCGAGAATTGTATCAAAAGGATGTTTTTTGTGAGTTGTAACCAGTATTTCACCGATATTTTTCGCATTCACCCAAGCATAAGTATTACGCTTTTCCAAATTCAGTATTTTGGTTTGATTGCGTGTTTCAATCAACTTGTAGTTTCCTTCAGCAATCAGTTTTACCATAAGAAAACATTAACAAAGCCGTAAACTTTGCTAAATGATTGAGCTCACGTTTGTTTGGTGATTTCAGTCACATTCTTTTGTATAGGTAGATCACTGAAAGATATATTAAAAGGTGCTACATTTATATTGGAAGTAAGGAACAAAGCACCTTCAAAAGAAAACAGCAAACGCCCCGAGTAGTGTTAGGACAACTAACTGATATAAATTGTCTAGGGAACTGAAAGTTTCCAAGGCCCGTGGGTTTTGGAACAGGTTCCCACTTATGACGAAAGGGTTAGTCACTCGACTAGGAGGGGCATGAAAGACAGGTCAACCTGAGATCCCAGAAAAAGTTTCCAATGGTTTTTTGAGGACTTCTGCTCTCTAGCTGGGAACAGGAAGGCTTGTCTTTAGGTTAGTCAAATTACATATATTTAAGTATGAACAACCACAAATTAATTGAAAAACTCTCTTCTCGTAGCGGTTTCGTCTTATCGTTATACATACCATTTGCTTCCGGTACAGGTAAAAAAGACCTCTTGAGTTTTATACATTCTAATTTAAATAAACTACGTCATTCGGCGGAAAACTTACAGAAAAACGAGGAAAAATATTTAAAGGCGACCCTTGCCAAGGTTGAAGATTATCTAACCACTTTCGATACACGATCCGCTAAAGCTGTTGCTGTCTTTGCCGGAAAGGATTTTTTTGAAGTTTTAAGAATTCCAGTTGCAGTACGATCAGAATTTCATATTGGCAGAAAGCCGATGTTTGACACTTTAAATAAGGTACTTCTCGAAAATCCGCCATTTATTGTTGTTTTACTTGACCGGACTCAAGGTAAACTTATTGAAGTTAATGTCGGTGAGAAAGAGGCGCAGTCGCGACTCATAAAAAATGACGTTCCGCAAAAAGTGAAATCAGGGGATGATCTGTGGGATCAGCAAAATAAAATATTTCGTCACATAGAAGATCACTTGCATCGACATTTGGTTGAAATAGTGAAAGAACTAAGGGAATTTGAAAAAAATTACCCCGATGGTTTAATTGTAATAGGTGCTCAGAAAGAATTGGTTGGGAAATTTATCAGAGAGCTTTCAAAAGAAATGCAGGCAAAAGTGATTGGCAATTTTGGTGCCAACGCCGATGACAATGAAACCGAGGTTATTAAAAAAGCCCAAAAAATTGTTGATATTTACTTGGAAAACAAAATTTGGAGCAAGCAGGATAACTGAAAATAATTCCCAAAGATACTAAACTAAAGCCTAAATATGGTAGAATAAGACCTCTAAATGGCCCCGTCGTCTAGCGGTTTAGGACACCTGGTTCTCATCCAGGAGATCACCGGTTCAAATCCGGTCGGGGTCACCAGCTCATCTTCTGATTGATACAGCAGTCTAATCCATTATGGTATTAGCCCCATAGCATTGACTTCCTGAACAAATCTATTATAATTCCTCTATTCACTAGCTTTGTCCAACATCAGACGATGACGGACAAACCGAAAGGAGTAGAGGGATGATCGAGGTAATGAACGTTTAGCGGGGTGGAGATGAGTTCAGAGTGGCCATAGGACCGTTCGCATCGGTTCTGCGTTTCTCCAGTATTGACAGGGTGAAACCTCGGGTTGTGGTGATACAAGGTCTTCCCCTCAATCTAGTCAAGTCGATTGAGGAAGTCCTCAAGAACCCTGAAGTAACCGTCTACTTACAAGTAAGCACACCAAACCTGCAAGTTTTGGGTTTTGAATTGAGTCCAGTGAGAGACTCTGAACTGGTAACTCTTTTGCTGGTTGGTATGAAAGAGGACGCATTTGGGATCAAACTCAGAAAGGAGGAGTTGCAGAAGCTTCACGACACGCTTCTGTCGTTCTGGACTTGCTGAGCTAATCATCAAACAACTGAATGGACGAGAGTTTTTTGAAGGAGAGAACAATGCGAAGTTACGAGAGGTCTCGGTACCGAAGTTCGGATGACGACGAAGCAGCAATCGTAATGGGCGTACTACTGGCAATAGCCGTGCCAGTGATCATCCTACTAGCGTATTTGCTGAATGGATGGGTTCTACACATTCTTTGGGGTTGGTTCATCGTCCCCACGTTTCCAGCAGCACCCAGTATCAGCATACCCGAGGCAATGGGGATAGCCCTTATCGTTGGTTTCCTTACGTCTCATTACCAAGATACCTCGGAACACAGCGCGGGGGTCTTTTTCTACACGTTTGCCCTACCATTTGTAGCCCTTGCGATTGGTTGGGTGATCTATCTGTTTATGTAGGGCTAAAGTCGAAGTGGTTTAAAGATTTGTTTCACAAGCTGTTAGGAGAGTAATTCCCTAACAGCTTCTTTTTAAGATTCTAATAGAGCGCTTCGCACTCTGCGTTCTTCGAACTAAAACCTAGGTAGGTAGTCCCAAACTTATTGCTGTCCTCAAGTGGTTGAAGAAGATTCAAATCTTTCCATTGCTTCAGAACCTGAACAAGAGTGTTTAATTGCAGAGTTGCTAGGGGTACCAATACTGAACGATTAATAACATTAACACCCCTTAGAAATAATTTCCAAAAAACAATCTCAACAGTCCGGTTGACAAAATCTCCAATTAGGGATTATTATTACACTGTATGAAAAGTATAAGTAGAAATACGGCAGTAATATCGGTTTCGTTATCCAAAGAAGTTGCCGACAAATTAGAAAAAACCCGAAGTCTTAGGGGTCAATCTCGTAGTGCCTTGATAACTTCTTTGATTGAAAAAGAGGCCGAGGAAGAGGCTTGGCGTCAAATATATAAAAAAGGGCGGGAAGTGGCACAAGAATTAAAAATAACCAGCGAAGACGATATTGACCGCATCCTGCATGCAGCATAGATTAAAGGTAGTTTTTGATACTAATATTTATATCTCTGCAATAGTTTTTGGTGGGGCACCACTACTTTGTTTAGAAGCGGCCAGAAGCAGAGAAGTCGAACTTTACGTTAGTAAAGGTATTCTTTTGGAACTAACCAATAAGTTAGAAAGTAAATTTCTACACTCGAGAGCTGATACGGAAAAGGTTTTAACAAGACTTTCCAAATTTGCTAAAGTAATAATTCCAGCAGAAAAATTCGCAGTAATTAAGGCTGACCCATCCGATAATATGATTTTAGAAACAGCAGTTGAAGCAAAGGCAGATTTTATAGTTTCTGGCGATAAAAAACATATCCTATCGCTAAAAGAGTTCCGCGGCATTAAAATAATTTCCCCGGCGGATTTTCTAAAGCAATTTTAAAATCTCTTCCTTATGAATCAATCTCAAAAAAGGATTGTAACAATTTGTTTACCCAATAATGGTTTTGAACAAGTTGCTACTATTTACTTGGAACAAGATTCACCTTACAAATTAATTGAGTCTTTAAGGGGAAACTGGAAGCCTGAATTAAAAAAGACCCAAAGTTATTTTGGGAACTGCGAAATAGGTGAAGTTTTACCGATCCACAACTCTTCGGGGATTCGTGATCAAGAACAAATTTCACAAATGCAGGAGAATTTAAAAGTCGGTCAAGATATCTTAGAAAAAGATCAGCTACCAAATATTAAGCTAGTAGTTGCTCCGAATCAGAAACTGCTACTCTTTGATGGTCACCACTCCCTCTTGAGTTATTTTAGTCACGGTAAGAGATTCATGCGTGAGATACCATATATAATAATTAGTTCAGAGAACTACAGGGAGGTTTCAAGTGAAGAAATCAGCTATTTTTTCCCCGAGAATAGTCGCGAAGAGATCATGAAAGATTGGAAAAGATTTACAGTTAACTGGCAGGCAAATGTGGGTGAACAGCTTGAAGTTCGTAAGGTTTATTCGATTGCAGACTTAGCTAGCGAGCTTAGCAAAAGAAACAAAGGTGCGGTAGAGTAGGAGACCTTTAGGATTGCGGCGAAGTTTTCGCTCCAAATCTTCCCGAACATCTTGATTTTGCTCGGCTTCAAACTTGGCAGGTAAGTAAAAGAGATTGTAGTAAGCTTGGTCAAACTCTGCAAAACCAAAACTTTTCAATTTATCTTTATAACCAATCGGATCTTCCAGTTTCATCGTCTTTTCTTTGTCCAAAACATGATCCGGGTTTTTCAAAACTGAAGTAATTAGCTCATCGGCTTTTTTTATCTCCTCTTTTGGTAATCCGACAGGTTCAAGAATATTTTCAAGTATAGCAGAGACACTCCAGCGATCCATGCCAAAAATATCAAAATAAAGATTGTAGTGTGACGCGATCAAAAATCCGCCTGGTTTCAAGACTTTTTTAATTTCCGCAAAAACAGTATGTTCCTCTTCTTTTGAAATATACGGTAAAACACCGTTGAGTATTATAATTTCAAATTTTTCGTTCAATTTGGACAGTTCTTGCAATGAAAGATGATGATAAACATCAGGAAGATTTTCTTCCTCGGCCTTCTTTTTTGAAGTTTTTATCATTCCTTGTGAGTAATCACAGGCAACCACGTCCCAACCTTCTTTTTGCAAAGTTCTGGTCATTAGTCCCGGACCGCAACCAGCGTCTAATATTTTAGTTTTTTCTTGGGTTTTTAGAAAATCAAGAATTAATTCGTAACGAAAACTATTGGCCGGATAAAGTTTATGCTTGCGGTGGAAAGAAGTTTCCTCGTATTCATGAGAAACGCTATCCCAAAGTTCTGCTCTCGTGGATGTAAACTTTTTTGACATGAGGGTTATTATACTACAACTTGACCTTGCTTGCTTGGTTTTGTATAATAATTCACATTGTTTGGCGCTGACCCCCTAAAATGGGTCACAAGATTCTGAAGGAGCAGTGTTTTGCTTGTCGCGCAACCCCAGAGAGTGGTGTAAAGCAGTCGCTACAAACGTTTCGAGTTGCCTTGAAACTCAGAAGAGATGTTGACACTGCAAAAATGGAAGGGAGAGCCCTACCGCTTCTGAACGGTATCAAACACGATCACAACTACTTGAATCACGAGTCGATGGTTTGTGATGAGAGTTTGGTCGTGGTTCGAAGAATTGGTTGTAACTATATAACCTGCAACCTCGTCCTGCTCATGTTCGATAAGTAGCGGTTTAGACCCTAAGGCTACATGCAAAAGTTCGCAAAAGTAATGTCCTGGGTGGTTTTGGTTTTTTGCCTTGACCACCCCTTTTCTTTTCCAATTTGTACTAGTTTGATATAATAAGCGTAAGAATGTAGCAATTCCAAGAAGGAGGCAGGGATTGGTTTTGGCAATAGCGAGTCGAGTAAGGAGAATGTTACCCACACGGGCAGCGGTGCTAGTCAGGAAGCAAAGTTTTCGTGATGCAGTCATTCTGACAGCTCGCGCTGTACTAGAAGATGGTTATCGAAAACTTGTTCCACTCCAGTCCAAGGGTTACACGCAGAACCTCACGGAGGCGAAAGCGAAGGTTGTTAAACACAATCGCCATTACTCGCTGAAGGAACAGCTGATTTTTCAGGAAGCTGCTCGTTTAATTCTCCAGGAGGTGACCGAGTTCCACAACCTTGAGGTTTTTGGAAACGTTACAGATCAACCAAAAGAGGGTCAGAGGCTTGTTCAGCTTTTTATTCGTCAGAAAAGGTCGTAGTTAGAGGCACGTTGATCGATTTTCGATTAGCGTGCTTTTTCTTTAGGAGTTTGTTGGCGGGAGATTGGTTCTGGGGTGGTGTTTACGTTTAAAGTGCAATTGGGCTAAAGATTTTTCGAGTTCGGCGGCAGTACGGGCAAATTCCTCGCCACTCAGCGTATGGCTTTGCTTCATAGCTTCTTCTGCGCGTTTTTTGGCTTCCTCAATTTTCTTCTCATCTAGATTGTCTGAAGTTTCGGCAAGATCAGTCAGAATCGATATTGTTTGGCCGGTGACTTCGACAAAACCAGAACCAGTGACGAAATGTGAGACTTTATTGTTCTTCTTTATTGTCAGCTCTCCAGGTTTAACTTGAGTTATCAACGGAATGTGGTGAGGAAGTACTGTAATTTCGCCGTCTGAGGTTGGCAAAGACACTTGGTCAATTTCATCACTAAACACTATTTTTTCTGGAGTAACCAATTCTAGCTTCATGCGGTTAATTATAATCTGTACTGGGTGCTAGAGCAAGTTGCAACTAAGTGTTTGCATTATAACGATAACGTTGACAGAAGAATACTTTTTTGTTTAATATTGTAAAGTGCAAACAAAACATGCCCGACTACTATTTGTGCTTTCAATTTTCCTTCTGAGTTTGGTCGTGGTCGATTTTGTTAGAATCTCAAAAAATAATTCAATCACCAACTCTACCCAAAAAAGTGTACCTAATCTTGTCGCTAAAGTAGACGAAATCGGTCAAGTCCTGAACGAAACCTCAAACACCACCAATTACTACAAATTTTATCTCAAAGATCAGACTGGGGTAGCAATCACATCCCAAAGTGTTGATGCGTCTTTAATAAAAGGGGCCACGATAACAGTTTCCAACAAATCCACATTTACTTGTGGCGATACCGGTAGCAACTATTCATTTGCTGAAGTAGATGGGCTTTACAAGTTGATTTGTAACTCAGCTGCCTCAATGAACATCAAAATCACAAAAAATGGTTACAGTACCAAAAATGCAACACTCGCGTATTATCAAGGCGAAATTCCAACAATTTATCTGAGCCGCTATGTGGCTCCACCACCAACACCATCAGCGCCACCGGAAACAATTAAGACGATCACTTTACCGTCTGTGTTCAAAGAAGTAGGTAGTGAAACAACTGATTTGACCAAGATTACTGATCCAGCTAAGGTTGATAACCTTGTCCTAGATGCCAAGACTGCTTCAATCAAATATTCGCAATCAGTTGACCTCTCGTCTACCGAGACTAAGGATAAATTTAAGGAATTAGATAAATATGTAAAAATTGAACAAGTTGGGAAGGTAGCTGTTGATTCGACAAACCTTCCGGTTCTCAACAAAAAAGCGACAATAACAATGAAATCTTTAGGTTATGTCAAAACCCCAAAAATTTTGGTAGATGGGAAAGAAGATAAATCTGTCGTTTCCAATATTAAATACAAAGATGGGGTGCTTACTTTTGACGTCACCCATTTTTCAACCTTCACGGCTGCACCAACTGTTGGGATCAATGAACCAGCCAATAATTTTGAAACCAACAACAAAACTGTAACTCTCAAAGGGACAGTTTCAGATCCAACAGCTTCTGTTTCCGCGAAACTGAACAACAAAAATCTGGGAAAATTGAAAATTGCCACCAGCGGAGCGTTTCAAAAAGATATTGATCTCGAGGAAGGTTTAAACAAAATTGTTGTCTCAGCTCTTGGAGCTAATTTGGCAACAGCGTCTGCATCAGTTTCAGGTACTTTACTAACGAATGTTAGTAGTCTGATAAATCCGTTAAACCTTCTACTGGCATTTCTTGGGATTTTGGCAATTGCAATAATTGTTTGGACATTCAAACATCTCAAGAAAAATATGGACAAAAAAGTAGCTGCAAACAACAAACCACCGATTCAGTAAGCAAACCTATTTTTTAACTTCTTCGATTTGACCCTTCATGAGTCACTACGTTCTATGCGTGTGCTATTTCTTCGTCACCTCAGAAATATCACCTAGCATATAACGCGCTAATTGAAGTTTTGAAAAACTGGATATTTTATTGTCTGCGCGCGATGCATGCTTGGATCACTTAACTTCGTTAATTGATCCTCTCATGTAGAATTCCTGTTCTGGAACACTATCGAGCTGGCCTTCAAGAATTTTTTTAAAGCCTTTGACGGTTTCTTCTAGTTTTACATAGCGTCCAGGAATGTTACTAAAAACCTCAGCAACTGAAAATGGTTGCGACATAAAACGTTGGATTTTACGAGCTCTTGTTACTGAAATTTTATCCTCATCCGAAAGTTCTTCCATACCTAATATTGCAATGATGTCCTGAAGTTCTTTATACCGCTGTAAAACTTTCTTGACACCCTGGGCGACGTCGTAGTGCTCCTGACCGACAACCAGTGGGTCAAGTGCACGCGAGGCTGACTGAAGCGGATCGACAGCCGGATAAAGTCCTTGTTCGGCGATGCTTCGTTCCAAAACAATGGTTGAATCAAGATGAGCAAAAGTTGTCACTGGAGCTGGATCGGTGTAGTCGTCAGCGGGTACATAGATTGCCTGCAGGGACGTAATTGAACCTTTTTTTGTGGACGTGATGCGCTCTTGAAGAGCTCCCATCTCGCTAGCTAGAGTTGGCTGATAACCAACAGCCGAAGGAATACGTCCAAGAAGTGCGGAAACCTCAGAACCGGCTTGGGTAAATCGAAAAATATTATCAATAAAAAGCAAAACATCTTGATTTTTTTCATCACGGAAATATTCGGCAATTGAAAGTGCAGCCAAAGCCACACGAAGTCTGGCTCCAGGAGGCTCGTTCATTTGTCCAAAAACTAGAGCCAGCTTATCTAAAACGCCGGCTTCTTTCATCTCGTGGTAGAGATCGTTACCTTCTCTGGTTCTTTCTCCGACTCCAGCGAAAACTGAATAACCACCGTGTTCTTTGGCAATGTTGTTGATCAATTCCTGGATGATAACTGTTTTTCCAACTCCGGCTCCACCAAAAACTCCGATTTTCCCACCTTTAATAAACGGCGCCATCAGGTCAATTACTTTAATACCAGTTTCCAAAACCTCTTGTTTCGTCTCTTGTTCAGTTAAACTCGGGGAGGGGCGATGAATTGGATAGTATTTCTTGGCTTTTATTTCGCCTTTGTTATCAATCGGCTGTCCGGTCACATTTAGCACTCTTCCCAGAACCTCTTCACCAACTGGAACCATGATTGGCTTTCCGGTGTCGATAACTTCTGCACCGCGTTTGACACCGTCAGTTGCTCCGAGGGCAATTGTTCTGACCCAGCCCTCACCCATATGGTTTTGAACTTCTAAAACCAGAGTTTCTTTTCCGTTTGTTAGTTCAAGAGCATGGTAAATCCCAGGGATATTTTCTTTATCAAATTCAACATCGACCACCGGCCCAATAATTTGCACAACCTTGCCCTTATTCATTGTTTCCTCCTCCAGCAAATTACATCACGCGAGAGTCTTTCAGAAACCTGTGATTTCTGAATTACGAAGCGGGTTATAACTTGTACTACTTTTCCTTTGTTCATTTTAAAAAACCTCCATTTATTAATATCGGCATTACGTGAGTTTTAACGTGGGAGCCTAACTCTAAAGTTGAATCAGTACTATACCAGATTGCTTCTTCGATTTCTTTACCATCGGGTTTTATATTCTCACCGATATTTGCCGAAAAAATATAAGTGTCCCACTCTTCCAGAGTTTCCGGGTTTTTGTAAAGATAGTTGGCAACAAGCTTAATTGATGAGTCATCAACTTCAGTACTCAGTTCTTCCATAACTTCACGAGTTAAGGTATCTTTAGTCGTTTCGCCTTCTTCCCCCCGACCTCCTGGAAGTTTGTAAACTGTTTCATCGACCTTCCGAACAAGAAGAACTTTATTATCTTTTATGTGTGTTAAGTAACTTCGTCGTTTCATATTAATTTAATGCTATCGCTGCTGTAGAGATATCCAAAATTTCATTGGTAATATTGGCTTGTCTTACTTGGTTATAAGCGAGAGTCAGATCATCGACCAATTCAGAAGCATTATCCGAAGCATTTTTCATGGCCACCATTCGAGCCGAGTGTTCACTAGCCGAAGAATCTAAAAGAATTTGGTATATTTCCATCAATATATAATGTGGCAAAATAGCTTCCAAAACCAAGTCGGCACTTGGTTCAAAGAGATATTCATCAACAGTCAAATCAGAGCTGTCAGAAAGTTTATTTATTATTTCTAGATCAATTATCGGAAAAAGTTGGCGAATAATTGCCTCTTGTTTCAGAGTTGAGTGAAACTGGGTGTAGATCACGTGAATTTTATCAAATTCGTTACTTAAAAAAGCTTCGGTTAGAAAACGGGTAATTGTCCCAGCAAATTCCAAGGTTGGTTTGTCTAAAAGTTCAAAATCAGCTGCTAGTGGTTTGGCAGAGCGGCTGACAAAAACCTGGCCTTTTTTACCAAGTGTAATAAATGAAACATTTCCAGTTACGTCAAGAGATTTTTTGAAAAGATTAGAATTTAATGAACCACACAAACCGCGGTTGGTAGTAATCAACAGTATTCCTTGTTTTTCGTTTTTTTCTCGAGAAAGTAAAGGGTGAGAAGTCAAATCAATTTTAGTTGAAATATGTTGCAACACGTCATTCATCAAGGCCGAGTAGCGTCGCCCTTTAGTTGCTTGATCTTGGGCGCGGCGCATTTTTGCAGCTGAAACCATCTCCATGGCTTTGGTCACCTTGGAAGTATTTTTAATGGATTTAATTCTTTGTCTTAGTTCTTTAGTTCCTGCCATAAGTTACGCCTTAAATGATTTTTTGAAATCAACTGTAAATTTCTCTAACTCTTTTGTAATTTTCTCGGTTAAAACTTTCTCGTCCTTAATTTGTTTGAGTAGATTTTTGCCTTTGGTGATTAAACTATCCAGGTATTTCTCCTGGAAAGAGCTGAGATTTTCAATTGCGATATCGTCTAGAAAACCATTAGTAACGGCCCAAATTAAAACCACTTGCTGCTCGACTGGGATTGGGTTGTATTGGGGTTGTTTGAGAATTTCGACAATTCTACGACCGCGGTCAAGTTGGTTTTTTGTCGCTTCGTCTAGGTCTGAACCAAACTGGGCGAAAGCTTCGAGGCTGCGGAACTGTGCCAAATCAAGCCGCAGAGTTCCGGCAACAGATTTCATTGCCTTGATTTGGGCTGATCCTCCAACCCTGGAAACCGAGAGACCAACGTTGACAGCCGGGCGATTGCCTGCGTTAAACATATCCGATTCCAAGTAAATTTGTCCGTCGGTGATAGAGATTACATTGGTTGGGATATAAGCTGAGACATCTCCGGCTTGAGTTTCGATAATTGGAAGAGCTGTCAAAGAACCGCCGCCATTATCCTTACTTAAACGAGCTGCGCGTTCGAGTAGGCGAGAGTGGAGGTAAAAAATATCACCTGGGTAAGCTTCTCGACCAGAAGGTCGACGCAAAAGCAGGGAAATTTGACGGTAAGCCCAAGCGTGTTTTGAGAGATCGTCATAAATTGCTAAAGCATCTCTGCCTTGTTCCATAAAATACTCACCGATAGCACAGCCTGCATAGGGCGCTAGAAATTGCAATGATGCTGAATCCGAGGCTGAAGCTGCAACAACGATTGTATGATTCATTGCCCCATATTTTTCTAGAGTGTCGATGATTTGGGCAATTTTTGAAGTTTTTTGTCCGATAGCTACATAGATACAAATTACGCCGGAATCTTTTTGGTTAATGATTGTGTCAATGGTGATAGCTGTTTTACCAGTCCCCCGATCACCAATGATCAACTCTCGTTGTCCACGCCCAATTGGAATCATACTATCAATTGCTTTAATACCGGTCTGTAGTGGGGTATTAACCGATTGTCTAGTAATTACACCCGGAGCAATTTTCTCAATCGGATTGTCTTTGGTAGCTTTAAGTGGACCTTTTCCATCAATTGGGTTACCAAGCGGATCGACGACTCGACCGATTAAACTTTCCCCAACTGGTATTGATAGAATTTTCCCGGTTGTTTCAACTTGATCACCTTCCTTTAGAATTTTGTAATCACCAAAAACAACAATACCAACTTGATCTTCTTCTAAGTTAAGTGCTAAACCAAAAAGTTCATAGGGAAGTTTGACTAGTTCGTTATAAGCAACTTCAGATAGACCTTCAACTTTGATAACTCCGTCCCCAATTTCAATTATTTTACCGACATTCTTTTTTGTCGTTGTTGTTTTTAATGATTCAATTTCCTTTTTAATTGTTTCTGCTAGTTTACTCATTGGTTAATTACGCCTTTCAATTGTTCTAAATTACTCAAAACCGAGTCTTCCCAGACAAAGTCTCCGTTGCGAACTTTTAAACCTCCGATAAGGTCTTTATCTTCTTTTACTTGTGCTTCTAATTGCTTCCCGAGTAATTTTTCAAAATCGGTCTTTATTTTTGAAGTTGTGCCCTTATCTAGTTCGAAGGCCGATTCAATATAAAGTTGACTTTGTTTTTCGTTTTTCAATATCATTTTTTCCAAACTTTGCAGTATTGCTAGGGCATTAGCTGAACCATCTTTTCTTAGAACCTGGAAAATATTTTCCAATTCTTTTGTCTGACCGTCTGTTTCTGTGTAGATTAACTTGGTTAGCTTTTTAACCTGATTTTTATTCACGAACCTCCTTAACTACTTCTTCAACAATTTTTTTGTTTGCTGCCTCATCGATTGTCTGTTTACTTACCTTCATGGAAGCGGCCATAACTATTTCGGCTAAGTCTTTCTTAACATCTTTCATCAGCTGATCTTTTTCTAGACTTAACCTTTCACTATTCTTCTGCATTATCAGAGTTACCTGTGATTTTGCTTCTGCTAAAGTCTTTTCAGACAACGCTTTTGCTTCTTCTTTCGCTTCTCTTATCATAGTTCCAGCCTCGATTCGAGCTTTGTCTAAAAGCTTTTCCTGCTCAATGCTTGATTGCTCGAGTCTTTTCTCAATTTCCTCAGCGTCTTTTAAAGATTTGGCAATCTTTGTTTTTCTTTCGTCCAGTACTTTTAGTATTGGTTTGTAAAGAAATTTTTGTAGCAACACTAAAAGAATCGTAAAATTAACGATCTGGGCTGCCAACAGTATGGGATTGATACCAAATTCTTCAACAATTTCCATTTTTAATCTACTTAATAAACGCAATTACCAAAGCGTAAATAGCGATAGCTTCAGCAAAAGCCATTCCGAGTAACATTGCTGGTAAGATCTTACTTTGGGCTTCAGGGTTTCGACCAATAGATTCCATGGCCTTTGCTCCGATTAAACCAATTGCTAATGCCGGAATCATACCTCCAATGGCAACGATTAAACCACCTCTTAATATAATATCCATCTGTTTACAACACCTCCTTTCAATTAATAAGCCGCTACGCGTCTTGCGCCTCATGCTTTTCTGATAATATTGTCATAAAAACTAATGTTAACATCATAAAAACTGTTGCTTGAACAAAACCAACGAGCAATTCTAACATCATAAACGGTAGCGGGGCAATAAAGGCCAGTAGATTTGAAATAGTAGTTAGAAGAGCTTCACCGGCGAAGATATTACCAAAAAGTCGGAAAGAAAGCGAGATTATTTTAGTAAACTCGGCAATTATTTCTAAAAAGCCGACAAACAGAAAAATTGGGTTCAAACTGAAGAATTTTCTCAGGTAGTCTGCTATCCCAAGACTTGTAATTGCAAAATAATGAGTAACTCCAACCGAAATTAAAGCCAAAGCTAGAGTTAAATTTAAATCAGCATTGGGGGAGCGAAAAAGCGGTACTAGAACTTCCTTACCATCATGAATCTCTTTGAGCCCAATAGTACCAACTCCAGGTAATAAACCAAAATAATTGCTAACGATAATAATAATAAAAAAGGTGGCAATTATTGGAAAAAAGCGCGCTGTTTTAGATCCGGAAATACTTTCGACTGTAGAGTATAAACCCTCAATTACTATTTCGGCAAAGTTTTGCAAACCATTTGGAATTTTGGTGACATTTCTTCCTACAAGGTAGGCAAAGGTTAAAATTGCACCCATCACTATCCAGGTCATTATCAGCGAGTTAGTGATTGGTAAAGGTCCGATTTGGGTAATTTTCTCAGCGGCAATATCAATCATTTATCTGATTCTTTCAACAGCGTCAAATTTGATGTAATAAAGTTCAATTGGGATATTCGGAAACTGAATATTTAGGAGTTGCTCAGCTTTTTCGAGTGATTTGACGTGATCTGCTCGGCTATTATTTTCCCCAAAAGCTCCACAATCCTCGTGGTCCATAATTAAAATCTTTTTTGGTTTATGAAGACGATTTGAAACTTCAATTGCATCAAATAATTGGTGAATACTTTTTGATGCGCCGGGGAAAGCAAGCAAATCATATTTATCTTTTAATCCAGCATCCTCTTTAAATTTTCGTGACTGAGTTACAAAGCGATAATCGATACATCGGATTATCAGAGCTTCAATTTTTTCTGCGTGTAAATTTGACATAACAGCTGACAATGATAGCAAACTTGAGTCAACCTGACAAGACTCCTGCAAAATGTGTAAAATAGTTATATGATCCATCTGCCAAAACCGCTACGACCAGTTGTCCTTGTAATTCTTGATGGTTGGGGTATTGCTGCTGAAAATACTGGAAATGCTATCAGCCGAGCAAATAAGCCATTTTTCAATTCAATAAATGTGAGTTATCCGCACACACAACTTAATGCTTCAGGTGAATCTGTTGGCTTACCAAAAGGAGAAGCCGGGAACAGTGAAGTGGGACATTTGAATATTGGAGCTGGAAAGATAGTTTACCAAGATTTACCGAGGATCAATGGGGCAATTGCTGATGGAACATTTTTAAATAACGAAGTTTTCAAAAGAGCGTTTCAACAGGTGACAGATAACAATTCTGCCCTTCATTTAATGGGCTTAGTCGGGACCGGTGGTGTTCATTCAAGTGTAGAACATTTGTACGCCCTTCTTTGGGCGGCAAAAGAGAGTGGTGTTAGCAAGGTTTTTTTACACCTTTTTACTGATGGTCGGGACTCTTCACCAACGAGTGGTTTGCAACTAATTCAGGAAATTCAGTACAAAATTGCAGCGATCGGAATTGGCAGAATCGCCTCGATAATGGGTCGTTATTGGTCTATGGACCGTGACAGGCGCTGGGAGCGAATTTCTCGAGCTTACAGAGCGCTTGTTTTTGGAGAAGGTGCTCAAGCTATCGACCCAAGAGCAGTGGTGGAAACATCATATCAAAAAAATATTACCGACGAATTTATCGAGCCAACATTAATTCGATTTAACGACAACAGCTTTGGAACGATAAAGAATAACGATAGTGTGATTTTCTTTAATTTTCGCTCCGACAGAGCTCGGCAACTAACCCATGCGTTTGTATTGCCAAATTTCACTGATTTCAATCGCGGAGAGCAGTTAAAAAATCTCAACTTTGTGTCAATGGCAGAGTATGAAAAAGGTTTGCCAGTGGAAGTAGCATTTACTCATCAGGAGATCGACCAGCCACTTTCAAAGGTAGTTAGCGACCATCTTTTGAAGCAGCTACATATTGGAGAAAGTGAGAAGTATGCCCACGTTACTTATTTTATTAATGGTGGTCGAGAGGATCCGTTCCCATTGGAGGATCGGGTTCATATACCTTCCCCTAAAATACCAACCTATGATTTAAAACCGGAAATGAGTGCTGTCGAAATTACTGATTATGTTGTCAATAAATTACGTTCAAGTATGTATGAATTTTACATTGTCAATTTTGCAAATTCTGATATGGTTGCGCATACTGGTTCTATTAGTGCAACAATTAAAGCCGTTGAAGTAGTCGATCAATGTTTGAAAAGAATTGCGGAAGCGACTTTAGCTAAGGGTGGGGCAATGGTAGTGACGGCAGATCACGGTAACGCGGAAACAATGCTCAACCTTTCGACTGGGGGCGTTGACACAGAGCACTCAACCAACCCCGTACCTCTGATTGTTGTGGCTAAGGAATTTCAACATTCTTCTACGTTGCAATTTCCGTCAGGTGTTTTAGCCGATGTTGCTCCAACAGTTTTAGCTCTGATGGGAATTACTAAACCAGGAACGATGATGGGTCAGGATTTACTTGGAATAAAAATTCTCAATAATTCTTTTGAAGCTGAGTAGCAAATAATACTGTTTTTAGTTTTCAGTGTCTGACACTAAAAATTATTAACGCTTCAATCTATTGATAAATTGAAACGCAAATTAAAGAAGCAAAAGAAAAACGACCCCGGAAAAATTTCGAGGGTCGTCTGTTGTTTAAGCGCAGAGAACTTCCTTGATTTTTGCGCTGTTTTTTGGGATCCAGGCCTGATGCTTTTGCCAACCAGCCAAACTACCGTACGTCATGATTTTGATGTAGTACATCGTCTTCGACTCGTAAAGAATGTCGGCGACGCGATAAGTCGCTAGGGCGTCACTGACTTCGTATAGAAGTTGCCTTTTCGGTTCGCGTGAACGATTGAGAAAGGACAACAAACGCTGGATCAGTGACTTTGAAACCGTGATTTCATCGAAACTGACATTGGCGTCGACCAATTCCCGGCGGAAGATTCGCTCACCTTTATTGTCATGAACAGCAAAATGTGCGTCGGTTCCGTATGACTCGAAAGAAATACGCGAATGCTGTTCGTTACGTACATCCTGCTGGTCCCAAACTTGATCCATTGCCTTAAGGCCTGATCCAAGATTCAGAAAGAACGTCTTCACATTTACCTCCTGTGACTTCACGACCGGTTCTGAAATTGTACAAATTTTAACACAATAAAGAAGAAAAGTCAATACTATAAGCCGCTTCGCGTCTTGCGTCCAGAAAATGCTGGACTAAGGTTATTAATTGAGGACAATTGTGAACTCGCCTTTGTGGGATTTACCGGTTAACTGTTTTCTAACCTCATTAATCGAACCTGTTAAAACTGTTTCATGGATTTTGGTTAATTCGCGTTGAACTGAAACTTGAGATTCCGGAAAGACTTTTGATAATTCTTCAAGTAGTTTATCAACCCGATGGGGGGATTCATAGAAAATAATACTGGTTGGCAGTTTATTTTTAATTTCAACTAAAGTTTCTAATAACTTTTCTCGTTTGCCGGAAGTTTTTGGCTGGTAGCCAACAAAAAGAAATTTGTCTGTCGGCAGGCCTGAAATCGACATCGCCGCAATCGCGGAGGCGGGTCCGGGAATTGTTTTTACATCAATACCTTCTTCACGAGCTGCTCGAACTAACTTAAAACCAGGATCAGAGATTAGCGGTGTTCCGGCGTCAGAAATTAAAGCAATGTTTTCACCATTTTTTAACCTTTGAATTATTTCTGGGATACGGGTTAGCTCGTTGTATTCGTGAAATGACAACAAGGGTTTTTTTATCTTATAATTATGGAGAAGTTGGCCAGAATGTCTGGTATCTTCACACAAGATTAAGTCGACTTCTTTTAGAGTTTCAAGTGCTCGAAGAGTAATGTCTTTAATATTTCCAATTGGTGTAGCAACAATGTACAAAGCCATAAGATTGAATCAAGAATCAAGAATCAAGAATCAAGAATCAAGAATATAATTGTGCTATTATACTCGTATGGACTCCCAAAAGAAAATTTTAATGGTTGAAGATGACGAATTTATCCGTGAGCTTTATCAAAGACAGTTGGAACAGGCTGGATTCAATATCCAGTCGACTGCTTCAGGCCAAGAGGGTTTAGACTTACTTGATAAAAATGACTATGATTTGTTAATGTTGGATTTGAATATCCCGGATGTTTCTGGGTTTCAAATTTTAGAGCATCTCCAAAAAAACCCAAAAGAGAGTATGCAAATATTGATTTTGAGTAATGTTGCTCAAGATGAATATATTCAGAAGGGTATAGATATGGGTGCCCAAGCTTTTGTAATTAAAAGTACTTACACCCCGAGTCAAGTTGTGTCTCAGGTTAAAGATCTCTTAGGCTAAAAACTACAGGAATAAAGAAACGATAGTTGCTACTCCAACTAAACCCATTGCAATCGTTACAATCCAACCAAAGGTTGTTATCAGTGGGTGATTTTTTCTTTGTCCCATAATTTTTTCATTACTACTAATTAACACAATTAAAATCAGAATAATTGGCGCAACTAATCCGTTGGCCACTGCTGAAAAAATCAATGCTTTTATCGGATCGATATTCAGAAAATTTATCAACAAACCGACTCCCATGGCAATTATAATTACACCATAGAAAGCCGTGGCGTCAGAGAGTTTTCGATAGAGACCCTGACGTAGTTTTAAGCTTTCAGAGAAGGCGTATGAAGCTGAACCGGCTAAGATTGGTACTGCGAGCAAACCAACACCGATGACACCGACTGCAAAGAGTAGGTAAGCTTGATCGCCGGCGATAGGTTTAAGAGCCGAAGCGGCATCCGCAGCAGTACCTATGTTAGTGACTCCTTTCGAAAAAAGTGTTGCTGCGGTAGTTAAAATTATAAAAAACATAACCATATTTGATAAAAACATTCCCGACCAGACGTCGATCCGCATCCGTTTAATTTGTTGATCAGAGGTTTCTTGGCGCATTTCCAGGTTAGTTTTACCAGCTAATATTTCCTCTTCAACTTCTTGAGACGTTTGCCAAAAGAAAAGATAAGGTGAAATAGTTGTACCCAAAATACCGCAAATCAAAAAGATCTGTTCCTTGGAAAAAGTTAAAGAAGGAATTACCGCTTGTCGTAAAATCACTCCCCAGTCTAGACCTTTAATTAGAAATGCTGCAATTACGTAAGACAACAAAACAAAAGCCAGCCATTTAAGATACCGAGCGTATTTTTCGTAGGTAGAAAAAATTTGCAAAACTAAGCAAAGAATCGTAAATCCTAGAACAAGCAACCCAAAGTTAAAGTTTGGAACCAAAAGTTGAGTTACTTTGGCCATGGCCCCTAAATCTGCACCAATGTTTAAGGTATTAGCGAAAAAAAGTAGTCCTGTGCAACCATAAAGAACCCATTTAGGAAAATTAAGACGGATATTGGCCGCCAGTCCGCGACCTGTAACAATACCAATACGAGCACACATTTCCTGAACTAAAGCCATTAAGGGAAAGGTGAGAGGGGCTAACCAAAGTAGTTGAAAACCGTACTTCGCACCAGCTTGAGAATACGTTGCGATTCCTGATGGGTCATCGTCTGCTGCACCAGTGGTTAAACCAGGACCGAGCATTTTCCAGTAGGCCTTGGCTTTTTTTACTGGTTCTTGGTTAGCAATTTTTTCGCCGAGTTGTCCCGCAGCATCAATAGCTTTCTCAACTGCCACAGCGGGCGCTTCGGCTACTTTTTCGGCAATTTCTTCAGGCATTTTTAGTTTTCCTAAACGTAAGCAATAATATTATTGCTTAATTTAAGATTAGCCTAAATAAGGGATCAGAAGCAAGTTTTTTAGTGGTATTTGCGAATAACTCCGGTGACTTTGCCCTGAATTTTGATATCCCCACGAACAATTATCGGGTTCATTGAGGAATTAGCAGGCTCAAGTCTGATATGATCGGCTTCCTTGTAGTAGCGTTTTAGTGTTGTGAAATTATCGTTTAAAAGTGCCACGACAATCTCTCCGTTGTTAGCCGTTTCACTTTGTTCGATTAAGACATAATCCCCATCGAGTATGGCAGCTTCAATCATTGATTCTCCCTTGACTTGTAAAACGTAACTTCTACGATTACCAATCATGTCCTCTGGTACCGTGATAGTTGCAGTTGGGTCGGCGATAGCTTCAATCGGTTGACCGGCCGCGATTTTCCCCATTATCGGTACCTCAACTCCTGACGGAATCCAACCCATAATTTTTTGATCGACTATTTCCAGTCCTCGCCTAGCGCCCTCTGTTTTTTTCAGTACTCCCTTATCGATTAAATTCTGAATATGTTCATGGGCTGTTGCAGGGGAACGTAGACCCAGGCCATCACAAATTTCAGCTAGTGTCGGGGCATAACCCCTTTTTTGCATGTATTGGGAAATAAATTCTAGCAAGTCTCTTTGTCGGCGGTAAACAATCGGTGGCATAGTTTCTCCTTTTTCGCAACCAGGGGAATTTATTTGGTTAATTTCTGGTTAAATTATTGCTTATTTTTCGGCTCTTGGCAACTGGGACATTGTAGAACCTATTACAAAGTTTCTATATCAACTTACAGATCCTTGCGCACTCGTGTTAAAATAATATTTACCTAAGGAGATGGGCACACCTGGAAACTTTGCGCTGTTGAGTCCAGTTAGGTTATTGGGGGGGGTGATGCTTTCAGACAGTCGGGAACAGCGGGCTGTTACGAAACCGTAATCTACACGGTTCTGAATAGATGTAGTGGTCCCCCTTTTTTGAGATCAAACCTGTTTTGGCTATTCGCTGTATCGGCCGGGGGCGAGTGCCTTATGAAGAGCAGGTGGGTCTGGAGAGAGACCGGGTGAGTTTGGGTGCGCGAAGGTGGCCTTGATGGAAAAATCACTCAGCCCACCCGGTCTTAGATCCTTTGGCTCAACCTGAAACCTTTACTACCCTCTAGGTTTCAGTGAAAGCAATGGCAGGAGAGGAAACGCTTTGGCGAAAAGGAAATGATGCGTGCATCGACCTTTTTCCGGGGAAGATAATGACGGTACCTGGATCTCTCCTGCCTTCTTTTGCGCGCTTCCTGAATTGTCGAGACACTTGATGACCCAAGTTGGCTCCGATTTGGGTTGTTGCTTGCCGCAGTTAATGATTTTGAAAGGCTTTGGTCTCCTTTCACTTTCAAACTCTTAACTGCGGCATCCTTTTTTAACTTCCTTTATTCAAATTTTTGGTTTAGAATTGCTTTCCTATGGATAGATTTAAATTGAACCTACCCTTTCAACCAACGGGTGATCAACCAAACGCAATTGAAAAATTGGTAGCTGGTTTGAAAAAAGGCTATAAGCACCAGACCCTACTCGGCGCGACTGGAACAGGCAAAACTTTTACGGTTGCCAATATCGTCAATCAAATTAACAAACCGACCTTAGTGTTGGCACACAACAAGACTTTAGCGGCTCAGCTTGCTAGCGAATACCGTGAATTTTTCCCGGAAAATTCTGTCGAGTATTTTGTTTCTTATTATGATTACTATCAGCCAGAAGCTTACGTTCCCAAGATTGATTTATATATAGAAAAAGACTCAAGCATAAATGAAGAGATCGATCGCTTGCGGTTAGCAGCGACTAAAGCACTGATGACACGAAGTGATGTTTTGATTGTTGCTAGCGTTTCTTGTATCTACAACCTCGGTTCCCCGGTAAACTACAAAAATAGTCTCGTTAATCTTAAAGTTAGCGATAAAGTAGTTCTCAAAGATATTTTCCGCTCCCTGAATGAAATTCAATACGAGCGCAATGATTTTGAATTGAAGCGAGCGACTTTCAGAGTTAAAGGCGATGTTGTGGAAATCTATCCAGCCTACGAAGAGTTTTCTTTAAGAGTAAATTTACTCGGAGACACGATTGAAAAAATTGAAAAAATTAATCCAACTTCAGGTGAGAAGGACAGCGAACTCTCAGAAATTAGTATTTTTCCAGCCCGGCACTATGTTATGCCGGAACGAGATTTGAAAAGTCCGCTTTCTGAAATTAAGAATGATCTACGAACTCGCCTCAAAGAGTTAAGAGATCAAAATTTATTAGTTGAAGCCCAAAGGTTGGAAAGCCGTACTCTTTATGATCTGGAAATGATTGAGCAGCTTGGTTATTGCACAGGGGTGGAGAATTATTCGCGTTATTTTGATGGTCGCAAAAGAGGAGACCCACCATTTACCTTGCTTGATTATTTTCCCAAAGATTTTCTTTTGATTGTTGATGAGTCGCATATGACACTGCCGCAAATTCGCGGTATGTGGCATGGTGAAAAAGCCAGAAAAACAATGCTAGTTGATCATGGTTTTCGCTTGCCGTCGGCTTTTGACAACCGACCGCTAAATTTTGAAGAATTTTCCCGCCACATTAACCAAGTTGTCTATACTAGCGCCACTCCAACTGATTATGAAATTTCGATGTCAGAACAGGTGGTTGAGCAGATTATCCGCCCGACCGGGATAGTCGATCCGGAAATTGAAATACGAAAAACTGAAGGCCAGATCCCAGATTTGATCGAAGAAATAAAGATTCGAGTTAAGAAATCAGAAAGAATTCTTGTCACAACTTTGACCAAAAGAATGGCGGAAGAATTGACGGAATATCTAAAAGAAAAAGATATCAAGGTAATGTATATTCATTTTGAAGTTGAAACCATGGAGCGAGTTAAAATTCTAGCTGACTTACGGCGGGGAATTTACGATGTTTTGATTGGTGTTAACCTGTTGCGTGAAGGCCTCGATTTGCCAGAAGTTTCACTAGTGGCGATCATGGACGCCGACAAAGAGGGTTTTTTACGCAGCCGTACTTCTTTAATTCAAACTACCGGGCGAGCGGCCCGTCGGGTTAATAGCCGAGTTATTATGTACGCTGATAAAATTACCGGATCGATGCAAGCCGCGATCGACGAAACTGACCGACGACGGGAAATACAAGTTGCTTATAACAAGAAACACAATATTACCGCCAAAACAATTGAAAAAACAATTCATGATATCTCTGAACGGCTAGCTGAAATACAACCAGAAGCAACAACGGTCGAAGAACTTGATTTTACAAAAATTCCACAGTCCGAAGTTAAAAAGTTAAACAAGGAATTAGAAACAGAAATGAAAATTGCCGCGGAAAACCTAGACTTTGAACGGGCAGCTCTGCTGCGGGATCAGATTATTGAACTGCGGAATAGTGACTTGAAAATTCCCGAGACGATTACTCCGGATAAAGTTAAATAAATTTCCTTCTCGTTACTTTTTAGAAAAGTAACCAAAACTTTCACCTTGCAGCGTAAGCTAAAGAAATTCAAGTCGCTCGTATACGTCGACAACTCGCCTTAAGAAAGTCTCAAACACGTCCGACTTAATATCTCACTTTGTTGAATTTCTTTCATACGCTTACTTGCAACGGTGAGTTAAGACTGATTAAAAAAGAGAAAGCCTAACTTGGGGTGCAGCAAGTTAGGCTTCAGACGCAGACGCAGACGCAGACGCAGACGCAGACGCGGATTGCAGATGCGGAACGAGTACGCTACTTCTTCCAACCCATCTTCACTGTGCACCCTACTCGAATTTGGGTTTGAAAGCATGGCGGGGGAGTACTAGAATTGTGCGCGCACACCCCTCTAGAATTTGCGTTGTCTGGGACGCAAACCTGCCGTACTCTCCCCATTGGCAGCTTTTTTGAGGGTTTGACTAGTGAACGACTCACATATTCCGATTTTGTCGGAACGTTTTTTTTGTCACTAGCGAGGGAACCCTGCCTGACCTCTCACCACAACACTCCACCGCAACCAACTTAATCAATCACGGCAAAACAAACAACAAAGTTATAGGGGAGGTGCCAAGAACCACGGGAACCCGGTACCCTGTCCAAGTGTCATAAACCCGGCAAATCCGAAGTTCACCAGGCGCTGACTTTTGCCGCATCTCTCCCCAGAGGGCACAATTCAAGTGTTTGCAATATACCGTATTGTGGCCAGAAAGTCAAGTTTGGGGAAAAAGAAGGCTCTCGCAGAGGGTGCGTACGAGAGCAGCGATGGCCAAAGGGAGGTGTTCGTGGTTCCTTCTGGCAAGTGAGCTCTACCTTAAGCTTGACTAGCACCGTTAAGTTCAAGGGGAAATAATCATCTGGGGTGAGAGACAAAAGTTTCATCGCCCACCCCTTGATGTCCACAAACACTGAAATTCAAAAGCCCCCGCCTGCCTGAGAAAATCAGTGTTGCAACCAAATTTAACTCTCTCCAAAGCAATTGAGTGTAGCAAGTGAAAATTTTTCCGTCAACAAGGGAGCGGCTCGACTCTTGTTTAATCTTGATTTTTTCGATATAATCTTTCGGTAATTTTGTGGAATATTTATGAAAGATAAAATAATAATTCGCGGTGCCTCCGAACATAATCTAAAAAATATTAATCTCGAAATACCCAAAAATTCCCTAGTTGTATTCACTGGCATATCCGGGAGTGGAAAAAGCTCCCTTGCTTTTGACACAATCTATGCGGAAGGGCAAAGACGTTATGTCGAGTCGCTTTCAGCTTACGCTCGGCAATTTCTGGGGTTGATGGAAAAGCCAGATGTTGACCAAATTGAAGGCCTTTCGCCAGCAATTTCAATTGATCAAAAAACAGCTTCAAAAAATCCCCGTTCTACGGTCGGAACTATTACTGAAGTTTATGATTACATGCGGCTTTTGTGGGCAAGAGTCGGTGTGCCGCATTGTTCGATCGACGGTAAAGCAATTAAGGCCCAAACGGTTCAGGAAATTGTCGACCAAATTCAAAACGAAATAAAGGAAAGCAAAAAAGAAAAACTATCGTTTATTCTTGCTCCGATAATTAAAAGTCGAAAAGGAATCTATGAGGAAGTCTTCCGCGATTTGAAGAAAAAAGGCTTTGCTAGAGTACGAGTTGATAAAAAGATTTATGAATTGGACGAGACGCCAAGTTTAGATCGTTATAAAATTCATGACATCGAAGTTGTCATTGACCGTCTTGCAGACCTGGTCGATGACCAAAGGGTAACGGAATCAGTCGAAACCGCTTTGCGCTTTGGTGAAGGTTTGGTTACTCTAGCGACCGAGGAGGGGGTTGATAAAACTTTTTCTGAAAAATTTGCTTGCCCGGAACACGGGCTTTCGTTGCCAGAGTTGGAACCAAGAACATTTTCCTTCAATAGCCCGCAGGGAGCTTGTCAGACCTGTGGGGGCTTGGGCGTAAAGCTAACAGTTGATCAAGATTTGGTAATACCAAATAAAAACCTTTCAATTACAGAAGGGGCGATCCATCCTTGGAGTCGAATGATCTCGCATGATTCTTGGTCATCACGCAGACTGGACGCACTCGCTGTGCATCTGAACTTTTCACTTTCATCACCAATAAAAGATTTATCCAAAGAAGTGTTAGATATAATTCTTAACGGAAGTACAGAGGAAACGTTTCGGGTTTCAGGTCGCAATCGGTTTGGTCGGTCAATAACCTTTGATACTAGTTTTGAGGGTGTTGTCTCGGAATTGCTCAGACGCCATCGTGAAAGTGACAGTGATTGGGTCCGGAGGGAAATCGAAAAATATATGCGCGAGGAAGTTTGCGATAATTGCAACGGCAATCGTCTCCGCAGTGATGTTCTCTACATCACGGTAGCTAACAAGTCTATTGTTGAGGTTGCAAACTATCCAGTAAGCACGGCTGCAAATTGGTTTTCGAAACTTTCGCTAAATTCAAGGGACCAACTAATCGCCAAGCAAATTCTCAAAGAAATAAACAGCCGGCTGCGGTTTTTAATGGACGTTGGTTTGAATTATTTGACGATCAATCGTGCCAGTGCAACTCTTTCTGGTGGAGAAGCCCAAAGAATTCGTTTGGCCAGCCAAATTGGTTCTGGGTTGTCGGGGGTACTTTATGTTCTCGATGAACCAACAATCGGACTTCATCCAAAAGACAATGACAAGTTGATAAAGACGCTTTTGGATTTGCGTGACCTAGGAAATACGGTGATTGTTGTCGAGCATGATCGGGAAGTTATGCTAGCCGCTGATTATCTGGTTGACATTGGTCCTGGCGCAGGGGAACACGGCGGCAGAATAATTGCTCGTGGGACTCCCTCGGAAGTAATTGCCGATCCTAACTCTCTGACCGGGCAATATTTAGCTAACAAAAGAAAAATCGGGGAAATTAAAACAAAAAGAGTCGTGAATGAAAATGTTTTGAAAATAGTTGGCGCAAGTCAGCATAACTTGAAAAACATTGATGTCGAAATTCCCCTAAGTAAGTTTGTTGCTGTCACTGGAGTTTCGGGAAGTGGTAAATCGACTCTGGTTGAAGATATTTTGAAAAAAGCACTTTCTGCTAAATTTTATCGTTCCAAAGAAAAACCAGGTGTTCATAAAGAAATTATTGGAACCGAACATATCGACAAGGTAATTGATATCGATCAGTCCCCAATTGGTCGGACTCCGCGAAGTAATCCGGCCACGTATACCGGAGCCTTTACCAATATTCGGGAGCTTTTTTCCTCCACTCCTGATGCTAAGGCGAGAGGTTACAACGCTGGACGATTTTCTTTTAACGTCAAAGGTGGGCGTTGTGAGACCTGTGAGGGTGATGGAGTAATAAAAATCGAGATGCAGTTTTTACCGGATGTCTACGTAACTTGTGAAACCTGTTTGGGTAAACGTTACAACCGAGAAGCTTTGGAAATATTCTACAAAGGGAAAAATATTGCCGATATATTAGATATGACAATTGCCGAAGCAACAGAGTTCTTTGATAAAATTCCGTCAATCAACGCTAAATTTAAGACATTACTTGAAGTAGGTTTGGGTTATATGCGTCTTGGGCAAGCAGCGACAACCCTTTCGGGTGGGGAAGCGCAAGGAATTAAACTTGCTGCCGAGTTGTCAAAAAGAAGTTCTGGGAAAACGCTTTATATTCTAGATGAGCCGACCACTGGTTTACATTTTGCCGATATTGATAATTTGCTCTCGGTGCTGCATCGATTAGTGGAGATTGGTAATACAGTTTTAATAATTGAGCACAATTTGGATGTAATAAAGAGCGCTGATTACATTATCGATCTTGGTCCCGAAGGTGGGGAAAAAGGTGGTTACTTGGTCGCCGCCGGAACGATCAAAGAAATTATCGCCAATAAAAAAAGTACTACCGGAGAATATCTTGCTAAGATGAAACTTTAGAAAAAGAAAAGCACAACCAGAGTGGCCGTGCTTTGTTGATCCCGCTCGTTATTCGTTTCAGCAAGGACCAATACAATGACTTCCGGCTCCTTTTAACCGCTTAGCATTTTGCACTCGACGAGCTCTTGCCCTCTCCTTCAACTCTTTGTCAGCTCTCTTCAACCTGACCTCAAGAGGTTCCTTGTCCGCTTCAGGTTTCTTCTGCACTTTTCCTCCAGTACTTTGGCTTCTTCAGATCACAAAAACCGTCTGCTTACTGTTCCGGCGAGGGGCTCGAGATACTTTCCTTCTGGCTGCTCGCTGTTCTTCAACTAATCTTCGCTCAGATTCCCGAATGATTCGATCAATCTTGTCTGGGTTTGCATGCGAGTTACGATACTTGATCTGTAATCGTTCAGTCGCATTACCTGCCCCCTATGGAAACTTTAAGAAGAATCTATGTGCTGCCCTAACAGTGCGCTCTTGAACTCGTCTCCAGTAAGTGTGTCGAGCAGATACGCGTTCTGCTGTGTTCTTACCTTGAGCCAGCTCCGAAGGTCTTTTGTCACCAACTTTAGATTGCCAACAATTGACCCAAACAGGTTCTGTAAAAGACATTTTCTCTCCTCGCCTTCTTTTACTTCTTCTCTTGTGTTGATTACCTGCATTTTACTTTCTGGAGTAGCCAAAATGCAAACAGCGAATTCTTAAGCTATGCCACTTTTTGGAGTAACCAAAATGCAAACAGCTAATTTTCAAGATACTTGAGTAACGCTGTGCTACTTTTTGAAGAAAAATTAAGCAACTGAAAAATTTAAAAAAAAGAAAAGCACAACCAAGATTGGTCATGCTTTGTTGATCTCACTCGCTATTTGGTTGTTGTCACATATCACCGATCCTAAAGGCTCTGGCAAGCAGGTAAGTTGCAATGCTAAAGAACCCTAATCCGGCTGGAATAAACCCTCCGGCGTACTCTGGTCTGGTCACAGCCGAAAAAACAAACACGGCAGCTACAACAAAAAACCCGATGGACGGAAAGACTAAAGCTAGCCAACGTTTGTTGACGTTGGTCTCAATTGGAGTCTGTCGACATGACCTCATTTAATCTACCTCCGGCCTTTCGGCTACTTCTTCCGACTACTCGAAACAAGTTCGTACTTAACCCCCGACTTGTCGAGAGCTTCCAGGTGGGCATCTCCGATAAGGCATACGCCAGCATTGAACCACATTGGTGCTTCTGTGGCAAAGATGACCTCTTTTGCCCTCGAGTATTCCTCGGGTTCGAATCGAACTCTGGGGCATTCGACCCCTTCTACTCTTGGCACTATTTCCTCCTCCAGCCTTTTGGCTACCTTTTTCGCCTTACTTCAATCTTCTTCATCTGGTTCCAAACAAATTGGATTGTACAAAGTGCAAGAAAGGTGAAAACTCCTCCTAGCACTGGCGTGCCGACATACAAATACCACTGTTCCCAGACTGGCATTAAACCTCCAACTACCTTCCATCCAATTATTGATGATTACCTTGCATTGTACTTTCAAAAAACCAATTTTGCAATTTGTTTGCCCATGCAGCGTATAATAGCTGTAACTGAGAGGTTTAGAGATGGAGGTAGAAATGGCAGAGGAGTCCATTGCAGAGCAAAAGTATCAGGCCGCTCGGCGAATCCGATCTATTCTTGGGGTAGTAGATGACTTCTTCGTTGAACCGACTAAGGATCGCGAAGAGTTAGCACTTCAGCAGCTCGAACAGCTCCCCGAGCGTCTGCGTTCGTACGGTGAGCTGTGCAGAAAGAGTGAGAAGAGTTAAGCAGTTGACGAAAACCAAGGAGGGTGTTTATGCTATTACTGAGTTCTGGAGATTTGGGTGCCACCTTAGTTGGTATTGTCTGCGTAGGATTGCTGCTATTCGGTACTCTTGCTCTTGTTATACTGACTAAACACGGATAAACCAAGGAAACATCCCACAAAGGGAAAGAATGCACTCTTACCCTACATACCAACGGCTTTCTTCTTCGAGAGAGCCGTTTTCCTTTTTAGTCAACTCTCTGCCAAATAAGCAAGTCAATAGGGTTTAAAGAGATTTATCGGTTCTAACGATCCAAAAGTAAAATTTTTCTGTGTTAAATGCTTGGAAGTTGACAATACTTGTTGAATTGGTTAAAATACGTCAAGAATCACTACGGAAAGCGCCTCATAAGGTTTTGTCCTTACGAGGTTCTTTCTTTTTATACTCCACTTTATTTTTTAAATCTGAGGCAAATCCCAAGTATTCTGAAGGAAATCCTTTAAGAAGTGCAGAATATTTTCTCTGGTTTGGTATAAGAATTTTCTCTAGTTTTTTCCGTTTAACGAGATAGTCTACAAGGCAGTAGAAATCACCGTCCCCAGTGATAATAACCGCCTTATCATAATTACCAAAATCGATCATCGCTTGCAGTACCAATTCTGCGTCACAATTGCCCTTGGTTTTTCCATCTTTATATCTCAGAACTGGTTTAAAAATAAGAATGTAGCCTTTTTCCTGAAGCGATTTGTATAAATCGGCATTTTCTTCTATGTACCCTAGAAATAAATACGCTTTATCGACAAGATACTTATCTGCCAGGTATTTACGAAACCGTAGATAATCAAGTTTCCAACCCAACTCTCTTACCGAAAGGTTTAGGTTTTGACTGTCTATGAAAGCGAAATTTTTAGACTTTTGTTTCGGGTTTCTGGTTTTTAGCATTGTTTAGTAATTTTAGCACAAGAGAAAGACCAAGATTTATAGGGAATAACTAAGTAACTTTGAGAAACCTGTAATTTATTTGCTATTGCAGCGTATAATGGTTGCAACAAGAAGAGATGGAAGTTGGCTTAAAGCCAAGGAGGGTGTCAGATGTTACTGGCAAGTGGAATCCTATTGATTGCAGTGTGGATGGTGTTTGAGTGGCACTATGGATGGGGCCGAGGACGGGTAGCTCCGCGTGCGTTTGATCTTCGCCAAAAGTATGGTGATAGGGCCTTGCTATTCCTAATCCCACTGCGATTAGCGATGACAGCAACAGCGGTTGTAGGATTGATCCTCGTTGTCAAATATTTCGGCAAGTAGTAACTTCTGTCGGTGTCGAAAGACTTAACGTGCGTCCGTTAATCGCACCTTTTGCAGCTCATCGAAAACGAAGGACTGTAGCTGGCGAAAGCCAAGGGGGAGAGGATGGTCGATCAAGATTCTGTAATCCAATCGATTCGTGATTGGGTGGGACAGCATCGAGCGGTTGCGGAAACTGAAGCGGATTCAATTCTCAAATCTCTGCAGGAGTTTTGCGAGCAGGTTCTGCAAACTGAGCAAGAAGCTGAGATTTCATTCTCGGCAATTGAGGAAGGTAGGATCCACATACGTGTGATGCTTACCTGGCCAGGGATGGACATGTTCGATGCCGATCATTCAACGAGAATGAGGTGGGTCGGGCAATCGTTCAGCATAGTCGAACAAGATAGAGATATCCACCCTTATCTTGGTTACGTACAAAATGAGTGGAGAGTTGGGTCAACCTTCGCAGACTACACCAAGAGTCACCTTGATTTCCTGGATGCCGAAGAAAATAAAATTGGGGAGTATGAGTTTATTGGGGTTTGGTAAAATGCTAAGCTCCATAACCTAGTGCAATTAGGTAAACAGACAACAAAGGGAAAGAATGAACTCTTTCCCTTTCTTCTTTTCTTTTTGTAAACCGTTGCAAATCGCCTACTAATCGACTATAATACGGCTAGTATTACATCGTCTTGTATCGCAAGCGATATAATTCGACTATACATATATACCATGTTTAAACCTCGCTATACTATTACTGATCGGCTGCTGGCTAATATTAAAAGGATCAATTCTTTGGTAAGCGAACTCAATAATAAGCGCTTTCCCTCTGTAGTTTTACTTGAGTTAGAGAGAACTGCTAGAGAAGTTTCTTCCTATGCTTCAACCAGCATTGAAGGTAACCCGCTTCCGTTAACTGAAGTCAAAAAGATCCTTAAGTCAAAACCTATTTCATTGCGCGATAGTGAAAAAGAAGTCCTCAACTATAACCAAGCTCTTAGGGAATTAAACAGTGAACTCGATAAGGGAGAAATTCGGCTTTCTTTGAGTCTTGTTTTAGATATTCAAAAACAAGTAACTGAAGGTTTACTGCCTTCTTTTGAATCAGGGCAGCTGCGCGAAAAGGCGGTAGTTGTCAATGATCCAAGAACTGGTCAGGTTGTTTATTTGCCTCCTGATGCAGCTGAGGTAAAACCGTTAATGGAAGAACTAGTCGAATTCATTAGTAACAGGACTCAAATCGATCCACTTATTCTGGCTGGTATATTTCACAAACAAATGGTAATTATCCACCCGTTCATGGATGGCAATGGCAGAACAACACGCCTAGTTACCAAAGTACTGCTGGCAGCCATGGGTTTGAATACCTTTAACCTCTTTAGTTTTGAAAACTACTATAACCAAAATGTCACCAAATACTTCCAAACAGTGGGGGAGTCTGGAAATTATTATGAACTAGTTGAAAAAATAGATTTTACTCATTGGTTGGAATATTTCACCGAAGGAATTATTGATGAACTTCTTCGGGTCGAAAAACTGTTACCTAAGACCGCTATAAGTCCGGAAACTCAGTTAAAACCACATCACTTGAAACTCATCGGGTCTATCCAAGAAAAGGGATTTATCTCCGACCGAGACTATGCAGAGCTGGTCAAGCGTGCTAAGGCAACGAGAACCCAGGATTTTAAGAAGCTCCAAGAACTAGGCTTAATTGAGCGCAAAGGCAAGGGCAAGGCAACTTATTATATCTTGAAGGGAGAAAGTAAAATTTGAGGATTTATACCTAAAAGGATGAGATGCCTTATAAGCTTGTTTTGTCCTAGCTTAGCCAAACAGATGAATGGGAACACTAGAAACAACCTATAACGGACTTATCACTCATCAAATATAGATATTAACAATTTTGTCACATATAAGCAACCTTCAAGCGTGTTTAAACGAGAAAAAGGAAAATAACTTTTGATATAATCCAGTTATGATGAACGAGCCTTCTAAAAGAATGGGGATAATTTTTGGGTTTTTGGCTCTAGGAATAGCTATCTTATCCTTAGCCTTTATTATTCCAAATACACTTTATTTATTGAAAGTGGGATTTACCATTCAAAACATTTTAACTGGAAAACTACCAGAGAATTACGTTACTGGAGATGGATCAACTTTTAATGCTGTTGAGACAGTAATGTGGGTCGGGGGAGTTTTAACCATTCTTTTTTGTCTAATTTCTACTATTTTATTATTTAAATCCCAAAAGGTTGTAAGGAACTAGTTACAAAGCTAGCTTTTTGTTGGACAATAGTACTTTATAGAAAGAGCGAAGCACGGCCAAGTTGGTCGTGCTTTGTTGATCTCACTCGCTATCGGTTGTTGTTTATCACTGGCTTGGTCTTCGCCTGATCGGTGTCCTTGTCTGAGTTGCCGCCTTGGGTCAGATATGCTGGTGTTAGAACTTCTCTAAGCTGTCCGATTGGAAGACTATCGATACAGCTGGACCACAGCCTTGGATGGAGATCGCGATTCATCCAAAGGTACAACCGCTCAGTTGCGTTACTCTTCATTATTTCCTCTCCTCTTACTCCAGTAAAGTTGCTCTCATACCCCATGCAATTAAAGGGGCGCCGACAACCATAGCAACTACAGCGAACATCAATCCCACTTCACGTCTTTTTTCGAATCTGACGGTTGCAACCGCAGCCAGACAGATAAAAATTCCCACGACCAACGCCAAAGATCCAAGTAGTTTAAGTAGAAGCTCCAATTGATCCTCCTCGCCTTTCGGCTACTTCCGTCCCGTTTGATTATCAATATTATACAACATTCTTGCTGCTGAGAGGTATAATTATTAAAACAAGAAAAACCGGAGCAATGAAACTTCCAAATTCGGAACAGGCCATCGTTCCTGAAAAGAAATTAACAGAATATTTACTATCTGAGACTCATGCGGTGGGAAAATTTAAAGCCAGGTTTTTCCGCCGGTTGGGTTTTGACTTGACAAATGCTAGTCTTTTGCAGAAAGAAATTATGAACCTGGTTCAAGTACAAGACGTAGAGAATATTATACCATCAAATTATGGTACCAAATATATCGTGAAAGGTGCTATCAAGACACCTATTGGTGAAAGTGTTAGAATAAAAACGGTCTGGATCATTGAGAAAAACCAGACACAACCAATTTTTATTACGGCTTATCCTGTCTAGGCGAAAAGGAGTATATGTTTAAAGAATTAGATACTGTGGTTTTCACTCATAATATTGATAATTACGGCCTTGAGAAAGGCGATATTGGTACAATTGTTCATACTTATGGTGCTGAAAGAGCTGTGGAAGTTGAGGTGGTGAGAGCTGACGGTAGGACTGTTGCGGTACTTACATTGGAGCCTAATGACATACGTAATATAACAAGGGACGAAATTCTTAAGGTGAGAGAATTTGCTACCAGTAATTAATTTCCTAATAATGATACCTCTAATCATTTATCAAGGTTCCACTAGCCTTTAACTACTTTGGTTATTAACTGAATTTTTAATTTTAAGAAAATAATTTAGTAACTAAAGAAATTTAAAAAAAAGGAAAAGCACAACCAGATTGGCCATGCTTTGTGTTGATCTCGCTCACGATTCAGCTGTGAAAGGTTTTTGTTGACCTTTTCGACTAATCATTTGATCTTCGCTTCTCTCACCGAACGTGGTATTCGTCTTTGCGCCTTAACTTTCTTGAGAAAGGGCTTAACTACTTCCTCAACCCCTTTCTGCACCGAACGTCGAATTTCATCTGGACTAGGTGGCGGATTCGACATTACCCTTAACCTCCTAAACCTTTCGACTACTTCCTTTATCGTTATTGCCTACATTTTACTTTTTGAGTAACCAAAATGCAAACAGCTACTTTTCTAAAAATAATTAAGCGACTCTAAGGAACTTGCAGTTTATTTGCTGCCACAGCGTATAATTCAAATAATCAGAGATCAAAAGACGAGAGGAGGTCGAAGCGTGGAGGTTTATTTCCCAGTTATTATCGAGACTCTGGAAGCTAATGATGGTTTGGTACTTGTAACTTCCTTTGTTGCAGGAAAACCATGGACATTCTGGACCAAAGCAGAAAGTGTGGTTCTGGACTGTCAGCCACTGGTAAAAGACGTGTTAACAAGAGGTTACAGCGGTTGGGTTAAAGGAACGATCCATTCCCAGAAACTAGGCTTTACTTTTGTTGAAGTAGGGGATTTTCTAATCCCTGTGTTGCAAGACCTATTGAGAGAGAACCTCGACTTCAAAGTAAACAAGAGGACCGAAGGTTAGAAAGAACAAGGCATTAACAAGGGCGACCAATAGGCCGTCCTTTTCTTTTTTAAAACTATTGCAAATTTGGAAAAATCATTTTATAGTATTGCTGTCAGTTTTAGTTACAGACTAATACACACATGTCTCCAAGATTCAAATCAAAACGTGAAACATTCAAGATTTCAGAAAACAGTAAAGATTTGCAATTAGATTTTCAAAAAAATTATTCCAAGACTAATTTTTTGGTTGAGTTGATGCATAAATTAAACGCCGCCAAGAGTGAGGATCATTTACTTAAGTTGACTGCTGAGGCTTGTTTTAAAATTTTTGATATTGACGGTATTGCTGTCTTTTTCCCAGATAAGGAAAAAAAATTTCTTGTGGCGAAAATCATTCAAGGAATAGAAAAAAATCGGTTAATTAAAGCACAGAGGCTAGTACTCTTCAAAAAAATGCCGCTTGAAGCTAACTATTCAGTTGCAAAGGCCTATATTAGTAAGAAGATTGCTATAGTCCAAAGTACCTTAACGCCCTCTTTAAAGAAGGTTGGCATAAAAACCGTAATTGCACTACCAATGGTGGTGAACAATGAATCGCTAGGTGTATTAGCCTTGGGTTTTGGGAGAAAAGCTGCTCCTAATGAAAGCGACCAGCGAACCGGAGAGATGTTGGCAACCCACCTCGCAACTAGTATTTACAATTTAACATTAGTTTCCTCACTTAAAACTCAAAATGAATGGTTACAGATCGTCCAAGAGAATATCAGGGAAGGTTTTTCGTTGATTGGGCCGGATGATGTAATTTATTACACCAACAAAACTGTAGCTAAACTATTCGGGACTAAGGGAAATATAGTGGGAATGAAACGTGACGAAATTGTTAAACATTGGAACAAATTACACCGCTTCCGAGTTGAGCGGTTTTTCGAAAGTAGTGATTTAAAAAAAGTGATTTTTGAAAAAAAAGAGCCTTTTCTTGGCGGCTTAATGAAAGTTTATTCAAACCCGCCAAGGTTTGTTGAAGCAAACTATTATCCTGTAATGCAAAACAAAAAATTATTAGGTATGGCCGCTTCTTATCGTGACGTGACCAAGGAAAAAAAGCAAGAGGTAGTACTTGAGGAACAAATGCAAATCCTAGAGACTGAAAAGGAACGTTTTGAAGCGATTGTCAGTAATGTTGAAGAGGGTATTTGTCTAGTCGACAGCAGTTTGCGAATTTTGCATATGAATAGTGCTTGCGAAAATACATCTGGGTGGGGTTTAGAGGAAGCAAGGGGTGAGTATTACTATAAAGTTTTTCGTTGCCACACAAAATTAGGGCTTTACTATCCGGACTTTTCCCCGATTGAGAAGGTTTTGATTACCAAAGAGCCGACAGTTTACGAAGAGTATTTACAACACAACCGTGAGGGTGACGAGTTTTGGGTTGGAGTTAGTGCTTCTCCCATTTTGAATTCGCTTGGAGAAGTGAGCGAAATAGTTTTGGTAATTCGTGACATATCTTCTCTGAAAGAGGTTGAGAAAGCAAAAAGTGAATTTGTTTCAATTGCTTCTCACGAGCTACGGACCCCACTAACGGTTGTTAACGGCTACCTTTCCTTACTTCGAGATGGCGATCTTGGGGATTTTACTACACAAGAGTCCCGCACTCGTTTGGGTGAAATTTTGGAAAAAGTCTCCAATGAAACTACTCGATTGACTCATTTAGTGAGTGATCTACTGAATGTTTCCCGAATTGAGGAAAATCGAATTGTTCTTAATAGAAAAAGTCAGGAGTTAACAGGTGTAATTGAAAATGTTGTTGAAGAAATGAGAATAGGAGCTATGAGGAAAAAAATAAAGCTTTATTACAAAAAAGCTCAAGGTGAGCAAATTTATGCAAACTTTGATTTTGATAAAATTTGTCAAGTGATTATAAATTTAATTGATAATTCAATGAAATTTACACCAGGAGGAGGAGAAATAATTATTAATTCATGGCAAGAAGACAGTCGTGTTTTTGTTGAAGTAGCGGACAACGGAAGCGGAATACCTCACAAACTTTTACCGGTTGTCTTTGAAAAGTTTCAACAAGTACCCGGTAGTTATCTGAAGGAAAATCGGGGAACAGGACTGGGGCTTTTTATCGTTAAGTCGCTTGTAGATCTTCATGGCGGTGACATTAATATTGAGTCAGAAGTCGGGAAAGGTACAAAAGTTACTTTTAGTGTTCCAACTTAAGTTTGCAACAGGGACTTATACTTGGTAAAATCTCTTAGCTACATATGAACGACACTCTTAAAGTTTTACTAATCGAAGATGAAAAAGAGGTGGCTGAACTCTACCGCTTGAAACTAAGTCTTGATGGCTACAACGTTTTTGTTGCAGCAGATGGGGAGAGTGGTTTGAAGAAAGCGATTGAGGAAAAACCAGACCTAGTTTTTTTGGATATCAAAATGCCTGGTATGGATGGTTTTGAGGTTTTGAAACATTTACGCAAAAACGATGTTACAAAAAAGATTCCAATTGTAATTCTTTCCAATTTTGACGAGCAAGAAATGATCGAGAAGAGCTTAGCGTTGGGGGCTAATGAATATTTGATAAAATCACAGTTCAATCCTAGTGAACTATCCGCCAAAACCAAAAACTGGTTTAAAAAAGAGTAAGTTATCAAAATAATGAAAGCTAAATTCTTAAAAATAGTTTCTGCGCTGCTATTTTTTTCTGTTCTTTTAACACCAGTGTCTTTGATCCCAAAAGCACAGGCAGCCTCACAATTTTCAGTTAGTTTAGATTATTCTTTTACTTTTCAAGACAATGGAGTAGCGAATGTCAGCCAAAAGGTTACGAGCAAAAATTTAACTAAGGATTATTTCACACAAAAATATAGTACTACCATACACAACAAAAACGTCACCAATGTTTCCGGTTCGGACGGTTCGGGAAGTATTGCTGTAACTAGCGAAGTTGTTAACGAGTCCACGGTTATAACTGCAGTACTGAAGCAGGAAGTAGTAGGTTTAAATGAATCGGTAACTTTCACTATCAACTATTCGACTGATTCATTTGCGATCAAACGGGGAAAAATTTGGGATGTTTCAATACCGCAAATAGAGACCAGTGAAAATGTTGCCAGCTATCAGGTCACAATTTCTGTGCCAGATAGTTTTGGAAAGTTGGTCAAAATCGCGCCGAATTCAGTTTCGCAAAGTGAGGCTGAGGGACACAAATCCTACGTTTTCACAAAGAATAGTTTAAATAATTCCCGGATTGGCGCTTCTTTTGGAGATTATCAACAGTTTAAATTTACCTTGAAGTATCGTTATAAAAACACCAAGGTTTATGCCGTTAAAGCGACAATTGCACTTCCTCCGGATACTGAATACCAGGCTTTATATTACAAAGATATTGATCCGCGACCCGTCGAACTTCGGACAGATTTTGATGGAAACTATCTGGCTGATTACATTATCAAACCTGGAAAAAAACTTGAGGTTATAGCAAGTGGGGATGTGAAAATCATCGATTCCAACACTCCGCTGCAAAAACCAAAAACTTGGACTGAAACAGATTTGGAAAAATTTACTAAAAGCGACAAGTATATTGAGGTAGACAATCGGCAAATTCAAAAGAAAGCTAAGGAATTAAAAAATATTGATGAAATATATAACTTTGTTGTTTCAGCAGTCAAATACGATTTTACCCGCCTAGAAACCAATAAATACAATCGTCGCGGCGCACTAGCAACAATTAACCAACCAGATAAATCTATCTGTGTTGACTTCGCTGATCTTTTTGTCGCACTAGCTCGGGCTAAAGGAATCCCTGCTCGCGGTTTGGTTGGTTATGGCTATTCGGACGACACAAGCAAAAGACCAACTAAAATCGAAGGTTTGGTAAACTCAACCGTTTTACACGCTTGGGCGGAATACTATGATAAAAGCCAAAAGCGTTGGATCCAGGTCGATCCGACTTGGGGTTCGACTACAGGCGGAGTGGACTATTTTAACAGAATTGACACCAACCACTTTGTTTTCGTGATCAACGGCGTTTCCAGTACTTTACCGATTCCAGCGGGTGGTTACAAAACTTCAGTCAATCAAACCGATGATGTCAGCGTAAAATTCTCCGATGAGAAGTTGTTTGAGAGCGCTATGCCAGATATTAGTTTGTCGCTTGAACAAATTGTTTCTGGATTCCCGGCAACAAGTAAACTTAAAATAACTAATAATTACGGTCGAGCTCTTTTTAATGCTGTCATTGAAATCGAGAGCAGCAAAACCTTAAAGCTAATCAAGCCAAATAAAGTAACTATTGGAATCCTCCTACCTTTTGCGTCAAACTCTTACGATATTAAACTAAGAAGTGATTCATTATTGGACAATCAAGTGGAAAATATTAAACTTAAATTTAGTGCCGTTGGTGATAAGGGTGAAACAGAAAAAAGACTGGCCAAGGAACTGAAAATTAAGCCCTTTTTTAGTTTTCAAATCCCGCAAATAATGCTTTTGATTTTTTTAATCATTACTTTGACTTCTTGGGTTCATCACTTTCAAGTTAAACGCAAGCTTAAGGCTTGATACCCCTGACCTCGTGGTAAAATAGCCACATGAATTTGAATTTAAAAAAATTACCCTCAAATCCTGGTGTTTACCTTTTCAAAGATAAATTCGGAAAAATAATCTATGTCGGAAAAGCGATAAATCTAAAAAGTCGCGTGGGGAGTTATTTTCAAAAAAATCTCCAAAATGAGAAATCAAGAATTCTGGTTTCAGAGATAGTTGGGCTTGAAACCATTCGAGTACAGTCAGAAATCGAAGCGCTTTTGTTGGAAGTAAAACTAATTAAAAAATTTCAACCCCAATTTAACGCTCAATTAAAGGACGACAAGGATTATCTTTATATTCTAGTTACTAAGGAGAAATACCCGGCGGTTATTACCGGAAGGAAGCAGGATTTAGGTAAGGCGAAACCTTATTTTGGTCCTTTCCCCAGTGCCAATGCAGCGAGAATAACCCTCAAAACCTTGAGAAGAATTTTACCGTTTCGGATCAATTGCACACCGTTACAAAACAGAGCTTGTTTAGGTTATCATATTGGACTATGTCCAGGGGTGTGTGCTGGGAAAATTTCGGTTCAAGAATACGCAAAAATTATTACTAGGATTAAAAAATTCCTGAACGGGGACAGTCAGCAGCTAATTTTTGAACTAGAGGGGGAAGTTAAAAAGCTTTCAAAAGAACTAGAATTTGAAAAAGCAGCCTTGATTCAGAACAAAATAAATTCAATCAAACATATTACTCAAAAAGTCGAATCAGTCGAAAAATACCTTAGCGGCCCTTCAATTTTGGAGTCAAAGTATCAATCCCAACTTGAGGGCTTAAAAAATGCACTTGATTTGAATAAAATACCAGAAAGAATCGAATGCTATGATATTTCCAATATTTCTGGTACCAGTTCTACCGGTTCGATGGTGGTTTTAACAGAAGGTCAGGTAACAAAGAGTGAATATCGCCGCTTTAAAATAAAAAAAGTTAAAGGTATAAATGATCCGGCAATGATGAAAGAAGTTTTGGAGAGAAGATTTAGAAATAAATGGCAAAAGCCAGATTTGATAATTGTTGATGGTGGTAAACAACAGCTTTCAGCCGGATTGGACGTACTAAATAAGTTTAATCTGCAAATTCCAATCTTTGGTTTAGCCAAAAAACTTGAGGAAATTTATATACCTGGTAAAAAGACCACCATCAGATTTAAGCCCAATTCACCAGCTCTTTTTTTGCTGCAACGTATTCGTGATGAAGCTCATCGGTTTGCAATAGGCTACCATCGACTCTTGCGCAGCAAAAGTTTTTTGCAAAAGTAGTTTTGACTCTTCTTTTTTTTGCTGTTAGAATTTAGCTTAAAGTATGAAAAAATATGCCCGCTCAATTGTAACCTCGCTACTAGCCTTTGGATTAGTTGCTTATTTTTATCCTGGTTTTAGTTATCACAACAACTATTACACACTTTTGTTAGCTGGGGGAATTTTTGCACTTTTGACAATTTTTGTTAAGCCAATTTTAAAACTATTGTCCCTACCGTTTAATCTAATCACCTTTGGTCTGTTTAGTTTTTTCATAAATATAATTATTCTTTACAGCATTAGTTATTTTGTCCATGATTTCAAAATAGTTGGCTTTCATTTTCCAGGCTTAACTTTGAGCGGTTTCTTCCTCCCGGCTTATGATCTGAATCAGTTAGTCTCAGCTTTGGTTGCTAGTGTTATCATCGGAATGTTCTCAACCTTTCTTCACTGGATTTTCAAATAAGTTGCCTTATCCTGAGGGTGTGTGCTAATATATCCACTGTTTATGATAGAAAAAATACTTTTAGTCGCCCAAGTAATAGTCGCCGTCGCACTGGTAACAACCATCATTCTCCAACAAAAAGGTAGTGGTGTGGGTGGGGTTTTTGGCGGGGGATCTGCAGTTTACAGAAGTCGTCGGGGAGCAGAAAAAATTATGCATTACGCAACTATAGTTTGTGCAATTCTTCTTGGTGTAATTTCACTTACCCTCGTTCTCTACGCTGCCAGATAGTTTTTACATACTTGCTATTAAGTATTTTATGGCAAAAAAGTTTCGTTTTTTTTATCGCCTTACTTTCGCTCTAATTAAAAAAGAGTGGAAAAAGATTTCTCTTGTTTTGCTTTCTTTTAGCGTAATTTTAATTTTTCTGGTCTTTTTTAGCCAATTTGTACTGAGCGCAATTGCCAATACAACCGGCAAGGTAATCAAACCCTTATATGTAGAAGCCTTAGTCGGCAAACCAACGACTTTTAACCCATTGTTTAGTAAGACTGAAGCTGAAAAAGAGATCAACAGTTTAGTTTTTCGCGGCTTGATAAAAATTTCTCCTGAGGGTTTGCCGGTTGGCGACCTGGCTGAAAAATATGAAATCAAGAATGACACTGAGTACACATTTTATCTGAAAAAAGATGTCCGTTGGCAAGATGGTGCTAAATTTACTGCTGATGACGTGGTTTATACAATCCAAACTGGCCAAAATTCACTCTACAATTCCGAAATTGAGGACACCTTTAGGGATGTTTCTGTAAATAAAAAGGACGATTATACGGTTGTCTTTCAACTGCAGGAAGCCTTCTCCCCGTTTTTATCCGCGTTGACTGTTGGAATAATTCCGCGACACATAAAATTAACTGATTATCGTCCGATTGGAACAGGAGACTTTCGATTTGTGGAAATTAAAGATGGGCATTCAATTTTGGAAGGAAATAAAGCTAGGATTAAATTTCAATACTATCCAACCACACAAACCGCAGAAACCGCAGTCAAACTTAGTCAAGTTCATGGTTTACCAAATTATGGTTCTTTAGGGAACACCTTTAAGGGATGGTCGAATTTTCAAGTAAAAATCTCAACCTTAGCTTACCAAGAGGTTATGGCTTTTTTTAATCTAAAAGATGAGGTTTTGAAGGAAAAACTCGTTCGTCAAGCACTTTCCTTTGCAACACCAAAAGAAGAAATTTTGAATAATTCATTTGGAAAAAAAGGCACAATTGCCTTTAATTCTCTTCCCAACCTCCCAACTTTTCAAAATAAAGCAGTGGAAAAATACCCTTACAATCTTGAAAAGAGCAGCACAATGTTAAACAATGCTGGTTGGATTTTAAAAGACGACTTTCGTTACAAGGATAACAAAAAATTGACTCTGACTATAACAACGATTGATAATCCGGAGTTTGAGGATTCGGCGGTCAAAATGCGAAATTCTTTTCGAAAAGTTGGTGTCGATGCTGAGGTAATTATTGTTTCTGGATCAGAGCTGACAACTAAAATTGTTCCAAATCGTGATTTTTCGATACTATTAACTTCTCAGCTTTTAGACCCCGATCCTGACCAGTATGTTTTGTGGCACACAACACAAACAAAAGAATCCAATGTATCTGGAATTGCGACTGCCAAGATCGATAAGTTGCTGGAAGACGGTCGAAAAACTGCTGACCAGAAAGTACGGTCCGAAAAGTACCAAGAGTTTACGCGAATACTCCTTGATGAAGAGCCGGCTATTTTTCTTTATTACCCTCGCTACGTCTGGTTGGTATCAAAGAGAATTCAAAATATCGACTTAAAGAATTTTCGAAGTTCTGCAGATAGGTTTCAAAGTATTGATAGGTGGGTTATTAATAAACCACTACTTTAGTAGGAAAAAGACCACGAAGTGCAAAGTGCCAAACAAGTTGTTTGTGCAAATGTTATTCGTGGTCTCTTAGGTTGAACTTTCTAACGCTACTTTCCTTTTCTACGTCAGCCAATCTCCCTTTTAGTAAGCTTTAAACCTACAAGATTGTCTGACGTAGAAACAGTTCATCCGTTTCGTCTAAAGTCTACGTAAGACCACTTGTTAAAGCTCACTGTCCCTTTCAGGACACTAGTAGCGTTTGTGACGCAGGTGCTTTATAGCACAAAAAAGGCCGATAGTCAATTGTTTAGCTAGATGATATAATGAATTAATACGCGCCCATAGCTCAGCGGATAGAGCAGGACGGTTCTAACGTCAAGGTCGGGGGTTCGAATCCCTCTGGGCGCGCCAACTACAAAAATTAAAGGACAGCCAAATAATTTAGCTGTCCTTGTTGTTTAGATTGTAAATCGATCCTCAAGTGTATTAGCACCGGGCATGGAAAGTACTTCCGCATTTGCTGCTTTTACTCTCGGGTCGTCCAAATCTGGGGTGACACCGATGAAAAATTGGGCAACACCGGATGGGAGTATTGTCTGGGCCATTGTGGTCGTTTTGTCGACCTCGTGTTTGTCGAAACAACCAAGAACCTGAGCCAGTAATCCAACGATGTTTTCCGGCTCTGAAAATTCAAAACCAACCGCACCGCCGTTTAAGTCCCCGAGAACCCGGACAAGCCAGTCACTGATTGCAAGAACTTTATCCAAGGTTTCCTTTTCGATCATCTCCCGGGAACGCTTCATCTCCGCTGCAATTTGAGCAGTGTTTCCGTTCTTTATCATTTGCGATAAATCAGCAAAAACATCTGCTAAAGTATCTACCAATTTGGGTCCGTCAGGATGGCTGGTAATGATTTCCGATACCACGTCCTGCTGACCTAGACTGCGGATTGCTCCAAAAGCTTGAAGTTTGGCAGGTGCGCCAGCAACCTTAAGCATCTGAGTTACATCGATGTTGGATCTTTGCCAGACCATACCGACTGCGACTGCCAATATCATTGGCAAGAGTTGTGACCCTTTAGTGAGAGCGTCGTGTTCCGCAATCGTTCTTTCGGCCAATTTTGCCTTTTTGGCCTCAAGCAGGTTAACCATCCAGGTTTTCCACCTAGGATTTAGCAATTCCTGTGGGAAACCAAAGACGATTGATTGTCCGTGTAATGACCGCACATTTGGCGCGATCATAAAATGGACAAAACCGGTGTCCACCCTAAACACTTTTAAGGTTTGCCACTCTAGTACGTTCCCGATTGGGAAATCGCGCACCTGCTGGATTGAGCTTCCATGCAACCATAAAGTATTGGGACAGGCATGGACGACTAAACGTCGCATCGTGGGGGCAACATCTGCTAGCGGTAGGATCGAAAAAATGACAACGTCGGATTTGGCAATAACTTCTGCATTGCTCAAACCATCCGGGTCACTAATGTCTGATCCAATTACTTCAAGACCTGCTTCTCTGAACAGGGGCTCGTAAATGTTTCGAGCCATCTTTCCTTGATTACCGATGATTCCAACAACTTTGGCAGGAAACATCCCCAAACCTCCTTCTTTCTTAGAATGTGTGGGGAGTATAACAGGATTTTTGACCTAAGTCAAAGCTATAGGGTAATAGTTTTTACAGGCGAAATATATTTGGTGAGCGACCTGGGACTCGAACCCAGAACCGATTGCTTAAGAGGCAATTGCTCTACCGATTGAGCTAGTCGCCCCCGCCCGCCAAGCAAGGCTAGCTTGCTAGGCGTTGCGGGCGGGCACGAAGCCCACCCACCAAGTTAAGTTTTTGATATTCTACTTTTTAAAAATCTCCTACCAAAGCCTGTTTTAAAATATTTCTCTCGTTTTATAGCATCATTCTGAACAAGACACGCTTCGTAATAAACTAGTTTCAAGGGCCGTCGATCTTTAGTTGAAGGAACAAAACCGTGACTATGTTCTTCAAATCTTTCCTTCAGGTTACTTGTAAAGCCAATATAGAATTTACTATCTTTTTGACTTAGTAAAACGTACGTGAAGTACATCTGACCCTCATATTACCATTTTAAAGCTAATTTTTCAATTAATCTTTGTTGTTTCTTATGTTTTCAAAATATATTACACTGTTATTTCATGGAAAATGTTTTGGAAGTTAAAAATTTAGTTAAAAATTTTGGCGACTTTCGAGCAGTTAACAATATTTCTTTTTCGGTACCAAAAGGGAAGATTATTGGTTTACTCGGTCCCAATGGGGCGGGGAAGACAACAACGATTCACATGCTGCTTGGAGTAACGAGTCAAACTTCCGGCAAAGTAGCATTTTTTGGTCAGAACTATGCTATAAATCGTTCGGAAATACTTCAGAAAGTTGGCTACGTTTCAGCTTTCAATACTCTTCAGGGCAGAATTTCTGTCTGGGAAAATCTTAATGTTTTCGCCCATTTATACGGCATTAAAAACCCAAAGGAAAAAATCGCGCAGCTTGTTGACTACTTTGAAATTAAAGATTTGTTAAACCAAAGGTATTGGGATCTTTCTTCGGGACAGAAGACCCGCGTTAATTTAATTAAAGCTTTTATCAACGAACCAGAATTAGTTTTGATGGATGAACCGACTGCCAGCCTAGATCCGGATATTGCTGATAAAACAATTACTTTCATTGAGGAAAAACGTAAGTCCAAAAATACTTCAATTCTTTATACCAGCCACGATATGGAAGAGGTGACAAGAATTTGCGATGAGGTTATTTTTCTTGATCACGGTAAAATCTTTGCACAAGACACGCCACTCGGTTTAACTAAGAAAATCGAATTCGCCACTTTAAATCTGACTTTCGACGGCGAAAAAGCAAAAGTTGAAGAGTTTCTAAAAAAAGAAAAAGAAGAGTTTGAATTCACCCATACTTATTCGGTGACGATTAAAACTAAGGAAAAAAGGATTCCAAAACTAATTTTTGGTCTCTCTGAAGAGGATATTTGGATTACTGATATTGAGGTTAAAAAGCCAACACTAGAAGATGTGTTTTTAAAGATTGCCAGGGGTAAAAATGAATCTTAGACGAATTTACGCAGTTTTGCTGCAGGAACTCTATATCACCAAACATTCACTTGAAGTGATGATTGATCTATTTTTCTTTTCAACGATCACAATCATAGGATTTGGATTGACTTCAGTATTTCTTACCGGGAAGATCGATGGGGCTTCGGCATATTACCTAATACTTGGTTTATTACTTTGGGAGATTGTTCGGGTTGATCAGTATTCAATTTCGGTTGGAGCTTTGTGGAATATCTGGTCACGTAACCTAAGCAATATGTTTGTTTCCCCGCTTTCAATGGCAGAATATATTGGCGCTTTAATGTTTTCCGCGATTATTAAAAGTAGCTTGGTTTTTGTTTTGCTATCGATTTTGACCGCAATATTGTTTAAATTTAATATTTTTAATCTTGGGGTAGTCAACCTTTTATTATTCTTTATAAATTTGACTCTGTTTTCTTGGACAATTGGTTTGCTGCTTTTAGGTTTAATATTTCTCTACGGTACCAGAATACAAGCTCTGGCCTGGGGTTTGATTTTTCTTTTTCAACCACTTGTGGCGACCTTTTTTCCGGTTACGGTCTTACCAAAATTTATTCAACCGCTTTCATATGCCCTGCCTCCAACCTATGTTTTTGAGGCAGCACGGGTTGCGATTGAGAGCAGAGGGGTTAACTGGACTTACTTTGGAATTTCTTTTACCGAAAACCTCGTGTATCTACTCCTAGGCCTTTTACTTTTTAGGGTGATGTACAACAAATCCAAAGCCACCGGCCAATTCGTCCGCAACGAAGGCTAAACCCATAGTATTGACTTTTGGACATAAATACCCTATAATAATAGGGTGATGGTACTTCAAGTTCTAGGCACAACTCTAATTAAATTTTCAATACTCCTAGTGATAGGAGGAATTTTGGTGCTTGGTTTAAATCTAAAAGTGCCTATGAAAACGACTCAGGGGACTAGCTTTCAATCTCAAGCTACGGTTTTAACACTAGATTGTAATGCCGAAGGCCTTTGTGAACTTACTCTGCAAAAATGAACCTCCGAGGGTTAAAACCCTCGGTTTCATCTCTAGAGTTTCGTTTTCTTCGACCTTCATCCGTGGATTAAGAATCCACGGTTTTCGGTACGCGAAAATAAATACAGAAATAACTAGTACCTTGACAAATACTCTAGGATATGTTATATAATTACTGATGTATAGAGAGATACACCAAAGGCAATACTGGAAGAAAAAAGCCTTAGCAGGCTTGTACCTGATTTTTATACTCGCCACCGTCGGCGAGATTTTTTTAACCTTAAATCACCTTAAAGAAGCCAGAATTAAAAATATTGAAGTCGAAGAAAGTGTAACTATACCAATCCATCTACCTGAAAGCACTCATTACGAATTCATTCGAATAGAAAGACTACAAAGGTACAAAGAAAACTAGGCCGCCGCGGTTCCGCTTTGTAGGGGATTAGTTGCAGTAGGCGTGAAATGTCCTTTACTCGGGTAGCTCAGCAGTGCTGTTTTTAGAACCTCATCCATTGTTTCGACAAACACAAAATTTAGATCAGCTCTGGTTTTTTCCGGTATCTCCTCTAGATCCTTTTGATTTCTTACAGGTAAGATAACGGTCTTTAAGCCCGCACGATGAGCTGCAAGTACTTTTTCCTTAACTCCACCAATCTCGAGAACTCTACCTAGCAAAGTAATCTCTCCGGTCATACAGACCTCTTTGCGAACTGCAATTTTACTAATGGCACTCATCAGAGAAGTTGCCATTGCAGTTCCGGCACTCGGCCCATCTTTAGGAATCGCACCAGAGGGGACATGCAGGTGAATATCGTATTTTTGCGATATATTTTCTTTGATTCCAAACTCGACAAGCTTCGAACGAACGAAGGAAAGTGCCGCTTGGGCTGATTCTTTCATCACGTCTCCAAGATGACCGGTTAATATTAGAGTGCCTTTACCTGGCATAAGAGTTGTTTCAATGTTGAGTACCTCACCACCGGCTTCGGTCCAAGCAAGGCCGGTCGAAACCCCAACCTCGTCGCGTTTACCGACAGTCCAAGGTTCAAATTTTTCCGGACCTAAATATTTATTCACCTGGTCGGCAGTAACAACTTCTTTCTTGGTTTTTTCTTCGACAATTTCCCGCGCAACCTTTCGGCAGATAGCAGATAGTTCACGCTCCAAACTTCGCACACCAGCTTCACGAGTATATTTTGTGATAATTTTTAATAAAGCTTCATCCCTAACTTCCAATTTCTTTTGAGTTAAACCGTGATTTTCCACCTGTTTTGGTAAGAGATAATCTTTGGCGATATGCAATTTTTCCTCTTCAGTGTAGCCGGGGAAATCAATAATTTCCATCCGGTCTCGTAAAGCGGGAGGAATAGTCTCAAGATTATTGGCGGTTGTAATAAAAACAACATCCGAGAGATCAAAAGGCACTTCAAGGTAATGGTCACTAAAATCTTTATTTTGTTCTGGATCAAGGGCTTCAAGTAGCGCAGATGATGGATCACCACGGTAGTCAAACCCAAGTTTATCAATTTCATCAAGCATAAAGACTGGGTTTTTGGTTTCAGCATTCTTAATCGCTTGTATTACTCTTCCCGGTAGTGCGCCAACGTAGGTGCGACGGTGGCCACGAATTTCCGCTTCGTCCCGGATACCACCGAGAGAAACTTTAACGAATTTTCGGTCCATAGCCCTGGCGATTGAACGTCCGATTGAAGTTTTTCCGACTCCCGGAGGTCCGTAAAAACAGAGGATTGGACCTTTAAGTTTACCAGTGAGTTTTTTTACGGCTAGGTATTCAAGAATTCTTTCCTTGACTTTTTTTAGGCCGTAGTGATCTTGATTAAGAATTTCTTCTGCTTTTTTAACGTCGATTTTACTCTCACTACTTTTGTTCCAGGGAAGATCGACTAACAGATCAAGATACGTTCTAATGTAAGAAACCTCAGGAGAAAAAGGTGGAACTCTTTTCAGACGGTCCAGCTCTTTTAATGCTTTAGATTCGGTTTCTGGACTCATACCGGAGGCTTTAATTTTCTTTTCGAGTTCAGCGTATTCTTCTTTTTCCTCCTTAACCCCAAGTTCCTTTTCGATGGTTCTAAGTTGTTCACGCAGGAAAGCTTCTTTAGCATTTTTGCCGATCTCTTCGGCTGTTTGGTCTTGGATTTTGCGGGCAGTACCTAAAATAGACAGTTCATTTGAAAGTTGTTTTTCAATAGTCTTAATTCGTTTTTTAATATCATCTGTTTCCAGCAGAGCTTGTTTTTCAGAAGATTTGGTATCCAAATTGGCAATTATTATATCGAGTATCTGAGTCGGGGAGGAGAAATCTGTTAAAAGTTGCAAAACGTCCATCGGAACAGGTTTGCCAAAGGAAATTAGTTTTCTAAACTGGTCGATAATTGGTTTAATAAAAATTTTTAAATTTTCTGGTTCAATTGTCTGCTCCTCAATCTCGTCAACTTCGACTTTGAAAAAAGGAGACTCCTGGACAAAAGTTCTGATTTTGGCCTTTGTTTCACCGCTGACTTGGATATTGATCAAACCGTCAGGAAGTCTTTGAGTTCGAATTACTTTAGCAATCGTGCCGACTAAATAAAGTTGCTCGGCTGTTGGGCTATCAACGTCTTTGTTTTTCTGCATCGTCAGAAAAACTCTTTTTTCATCGGCCAAAGCTTCTTCTAAAGCCGCAACCGACTGTTCTCGTTTTAATGAAATAGGAATAGTACTACCGGGGAAGATAACTACGTCTCGAACTGCGATTAAGGGTAAAATATTTTTGTCCATATATCTTTTTCAAAATCTTTAGAAATTGAATAATATCGTAACTTAGCAACACTGTCAAGTGACTGCTAAGAATTTTACCAACTAAAACCCATAGTATTGACTTCCTGGTCAATTTCAGCTATACTCTCGCAATAAGCAGGCCAAAATAGTCTACTGTTAGCCTAGTACAAAACCAGTAAAGAAAGGGAGAAACTAAATGAAAGGTGTATTAGCTTTTGTGGCCGTCGTTCTGCTAGCATTCTCGATCGGTCTTACCGTTGGGTGTGTTGCCCAGAACATTTCGGTAAACAACGATGTTAACGCTTGGCTCACGCGAGCTCAAGTGGCAGCGGACATCGAGGATATGATGATCTACCTGGATCGGGCTGAGCAAGGTCTGGACGACCGAAACATGAATTCTGGTCACTCAGGAGTGGTCATCAAAAACGCGGCCAACGACTTCACTTTGATCCGACAGAACATCGATCGGATCCAGGAGCGAGCCGGTCAGCTTTCTAAGACTCCAGTCGAGCAACGAGGTGGTGACGCCGCCTACCAACAAGGGCTTGACGATCTCCGTGGTACTCTCCGCGAATTGAGTGTACCCGCAGAAGGCTATTACTGGCGTCACGACGGACTTCTCTACCTAATCAGTGTTTGGTTCGTGTGGGCACTGCTCGTGGTGGTGGCCATTATCGCGGGCTACGTCATATTTTTTAGAGACAGCTACTGACGAAGCCGTTCGCTACTAACAGAGAGGAACTCCTTTGGGGTTGTGGTGAGTGAAAGTAACCACCTGTAAAGCAATTTACAGCCATTTTCCCCTAAGCAAATCTCTCAAGAGGTTTCCTTAGGACAAGTAACTCCGAATTAATTCGGAGTTTTTTGTTGGCTGAAATGGATAATCTGAGGCTAAAAAGCTATGGGGGGACAACGAGATTGAGATAGAACCCTTACTAGACAGTATGATCCTACTATTTAATCAACTAAGAGGTACAAACTTAGTTCTGTAAGGTTAGTTTTTGTTGGTAGAAAGTTTCAAAATACTCGACCAGAGCAAAGCCACCCTTCAGCAAGCTTTTGATTATGCTACAATTTCCTTGTGATTAAATTTACTGAGCACGTAGAAACTAGACTTGAAGAAAGAAATATTACTAAGGAACAAATTGGTGAAGCCATCGGAAGTCCAGACGTTGTTTTACCAGCAAGGGCAAATCGTTCGATTGCAATTAAGAAGTTTGAAAATAATTTTCTCAAAGTAGTGTTTATTAAAGATCAAGGTGATATAATCGTGATCACTACTCACTGGATTAGTAAATTGAAACTTAAGGAGTAAATATGAACGTTCGTTACGACCCAAAAGCTGATGCAGCTTACATTTATTTAACTGAAAATAAAGGTAGTTCCTCTAATAGTAAAACTAAAGTGGCTGAGACCAAGGAACTTTCGGATGAAATTTTTGTGGACTACGACAGCGAAGGCCGCCCACTTGGCATTGAAATAATTGGTGTTAAAGATAGAGTACCCTCTAAAACCCTTCATTTTTTTGAAACCCAAACACGCTAGTTTTTTTAGGCCACGAAGTGGTCGCAGAATGCTTTAGCGATCATTAGATTTCTTAATCGCAGAGAGCAAAGCGAACTATTGGTTAAAATTGGTTATTATGAGGCTAAAAATCTATAGTGGGACAACGCTCTTGAGATAGAACCCTTACTAAACAGTATAGTCTTACTATTTAATCAATTAAGATATTCAAACGTAATTCTTTAAAGTTTGGTATAATTGTTTCAACATGAAAACTGAAACTATCGATATAGACCAAATTAAAGAAAAGGTTTTGCCAATACTCAAAGAGGTAGGTGTCACTCGCAGTTCTATCTTTGGTTCTTTTGCTGCAGGTGAAAACACTAAGGACAGTGATATCGATATTCTGATTGAGCCGCCTGAAAGTATGACGTTATTTGGTTTTGCTGGTCTAAAGTTGGAGTTGGAAGAAGCACTCGGTCGGGAAGTTGATTTGGTAGAGTATTCTGCTATTAAACCTCGTATTAAACAGCAATTACTAAGTACTCAAATTCCCATTCTATGAAAGAAGAAAAAAGAGACATGGGTCTTTATCTGGAAGATGTTTTTGAAAGTATTAAGCAGATACAAGAATATACTGATGGTATTGAAGAGGATGAGTTTTATACTAATCAGTTAATCCAAGACGCAGTGGCGAGAAGATTTGCAATTATTGGCGAGGGAGTTAAACACGTTCCTGAGTATTATCGAGAAAAACACCCGGAAACTAATTGGAAAAGTATTGCTGGTATGCGTGACATTCTTGTCCACGAATATTTTGAAGTCAATCTCAAAAGAATTTGGAATACAATTCAAGAAGAACTATCCACTTTTAAAGAGCAGATTAAGAACTTACCCGAAATGTCTAATAGTTAAGCAACTACTTAAAAACCTCCCACACTTAAGTAAATCTTGAATAAAGGTTTTCTTAGGACAAGTAACTAGCTGAAAGGCTAGTTTTTTTAGTCCACGAAGTGGTCGCAGAACGCTTTATCGATCATTAGATTTCTTAACCGCAGAGAGCAAAGCGAACTATTGGCTAAAATGGTTAAATCTGAGGCTAAAAAACGATGGGGGGAGCTTGGTATCAAAAAGGGTACTGGGGGGGAGTATGGGACTTGAACCCATGACATGTAGTTCCACAAACTACCGCTCTACCAACTGAGCTAACTCCCCCACGAAGTGGCGCGCCTGAAGGGACTCGAACCCCCAACACCCAGTTCCGAAGACTGGTGCTCTATCCAATTGAGCTACAGGCGCTTGCAGTAGGTGTATTTTAACAAATTTAACCTAAAATTGATAGTTCTGTGGTGGTTTTGAAGCGGGCGCGTAAATTATGTGAAACTAATCTTAGCTCATTTTGATAGGTTGATAAAATTGCACGAAGCGTTAATCTATTTGTACAACTGGCTATGTGTTCCTAAAGCTTCGAAAGTAATAATTATTGTACCTAATTTATCTGTGCTTTCACTATAAAGAGCTCTCCAGTCACCAGTAATATTAATACTTCGGTAGTCTTTTAATTTTCCTTTTAACAAATGGTTATTGAGCAGGGGATCAAGAGGGTTCTGTAGGAAAAGTTTTATTCTTTCTTGAAAAGCTAATTTTATCTTTGGTTCCGTCCTGACGTATAGCTTAGAAAACTTTCTGCTGAATTTAATTTTCATTACTTGTTGATCTATTTAACCAAGTAATGGCGTCGTCAGCATTATCGAATTGAGGGGATACCTTCCCCTTCTCGATGTCTTCTTTTGATTCTTTGAGAACTGTTAGGAGATACTCAGTTGGAAGCTCATCAGAAACACTGAAACTAACGCTCTTAGTTTTGATAAGTTGCTTTAAATAGGCATTAATCAAAGAACTAAGACTAAAACCTAACTCATCAGCCACTTCCTTGGCTTTTGTTTTGGTTTCTGGATTGGTTTTAATATTAATTACACTAGAATTCATATAGATAAAGTATACATATTGTATACACTTTTGTCAATAAATTAAATTGTAGAAGACTTTTATAAAGAGGATAATCTGCTAATATTTGGAGCGGGTGAGGGGAAGAATAACCATTTGCTATGCAAAAGTTGAGCCCTCGAAATGGAGCGGCGGACCAGATTCGAACTGGCGACCTTCTCCTTGGAAGGGAGACATTCTACCGCTGAACTACCGCCGCTTAATTTATTAACCCCTTGGAAGGGAGATGTTGTACCATTCAACCACACCCGCGTGTGGTTTTTGTGATTATAACTCGCAAGAGTTACAAGAGCGAGATGTAATCGATGCGATTATAACATTTTCCAACCTGAAATTACAGAAAATTTAAAAAAGGAGACAATTAATTGTTTGAGGGAGCAGCTGCAGCTTGGGTGATTTCGGAAAGCAAGACACCCTCCACGATTAAACCTTTTGGTGCAAATTCCACTTCGAGTTGATCTTTAATCTTTTTTTCAGCCTCGTGTCGAACCGAAGAATTAATTTGTTGAAAGGTGAATTCGGATAGTGAAGTGCGAATACGGCTGCGACAAACCGGACGGACAATTTTTGAAACAAAGCGATCGCCAATATTTTCCCAAAGACTAACCACCTGATCGCGGTTAATTCGAACCAAGACTGTTCCTTGAACAGATATGTTAATACCGTCATTGGTCGTGGCGTTGATTGGATCGTCACCAAGAACTTCTGGGTTTTGGTCAGTATTGAAGCCTGTTCGTATCCCGTATTCTAGAGTTTGGGCGTTAAAAAGTTTTGCTTTTTGCAGGAACGGAAGTTTAAAATGGAGCCCTGGCCCCCAAGTGTGACGCAAAACGCCGCGCAGACGGTCATAAACACAGGCGACCTGCCCGGGTTGGACATCGACAAAAAACCCGCCGGCGACTTCATCAACAAAAAATCCAACTACAAGTTTATCGAACATTTTCTTCTTTTGGTCTTCCAGATCGACCGAGAGTAAACATTAAACGAATTCCGAGACTAAAAAGTATTGAGACAATTAAAAATATCGCTTTGGTCGCTGGAAGTATTATTAATAGTATAAAAGTGAAGATAGGCAAAAGCAAGGGATACCATCGTTCCGAGAAGGTTGCTTCCGGAATATTCTTCTTTACTTCATACTCCCAAATTTGTTCTATAAAAAGCAAAACAGCCGCGATTGTACAGAGGATAAGATTAAAGGGTTTGGAAATATCAAAGCCGAAAAATTGATGGTAAACATTGCCAACTGGTGCGGTAACAAAACTGTAAAGCTTATCGTATCCTGAAGGAGTAATACCATTTTGGACAATCTGAAAAAGAACTAAAAGAAAAATTATTTGTCCAAATAGAGAAAGTATCTCGGAAATTGGATTAATACCTTTTTCCCGGAGAAGAGCGGTGGTTTTTTCTCGTTTTTCTTTAGCCAGAAAGTGAGAGTCCTCCTCGATCGCTCTAACTTGCGAAGCTATTTCTTCAAGTAAGCTATCGGTTTTATAGCCTTTTAAGGTTAAGGGGAGAAAAATTAATCTGACAATAATCGCTAGCATTACGATAGCCCAACCTAAATTGGGACCAGGAGAAAAATTGTAAAGAGCGATTACCAGATTATAAATTGGTTGGTAAAGAATTATGTTGTAGAGGTTGCCGAAAAGTTCAAGCATTAGTTAAAATCAATTGTACTAGATTTGTAACAATCAAGCAAAGAAGCAGCCACTTCCTTTTTAACTTATTTTGTGTTATATTCCCCAATAGTTTTGGGAGAGTCTTATTTGTGTAATTTGAAATCAAAAATACTGTTAGTTAAGCAAAGACTCGTTTCCAAAAGGGTCTTTTTTTGTTTAAAATGGCAAAAATACTTTTGGTCGGTTCAGACCCTTCGATTACCGATATGTACGTTAAGGTACTCGAAACGAACGGGTTTGATAGCATAATTGAAAATACAGCCAAAGATGGGCTTGACCGTTTGTCAGATGAGTTTTTTCCGGCAACCATAGTTTTTCTGCCACGGGAGGAAAGCCTTTGGTTTCTAATTAAACTTAGAGCTTTTCATAGTGTTAAGGTTTCTTCGATTCCAGTTTTGGCCGTTGCTGATGAGTCCAGTGAAAATTTCATTGAATTTATTGAAAGTGGTGCCACCAAAGTTATTTCCAAATTCCCAACCAGCGGTGATAAAATCGTAACTGAACTTAGGAATATATTAAATATTCCAAGAATGCGTCCAAACAATGAAGCAAACCAGTTCAAGAATTGAAAGTTTTAAATATGCCGGTGATGGTTTAAAACATGCTTTTTATACCCAGGCAAATTTTCAGATTCAACTTACCTGTGGAATAGTTGTTTTGGTATTCGCGTTTGTTTTTAAGTTCAATCGTTTCGAATGGCTGATTTTGATAATTACAGTTGGATTAGTTTTAATAGCTGAACTCCTTAATACTGTAATCGAAGTAGTGGTAGACCTGGCGGTTCAGGAAAAGCTGATTCCTGAGGCAAAAATTGCTAAGGATGTTTCCGCTGCGGCTGTACTTTTGACTAGTATAATTTCCGTTGTTGTTGGGATAATCCTCTTTTGGCCACACCTCTTCTAATCAGCAAACATTTCAGTAAACATTTTTCCGTATTTAACTGTATCGTAAACCCCAATTCCAACTCGAGTATATTTAGTTGAAATCATTGATTTTAAATGATTGGGAGAACGCAGGAAACCTTCGTGAGCTGTAATTGCGTCTGGAGCGAAAGATAGGTTCTCGGCTAAGGAATTAAAAATTAAATTTTCAGCAAGTGCTCGATCGTAAGGACTTTTTCCCTTCGGGTCAATGTGACCGAAGTAGCTCTCATCGATCATGGCCTTTGAGTGGTCGCGGGCGATTTTTGTTATCAGATGGTCTGATTGAAGCTGCGGTAAATTTTTTTCAACTCGAGTTTGATTTAAGGCGATAAAAAGTTGTTTTTCCGAGTCTGTGTCTAAAATAGCTTTGTGGTCAGGAATCGATAAACGCACGAAACTATCGCTGTCTTGTTTTGTCGAGGTAATGGAAATAATACCTTCCCGAATTGAGCGTGAAAAAGCTTGTTCTAGCGGAACATTAAAGCGAGTTGTAAAGGGCAGTAGATTGCCGACAATTTTTGAGGACGTCAGGGCCGTTTTTACGCTGGTTGGTATTGGTAAGACGATTATGACAGTAGAAATAAAGGAAATTATCAAGAAACTAGAAAACAAATTTGGGACAAGTCCCAAGTAGCGGTTAAATCTTGAAAGAATTAAGGTCATTGGTAGTTTTTTGAAAAAATCATTAAAAAAAGCACTAAAGAGAACCTCGACAAAGATAAAGATGAAGATAAAAGAAATTAAATTTACCAACTCTGACCTAAATCCAATATAAACAAGTATGAAAGATAGTAGTGGGAAAAGAGAAATAGAACTAACTAAGGAAATTGAAAAACCCAAAAATTCAAAAAACTGTGCTAAAAAACCGCGTTTAAAAACAAACGCAGCATAAATAACAACGAATAAAATAATTCCTAAATCTACCCAATTAAAACCCATTAGCATTTCGAATCTTAGTTCCATCCCCAGGGCAAAGTAATTACGTTAGTAGAAGCAAGAACTGCGATGATTGCTATTACTAAGGCTGTTAAAGCAATATAAAGCGTTGTGTTTTTTGACAATTAAATCACCTCCTTATAATTTAAGCTAAAATTAGTTAAATCCCCAAGGTAAAGTTATCACGTTCGTTGAAGCAAGCACAGCAACAACAGCTACTACTAATGCGATAAGTGCGACCCAGAGGGCCGTGTTTTTAGGCATATTTAAATTGTCACCTCCTTGAGAAAATTAATGAGTTGTTGGGTAGTCATTTGCGATAGATAAATTGTCCTATTCTTTGGTAATTTTGTCAAACTGAAGAGTCTCCTTTTGGTAAACTGACAAAAAAAGTAGAGCCTTGATTGGTTTTTGATTCAAACCAAATCTTACCTCCGTGAGTCTCAGCAATAACACGCGATAGATACAAACCTAAACCTAAACCTTGATAATCGTATTGTAAAAGATCAGTGGCCCGATGAAATTTCTTAAACACTAATGGAATTTCCTTTTCGGATATGCCAATACCAGTATCTTTTACACTAACGACAAAATTGTTCTTATCCTCTTCAATAGCTAATGTGACTGAACCGCTGTCCTTGTTAAATTTAATCGCGTTTTCAACAAGGTTGTTAAACAAAAGTTTTAATCTAGTGCTATCTCCGTTAATAAAATAGTTTTCTGCCGGGGAAACAAAATGGAGTGAAACTTTTTTTGCCAAAGCCGCAGGTGAATAAAGAGAAATAACCTGATTGATTATTGAAGCTAGATCTAGCTTTGACTCGGTAGAAATTTTTTTATCGGTTTCCAGAGACACAATACTTAAAAATTCCTCCACCAGACTTTCAAGTTTTGAAACTGCGACTGAAATAGCCTTGTACTTATCCTTGTAAGGTTTTGTTGCTTTTGGATCTGCAATTAACTGGCTAGTGTAGCCTTTTAGAATAGTTAAAGGCGTACGAAGGTTATGGGAAGCAATGATAATAAACTCGTCCTTAAGCCTATCCAAATCCTTTAGGTCTTCAATATTTTTTTGTAGGGAGCTGGCCATATTGTTTACCGATCCTGCTAAAGTTTCAAGCTCATCACCGGTAACTACAGATATTCTTTCGTTTAGTTTACCTTTGCTAACTAGTATGGCACCTGAGACAATCTTCTCGATTGGGGAAACAATTAAACGGTTGACTGTAAATAATACAATCAAAGTTGACAATATTGCGACTAAAAAACTAGTACCCAGTACAATCGCAATTGTGTAAACAAGACTTTCACGAATGCTATCGTAATTTAAGAAAAAACGAAATGAATATGGGTGTGCCCCAAAATCGTCAAAGAAAGGTTCAATAATCACGGTTACTTCACCAAGACTGTTTTTGAATTCACTGTGTGTGTCGGAATTAACCGCATTTATTGTTTCTAGTTCAGTAATTTTTCTATCAGAATTACTCGGGGTAGCGGAGTCATAAAGTACGACTGCATTAACGTCAATTATTTGGAAACTTCGTACACTTTTTTCAAGCTCTAGTGTTTTTTCAGTTATTTCTCTCATTTTGATATCACCCGAGTCAAAATAGGTTTCGTAAGCACTAGCTAGCGGTTTGACCGAAAGACTAGTAAAACCCCGTGCCGAATTTAGGAGGGCCTGTCTTTGGTCGCTTAATTGGTAGGTAATAAATACTATTGAGATCAGGGCGGCCAGAAGAAATAAAATAGAAAGTAGTAAGATAAGAAACTTTACTTTAAGTGATTTTTTAGCAAATCTGAACATGGGCAGGCTCATGATTTAATAGGGATACTTTAGTAGCTTTTGTTTCGGATTTCTCGACCGGTTACTGACTCAAGTATGAAGTCAGCTAAAGCATTTGTTGAAAAGTCGTAATTGTTGCGAAGTACAAATGTATTAGTTATAGAGTAAAGAGGGACAACAGGAACATCAGCAACAATTTCTTCAACTAAGCTTTCGAGTAGTTTTTTCCTTTCGGTTGGAACAAAACTTTTGTTTATCTTGTCAATTTCTTGATCGACTTTTGAATTCGAATAACTTAGAAGATTGGAATCTGCCTCTGTGCGGAAAATGCCGTCAATGTATTCTCCACCGTCATTAGCCGTCGGACCTGCAATAAAGGCTGCTGCTTTTCCGGAAAACAGATCTTTGACTAGTGAACCGAAGGTTTCAACGGTTATAACGCTTGTTTTAATATCGGAGTCTGCTAGTTCTGCAGAAACAGCCTTAGCAACCTCTTCACGGTCGGCTGTAGTATAAATATCGAACTCAAGATTTGCTGAATTGGCATCTTTAAGTAGTGCCTTTGCCTTGACTGTGTCCTTAACACTGTCTTGAATTTCGCTGTTGTAGCCGACAATTGATTTAGTAATGAATTGGTTGGCTTTTTTTCCAGAGACGGATGCGACTTTGATGACATTGTTATTATCGATAGAAAGTTTAACTGCTTCTCTTACGTTTTTTTGTAACAAAGGGTTTGGCTTACCATTCAATTTTGTGGCAGCAAAATTGATCAATAACATGACAACTCTAGGTTCGTCTTCCTGGCGGATTTGAAATTCATCCCCCAAATTTGTTTGCTTTGTTTCTACCCGTGCATAGTCAATTTCCTTATTTTTTAACGCTTTAAGCATGTCGTCGTCAGTTTCATAAACGATAAATTTAGCCGTCTTAAGCTTTGGTTTTTCACCCCAGTAGCCATCAAACCGCTCAACTTCAGCTTTTTTATCTTTTGTGAAACGCACGATTTTAAACGGGCCGGTTCCGGAAACCTTATCCAAACCATCGCGTTCAATTTGCTTTTTGGAAAGAATGTAAACGTCAGTAATACGATTTAGTAATATTGGGTCCGGTTTACTTGTAATTATATCCACGGTTTTGTCGTCAATTATTCTTATTTCTTTAATTGTTGAAACTGAGTTTGTTGAGGGCCAAGATTTTTCTTCATTGTCGGCGTTTTCTAAGACCTGGTCAAATGAGTATTTAACATCATCAACCGTTAGTATGTCCCCAGACTGGAATTTAATTCCAGTACGAATGGTGAACCGCCAGGTTGAAGTATCCGGGTTAGTCCATTTGGTTGCAATTGCGGGAACGATACTCGATCCTCGAACCTTAGTCAGAGCTTCAAATACCGCGTCATTAAAATTATTAGCGTCAACTGTGGGTGGATTTGAACTTGTTGGATATATTCCTGACAATGTTGTCCATCCTAAGTTAATTTGTTCAGTTTCCAATCCAGTCACGACCCTGGCTTCTTTGGGTTTTTCCTTAAGGAAAAAGATATAAGCCAGGAAAGCCCCAATAGATAGAATTAGAAGAAAAATAATAATTTTTGAGAAATTTCCAAAAGAAAAATTTGCTTTTTGAGGATTAATTGTGCTCACTTGAGCGCTGGCTGATGTTTGTTCTTCAGGCATTGTTATAATTATAGCAAATTTTGAAAATGTAAAGCAATGGACACAAATTTCCGATACGGAGGGTTTGCCAACGCAGGGGACGGTAGACAAAAAAGCGTACAAAAAAACCTCGCGCGAAGCGAGGCTTTTTGTAATGCATTGTTTGACCTAATTAGGCAAGTTTTACATTCTTTGCACTTGGGCCTTTTTGACCATCAACAACATCAAATGTAACTGATGCGCCGACTTCGAGAGCGTCAAAAGAAACATCGATTAAATCGTTAGAGTGGAAGAAAAGATCTTTGGTTTCTCCTTCTCGAGAAATAAATCCAAAGCCTTTTTCTGTTTTTGTTTTAATTGTTCCGTCCATAGTTTTATTGTGTAGATTTTTTATTAAAAGCTACTAATACCTCCTTTCATTTTTGATTATACTCTATTTGCTACTAATTAGCTAATTGAGACTAATTGGCACTGTTATTTTGCAGACAACACACCCAATTTTTCGTACCTCGGAAATAGCAGGATTCTCACGTAGGTTCGAGTCAACTCCAGAAACTAAAAAAGAAACTTGAGATGGACCCAACTGACTTCTTCTGGCTGCCAGACTAAGTCGCTTCGCGCCTTGCGACCACTTCGTGGGCTAAGGATTCGAAAATCTAATCTTGTCTATGACAAACCAGAAAGTATGTTCGAAGTTTCAAACACACTTTCTGGCTGGCGAAGTTGCCCGCAGGTGGAACCTCATTGAACCTAGTCTCCACAATACCTACGAAAAACTAATGAATCTGGGTTTTATCTTCCACAACGGACAAGTCACTAAAATACTACAAGAAAAAAGAGAATAAAAATGATTTAAAAATAACTCCTTGAAATTCTTTCTTTTAGTTGTAATAATATTACAAATGCCTGAAAGTTCACCCATTTCTACACCTGTAGTAGAAAATTTTAACACATCCTTATCACAAACAGTTAAAACTCCAACGAAACCACGAAAGCCGATCCTTATTATATTGGTCTTAATATTATTATTTGTGGGTGCGGCAGTTTTTGCATTCATTTGGAATCAGAGGGGAGATCAGTTAAGAGTGCTTGATAATGGAAACTCGTCTCTTCTAAAAGACCGAGTGTTTGTACGCTACGAGGAAAATGGTGCGTACGAGAAAGACTCTAGTACAGGTGAGGTTAAAAAAATAACAGATGCTAAAGGTAATGTTAACAGCATTCGCAAAAAGACGTTTGAAATAACTTTGGAAAAAAATGGCACAAAGCATCCCGTAATCCTAGACGATAAAACTATAGAGTTTGGTGCAACTACGGACAATAAACTTTATTCGATATCATGCAGTGTTGCGGAAGATGGAATGGTAGGTGCAGATAACGCTAGTTTTACAGTCCAGTTCTATGACCAAGATGGCAATAAAACTAAACAAGCAAATTGGAAAGAACAGGATACAACGAGACCTGCTGATTTAGGAAATGACTGCCAGAGCAACTATTTTAGTATTCGCTCAAATCGGGTTGATTTTGCTGCACGTAACTACGGGCGTGAATTAGTTGATGATCTTAACTACAAGCTTGTCTTTGTTAAGAATGATGGTTCAAAACAAGATGTGGATATTGAGACTACGGCAGACATCAATATTCCATTGGGTCCAACCCCAGATAAAAAATTATTTCTCTACAATCGAATTAGTGCGAAAAGATTGCCCGATGGCTGTGGTGGTCCGATAACTGAGTTACCGTACAAGGTAGTAGACTTTTCAGGTCCAATTAACGAGCTGCATGCTGTCGATCTCTTGGCTAAAAAAGACACTCTCATCGGAACAGAGAAATCCTTTTCCGCGACAGATCATCAGATTAATTTAAGCCACAGAGGTGATTTTTCAAAAGATAGCGCTAGGTATTACCTAGTTGATGTAGGATCTGTCGGCCACGGTGGCTGTTCTGATGGTAATATTGTACCAATACGTATACCTTATATTGATCTTAAAACTAACAAATTAGAAACAATTTCTTCACCTGATGGGAAAGAGTACTCCAACTATTGTTTCAATGAAAATGTAAATTACATTTTAGAATCTGGGGTTGTAGATGACTATGACGATGCAACTCCAGCCAAAACTCCAGCAGCACCTACAGTTTTAAATATCATGAATAGCACTGTTTACCAAGATAACAATCTTACTGATGGATTTGGCTGTGAAAGTTGGCTGCCAAACACTTTTATGAAGTTAGATACAACTGCCGACGAAACAGAAGAAGAACACACTTATTCCCTTCTTGGTTTCAGCACCTTCGATCCAGCTACTAAAGCTATTCAGAAAACTACCTTGAAAACGCCTGTATTGTACAAGTCGGTGTTATTCCTTAAGGGTAGTTTTATCTCTAGTATTCAAAAAACTGGTGCTGCTAATGTTGGCTATATTAATAGAGATAGGGTGGAAAAGACTGTCCTATTCAACGCCAAAACCGGAGAAATCCAGGAAGTAGATTACGCGCAACTTGTGTTGTGATCCTGTTATTAAAACTCCTAAATTGTTCCGAAAAACCCCACTATTTTTTGGCTGCCAGACTAAGTCGCTTCGCGCCTTGCGACCACTTCGTGGGCTAAGGATTCTCACGTAGGTTCGAATCAGCTCTAGAAACTAGAAAAAGACACTTGAGATAAACTCAATTGCCTTTTTCTGGCTGCCAGACTAGGATTCGAACCTAGATAACGGGATCCAAATTCCCGTGTCCTACCATTAGACGATCTGGCAACGCGTGCTCAGTATAGCATTTTAGGCTTAGAGAATCCAGATAATTTCTGTAACCTCTTTTTAAGACTATTTCCTTGACTTGAAGCTTAATTCTAGGCTAGACTTGAATAAAGAAAGCAAAAAAACTGTGGAAGAAAATCCTAAGCTTAATTCAGTTCCGCCAACAACAGAAGCCTACAACCGAGCGATTCGGGAATTGACGCATGCCAACTTGCGTTTGCATCAATTGGATAAGGCAAAGGATGAGTTTATTTCCATCGCCAGCCACGAACTACGCAACCCGATGGCAATTATTAAAGGGACCATTAGTATGATTTTGGCGGGGGATGATGGTGAAATTAACCCCGAGGTTAAGAATGATTTGAGGGATGTAATGGTTGTAGTTGCTCGCCAAATTAGAATGGTTAATGAACTACTCGATATTTCCCGAATTGAAGCAGGGGTAATCTATTTTAATTTACTTTCCGAGCTTGATCTTGTGAATTTAGCGCATTTGCTTGAGGCTTCACTGAATTTGGTTGCCGATCAGAATAGTGTTAAAATAGTTGTTGTACCTAGTCCAAATATTCCCAAAATTCAAGGTGATCAGGACAAAATTTCCCAAGTATTGATTAATTTAGTTTCCAATGCCTTAAAATTTACAAATAACGGATCAATCACAGTTAGCTTCAAAAAAGCTGGTGATTTTGTTGTAACTTCGGTAACCGATACTGGATCTGGAATGCCGGAAGAAAAAAAGGAGGAATTATTTAAAAAATTTACCAAACCAGCTGATCCAACGGTAGCGACTATGTCAACTGGAAGCGGGTTGGGACTTTATATTTCGAAAAAATTTGTCGAGCACTTAGGTGGTAAACTTTGGCTTGAAAGAAGTGAACCTGGAAAAGGTTCGACCTTTTGCTTTTCAATGCCAATTACTGGGAGCACTTCAGCCAAAGAGGTAGAGGATGATATTGCGGTGTTACAAAATCTTAAGCAAGTTTATTTTAAAACTAAAGGAGGATAGCAAAATGAGTAAAGTCGTTTTAGTTGAAGATGATGAGCTGTTTGTAAAAATGTATCAGAAGAAATTTGTCCGTGAGGGTATTGATCTGGATGTTGCTTTTAACGGTGAAGACGGTTTTAACAAAATAAAGGAATTAAAACCTGATATTGTAATTTTGGATTTAATGATGCCAAAAATGGGTGGTGTGGAGGTTTTACGTAAGCTTAGTGCAGATTCAGATTTGAAAGACATACCGGTGATTGTGATGACAAATCTTAATGCTGGTTCCGAAGAAGTCAACGAAGCAATGAGTTTAGGAGTAAAGGAAACCGTCTTAAAAACCGATGTAACACCAGAACAAATTGTTGGCATTGTCAGAAAATATCTAACATAGATGAAATTATCAAATCAAGAAATAAAAGATTCAGTTGTTAAATCTGGTTTTGTTACTAACGAGGATTTGAAACAAGCTGAAAAAATAGCCCACGATCAAAACCGCTCATTGGTTGAAATTTTGATTGAACGGGGAATTTTGGTTGAGAAATTTTTAGGTCAAATTTTAGCTGAAACATTAAACTATCCTTACGTAGATTTGCGTAACAAGATTATCCCGGATGAGATTCTAAACTTAATTGATGAAAAATTTGCCAGCGAACACCGAATCCTCGTTTTTGATAAGCACGATAAGACCTTATCTCTGGCAATGGAAAATCCGGATGATATCGAAATCGTCGAGTTTATCAAAAAGAAAACTAACTTTTTGGTGGAAGTGTTTTTCAGTTTGCCGGCGGTTATGGATGAAGGTTTGGATCAATACCGCAAAGATATTCAACTCGATTTTGAAAAATCTATTTCGAAACATATTTCGCAGGCGGAAAAAATGGCAATTCTGGGGGCGGCGGATTTACCGGTTGTCAAAATACTAGACGCTCTGCTTGATTACGCGGCCAGTGAACAAGCGTCTGATTTGCATATTGAAAACGTCGGTGACCGTCTGGTGGTGCGCTTTCGGATTGACGGTAAGCTCAAAGACGTACTCGATTTACCCGACAAAATCCAATCTGGTCTAATAACCAGAATAAAAATTCTAGCAAATCTACGTACCGACGAGCATCGCATACCCCAAGACGGGCGTTTTCGTTTTAGACATCGGGTTGACGAAATTTCTGTCAGGGTTTCGATATTGCCGACGTTCCATGGAGAGGACGCTGTCTTGAGATTGCTTTCCTCGGCGGCTCGTCCCAAAACCCTTGAAGGTTTGGGATTAACAGGGTCCAATTTGCAAAAAATTGAAGCAGAATTAAAAAAACCACACGGCATGATTCTTTCGACTGGTCCGACCGGTAGTGGAAAAACAACAACTTTGTACAACATTTTGACAATTTTAAATACGGCCGAAGTTAACATTTGTACAATTGAAGATCCAATTGAGTATGGTTTGGCTCGGGTTAACCAAACGCAAGTTAATCCTGCGGCTGGGTTAACTTTTGCCAATGGGCTGCGGTCAATACTGCGACATGATCCTGACATTATTCTAGTCGGTGAAATTCGTGATCAAGAAACTGCCGAAATTGCTATTCACTCCGCTTTAACCGGACATCTGGTACTTTCGTCACTACACACAAACGATGCTATCGGGGCAATCCCAAGATTAATCGATCTTGGAGCGCAGGCGTATTTGATTGGTTCTAGTTTAAGTTTGGTTATCGCTCAAAGGCTAGTTTCGCGCAATTGTCAAAGTTGTTTGGTTGTCGAGGAGATAAAACCGGATATGCTCAAGTTACTGAAAACCGAATTTGGTACGGAAACCCCAGAGAATTTCCTGAAAGAAGCAAAACAGCATCGTGGTAAAGGCTGCAAAGTCTGCAACAATGAAGGTTTTCACGGTCGAATCGGTATTTTTGAAGTGCTAGACATTAGTGAAAAAATCAAAGAGCTTATTTATACTAAAGCGCCAGTTAACGAAATTGAAGCAGAGGCAAAAAGAGAAGGTTTCAGCCGGATGTTTATCGATGGCTTAGCCAAAGTGCAAGCTGGCCAGACAACGATCGAGGAAGTTTTCGGAGCGGTCAGAGAATGAACCTCCGAGGGTTAAAACCCTCGGTTTCATCTCTAAAGTTTCGTTTTCTTCGGTCTTCATCCGTGGATTAAGAATCCACGGTTTTAGGCACGCGAAAATAAAATATGAAACTGCCCACCTTTTTTTCAAATTCAAAAAATATCAAGCTAACAGATGCGGATAATTTATTTATTTTGGAAAGTCTTTCCGCAATGCTGTCTTCTGGTATTCCCATAAGCGAAGCTCTAAGCTCAATTGACGAAGACACAAATAGCAAAAAAACCAAGCAGGTGGTACGGACAATTAATGAAGAAATCAGTAGTGGAAAATCGCTTTCCGAAAGCTTTGGACGTTTTCCTGAAAGTTTCGATCCGGTTTTTTTAAGCATTGTCAAATCTGGCGAAGCAAGTGGCAAGCTTGATTCTGTTTTACAAAACGCCTCTAAAAATTTGAAAAAAAATATTGAAACAAAAGGGAACATAAAATCAGCTCTGCTGTATCCAGTAATAATAATCGGTGTTTTGTTTTTGGTTGCTTTCTTGGTTTTTGGTTACTCGCTACCGAAAGTCGCTAAGGTCTTTTTTGATTTACATTTAAAATTGCCAGCGTACTCCACGTTTGTTTTAAAAATGGCACTTTGGTTTGGGGATAATAAAATGACCATTGTGACAATCTCGGTTTTTATTGTTTTTTTGTTTTATTTACTTCTCAAGTTCAAAAAAATTAAGAGTTTTCTCTTTCGTATTCTTTTTAGCTTGCCAATTATCTCAAATATTGTGCGCCTCAAGGACTTTTCAAGTTTTACCCAAACAACTGGACTACTTTTAAATGCTGGAGTACCGATTATTAATGCTTTTGAAATTTCGAAAAACGTTGTAGTTTCAGAAAAATTACGAAATGACTTAACACGAGTTATTACCGAATTAACTGAAGGTTCAACTCTGTCGAAAAGCATGAAAACAGCTTCAAAAAGTTTTCCTTCTCTTTTGCGTCGGGTGGTAAGTGTTGGAGAGGAAAGTGGGAAGCTAGATCAATCTTTAGCGGATATCTCAGAATATTATGAGCATAAATTTACTGAGGTTATTAAAAATTTAACTGTGATTATCGAACCAGTTTTGATCATTTTTATCGCGGTTTTAGTGGCGTTAGTCTTGGTTAGCGTTATTTTACCTATCTATCAAGGTATCGGTACTATCAACCGACAATAGTATGGAAAAACAACCTGCCGGTTTAGAAAACGGCTTTTCTTTGATTGAAATTCTTTTGGTAATATCCCTAATGGTGATAATTTTATCTTTGGCCACACCTAATCTTTTTAATCCTTTGGGGCAAGAAAAAGTAAATAGCTTGGCAAGCGATATTACGATAAACTTAAAAGATGCTCAGATTAAGGCCATGCATTCAGAAACCTTAGGTCAAGCCGCAACAAGTGAGTTTGGTGTTCATTTTAGTGCAAGTAGCTATACTATTTTTAGAGGAACAGTTTTTAACCCAGCTGATACCAATAATTTTTCAGTAGCGCTAACAAATGGTTTATCAATTAGCCAAAATTTACCGTGTTTGTCTAGTCCCAATGACTGTAACAATATTGTCTTTTCAAAATTGTCGGGAGAAGTGCAAAATTTCGACCAAACAAAAAATAGCCTTTGTCTGACAGATACCTTAAATAATAGAATTTTACTTACCACTAATTTTCTTGGAGTTATAAATGCGCAAACTGACGCTTGTTAATAATCAAGGACAAGCATTACTTGAGTTAATTCTGGCAATTTCGATCGCGAGTTTTTTCTTAACTACTTTTGTTGTTGGAATTATTTCCGTTCGGGAGGCATTTAACCATTCCAGCATTAGTGCAGAAGCTAAATTGCTACTTCAAAAAGAAGTCGAGGCTCTGCGTTCAATTAAAGAAACGAGTTGGAACAGTTTTTCTTTGCCAGGAACTTATCATGTCACCGCCGAAGCAGGTAACGTTTGGGGTGTAGCCCCCGGCACTGTAGTCGATAACAAGCTAACTCACGGTTTTACTGTTGCCGATGTTTGTCGCTTACAGGCCACTTTTGCACTGGACGATTGTTCAAACCCATTATCTATTCCTGATCCAGCGACCAAAAAAATTACTGCCACAGTCAGTTGGTCTTTTCTGGGAAACGAGTCGATCAGTTCGAACCTATATTTGACGAGAAATTACAATAATTCTGTCTGGACACAAACGACCCAAGCTGATTTTAATGCTGGGACAAAAACAAATACACAAGTTGTCAATAACGCCGGTGGGGAAGTAGAGCTGACTCAATCCTCCTCAACTGCCGATTACGGTAACAAGTTTCTGGTAACCGCAACAAGTGCAATCGGAATCGGTAGTCCGTTAGGTATGATAGACAATAACGACAAAACATCTTTAAGATTTACTGCCCAGACAACAAAAACTGTAAATGCTATACGTGTCTATCTTCAGAGCGAAGTTGGAACAAGCCCATCATACAGATATGGTATACAAGCAAATGTTGCCGGCAATCCTTCAGGCACTTACCTTGGATCAGGTATTTTGACTTCAACATCAACTGGATGGAAAACAATAACTCTTTCACCGTCTGTTAGCATCACAGCGGGTACAATCTATCACATAGTTGTTCAATATAACTCCGGGACGATCCGTACATCTCGCTATGTCGCCCTGCGTCAATCAGCGCCTTTAAATGCGCTTTATCCACAAACAAACGGTGCTGACAGCAGCGCAAACACGCTTTTTAATTCTGGAGCATCCTGGACTGCTATCGGAGGGCAACCGATTTACGAACTTGATTATTCTGGTGTAACTCCAACCTATGAGGGCAACCCATTCGAATCAAATAATAATGGTACCGAGATTATCGTTACTGGTAATAATTGGTTTGGTGAGAGATTTTCGTTTTCAGGTGTCGACAAAACTTCTCAAAGCATCTCATTTTATATTAGAAGAAACGGTACACCCCCAAACAATCTGAACGTACAAATAAGAAGGGTCAGTGACAATGGCGTAGTATATACCGGAACTTTAGCTACACCCTCGCTTCCGACGACTTACGCTTTCGTTACCCATACGTTTAGTCCGGCTCCCTTAACATTGACAGCAGGCACTGTATATAGGGTTATTATCCAAACCTCTGGTGGCTCAAATAATAACAGTTATAGGTTTTACCGTCTCAATACCACAAATGCTGCAAATTACAATTCCATCACCTACGACGGTACAAACTCGGTCTTTACAAACAGTCCAAGCGCTGGAGCAACAGGGAGCTGGGTAGATACCAATAATTTTGATATGTCCGGTTTCTTTTTTACTGTTACTTCATCTGGTGGTTACGCTACTACTGGTACCTTTGAATCCCAAACATTTGACTGCACTGTTCCTACTGCTCCGGCGACGGCCGTTTGTGGTGGTACTAAAGCCGGTTACAACTTCGTAACAATGATGGTCAGCGAGCCAGTAGCAACTAATGTTCGTTTGCAGATAGCAACAAATAGTGTTGATGGTCCAATTTGGAGTTTTGTCGGCCCGGATGGTTCAGACGCCACTTATTTTGATAATGTTGGGGCTATACCATTGTCACAAGCCAGTGGCCGTTATTTTAGGTTCAAGGCCACACTCGATGGTAATGGGGCAATAACGCCAACCTTACTGGATGCAACTTTGAACTACTCACCATGAAAAAAACACCTAAAAATTTAAATCAAAAAGGAACAAGCTTAGTCGAAGTAATTCTATATATTGCGCTTTTTTCGATAATTATTATTGTAATTGTCGATCTATTGATCACTAGTGGATCACTTAAAACCGAATCAGAAAGTCAATCGGGTCTGCAAATTGATGCTGCTTTAATAACTTCAAGGTTAAATTATGAAATTCGCAACGCTGATACAATAACTAGCCCAGCTGTAATTGGCCAAACGACCGTTAACTTAAGCTTAACCACCGGTTCTGAAATTCAGGCCTTTAGTTTGTCCGGAAACAACCTAATTTACCAAAAAACAGTTGGTGTGACGACGACTTCGGCCAACTTAAATACAAATCTGACCAATGTTAGTAATCTTTCTTTTCAGGCTCTAGGTTCTGTAGGTGGGAAAATATCAATCAAAATCAATTTTACATTGACTGAGGGCAAAGCAACTCAACAAGGAAACCAAACCAAAAATTACGAAATTGTCGCAACTACAAGATGAGAAAAAAAGAATCCGGACAAGCCTTAATAATTTTAATCTTTGCAATGGCTTTGGCAATCACAATACTTTCCGGAGTAACGCTTACGGCGGTTACGTTAGCCAAGAGCACTCGTCTTACAGAAGACTCACAGACAGCTTATTACGCTGCAGAGTCAGGAGTTGAGTATGGATTGATGAAACTGGTTCGTAATCCCAGCGGTTGTGATGCTCCTGCTCCCAATGACGATTTAACAATTGATGCCTCCACGGTGACGATTGGCTACGGTCTGGTTGAATCTGTCTGCACAATATCGGTTACTAGTACGAATGGAACGGTACTCAAAAAAATTCAAGTTCAAGCTACACTTGCCAATTCAAAAGTCACCTATTGTTGCTGGAAAGAACTTCCCTAAGGGATGATACAATTGAAAGTGAATATGATGTTTTCGAGCAAAAGATTTATCTTTTTAACCTTTTCTGACATTGCTATCAAAGTGAGCCTAATAGACGTAGCTTTAAAAAAACCAAAAATTATTTTCACTGATCAAAAAACTCTTCCGGAAGGTGTTGTTTTTGATGAAAAAATTGCTGATTTTGTGCGGTTTAAAGAAGAGGTTCGTAGCTTTTTACTACGAAATAAATCCAACCTAAAAACAAAGAAAGTCGTTTTTGGAATTAATGAACAAGAAGTTTTTTTTCACAAAATTGACCTGACCGATGGTAGTGAAAGCAAACCGGAAGCGATTTCTACGTTTCTAAATACACGTTTGCCGTTTACTATACAAGAAGCGAGTGTGCGTTACCTACAAAAGGTAAAGTACAGCACTGCGATTATTAGTACTAAATTTCTGCTACTTCAGGATTTAGCCTCGATTTTTGAAAGTACTGGATTTAAACTTGTCAGCTTATCACCAATTCCACTAGCCTGTCTTAATCTATTAAATAAAGAGATTGAACCCTACCTCTTTGCTTTGATAGAAGACCAGAGTTTGCAATTTGCTTTGGTAATCAATCAGACGATCGTTTTTTCAGCTTCACTTAAATTAATTAAGACGCTGGAGAGTTCCAAAACCTTAATAGTCAAGACCATTAAGAATTTAGTTGAGGTGGAATATACAAATCACAAAAAAGAACATCTGTCTTTGCGAAATGTTTTTGTAGTCGGCAACGAAGCCGAAATAATCAAAATTTTTCTTTCCGAAGAAAATTTAAAAGTCGAAACGATTGATTTGTTGAAACAGTTCGAGGCGGAGGACACTAGTGATTTGGTTAACTATATTAAAAATCTATTTTTAAGTTTTGCCTTTGATAACGAGTTAAATTTTGTGGGGAGGAAATTCACCAGTGGTATTGAGGAAGCAAATAAACTCAAGATGAAAACTATTAACTTTGGGTTTTTAGCAAAAACTGTAGTTGGGTTTTTAGTAGTTATCTTAATTATTTCCAGTTCTGGTTTTATTTGGCAAAATGTAGTTACTAATAAAAAGGGTACGCAATCAGTGGCGACTGTTAGCCCAAAGGTGGAAAAACCAGTCAGCACTCCTTCAGCCGTTGTTGTAGAAAAACCAGTAGTGGATCCACCAATTCAACAGTCGGTCACGGTAATAAATAAGCAAGATTATATAATTGAGGTACTTAACGGTACAGGCACAAAAGGACTGGCTGGCCAAACTAAAGATTTTCTCACGTCGAAAGGCTTCAGCGTGACCACTGTCGGAAATGCGCCGACTGCTAATTATGAACAAACCGTGATTCAAGCAAAAACAAGTAAACAGGCAATTGTGTCGGACTTGACAAGTATACTTTCGGAGCGATATTCTGTAATAAGAGGTGATCAATTGTCCGAAAATGATCGCTTCGATATTATAATTATTGTAGGGAGAAAATAAATATGCTGCCAAAAGTAAAAAAGCAATTAGGATTTACCTTAATTGAAGTCATTGTCGTAATCGCACTTTTAGCCATTTTAGCAACCATCGTCCTTGTCGCCATTAATCCAGCCCAAAATTCCGCCGATGCCCGCAATACCAAACGTCGGGCTGATGTCCTGCAAATTCTTAACGCGGTTAACCAGTACTATGTTGCCAATGGAAGTTTTCCAATCGGAATGCCTGCCGCTGGAGCTGCCGCGGTGGAAATTAAATATAGTTCTCCAGTTGTAGCTGGAGATGGAAATATTTGTTCCAATATTGTTCCAACTTATATTGCTGGTCTTCCATTTGATACAGGTGGAAAATTTATCACCTGTACAACCGTTGCACCTGATACATACACCACTAAATATACAATTTCCAGAAGTCTTACGGATAGCCGTGTAACAGTTTCGGCAACAATTATTGAAGGCGGTGGTTCGGCAATTAGTGTTACTCGATAATTTTTATCTAAAAATTATTATCATTAAAGACCGCGGCTGAGTGCCTCGGTCTTTTGGTTTCAAACCCTAAATTTTTTTTACTGAATTGGCTATTTGTTTTGCAACTGATTTTTCGAGAGGTGAAGGTAATATTTGATCAAGCGTTGGTTTTTTGATTAACGAAGCCAGTTTAAATGCAGCCGACAATTTCATTTTTTCGCTAATTTGTTTTGCTTGAGAATCGATCGCGCCACGAAAAACTCCGGGGAAGGCGAGGACATTGTTAATTTGGTTTGGGTAATCACTACGCCCGGTAGCGACAATGGCAGCCCCGACCTTTTTGGCTTCTTCGGGAAGAATTTCCGGAGTTGGGTTGGAAAGAGCAAAAATAATTGGATTTTTTGACATTAATTTGATTTCTTTTGCGGTGAGTTTACCTTTTCCGGAGACACCGATAAAAACATCAGCGTTTTGATACACTTCTTCAAAAGTTTTGCAGTTTTGATAATGTGGTAAAGAAGCAACTTGGCTTTTATATTTATTTAAATCTGCTCGGTCTTTATAAATCGGGCCTTTTGAATCAACCATAACTAGTCTTCCGACCTTTAAAATCTTGGCAGTGGCGATTCCAGCGGCTCCGGCACCGACAATCACTACTTTGACCTTAGACATTTTCTTTCCGAGGACTTTGAGATTATTTATTAATGCTGCCAATATAACAATCGCCGTACCGTGCTGGTCATCATGAAAAACGGGGATACCAATGTTTTGTAGTTTTTCTTCGATTTCAAAACAACGTGGAGCTGAAATGTCTTCGAGATTAATACCGGCAAAGCCAGGGGAGATTGCCTTGACGATTGCGACAATTTCATCCGGCTCTTTTGTATTAAGGACAATGGGGTAGGCATCGATACCGGCAAACTCCTTAAACAAAAGTGCTTTACCTTCCATAACCGGTAGTGCGGCTTCTGGACCGATATCACCTAATCCCAGTACTGCCGTTCCATCGGAAACTACTGCGACTGAGTTGCCTTTAATAGTTAAGGTCCTAGCTAAGTTTTTGTTTTCGGCAATGGCCTTAGAAACTTGGGCGACACCAGGGGTGTAGGCGGTCGAAAGAGCGATTTTGTTTTCCAGTTTCACTTTGGAACTGACAAAGATTTTCCCGTGAAGTTTTTTTGCTTGAGCTAATGCAAGTTTTCCAAAATCCATAGTAAAAATATTAGCACAAATATTTTGGTCGAGATTCAGCGGAAGCTATTGAACGCTACACTTCCCTCGCCGAATCAATTTTAAGTAACTGGGATTGTACCACTTTTGACCCCAAACTTCTGCTTATCAACACTGCTTCTCAGGAGTATAATAAGCCCAGTTATGAGTACTGAACCAAAGGAAATCGATAGTTTCAAGGAGTTTGTCGAGGAGTTAGACTCTGTCGAGGTAAATGATAAGAATGTTAAGGAAAACAAGGATAAGATGAAAAACGTTGATGGTGAAAATGTTTGGTACCCATGGAACCTAAATTTCAGTAAAAGTAACGTTCTTGATAATAAGAGGAGATACCTTGAACTATCATCTAACTCTAAAAGAGAAAAGCCTTGGGGTAAATTTATTAAGACTCTTAATAGATTGTTAAAGAAACAATAAGTTCAACACTTATCAGAAGTCTATTAGTTTTTATTAAAAATTCGTCTTAGAATAGCGTCTCTAAACCTGTAGGTTAAGAAAGCAATTAAACCAGTTTCTAGAACCATCAGGGTAATCAAGAGTAGAAGATCATTGTTTTTTCTATTATTGGTGTTTGCGACTGTTGAGCTGGTGCTTGATTGATTTTTTCCCGATGAATCATTAACAACCTTATCTTGGTTTGGGGTACTGTTTGATGGTTCGCTGGTATTTGTTTTATTTTGGCTAGGTGGGATTACAGAGCCGCTTGAACCTCCTGAACTACTTTTAGTTAGAACAAAATTGGCTTCAGGAATTGACTCGTAGCACCCAGGAGCAAGGGTTTTTATTGGGTAGCTTTTAGTCTGGCTAGTATAGCCTGCCCCCGAGACTGTGACTGTCAGTGGATTAGAATAAGTAACATTTAGCGAGTATATACCGTCCCAATGATTAGGTTTATTAAGAGTTGCAGTGGTTGTCTGACCATTGGCGGTTACAGCTGCTCCCCCAATCCTATTACCTGTCGCTGCGTCTGTCACAACGCCGGCAATACTCAGAGGAGACGTATTAGCAAATAATACCTTGGAAGTAGTAACATTGGGGTTTGAATCTACCGCAATAGGCAATACTATTTTGTATTGGATAAAGCGGTAAGGTAAAGGACATAATGTGTATCCGGTAAAACTCTCAAGCGTCCAGGAAGCACTACTTACTCCGCTAGAAGAATCAGCACCTCGCCAATAAACAGGGTAATTTACTGTAGATGGCTGAGAAGAAATACCACTAGTATCTAACACTGCGAATACGTTGGAGCGTTCAATTCCTTGGTCAAAGATAGACGAGATGAACTCTCCTGAGCTACCATTTGCACTTTTTACCCCACTAGAATTAATTGTCGCATTAGTTGCGGAAGAATAACTAGACCAGCCACCAATACTGTTCCAGGTAATTGCAAAAGGGCCTTGGTTCACTCCGCCAGTAAAGCTGGTTTGCTCCCAGGTATATCCATTTAACGTGGAGCCTAGAACGGTTGGTTCCTTAGAGGCAGTATTATCTTTTGTAACTTTTGTTTGTGAAGGGTTGTTTTGGTTTTGGGTTGTTACAAGAAAAATAAATACTGCAAATAACCCCAAAGATATGAAAAGGTAAGAGATTAATCGGGTTTTATAAGTCATTAAGTAATTATACATTATGCAGTCGTAAATAAATTACTTAGATTAATTGGTTTTTTGGTGTAAAGTTGATAACAAACTTATCGGTACTATTAATTGACAATTAGACAGGTGAGTACAATAATTAAAATATGAAGAAACTTGACTCAAGGTACGTTTGGTTACTTATTTTTCAAAGTTTTTTTGGAACAATAGTTTTTTCTTTCGTTCTTATTTCAGCCTACTGGGCCGTTAAAATAACATCAAGTCAAGCCGATAACCAAGATTTGCAGGGAATCAATAGAATATTGGATATCTTTGGAAATTGGTGGTTTCTTCTGGTGGTCTTGTTCTCTATCAATGCCATCAGGGCAGTATTAACTTACTATTTTTATAGATATGAGCTTCGTGAGGAAGGGTTTCGTAAAGAACATGGAGTAATTTGGAAGAAGTACGTCACTATTCCCTACGAACGAATACAAAATGTGGATATATATCGTGGAGTTTTTGCACGTATTTTTGGTTTGTCTGATCTAAATATTCAAACAGCCGGTATGAGCACAACTGTCAGTAGTTATGGAGGCTCAGCTGAAGGGAGATTACCAGGGCTTTCCAAAGAAGTTGCAGAGCAAGTACGAGACGAACTTATTCGTAGAGCTAAACACGGATCATCGCAACAAGCTGTCTAGTCCCCATCAACCCCTAAGTGAATATTTAATTGACGCCTAACCAATTAAGGCCTCCTGCTATAATTTCTTTGTATGACCTCACAAGTAAAAATCCAAGCAAGTAGAACTAACGGACTTAAAGGTGGTATTAAAACTGCCGAAGGTAAGAGTATTTCCCGCTGGAACTCACTCAAACATGGTATTTTGAGACAATCCTTAGCTGCAGAAGAAAAGGAGGTTTTTGAGGAAGTCTTAACCGAGTTTATTGAGCAATTAAAACCCTTTGGGGTGGTAGAAGAAATATTGGTCGAAAGACTAGTAATTTGCTACCTGAAACTTAAAAGAGTTTCGGTAGCTGAATCTGAACATTTGAAAGCTCTTTCTAACCCCAGAAAAGTAGTTTCCAAATTTGCTAAAGGTTTTGAGGCCTTGAATATTTCTACCCATACTGAAGAAGTAGTCAGTGAAGGTTTTACCCCTGTTTTGCCAGAGGGTACTTATGACTATTTAGGTAGAGTTTACTCTCGGTACGAAGAAGCAGTTGAAAGACGCTTCTACAAGGCTCTAGGTGAGCTTGAGAGGCTTCAAAGATTACGCAGGGATGAGATTGTACCTGCCTCGACTTTAATGGCTGAAGTTTAATTATTTTAGGTTCGTTTGGTAAAAAAGACTAAATGCAGATTGAGAGCGAAGAACAACCACTAGATATTACTAAATTAAAGTACGTTCTTTATGCCCGTAAGTCCGAGGTTGACGAATCTCGCCAAGTACGTTCAATCCCAGACCAAATCTTCGATTGTAAGTTACTAGTTGCTCGAAGGAAGCTGAACATAGTTACCCAACTTGAGGAAAGCCAGTCAGCCAAGACACCAGGAAAAAGACCAATTTTCAATCAAATGATCAAAGACATAGAAAAAGGGGTTTATGACGGTATTTTGGCCTGGAATCCTGATCGGTTGGCTAGAAATATGCTCGAAGGTGGGAAAATAATAAACATGATTGATGAAGGTAAACTTAAAGACCTTCAATTTCACACTCATTATTTTGAAAATAACGCTAACGGAAAAATGTTACTTGGAATGGCTTTTGTTTTGTCTAAACAATACAGTGATGATCTTTCCCAGAAAGTAACTCGTAGTTCAAATCGGAAGTTTTCCGAAGGTAAATCCTCAATTCCCAAACATGGTTATATCCTAAAGAAAAGTTTATACGAACCAGACGGAAAGAATTTTGATTTAATCAGCCAGGCATGGGAAAAGAGGTTAAAAGGTGTCTCGTTAGATAATATAGCTGAGTTTTTAACTAAAAGTGGTTACAAAAGAAAAACAGTAGCAGGTAGAGAAATAAAGTTGAATAACAAAATTTTAAGTGATCTTTTCAAAGATCCTTTCTATTTAGGAGTTTTGATCAGAGGTAACCAAGAAGTTCGGTTACAGGACTTTTATGACTTTAAGCCAATTGTAACTGAAGAAGAATACAACTCTGTCCAAAACCCCACTAATCGGCGTATTCCTATTAAAGCTCACGGGAAAACCTTCTACCCTTTCAGAGCCATGGTTGTTTGCAGTTTTTGCGGTCGGAATATGGTGCCAGCTCCCGCTACAGGAGGGTCAGGTATAAGATATTTAAGTTTCAGGTGTGATACTTTTGGTTGTGAGCGAAAGAAGAAAGCGATAAGGACTAATAACCTATTAAGCTATATTTATGACTTTTTAGAGGACGGGCTGAACTTCACGAAAGCTGAATACGAAAAATATTCGGATGAAATAACCAAAGAAGCTGCTACAAAGCAAGAAAGGTTAAAAATTGAAATTCACAGCCGACAAGGAAGGCTTGTAGGGGTTGGAAGGCAACTAAAAGAGTTGGCTTTAGGTATGACCAAGTTGGAGAAGGGAACCAGAATTTGGAAGCTAAATGAAGAAAGGGCAAATGAATTGGAAGCTGAGGAAAAGACCTTAGAGGAAGACATAGGAGACATAAAAGCTCTACAAACAGACCCTGAGAAGGATAAACTTAGTATCGAGCAAGTCTTGAACTTATCAAAAAATGCTGGTAGAGCAATAGAAGCTGCCGAACCGCTTCAAAAAGACAGACTTTGCCGATTTATTTTCTTGAACTTTACTGTTGACGAGGAAAAAGTGCTGTCCCATCAGTTAAAAGAACCATTCGATACCCTAGTCAAAATGCACAATTCCGTTTCTGGTCGGGGTGACAGGACTTGAACCTGCGGCCTCACGCTCCCAAAGCGCGCGCTCTACCACTGAGCTACACCCCGTTATTTAGTTAAACTAAGTTATTTGTTCGAAGTGGAAAGTCATTAGCTCTCATTAGTCAGTTGGAGGATAAGTTTCTGAACTAGCCTACCACTGAGCTACACACCGATATTAGTTAATGTATCAATTTATCAATAGATTAAAACACTTTCTGGTGCCGGATCGCGGAATCGAACCACGCACGCCCTGCTCTTCAGGCAGGCGCTCTACCACTGAGCTAATCCGGCTCAAGATAACCATTATACTAAATGGTGGGCGCTGAGGGGTTCGAACCCCCGACCTACTCGGTGTAAACGAGTCGCTCTGACCAGCTGAGCTAAGCGCCCCTTGGTGCCGAAGACAGGACTTGAACCTGCACGGGATTGCTCCCACAGCCACCTCAAGGCTGCGCGTATACCAGTTCCGCCACTTCGGCAAGATTCCACCACATCCGCAAAATAACTTTGTTATTTTAACACACTGGTGCGGGTGAGAGGAGTTGAACCTCCACATCATTGCTGATACTGGAACCTGAATCCAGCGCGTCTACCATTCCGCCACACCCGCAAAGTTTCATTAGTATATCAGCTTTAAGGCTATAAATCGATAAACCAGATTGTGTAATTAAATTTTGGTTAATTGAAATCAAATGAACTCAGGTTCAAGTCCTGTCACCCCGACCATAAATTTAACCTAATTTTTGTTCTGATTTTGGGGAAAAGAAAGGACTGTTTAGACAAAACAGTCCTTATGATGTCATTAGTTGGGTGTCGGTAAGGATCTTAAGTGGCACTCAAGAAAGTAATCGTTACCAACAACACTTCCTTCACGAACTATGTGAATCAATTCCAAGTAGTCCCGATAATTATAGCTGTGATCAGCATGCCGGTCGTAGAAAACCAGATTATCAGTACTAAGCGACTCTGCGATCAAGGGGAGAAATAGTGAAACTTCTCCTCCAATTTGAGCCTCGTTTTCGTCGAGACGAAAGGTATAGAGCCGCAACTGATCCCGAAGATGGGAAATCTTTACTCCCATTCGAAAACTTCCTGGAAAAGATCCAATTTGATAGAGAGTCAGCGACCCTCTTGACACAATTAAAGATAACTCTTTTTTGCCAGGCTTTTCCGCAGTGGCTTCCTCGTTAAAGCGAGCGTTAGCCAAGCGGATTAATTCTCTTCCAAGTAGAACGATCAGCTCCGGGTCGTATTCTTTGAGAACATCTCCCCGAATCATCCACTCTAGGGGTACTAAACTTTCTCCTCCCAATTCTAGAATTTTCCAGCAATCCTCTCGGGAAATTTCAGTCTGTTCCAAGAACCAATTAACAACTTGTTCCGAATTTGTTCCTAGCTTTTCCCCAAGAGCTTCAAATGTTTCCGAATAGGTTGTTGTCAGGTAGCGCAAAACGGCCCTGGCAACCACTTGGTCAAACTTGAGCCTTTGCCTGATTTCTTCCGAGATGTTCATCTCTCTAACCTCCTCTGAAAAATTATAGACCTTAGAAATTTAAAGTAAATAGTTTAAAAGGGCAAATCTTTGCCCTTAGGTTCTAAAACGAAGTGCACCACCTTCAGGTAGAATAAGAGGCTTGAAAGG
>CAYIWY010000005.1:0-92813 GCA_964367355.1 uncultured Gammaproteobacteria bacterium
CTTCCTAAAGTACTGAATTTTACCTTAGGTGGTGAATTTCGTTTGCGAACTTACACCTCCTTGCCGCTACACGAAGACACGAAACCGATCGTGTTCTCGCCTAAGAAAACCTCATAGTCCAAGTGTCAGACACTCAGGTAGAGATTCGCTTAGGAATGGAGGCGAATAGCAATTCTATAAGAATTGTTCACCTCTTCCCCCAATGCTATCTAAAACCGATAGTTGAGAGTAGAAGCAGTTTTGTTTACTTTTCAACCCAACGGCAAACATAAGTTTGCCCACCGCGGTTGTGGTGGTAAACGCACCTTAGATGCACAAGGAGGGAATATTGTTTCCCATCGTAGACAAAGTAAACTCTCCAGGATTGGCTGTGCTGACCGTTTTTCCTGGTAGTGTCCTTGTTTGATTCCAGCTTCAAACGAAAGACGTGTTCTTCTGGTAGTCTAAACCCCAGACCCCGCATTTCCTTAAAAGCAAGGTCTTTGGCCGTTTCGTGAACACTTCTGCTAAACTCACTATCACCACTTAGGTGATTTGAAAGGGCGCGTGCAATCCGAACTCTGGTTTCCCTTTCCGGGAGGGCTAGGAAATAATGAAAGTCATTATGTTCGAAGTCCTCAGTTTCCTGATAAACAAAACCAACCCCATCTTTAGAGAGGTAAGCAGTGATCTTTTCCCTGAAATCTGGTTGAGGATAAGGTAATTTATCGTAAACCGTAACCCCACCAACCGAGCCGATCTCAAGAGCAGGAATTGTTACCCCTGCATTATCAACTACAGCCTCCTTTAACAGGATTTCAGGAATATTGTGAGTACCTCTTCGATGCTGGCAAACTTTAAAGCTTTTTGGAGAAAATAATTTTCTCCGTTGCCAATCCATTTCTCCTCTCCTTGAACTTCAGACTCTTAATCATTTTCGTTAAGTGCCTGCCTAAGAAAACCTCATAGTCTAAGTGTCAGACACTTAGGTAGAGATCTGCTTAGGAATGGAGGCGAAATTGCTATCTATAGTCGATAGTTTCACCTCTTCCCCCAATGCTATCTAAAAACGATAGTTGGGAGTAGAGCAGTTTTTGACTAAGAATATCTTAATCTCGGCAATCACAACAACAGTCGCGTGAACAACTGCGACAACCATTACCTTTACACTTTTGTTGGCAGTAATCATTGTAACAATCCCGACAAGATTTGCCGGCGTTGAAGTCATCCTGTGCAAAACGAATTATGTGTAAGCCGTCATCGCAGGTCTTGCACAAAAACGCATTGGGCAAAGAGTCGTAGGGAGGTTGGTTAAAGAAATAACCTTCCTGCCAGTCGTTAACTATTCCACACATTGAGCAAATTTCGCTTGTGTTGGGCCATCTTTCTCCTTTGCTACGGTCCTCTTTAACCCCGATGATAACCTGTCCGCAACGGCTGCAGTTGCTGTCTTCATGGCCGATCATAGGCTCAAAGAAGTACTCATTACTCCAACGGTAACGGTAACGCATCCCCCCTGTTAAATGTATGTTCAAGAGTTCAAACAGTATGTGGTCAACGGCAAAAAATGCAAACTGTCGAATTCTTTCATACGGGTTCCACATTGCCTTGTTGGCACAATTCTTACAAACTGTTTTGTTTCGAACAAAAAAACATGGATCTGCGCCCACTTCCTTAAGACGGGCTTCCGTTTCTCTCTTGCCCGTTTCTCCTCTCCTTATTTCAAAAGAACGGGACTTTTTGCCCATACTTTTAGCCTGTGTATTTTAGCATAAAATAAGGAAGAAGTCAATACTATAGGACGCGCTTCGCTGACGTCCTGCTTTTCTTTATGAAAAGAAACTAAATCCGCTTAATCAAGAAAGATCCTGCGCTCAAGCTTCGCTTGATTTTGGGTCGGTTACTTAGTGGGGGTTGGTTTTGCTAGCGGAAAAGTTATTATCATGGTTGTACCCTTGTTCTGAATACTTTCAACCAGAAGTTTACCGTTCATAATCTCGATTATTTGTTTTGTAATCCAAAGACCCAACCCCGTTCCCCGGATATTTTTGGTTTGATCATTTTGTACCCGGTGGAATTTTTCAAATAGTTTTGGCAGCTCCTCGGCCGGGATTCCCATTCCAGTATCAGAGACTAAAGTTTTGATTTTGTCTCCAGAGGTTTCATGCGAAACACTGACACTTCCGAGGGGTGTGTACTTAATTGAATTACCGATAATGTTGACTAAAACTTGTTTCAGCTTCTGCTCGTCAGCCAGAATAATTAAGGGAGTTGTTTTTTGGTAATTTAGAACTAATTTCTTCTCCAGTGCCTGGGCATTGAGTTGGGTTAGAACTTCAGCTGTTACGGCAGTGATATCCACTGGTTTCAAATCGACTGCCATTCTCTTCTGTTCGATTCGGGAGACATCGAGCATATCGTTGACGAGATTGGCAATGCCGTCAGCCGATTTATCAATGATTCCTAGATCGTGGCCTAGGTCTTTAACATTGCCCTTTTGAAAATTGGATGCTGCAAGCTGCGCAAAGCCCCGAAGAGCGGTTACTGGAGTACGTAGCTCGTGGGAAGCCATCGAGATAAAGTTGTCTTTCATTTCATCAACCTCTTTGAGTTTGACAAATGTTTGGGCATAGCCAAAAAAGCGGAAATGGTTGAGAAGTAACAAAATTAGAATTACAATTGTCCCCACTGAAAGAAACAGGGCGTCCTGTGTAAGTTTGGCGATCAGGCCGTCACTTTTTTCTCCGGAAATTTTTAAATTGACCACTGCTATATTGGCGTCATTCTCGCGCAGCGGCATCGAGACTTGCCACTGTCTAGTTGGTTTACCATTATCATCCAGAATCTCTAGTTTAGTTGTGTAAGGTTGTCCTGTGGTCCAAGCAAGTTTGGATTGCAAAATATTGTTGGTCGATAGCGAGTCCTCCCCTTCTGTTGTGGCCATAATTATTGGGTTACCTTGTTTAAAACTTAGAACTGTCAAACCCTTGATATCGCTTGAGTTGCTGGATATTTTTTGGATGTGGGAATAAAGTACGGCAGAGTTTGTGGCAATTTCTTTGATTGAAGAAGTTAATACATTTGTTGCTAGATTAGCTTTACTTGTTATCTCAGTTTCAAAATCATTGCTGACTCTTTGTATCAGTATAAAGGTGTTAAATATCAAAGCTGCCGGAATTAACAAGATCAGCAAAATTGCATAGAGAAACTCTTTATTTTCACTAAGTTTACTCAAGACAGGTGCTGTCATTTTATATTTGAGCCTTTTTATTAATATAAATTCTGTACATAATTAAAATCACAATGCTGAACGCGATAACAGTACCAATTATCAATCCATAAAATAATAGATTATCGAAAGCGGTTTGTTTTAAAACAAGATTTCCTTTTGAATTTTTGGCAACAAAGAAACTGGTGACATCACTGCGTCTGGTTACACCATCGTCATAGATCGTGGCAAAAGCTGAATGTTTACCGGTTTCAATTCTTTTCTCCCTTTCGTAATTCCAGTTACCTTTAGCATCACTTTTCAGGGTTACAATGATCGGGTTGCTAAAGATGTAGAGAGTAACAAGAGTGTTTGGTTTAGTTCTGCCTTCAAAGTAAATATAGTTCTTATTATCTTTCTTTATATTTTTTATTGAATTGAGTTTAATGTTGCTACCTTTTAAAAATATGTCCGGATCAAATTCTGTGATACTGACTGGAATGTCTTCCTCAATAACCAATTTATCGGTCGAGGCTAAGGTCTGTGTTGTAACAGTTTCGGGTGAAATAATTGTTTCGCCAGTCGATGATTTCGTCGTGGAATTGGTTTGGGAACTTGTATCACTTGATGGTTGAGATGTACCCGATGACGGCGTACTGCCGCCATCAGAAGGTGGTGGTGAGCTTGATTCCGCTGAGACATTTACAGTAACTGAGTCATCCTTATTACCACCGGGACCAAAACAATTGACAGTGTAAGTTTTTGAAGACTGTAAACTTCCTGTTGATTGCCCGCCAGATTTCCCGGTCCATGTTGGAGATGAGGGTAGAACAGTGCAATTTATGGCATTGGTACTAGTCCACTTTATGAAAGCTGAGGAATTATAGGCAATCGTGATAGGCCCTTCAGAATCATTTGCCTGAATATTGGTAGTAGGCCTGTCAGGAGTTTGACAAGGGGTGCCACTAAAGCCGTTATTGATTGTAAACTGCTGATTACTAATCATTATTGGTGGGTAATTGGCCTTAACATTCAACCAATAGTTCCCATCGCTAACTTGGGTACTATCCCACAGTGGTGTGGTGAAGTTGTAGGGTGGAGATGCTGGTTTGGACAAATTAAAGATATTTTTACAAAATGGAGAACTTGGAGGTACAGATAACCAAAACTCAACTGGATATGCAGCGGCATTTGTGTCACAAATTGTAAAGCTAAATGAGCCACTTTTTATTTCACCTGAGGTTGGGCTGGTTATGATTGGAGGAGGTGGGTTAGTAGTTCCACAGTGGAAAGTAGTTTGGGCTTGAATAGTATTTTTTGACGTTGAAAATCCGAATGGTAATAGAGGTAAGACCAAAAGGGAGAACACAAAAAATAACAGTTTTTTTCTAGGCATCATATTCTGGAATTAATTATCTATCAAATTGCGTTTGTGGTCAAATAGTGAAAAATTAGGGAAAAACCACACTAACGCTGACTAAGTCTTGTTCACCACCGTCTTTGGCAGAAACAGTGTAGACCTCGACCGTTCCGTTTTTTGTCGCTGGTTTGCCAAATTCCACACTGATCTTGAAGGCGGATCTTTCCGATCCGGAAGCGGTTTGGGTTGTGGTTTGAGCCAAAATATGGTTGCTTTTATCCTTGACTCGAATACTAACTGTTCCCTCGAACGCGATTGCTTCCCCACTGATTGTGACTGGGCTTTGAATACTATCTCCAACCCACGGAGTGAAAATTAAAATATTTCTTGACTCTGACCAAGGCGGGTTTTTTGTATCGTCAATAAATTTAAAGCTCCCGAGAAAGGTTTCATAAATAGCTTTATTAGTTTCGAAATCGCCTTCCGTTGAATTAAGAGTTACAGTATATGTTCTGTTTAAATTTCTAACTACAGAAGATATTGCCTTTGGGTAAGCTGACATGACGTCAGATTTCAGCCTTGTATAAGTAACCTGTGTGCCTTTAATACCATCTATTTTGACAGGGCCAAACTCAAATTTGGATGTATTATTAGAAATATCTTGGGTTTTGAGGTTTTCTGCGCTATCATCAATTTCAATTGTTAAAGTCCCCGGGAATTTGTCATCAACTTGTTTGGGATCAATTCCGATAAAAAGTGCCGAGACTTTGAGTTCTTTTTCGATCCAACCTTTAGGGAAACACGTTTCGTAACCTTGTTTTGAATTGACCAAGGACTCCTCACCACTACATTTTTCTAGTTTTGTTTTTGTGGAGGAAGTTGCTTGTTTAGTTTCGACTTTTTTGGAAGAAGTCCCCTTTGTTTTTTTAGGTGAATTTAGGAAAATATAGCCGACAATAACCAAGCTGATTAACACAATTGCCCCAAGAACAAATAAAACAACATTAGATTTTGGTTTTTCTGGTGTTATTTCTCGAAAATTCAAGTCTCGAGCTTTCTCTGTTTGAATTGGCTGTTCAGGGTTATCTTCCACAACTCTACTCTAATCCAACTTGAACCTATCTGTCAATTTAAGTTTCGGGGTGGTTGCTTGCTTGTTGACCAATAGGGATTATCGTTTTAAAAATTAAGTTAGCAGCTCACTCTTTGCAACAAACCTCTAAGGTTTGTTTTCTGGAAAACATCTGGACACGCGAGGTGGGCTGCCATTTTTTTAATTCTTTTTCTTCCTTCTCCAAAGAAAATATGAAGTTAACCCTATGATTACTAAAATCAAAAATGCTATTGGTAAAAGGTTTGAATTATCGTTATTGAAGTTTGGACAACCTTCCCGCGGGTTAATTTTGCAGTCTTCTTCAAAGGTAATTCCAGCAATTTGATAACTGTTTTTCATAAAAATCAATCTGTTTTTTCGAGTTTGACTTCAGCGTGAGAATTGTTATCTGCGACTCTCATTCTTTCCAAATCCCGAATCAAGCCGCGGACCAGTTTGTCCGGGTCACTTTCATAAAGAACTGAACATTCGTGTTTGTGGGCGACTTCCATTAGTTCTTTAATCTCGTCAGCCATTCCCCCACTACCGACCAAAACCCCCAGGGGTTTTTTGTCCTCAAAAGCAACAGTAAACTCATTCAAAGTTCCAATTCGGCCACAGATAACAATCACTGCGTCCGAGCTTCTAGTCAAAATTAAATTCCTGCCGGCGTAACCAAAACCAGTGTAGACGATCAAATCCATATACCTTGTCGGTAGTTGGTAGCGTTTGGTATGATCTTGGTAAGTAGCAGCTGGAGAAAACCCAATACTAACCCCATCAAGTTTTTTCGCTCCACGAGCTGCATAAAATGGAATTCCAGTCGTGGCTCCGGTAACTAGAATAGAACCGCTTTTAGCAATTGCCTTGCCGACAAGTTCGGATTTCTCGATTGTTTCTTCGTTGACACAATCCCCAACTGCCGCCCCACTAACACAGATTTTGTAATTCATAACTTCTTTAATTACCTATAATTTTATTTGTTATGAATTAGAGCCTCTGGCTCATATTGCATAACTACCTTAAAAATATAATAAAGTTTCTGTTTTGAACTAACGTCTTCGTATAATGCATAGCTTCATAAAATTATAATATATTTTTGGCTATGAACTACATGTCTTCATATAGTTCATAACTTCTTTAATTACCTATAATTTTATTCAATCCCGACCCAATTTAGTAAAAAGAAGTCATTACTCTTCTTTAGCTTTTCTGAAGTTGTAATTACTTTTTGATGTTTTTGTACCAAATTATCGTAGTTTGATAAACTCTTATTATTTTGCCAGAAACTAACCTCATCGTTTATAGCTCGGGCAGAAATGCTTTGGATCTGAAGTAAAAAGGCAGCATAATTTTTTGTCAGATCAACTTTCTTACCCTGCATGATTGATTTCAAATCTCCGAAATACAAACCTAAAAGGTCGAACATTTCAACCAAGTCTTCGTTGTAAGCACTCATTTGCTCGGGTAGGGTTTTATGATCAGCAAACTTTGCCTTTAACGATCCTAGTTTAACTATACCACTGTCCACATCTTTGATTGTATTTGTGGCCGCGGCTAGATTGTAAAGATCGATTGAAGCCTCACTGATTTCAACATAGTAATCCGAAGTTTTTTGAGATTGGTCAATATATCTGTTCGTATCTGATTCTAAGGAATTTAGTTTTGCTACCAGATCACTCGTTGTACTACCTTGAGTTGCTTTTTTTAGCGAGCGAATTTTTGCTAATGAATCCTTGGCCGCGGTAACTTTTTCGGCAATTGCTATAGCTAGTTCTCGATGTTTTCGAATTAGTACTGTTGGATCACCTGAAGGAACAGAAAAAGCCTTCACAGAAGAAGCCTTATCGAAAACATCCTTAATTTTCTCTGCGGTAGCGACTGCCTCGACGAATATTGTTAGGTCTTGTGAAGCGGTCTTTGTACCCAAAACATTTTTCTTGGAAACTGTTACATCACTTTCCTTTGAATTGGAGCGAGCTTGGTAAAGAATCTCTAACGATGAATTAACACCATCAATATTTTTACTTGAAGTCTTTACAGCCTCAATACTCTCAAGAGCAAATTTAAATGTATTAGTTCTCGGAATAAAGAAAGTAAATAAGGCGACAACAAAAAAAATAATTAAAAAACCGGCAAAAATTAAAAGCGTTTTACTAACCGAAGAACTTTTTCCAGAAGTATTTTTAATTTTGGGTAAAGCTAATTTTCCGAGAATATGCTCCGGATGAGTCAGAATTTGTGAATCGTCGCTTTTTGGGAGTGTTGGCAACGCACTAGTGCTAGAACCAGGTAGGTTTGGATTGGGCGGGTTTTGATTATCCATTTTGATAAAGAGATTGTCTCATATTCAAAACAAACCTGTCAAAAGAAAAAGGAGCTCTTTTAAAATAAAAGAACTCCTTGAAAAACCCTTTTGGTCGGCTAATTGATTGGTTCGCCTGCCATGACAAATACTCCGAGGCCGATGCAGAAAAGTCCTAAAAGACTCATCAAACTTGATGTGACCCATGCCGACTCGTTATTCCAAGCTGGGTTTGGGTAGGGACCGATGAGGCAAAGTGCGAAAATAAGTGCAAGTGCACCCAGTCCAAGAAACAACTGTCCAATTTTCATTTCTCTTCCCTCTCGATATACTCCTATCCAGGGTATTTAACAATTCTTGCGAACTGATTGAGGATCATGACAAGTGAGATTCCTCCCAAGGAGTTTAACACTGGTCGTGACGTTTCTAGGATGAGTGCTCCCGTTACTCCAACTAAGATGAAGGTAACAGGAAACATCATAAGTATGTCGTAAACAGCAACAACATCACTGCCCCAGTCCATCCTGACGCTTTTTGAAAGAAGTCTAAAGGAAAACCAGCAGAGTCCAAGAAAAAGCCCCAGACCTAGTGGTATCTCCCAACTCTCGTTTAGATACTGAACTGGTATGATACTTGCAATAATTGCAAGAACCAATGCCAGAGCAGCCAGGTGTATTTTGTTACGATAGAACACTTCTTCACCCCTTCTTTCGACCTTTTCGGTCGTCTACTTCGGGTATACAGTCGTTGCGATTCCGAAAAAGATGACTGCAACGATAAACGGAGCGTAGACCCCTGGTACAGATTGACTGCTGTACGTGTTCGAAGTACTGTTGTTCGCGGCAGTCCACAATTGGTACAGAGCGGTTATGAGAGCGATGATTCCTGCGCCTATGGCTATCGTTTCACGTAGGGTATCCATGGGTTGATTTCTCCTCGACCCTATCGGTCGGCTAGTTTAACGCGAAACCAATAGCGACTAAGGCTAGGCACCCCATAATGGTGCCACCAATAGCGCTGACAAACGCTGCTCCGCCCCTTCCTCGTTGGTCTGCCCTAATGCAGAAGCCAAGAAAAGAAAGGGTAATGCAAACAAATGTTAACGCAAATAATGTTGGTGACGCGAAAGCCAAAACATTGTTGGTTAAGTACGACATATCACCTCCTAGAACTTTAGATTGGCTCAATTCTCCCCGTTTTGGTGGATTGTAACAGAATATTTAGAAAATATCAACTATAGGTTAGGAATTTATTTCGCCAGTTGGGTTGAGGAATCTTGCATTTGTTTGAGGATTTTATCGGCCCTGGTTCCAGTTACAAAAACCGGTTGGTAACTTTTATCCACCACGATTGGTTTGTATTTCACTGCAATTAGTTTGACCCCACCCTCCTTCGCTGAAGCTTCGGGGGGTAAATAAAAAGTGTATTCTCCGACTACTCCTTCTTGGGTTTCTTCGGACCAAGTCTGGTCGAAAATAAAATTGCCGTGGGCGTAAGCGATAAATTTGTCTTTGAAAATTTCAACTCCCTGAACCCAATGCGGATGGTTACCAATAATTAAATCCGCGCCGGAATCGATCATCAAATGACCGATTTCGATTGGATTATCCGGAGCAATATTGCCATCAGATAGTGGCAAGGCTTCGTATTCTTTTCCCCAGTGAACGGAGACGATCAGAATATCGACTTTGGTTTTGCTGTCTTTGATTTCTGTGGCCATTGCCTCACGATCAATTTTGACGCCAATGCCGTTGTAACCGAGAAAGCCAAATTTTTTACCCTTGATTTCTTTGATAGCGAGACTCCCAAAACCAGACCAGAGAATCTGATTGTCGTCTAACAACTTTTTGGTCTCAGAGATTCCGGTTGAACCAAAATTGCCAATATGATTGTTCATAAGATTTGCTACGTCGATACCGGCAAAAACCATGCCTTCAACTTGCCTGGCATTCCCACAGAAAGTAAATCCAGAGGTTGAAAGTTGGCAACTTTTCATCAGCGGAGCTTCCAGGTTAATCAAGGTGATGTCTCCGGTTTTAAGATAGTCGGCAGTTTTTTCCCAGTTGAAATTAAAATTATTCTTTTGGACCGCTGGCCAGTTGGCCCCACGAGCCGGGATTACATCCCCAGTGGCAATTAATTTTATTATTTTAGTTTGATCTAATTTTGAAAGATCAGTTTCTTGGAGGGAAAAAATTGAATCCAGTGTAACTTTGGGAACAATTATTTCTGTTTTTTTCGCAGTGCTAGGTTTAATAGTAGCTGTGTTAGTTGCGACCTTTGGTTTTGCGGAGGTTTTTTGGGAAAAAAATATTACGGCAATGATTATTGGAGAAAGAATTAAAAATATAATTAAAATAACTTTCTTTGTCATAAATTTCTACTATCGTCTTCGATTGCTATTTACTATCTTCCTAGATTGCTTCTTTATTTATACGTTTGTTTACTTTTTCCAAAGTTTTTCAATTGTGCTGCTTCGTTTATTGGCAACTCTGGCCAGGATAAAAAGTAGATCAGACAATCTGTTGATGTATTTGATTAAAATTGGGTTTACTTCTTCTTGTTTCGAAAGTTTGACTAGTAAGCGTTCAAGTCTTCGACAAACCGCCCTGGAAAGGTGTAGTTGGGTGGCAGCAATACTTCCTGACGGAAGTACAAAATTCTTAAGTTCCGGGAGTTCACCATCAAGATTATCAATTGTTTTTTCGATGTTTAAGACATCTTCCTGACCCAATTCAAAAGTATTTACAGCTTTTGTTTGGTGCTTGTTTGGGTTAGCCAGTTCGGCTCCAACTTCGAAAAGTTTATTTTGAACAGCCTCTATTACTTCTATCAAATCGCTTTCTTTCAAATTCGAAACGGCTACCCCAAGGCTGGCGTTTAACTCGTCAGTTGTTCCAATACAGGCAATTCGCAAACTGTTTTTCTGGACTCTATTGCCACCGAAGAGAGAAGTTTCACCACTATCCCCGCCTCTTGTGTATATAGTTGATTTATTTGTCATAAAATTAAAGTAATTTCGAGGTTAGTTTATGCCTCGCTTTCGCTAGCATCAATTACTACGTAATAGTATACCTTGTATCAATTACTGCGTAATAGTAGCACAAAGACAAATTAAATAGAATCAAAATAACTGTACACCAAACTAGCAGCATTCTGGAAAGCGGCAAATCGAGCTTCCCAAGCAGTGCCTTTGTTATTGTTGGTAAAAATCACCAGAACAAATGGATTTTTTGGATGGATTACAATGGCCGCGTCGTGAATACCGCCAGCAAAACTTCCGGTTTTATGGTAGAAGGAAACTTCTTTTGGGATACTTGGAGTGATTCGATTTTCCGTTTCTGTGTTTTGCATAAAGGAAAAAAGTAGATCACGGTTTTCGGTTTGTAGGGCCTCACCTTTGTAAAGTTTGAGAAGTAGACTGGAAACAGCATTGGTCGTCATATGCGTTTGGTTGATATCGACCCCGACAAGTCCTAGTTGATCAGCGACTTTTTGTTCACCGTTAAATCCGAGTAAATTATTAAACAAATCCCAGGAATTGTTGTTGCTTTGGTTGATCAATTGTTGTAGTTGGTATTTGAAGGTGCTGTTGCCAAGAGTTTGAGTAAGTTTATATTTTCCAGATTCCACTCCCTGCAAAGCGGCAGTCGCGACTAAAATCTTTGTAACTGAAGCTGAATGAAACGAAGCAGTCTCGCTGATTCCAAAGTTTTCAGAATTATTAATATCAATTATCGAAACGGCAAATTGGTCGTTTACTGTTAGAGTTTGATTCAACTGTAGTAAAAGTGCGTCTTGTTTGGTTTTTCTTTCTTGGGCTGCCTTCAGCCGCGCTTGCGCGATGGCTTTTTGTTCGGCTGCAGTGTCGTTTGAGTTTTTGGAAAGTACAGTTTTTTCCTTAAGAGCACTTTCGATATTATTTAATAGATTGTTGTGTGGTAAAAAAACCAGGAAAATTAATGTGAAAATTAGAATTGCAAATTTGTATCGGTTTCTCATTACTCGGTATCCGAATCATTTACTTCGTAAAAGTGAAGCGAAATGATTGTAGAATCGTTTTCTCAACTTCGTAAGTTTGTTTGTCGAAAGTTTTCAACAGAAAACTAACTTTTGGATTTTTATCCGTTGCTGAGAGAACGGCTGTTGTCAAAAAACCGCCGCTTTTATAAACATACTCTGTGGCTTTAACTTTTTGTTTATTAATTGTTAAATCAATTTGATTTGTTTTTTCCAGTCCTTTTTTTTGTTCTGAACTCAAGGCTAAGGGTTGATCAATTACAAGCCAAAGTTCAACTGAGCCTTGTTCAGTTTCCAACACCAATCCCCCACTGCCGAGTGTTTTGCTAGCAGCCTTCCAGGTACTTGGAAAAACAATTTGGTAATTGTCATTTGGGTCAGAAAGCAGACTATTGCCGTTTTTCTGAGGCGTTATCACTGCCGGTTTTCTGACTGAATCAGATTCTGGTTGGTTACTAACGATTTTTCCAAAGATAAATCCAGCCAAAAATGAAACAACTGTTAAACAAAAAAGCAAGCTAAAAAGAGTTAAGACAAGAGAGAGTGTACTAAACTTCTTTTGTGGTGAGGCTATTTCAACAATATTTTCTCCTGTTTCTAAAGTAACTTTCGAGTCCATTGCACTATTCATAATACATTCTCTGGTTGAACTTGTGCAAATTAATACTTCTTTTATGTTACAATTTATGTATGTTCAATCTTGCTGCTATTGATCAAAAAACCATACAGCTGCTTTCAATTCTACTGATAAGTATAGTTGTCTGGACTTTGCTGCAGATTTTCACCAAGCCTTTAGTTAACATTTTTTCTTTTGGGACTCCTCGCGGCCGTAGGTTACGTACTTTAAGTAATGTTATCCGCACGCTTGTTTCGACAATGATTTTAGCTTTCGCAATTTTTGAATCATTAAGTGTTTTGGGAATTGACTTGGCTCCGCTTGTGGCAGCTGCCGGAGTGTCTGGTTTGGCGATTGGTTTTGGTGCCCAGTCTCTTGTCAAAGACGTGATTAGTGGATTCTTTTTATTAGCTGAAGATCAATTTGATGAAGGTGATGAGATTGAAATTACTGGGAAACGTGGGATTGTGCAAAAAATTAGCTTACGAACTGTCTGGCTTAAGGAAAAAGACGAAACAATTGATATAATTCCCAGTGGGTCGATAGTTGTGGTGACCAATTTTTCGAGATCCAAAAGTGTTAAGATTAAAAAAAGCTAGACAATTTATAGGCCTTAGAGTAATAATTGACTAAAGGACTACAAACATAACGCGCTAATCGAAGTTTTGAAAAACCAAAAAATTATTATATGCGCGCGATATTTTGTATAGGAATACAAATTGAAAAAAGTTTTACTGGTTGAAGATGATATTTTTGTTCGGGACATTTACTCACGCGAGCTCAAAAAAGGTGATTACGAAATAGTTGTGGCGGAAGACGGCCAAATTGGTGTTGATAAGGCCACAAGTGAAAAATACGATTTAATTTTGCTCGATATAATGCTGCCAAAGAAAACCGGGATTGATGTCTTGCGGGAAATTCGCAGTGCTCCGGAACCTTTCAAAAGCACTCCAGTTTATCTTTTAACCAATCTCGGGCAAGGTTCCATCATCAAGCAAGCAGTCGATATTGGTGCTCAAGGATATCTTTTAAAAGCTCGGTATCTCCCCTCTCAAGTTTTAGAATCAGTTGATTTATTCTTCAAGAACGGTCCGATGAAAATCGATCTGAAAGAATTTGGTCTGGAATAAACCTCCCCTTCTTGCTTATTTAATTTCCAAAAAGTACAATTGGGTTAATCAATTCGGGAGAAAATGGCAAGGTGCCAGAGAGGAAAAGGTGATGAAAAAGGGCGCAACCGAACGTGCGTTGCCTTATCCGCCGCCAACCCCAGTGTCCGAATATCGAAAGATTCTTGAAACTGGTCGAAAACGCAGGCGAGAAGCGTTTCTCCAGATCCAGCAAATGAAGGATGAAGAGGAGGAACGGTTTCGACAGAACTTGGAACTTCTTGGTCACGAACACGGCCTTCACTTCAGTTGTCCAGGGGTCGTGAGGAGAAGATGGGAGTCTTAATGAGAGTAAGGATGCGCTTTACAGCTCATCCTTTTTCTTTCAGATAGATTTGCCGGGAACTGGGAAGAATTTACCCAAAAGATCCTTTTGCTTTAGAATCTTCAAAAAACTTGTGAGTTTTAGATCAATTTGTATTGCAGACAGTTGTGGGCTTAAACCAATAACCGATGGTTGATCGGACTCAATTAGAGGTCGAAAATCCTTAACATTATAAGTAATCAATATTCTATTTTGTTCCTTGGCTATTTTGTAAACTTCCGGGTCGCTCAACCCTCCTTTTTTCAAATCCTGCTTAATATGTTTAACATTGAAAATTGCATTTAACTGTTTAAAGTAATTTCTTGGGGCAATAGATTCATCGAGAAGAAGTTTTAATTTGGGCTTGCGGCGAACTATGGATTTGCGGTTATGAGGCATTCAGTCTACGGGCTTCGCTAACTCCTAAAGAAACCAACTCACTCAGAGCTCCTCTGATTACACCAACCCTAATACCCGGAAACTCTTTGCGAATATTTTCTTCTCGGTAACCTTGGTTAACTAAATGCTCAAGTCTCTCAGCAGGAATTCTAGTTCCTTTTATTGTTGGAGCCCCACCAAGGATTTCTTTATTGCGAATTATGTAGCGCATTGGTTTTTTAGAAGTAGTTTTCATGGGCAGTAATTATCCTAAATATAATTTGTTGTAAATAGAAATGCAAGGATTTATTTTTCTTCTTGCTGCCAACATTATATCAACTATATACAAATGTCAAGACTATAGGTTGACAAATAAAGCTATTTATGCTAATCTATTGGGAGTTTTCAACAGACTAGTAACCTTTTGGTGCTAGCTGTTTTTCGTACTTTAACAAAGGAGTTAGGTCATGCAAAGCCCCGCCCGCTCTGCAGCGATTCGACGTATGCCAAGGAAACAGACTGGTGTTCCAGGATTGGCCATCGGCCTTGTTGTTCTTGTCGTCGTCGTTCTTGCGGCAGCTTTTCTAGGGAAAGCAGAAAGATCCGACCATAGCGCTGTTTCAAATCAGACTGTGGTTTCAGTTCCGGCAGCTCCGAGTAAGCCAGTTCATCTGGTCTTTGAGGCGCCGACCGTTCACAATGATTTGCAGGCTGCAAATGCGCAGATGGTTGTGGACATCGTTAACGATCCAAGTTCTTGGGGGTTGACGGACAAGGCGCCAATCAGAGAACTGACCGGAAACGTCTTGCAGATTTTCCTCTCGACACTCGAGACGGACAACCACTTTTACCATTACAACAGTAACGGTGATGTGCAGCTGTCCTATACGGAGACTGCAGGCGAAACGCCATGTTGTGCGGGAATTGGTCAGGTTTACACTCTGACGTCAGTTTGCGAAGGTTGGGAGCTCAAAGACATCAGGCGCAACGCTTGGTGCAGTGCTCGCATCTTCGCCGATTACTACAACGAGTACAGTGTGAAAGCACCGGCCCGTTCGTTTGAGCTGACAGTGGCCCGATACAAGAACGCTGTCCTACTCGATGACGAGGGCTTTATGGACTTGGACAGCAATGGATTACCAACCATACCCGGTGACCCTGCTGATCCAGAAAGTCCCAGAAGTCAAGTTAACCGAGTCTTTATCGATCCGGACACGGGGAAATCCATGTTCCGTTTCGTCACAGACTAATGTTTAGTAGCGCCAGGTATGGTCGACTCTTACGAGTTTACCTGCCTGGCGTTTCCTTTTTCAAAAAGGGGCTGGACAAACCAGATAATAAGGCCTATAATTCGAATGAATTAATTTCTGTAAAGAAATATAATTCGAAGAATTAATCGTTTCCGAACGATATAATACCCTCCAAGAAACTCGTTTAGTTAAAGGAGAAAAAAAGAGATGGAAACTTGGATGTTAACCGTTGGAGCCGTTGTGCTCGCCACGTTTGTTGTAGGTACCTCGGTCTGGAAATTATGGCGGGGGCCCAAGGAAGAAAAAAAGAAGCAGCGAGAGAATCACTGGAATCTGTTTCGAACACAGCTGGTTTGGGGTGAAGACGCTGTTTTGGCAGAGATGGTTCGAGATGAAACAGTAGCTTGCGCAATTGAACGTGAGAATTTTCTTCGGGGAGTTCTCAAGTCTGCGCTTGACCAGAGGTACGCATCTTCATCTGTGGTGGACTCTCAGCAAGCAGATATCAGAGTTCTTCGTGATCTGGTAGCAGCCGCAGAAGGTGACCGTATTCAAGCCCAAACACTACAGAAGCAGTTGCAAAAGCAGATTGAAACTTCAAAGGCAAAAGAAGCTGCCGAAACATCTTCTCCAGAAGATTCTGCAGCGAATGGAACTGGAAAGTAAGTCAACTGGCCGTTTGATAAATCTTATCAAGCGGCCTTTCCATTTCTAAGTTGCCGGCATTGCCGGTGGTGGCGTTTGTGGCATTGGTGCAACTGGAGCTACGGGAGCAACAGGAGCTGGTTGTACGGCTTGTTGTTGAGACAGCATTTTGTAGACATAGATCGTTGCTACTAAAACAACTGGAACTGCAGCAAGTAAACCAACTAACAAGGCGAACACACCCAAGATCATGACACACCAACTCAAGAAACCAAAGATTAAAAGGTTAATTATATTACCTTTTGTGTCATTCCAACTTAGCTTTAATGCTTCTACCGGCCCAGCAGCTTTATCAATTATGTAGAAGGAGAAAAGACTGATCCTTATGGATAGATAAATCGCAACTGGGATCAAAATTAAAAATCCAATACCCAAAGTTAGAACACCAATAAACACAGACAGGAAAATCCCAAAAAACGACAATCCATAAATCAAAAGCATCGCCAGAAAATAATTGATCAGTATTTTTGTTTGTTTAAACGGAACTAGTATGTTTGCAAAGTCCCCTTTACCGGTGTCGACGAACATTAGTAGAGCTTTTATTACACCGAGAGAAGCCAAAATCGATATCAAACCTGAGATAAAACCACCAATTAAACTAGCTGCGAAAATTGATCCCAGGTCTGCAAGGTTACTCTGATCTATTTTCGGGGATGGGATCAGAAAACTAACAATAATACTTGGTAAAATTAGAATAACTATCAAACCAATTAGAAAACCTGGATTGGATTTAAAGGTTTTCCAACCAAATTTTATTGCTTCAGTTGGGGAAAAAGTATTCATAAGGCAGCTTTCCTTTCGAGAGAAATAAATAACTAATACTTTTATTCTGAAACTTTGTTAAGTTTGCTGTCAAGTATTGTTCTTAAATCACTCTACTCGTAGCGCAGAGCGTCAATTGGGTTTTTGCGCGCAGCGCCAATCGCTGGGACAATACCAAAAACAATTCCGACAAAGGCGGAAAAGCCTAGGGCTAGTAGTAAGACAGACGGGTCTAAATGAATAGGAATTGGAGAATCCTTTGGAATTGCACTTACTCCGGCAGCAAAAATGCCAATTGCGACTAAACCACCTAAGCTTGTTAAAATCACACTTTCAATCAAGAATTGAAGTAAAATTGCACCCTGGGTAGCTCCAACTGCTTTACGAATTCCAATTTCGCGAGTTCTTTCTGAGACGGACACCAACATTATATTCATAATTCCAATTCCCCCAACCAAAAGTGAAATTGCAGAAATTGCTCCCAGCATGGCGGTGAGAATGTTTAAAATTCCATTGACAGTTCCCAAAAGGTCATCCTGAGAGAGTACAGAGAAATCTTCTTCTCCTTTATGGCTTTTTAAAACTACTGCTTTAACTTCTTTTTTAAGAGAATCAATCGAGTTAGAATCGGCAGCTTGCATTGTAATACGAAATATTTGTTTGTTGCCGGTTAGTTCCCAACTAGTGTGAACCGGCATCATTACCAGTCCGTTGAAATCTGGTCCACCGAGATTGCTGGCAGTATCCCTCTTTGCTAAGATCCCAACAATTGTAAATTCTGTTGCTCTGGTTGTTAGATTGTTTCCGATTGGATTCTCGTTTGGAAAAAGTTTTTCGGCAACTGTTGAGCCGATAACCGCAAATTTGCCTTTGTTATTCTCATCAGTTTGATTTAAGTAACGTCCTGACTTTAATTTAAAATTAAAGGCTTTTACGATGTCTGGAGAGCCGCCAAGGATAACAGCCGAATCCAATGGGTTGCCGTCTCTTTTTATTGTTCCGGAAATTAAATTCATAATTGACAGGTTCTCAGCTTCAAGGACATTTTTTTGTATTTTCAGAAAATCATCTTCAGTTAGAGTACTTTGACCTAAAGAAGCGGAAATATTTATTCCTCCCCCACTAGCTTGTTTACCGGAGATCACAGTAACTAGGTTGGTTCCCAAACCTTTGATTTGTTTTTGGACCTCGGCTTTAACTCCAAATCCAATTGAAAGTAAACTAGAAATAGTGAGGATTCCAATGATTATTCCTAACATTGAAAGGAAACTGCGGGACTTTTTAGAAAGTAGCGAGGCAATCGCCATGCGGATACTGTCGATTAAAATCATGCTAGTATTTTCCCATCTGCGACTCGGATAATCCGGTCGGCTTTCTCAGCTAAAGAATTGTCATGAGTCACCAAGACAACCGTTTTACCTTTTTTATTCAAAGTTCGCAAAAGCTCAAAAATCGTATGGCCAGTTTTTGAATCCAGGTTTCCGGTTGGTTCGTCGGCCAAAATTATGTCGGGATTGTTGACCAAGGCTCTAGCGATTGAAACTCGCTGTTGTTCTCCCCCGGAAAGTTGATTAGGTTTATTTTTTAACTTTTTCTCAAGTCCGACTTCTTGCAAAATATTTGAGGCGACTGATTTTCGGTTAACTCTTTTCTTTGCGTAAATTAAAGGCAGCATAACATTGTTTAAACTATTTGTTCCTTGGAGAAGATTGAAAAATTGGAAAACGAAACCAACCTTTTCATTGCGATAGCGTGCCAGTTGCGAGTCGTTCATTTTGCCCAAATTGTGGTCGTCAATCTCGATTGAACCTGAAGTTGGTTTATCCAGGCCACCAATCAAATGCATTAAGGTTGATTTACCGCTGCCGGAAGGTCCAAGGATGGCAACGAATTCGCCGCTCCTTATCTCAATTGAAACATCGTTCAAAGCATTAAAATCTGTGTCCCCGGTTTTATAAGTTTTAGTAACATTTGTTACCGTAATCATAAGCCTTAATTTTACCGATTCAGGAATAAAAAAACCAGGGGAAAAGTTTTATCCCCTGGTCTGCATCTCAGAACTTGCACGTTCATGTCTCCCTCCTTGACACTATTTCTATAATGGAGCAATTAGGAGTTTCCTATCGATATAACCGATCGTTTCAAGAACCTGGTTAAGTTACGCAAATGCTCCTGATAAACCTGCAATGCTTTTTCGCCGTTTCGCGTCATGCGGTAGAAACGCACTTGTCTTCCCGACCCTGGGTTTTTTGCAAATCTAGAGTACAGATAACCCTGTTCCTCAAGACTTTGTAAATCTCTCGATTCGTTAATTTTACTCGAAACGAACTGGTTCCAAGCCAATAGTTTTGGCAACTGCTTTACGTAGACTCGACCATGTTCTTGGACAGTGCGAAGTACAACCGCTTCCCATTCTCTTAGCAATATACTCACCTTTCTCCCTTTTTGTTCCTTTTCGCACATTATACAAAATAAAAAGAGAAATGTAAACTATGGGATAAAAAGAAGACCAGAGGAAGAGATTTTCCTCTGGTTTGTTTGCTATCTGAGAGGCTTTGAAAAGAAAAATCGGTTCAAAAAACCTTTTGGTTTTTTCTCCTCTTCTCGCCTGAGACGCAGTAGTTCCTCATGTCCTTTAGGTGTGAGGGTATACAAACGCAAGCGCTTGTAATTTTCATCTGGTGTTTCCACCCACTCGCCAGAGATTAAACTCAAACGCTCCAATTTGTGAAGAACTTTGTAAAGAGTGCCTACTCCAACAATTGACCGACGCTGCCACCAGTGTTGGTGACGGTTGTCTAGTTTACGTCGCAACTCAATACCAATACCTATGTCGAATCCAGTTCGGGGAACATGAACGAAATCAAGTACCTCAAGGGCCAAAGCTTCAATGCTATTTGGCTTCACTTATCTCCTCCTTCTAGTTGAACTGATTTTGCGACTTTATTGCTCGCATTTTATCATAACTCGCCAATTTTTGCTTTATTAACTGTTTTTTTAAAATCCCAATCGGTTTGTCATAATTTTCTCTGTCTCCTGGGTATGGTGTACCGTCTTTATCGCTGTGAAATGGAAGTGAAGCATTACCAACGCGCAGAGTAATAAGTAAACCAAAATAAAGACGAAAAACAATTAGGACTTTGCTGTATAATAGGCCTTTGTTTAGGAGGTGAGGTTTTGACAACCTGGATGAGTCTGGATAGACCTGGTTACTTAGGAGCTTTTCGCGATCAGAGAGTTGCTGAATGGAATGAAAAATTCGGAGTCGGTAATTGGCGTTTGGGGTGGGTGGTCAATGGTTTGGCGCTGAATTTTCTTGGTGCCTGTGCTCTCTACGAGGACGCTTACTTTGAATTTTTGCGTACTCATTGGGATATCCTACGAGAACTTTGCTCAGCAGCCCGCGAGGTTTATGATGATGCTGAGAGTAACGTAGGTTCTGGTTTGGATTACACCAAACAAGAAACGGAACACACCCACATTCAGGATATAGCCATTAGGCGTGCTTTAGTCAGATTAGGAGTAGGTTTTACTGGAAGCGAACTCGTTCAGATCAGGGGTGACGTAGGGTCTCACCCGCTTAGTAAAAGGCTTTCTCCGGGGGTAATTCCTTTCCACCGAAACGATTGGATTTACAGTCCACAATTAAAGGGTTGGTGGAAACCTAGTTCGGTCGAAGCTTTCTACCAGTCGAATAAATTTTTGCAGTTCAAGGAAGAAACTTAGTAAAAAGTTAGGGCGACAATGGTTTTTTAAGCCAATGCCGCCCTTTTTTCGGAAGACCCCACACTGCAACTGCTCGGGCTTGTTTTTCTATAGCTCTTGACAGAACACTATGGGACGTATATAATAATGCAGCTGCTGTTAAACTACTTCCGAAAACAGGGTTTGCAGATGAAAAAAATTACAATTTTAACCTTCTTCTGTTTGTTAGTTTACTAGCCTCTGGATTGGATTTGTACTTAGTCTCAGGGAAAATCGAAAAGGGAGCATATGACAAACCATAAGTTCGAAACAATCGAAATAATTGCTGCTTTTGTCGGCGCTCTCGCCGGGACTTTTCTTGGGGTTGTTGTTTCTGCCGAAGCTGTGTTTTTGTTTCTGACTAGGTTTGGCTAAGTTTGACCCGATACCCTTTTTTAGTTTTAGCAATAAATTCGTTAATCTCATTACTAAACGTTGGTATTAAACTTGTTAAGGGTTTGGTTGTCTCCCCAACTTTCACCAGTGGGTCGATATAGCGTACTTTCCCGCGGGTTTCATAATCATAATCTTCCTCGTTAAATTTCACATCTAGTTTTGGGTTTAATAGTTTTAATAATCTTTGAATATTTTGATCATCGCTCTTTTTTATTTTTTCCATGACAGTTTCATCAGTCGTAAATAAATCATTTTCAACCAAAATTCCTTTGGAAAAACAATCTCTAATTAACTCACCCATCAATTCAAATGTAGCCAAGGTTTTCGGTGCATTATAGGAATTTGAAGCCTGGTTCATAAAATCACGGGCGAATTTTAATGCAACAAGTTGGTTTTTAATCGCGAAGATTTTGTTAACCACGACAAGGTTAGTTAGAATTTGATCAACGTTTTTTGGACTGTAAGTTTTGTCACCGACCATGTCACGTAAAATATAATCAATACGGTCAGCACAAAGATTGGGAATTGGTTGTTCAAGCAGACTAAAATGTTCGTCGTTGGTAACAAATTCGGGATCGATATTGTATTTCTTTAATATAGCCGGAATTTCTGATTCAAAGACGATTTTTTGTAAAAACCGTTCATGGTAAACTTGGCTTTCCCCTTCTTTAAAAACAAAATCAACTGCATGTGAGAAGGCTGTGTGGGGAACATCGTGTAGTAAACCGCCGATTTGTTCTTCGATGGATGCATCGTATTTGCGAAGTAGTATCAGGACGCCGACACAATGGTCATAGCGGGTACTGGTTCGGTGCGGTTCAACCAATTGTGTGCCGGCTTGATTAACCTTCTTAATTCGTTGCAGTGGTTTGGAATTGATTAGTTCGACCAAAACTGGTTCATTGATTTCTGCCCTGCCATAGACTAGGTCATTAAATTGCATTGAATCAGTTTAGCAAAAAAACTCAAAAAAATCCCGACTTGGTTAAATCGGGATTTTTAATTTCTTCATCTCCCTTTCGATGTATTTAGTTCGAGTCCGGCTTGGATAACTGTTCTCACACTCTTGTTTGTCAACACAGTCAGTGAAGTCGGGGTAATTAGCAGGCGTATTACCTTCACACACAAGGCAAGGTAACAGGATACTTTTGCCTCTTAGGCCTGCCCCCTCCACTATATGTACTCCCGCTCGACCGCAACACCAACAGGGTTGGCCTTGGTGGGTACGGCTCATCTCACCTCCTCTTGTTTGAATGTTTGGATTATACAGTATTAGTCGGAGATTTCAATCTTATTGCCAATCTCAACAGTGTTTTTTTCAGAAAACCCAGCGTTTACTTCCAGAACGTTGGTTACTTCTTTTGGAGATCTGAAGGTTGGAATATTATTCGGGTCTTTGGTAACAGGGCAGTTTTTGTCGATTCCAACTATTACTCCTCTATCAATCCAGATAATATCGATCGGAAAACGCATATCTTTCATCCAGAAAGTCGAAAAATCCCTGACAGGAAGTTCAAAGTACATACCAAAACCAATCTCAAGGGTACTTCTATTTGAGAGCCCTAAAGAAAGTTCTTGTCCGTAACTAGCAACTTCTACAGTTAGTTTAATTGGTTTTTTATCGCTTGAACTACTTAGTATCTCAGCTTGTTTTCTCTTTAGGCCACTGTTTCTGATTGGTGTCTCAGATTGTTGCAGCGCACTAAAAATTACTGCAAAAATCAAGGCAATGCAGATAAAAATTACAAAATATTTCAATTTAAAAAGTTTCTCCAAGTAATATTTCACTTGAATTATAGTAATATCATTTCATGGATAAAAAGACTATACGATATTTAATTTTAGGGTTAATTTTCTTGTTCTCAATTGTTTTTTCTTATTTTAATGATAATCAAAAAAATCCAAGTTCGAAATCAACCACTTCAGGTGTATCTCAAGTTACTGATAAACAAACTTATTTAGTTACCAAAGTCGTTGATGGTGATACGATTGAAATTGAGGGTGGGCAGAAAGTTCGCTATATCGGGATTGATACTCCAGAAACAGTTGATCCAAGAAGACTGATCGGTTGTTTTGGCAAGGAGGCCTCGGCGAAAAATAAAGAATTAGTTTTAGGCAAAAAAGTGCGGTTAGAAAAAGATATTTCCGAAACTGATAAATATGGGCGGCTGCTGCGCTACGTTTATTTACCTGCCGACAAGGCAGGTGTTGGTGATAGTTTTATTAACAAGTATTTGGTAGCAGAGGGTTTTGCCAAAGCTTCTTCTTATCCGCCGGACATTAAATATCAGGAAATATTTCGTGCTACTGAGAAGTCCGCGCGTGAAAGTAAAAAGGGTTTGTGGGGAAGATGTTTTTCAGGTAATTTGCAGTTTGTTCTAGTTTGACTCTCTTGACTTGTTCGGACAAGTTTCGGGTATAATATATATATGATTGCCCGAGCTTCCTGGATGCATTTGGACATGGATTGTTTCTTTGCATCGGTAGAAATTAAATTAAATCCGTCTCTCAAGGGTAAACCGGTTGTGGTTGGCGGTGTTAATCCCCAGGGGAAAAATGTTCCCCGCGGTGTGATTGCCACTGCTTCTTACGAAGCCCGTAAATTCGGTTGTAAGAGTGGTATGCCGCTCTTTAAAGCACTGCAGCTTTGTCCGGATGCAATCGTCGTTGGTGGGCACTACGAGGATTACATCGATTGTTCTGACCAGGTGATGCAGATCGCTGCAAGATACGCTCCCAAAGTCGAGCAGATCGGTATTGATGAGGCTTTTTTAGATTTCTCAAATACTGAAATACTTTACCCCGATTTAAGAATAGTTGCTGAAAAAATTCGGGCTGATATTAAAAAAGAAATCGGGATAACCGCTTCGATTGGCCTAGCGGCAACTAAAGTCGCGGCTAAAGTTGGCAGCGATTTTAATAAACCGGATGGTTTTACTTATGTTAAGGAGGGAACAGAAAAATCATTTCTCGCTCCCCTACCACTACGTGATTTACCTGGGATTGGCTATAAAATGGAAGAATATTTCCACAACCTTGGAGTGACAACTTTAGGACAATTAGCCGCTGTACCTTTCAAAAAAATCGAAAACTGGGGCAAGTTTGCCATTAACCTTTGGGAAGCAGCCAATGGTGTTGACAACATTTGGTTTCATCCCAGTGCAACAGTGAAATCAATTTCCAGAAGCGAAACTTTTTATAAAGATACGCCGGATGAAAATTTTATTTTGGCAATGCTAAGAAAGTTAACTGAAAGTGTTGGAACCGAAGCTAGGGCTGAGGGTTATTTCGGTCGAACGGTCCACCTCACGATTCGCTACAAAGATTTTCGGACGGTTTCCCGCCAGCGCGTCCTGACTAAACCAACCAATGTCACCAAAGAGATTTACGATCTTGGGGAAATTTTATTAAAAGAACTTTGGGACAGCAAAACTCCGTTGCGTTTGGTGGGAATTGGTTTAACTCAGTTTGGTAGTGAAATAACTCAACTGTCTTTGTTTGACCAAGCTCATGACAAGCGGTTGGAACTGGAGAAACGCATCGATTGTTTAAGAAAGAAGTATGGTATGCAAGCCGTTAATCCTCTTGCCTTGTTATATTTAGATCCGAGTGTCAGACAATTTAAGGGTAAAGCGTTTTATACTTGACTACTCGAACCAGAACAATCTAATATAACCTATATTACAAGTGTCTGACACAAGTGTGAGAAATAATAGAAATTTTCAAATAAATTCTGTTCACCACCTTATTACAAAAGGCAATAACCAAGATATATTTCTTGACGATCGTGATTTCAACCGGTATATCTTTAGCCTAAGGAAATTTTCTAAGAGATTAAGTGTAAGGATCTTAGCCTTTTGTTTAATGCCAAACCATGTTCATATACTTGCCAGGCAAGATTCGGAAATAAGCTTATCTAAATTTATGCAGACTCTTTCCACTGCATATGCCAACTATTTCAATACTCGCTACAAGCGACAGGGCCATCTTTTCGAAGCTAGATTCAAGAATATTGAGGTTACTACCGATGAATATTTAATTCACTTGAGCAGATACATTCATCTCAACCCCTCTAGTTCCCAAATAGTGCAAAGTCCGCAGCATTATAAATGGGGTAGTTACAAGCACTATTTAGGGAATGGTAGTTTAGATTTTATTGACGAGAGAATTATTCTTGCTTATTTTTCCAAAGACAATCCCAGAAGGGATTACCAAGAGTTTGTTGAATCAAGAATTGAATATCAAAAAGACATTAGCTTGCAAAAACTATTACTAGAATGAACTTATAGTTCAAGTGTCAGGCACCCGATTCTAAATGTATTTGAAAAATTGAGAAAAAAAAGAGCTCAACACATGGGTGTGGTGAGCTCTGGGGGCTAGGTACTACATCTCTCTACTCTCCTCTGGTTTTGTCCTCAGCAGTCGAAACTGTTGAAGCCTTTGGTTAAATCTGCGGCAGGAGCTGACTTATTAAATTAAAGCTTTGCTCATAACTGCCGCCGTAGTTAACAATTGGTGAGGGTCAACTTCTCAGAACTGTCACTCTGAAAAGCCCATGCCATTTCGCTGGTGATGAAATGGACCGCTCTGCGATGGATAACTACTTCCGGAAACGGGCGTTTTACCCTTGGCCAAGAAGCTGCGAGTGAAGTGAACCCTAGGAGTACACTTACCGTTCACTTGCATCAAATCCACTTTTTTGTTAAAGACACCATCGATCGCCAGGGTCACTGGAGTCGAATAGTGCTACTCCCATCCTGCTAACAGCTCGCAGAAGTGAAGCTAAATTTGTGCCGTATGTTTTCGACATCCCACCAACGTGAGTCTATCTCAACACTTAAGAACCTCGCAGTCCCGGTTGCGGCACCAACCAGAATCCAAACACTCCTAAGGTCCAGTTCCCAGATCACGAGGACTAGGTTGACTTCCCTTTTAACGCTCTTGACGACCATTTTTCAGATCAAGCGTCGGAGTGAAGGAAACCAAAAGTTAAGTCGACAGCCGCTCGTCATTATTACCCTGCATTGTGATCGAAACCACTTTGCTAGGCCGCAAGAGATGACTTGGCGTTAGAACTCTTTGCGTTTTTTACACTGTCGACTCCCGCAAGCAGATCCGAAGACCTGATTGTAGGTTTTGGATCGCCGAGGTGAAGGTTGACTAACACGTTGGGGCCCCGCTGTTGAGCGCTTATCCCACTTCACACCTTCGGCGAACTATGAACCAGGATGACCATCGAAGACACGAAGGTCCGCGACGGTTCTGTCCCGGTAGCAAAATTAACCCGGTCAGTTGGTTTGTCCCTTTCTCAGCTCGCGAAGCCAAGAAAGAGCTCCTGGTAATCGCGGCCGCGAATATCCAAGAGGGGTGTCTAGAGTCTTGCAATTGTGCAAGTACTCAACCAACCAAAAAGACACTCCTGGAAAAAAGACCGGGTCCCCCTGCGCAGAGGAACTTGTCGCTAAAATGTTAGAAACAAATTTCTCCGCACAAAGGTTTTTTCTTACTTCATTTTTTAAAGTACGTTTTTCTTTATAACACATTTGGCAAGAAATGTCAAGATACTATGAGTCTGAATTACTTTTTTGGAAAAGTAATCAAAAACTTTTGCCTTGCTTGTGCTGCTAAAGAAATTCAAGTCGCTCGTATACGTCGACAACTCTCTTCGTTCAAACACGTCCGACTTAATATCTCGCTTGTTGAATTTATTTTTAACGCTGCTCGCAACGGCAATTTTTTCTGCGCTGACCTCTTTTGAAGTATTCTACTAATTTAACTGCGATTGGAAAAATTTAAAGGAGAAACCGGCAAATGCTTTTTTAGCAGATGCCGGTTAATTTGCGAACTGTTTATCAGACTTGTCCATCACTCCCTTCCCTACTAGACTTCCAGTAATTGCGGCGTTACATCCACACGTTCGTTTCTGTTGAGCGGGATGCTGGCGTCGACGTTGTGCGGGTATTCCAGTCCGCGCTCGAGTATGTGGATGCGTGTTCTGCGAAGCGAGAACGCGTCAACAATCTTGTCGATTGCCGGGAGCTCGTCGAAGCCCTTGCACGAAAAGATGTCCACCCAAACCTGATTGTGTTCTGGAAATGTGTGGACAGCGATGTGACTTTCGGCGATCAAAACGAAGCCCGAAATCCCCCAATCTTCTGGATTAACACCAGCGTACTCAAAGACGTTTGGCACCGAGATCTTGGTCATCCCGATTTCTTCGGGGTAACGGTCGAGAAGGTTGCGGACTAGTTCCAAGTCCCCGAGTTGCTTTGGGTCTCCTCCGAACCCATCGATCGTAACGTGCATCGGTCTTCTCCTTTCTACTAAAAAAGATCGTAAATTGAATTATTAAAAAATAAAAAGCTACTTGTCAATACAATGATTTGCAAATTTGAGGCCGTAGAGTTAAAATCTGCTTGTTCTCAACCGGAGAGAGCTGGCTAGTTCAAAATGGCAGGGCAAGAGAGGTCTTTTGCCAAAAAAGAGGAAGGATCTTCAAGTTGTTGCGTCTTGGATTGATAGGAGGATTATTAAGTCGCAGAAACCTTCGGTTCTGCAATTAGCTCACGCTAAGAGCTACTTTGTCATTGAATGGGACCGGCCGAGGCTGCCGCCGTTGCAAGAGACTGGTTTCAAAGGTCCCAACAACTTAATGTACATTTCTGCAGGAAGTGTGCTTAACAGTCGTTGGATTACCATGGGAAGACATTCATACATGCGAAGATTTCTGGACAAACCAGAAGACTTACAGCGGTTGGGAATCTATATCAAAAACGGTGTTCCCACAGTTCGGATCTATGAAGTTATTGACGGCCTTGCTTTTGCGGAGAGAAAAAGTGATCACATGCTGGCTGGTTACCAGGAGGAACTGGCAAGTTTGCGCAATACCCTGAAGGAAGCCGAAATTCTTCTCGGGGATTTGTCGAAAGGCATGCCTCGCGAAAGACGGGTTAAACTAGAACTTCTAAGCTTCCGAACCAGCAAGCGGATTGAGAACATTCAGGCAATCATTGCTGACCATGCTTTCCGGCAAGTAAATTTGCACTTTGCCTTCGAGCGGGCAGTCAGTCGTCTGAATGAGATGGCAGTGCTTTTGGAAAGGATTGTTTATCATGTTCGCACCCGTACGATACGAGTTGGTGCGATTCAAGTGGTGACAAACCGAATACTTTCAGAACTGCCCTTCTTTAATAGTAAGGAGATTCGTCTGGAAGTAAACAGTGCCAAACTGGTCTTGAGTGAAATTTCGAGAGATGAGGACAAGCACTCAGTTGCAACGTGGTTAACTTCTGAAAAACTGCAAAAGACGGCTGATTATTTGTTCACTGCTTCTTCAAAACTTCTAGCTGCAGCGCTTGATGTACCAGAAGAAGAAAAACGGAGTGCTCGAGAGATTCTAACATTTGGACCGTAGTATCAATAAAGCCTTGTGCAATTAGTGCGCAGGGCTTTTCTTTTTGAAAAGAAAAAACCCGGCAGTCCAGTGGTCACGAATTGACTTAGGCTGTCGGGTTCACATTTACGCTTCTCGAGGGGCTCCACTGAATGACACCAGGGTTGGGTCGTCCACGTAGTCCGGATCGGCGTACATTCCCGGATAGTCGACTTTTCTCTTTGAGGTCAGGTTGTGAACATCGTACTCGATCGAACCAATTCGTTTTGAAGTCGAGTACCTTGCTGTGAACTTTGACCAGAAACCACGGATATGCAGTTCTCCTGTCAAATCCCAGACTTCTGGACCAGGAGCTCTGGTGCAACCGTGGATGATTGCTTCTACATTTCTTCTTGTAAGTCTCGATGGTGCCTCACCATAAACGATCGTTAGGTGGACAGAACGAAACATACCACCTGGTAGGTCGAACATTGCCACCGATAGGTCCCACTTGCTTGGACCATCTTTGATCTCTGCGCGTGGCATACACCACACCTCCTGAAACTAACATCCCAACCATCCGGAAAGGAATAAGCTTATTGTAGCATAATAAACCGAGAAAGTCAAGACTATGGGTTTGACTTTTAGGCTGATTTGTGGTATAATTCTTATTAGTAAGTTGGAAGCTAGGAGGGCTGCAGTGGTCGACTGTCAAGGCTGTTCGAAAACGGATATGACCAACGGCTATGGTTACTGCAAAGATTGCGAGAAGATTTTCTGCAATCTCTGCCTCGGTAACCACCAGTGTTCGAAGAGGAAGAAGAAGGAGACCAAAACTTCGAGCAAGATCGTTCAGCTCCCGGTTCGGACGAAGAAAGGTGTGAAGCTTGACTACTTTCGAACTCTGACCCGTGATTGTCCAAACTGCGAACAGAAGATGACTTTCGCTGAAGGTTGTCTGTTCTGCCCAAACTGTGGACGGACAATTAAAGGAGTGATAATACTGAGTGATTCCCGTCCTGTGAGCATTAAGGCCGCCAATCGGAAACGATAACTGGCGGTCTTTCTCTTTTTAAAATATTCGTCAAACTCATCATTTTGCTGCGTAAAAAGTAGAAACCGCGAAAGAGAGAAAACTCAATCGCGGTTAAATAATGAGCTTATTTACCTCACTCTACCTTATTGTCGGATGTTATCAGTTTGCCGGTGGGTATCTTCGGTTGTTTCCCGTCGATAGTAAAACCAAACAGGGCATCAGGTGGAAAGTTCGGACAAGACCAAGCAAAAGTTGGCACCCCAACTTTAGACTCTTTTAATTCACGTCTTTTTTGGGCTTGTTCGAGACTATAACACTGGTGTTGCCACTCAATATGCAAGTGGCTGCCATCACCAGTTGAGCTGCAAACAAAACCAGAATTGCCAGCTTGGGCGATTGGTTGACCTTGTTGGACTATGTCTCCAACTTTTACCAAGGCCGAATCTTGTAGAAGATGGACATAGGTCAGATTGACATCTTTGGAGGTTTGAATAACGATGACGTTGGTCTGGTCGCGAAGATTGCTAGAACACGATCCAGCTCCAAAACTGTCTTCAATCCAAAGTACCATCCCCATTTCCGAGGCAACTATAGTATCCCCTTTCGTCATGTCAATGTCATAAGCACGGGTCGTTTTATGTTCCCCAACTCCGGGCAAAACCGTGAACTTGTGGCTTATTCCAGCTGGCCAAGGAAGTTTATAAACTGGCTCTTCCGCAAAAGCTCGTTTCCCAATGATCCTGTTTCCGAGCTGGTCCGTGTTTGTTGGAACGAACGTTACTTCAGTGTAAACGTCATTGAAATCCCGATCGGTATAGTCCTCCCAAGAAATTGTCCAGCTCTCCCCACCGTTGTGACGGATTCGGGCATGACTTGGATTGGTGGAAACCCGACTGGTTTTACAAAAACCAGGAGTGCTAATTCCGAGAATTATTTCTGTTCCAGCTGGATATGGTCCAATCTCGACGTTTTGAATCCCAGCTCCGTAATTGTGAAGTAAAATCTGCTCTGCATTTTTTTCCGTACCCGGAGTTTTCCCTTTGTCCTTTGGCTTATTACTCGGCGAAGAATAAATCAATTTAAGTTCTGGGCTGACCAAAACCAATTGACCCTGTTTACAGATCGCTTTTCCTGGCCAAGTCCTTAATACTACTGTGGATTCTTTTCCCAGAATCAGCTTTCCACTAACAGTAGAAGTTGTAGGTAAATAACCCGCAGCCTCTGCTTTAGTCAACGACAAAACTAGCCAAAAAGCCAGGGTAAGAAATACCCAACGCATGAAGTCTCTCCTACTAGCGGAATTTGTGGTTGTTAAAGTGCGCTTCTTAGTATCGGTCTACTCGATTGATCGCGTCAATATCCAATAATTAACTACTTTTACGTCGCACAATGGTTGCTTTCTGCGTAGAGATTAGTTAAACTTTACTTAATGCTCTCCTCAAAGATCGTAATTATTCTGGCAAGTTCTCTGACGGGTCTACTTTTAGGTCTCCTTTCCTACCCTTTAGTTTTACGCTTACTTGGAAACAACCATTATCAAATGACAGAAGAGCTTATATCTGTTGCTGTGGGTTTGTGTATTTCAATTTTTGCAGGTGTAACTATTGGCAATATTTTGGAAAGAAGGTTGAAAAAATGACACTTTCCAAACACATTACTGACTTTCTCGAACATCTTGAAATTGAAAAAAATGCGGCGCAACTGACGATTCGCAATTATGATCATTATTTAAAACGCTTCGTCGATTTTGCTGGTGATATTGAGCCCAAGGGTATTAATCAAGAAATGGTGCGTAAATATCGCGTTTTTCTCGCTCGGTGGGAGGATCCTAAAAGTGGTTTGTCTTTGAAAAAAGTTACCCAAAATTATTTTGTCATTGCCTTGCGGGCTTTTCTGCGTTATTTAGCCAAAAACGACATTGAAACTTTAGCAGCGGAAAAAATTGAACTCGGTGATCAAGATCCGCGTCCGATTAAAGTTCTCGATACCGACCAACTTTCGCGTCTACTATCTTCCCCGGATATTGGAACTAATGACGGTTTACGTGACAAAGCTATTCTCGAAACCTTGTTTTCCACTGGGCTGCGGGTTAGCGAATTACAAAAACTCAACCGCGATAAGATTAACCTCTCACGTCGGGAATTTGGAATTGTTGGCAAAGGGGGAAAAGAGCGAGTTGTTTTTATTTCTGACGACGCGGCCGATTGGATTGATCGTTATTTAAAAACGCGGTCGGATCGTTACAATCCTCTATTTATCCGTTATTCCGGAGGCGAAGATCCCAGTAAGAACGGTGAAAAAATGCGCCTCTCCGTGCGCTCGATTGAACGAGTATTAGATAAGTATGTAAGAAAGGCACAAATTCCGATCAAAGCTTCGCCGCATACTTTGCGCCACTCTTTTGCCACAGACTTATTAATTAATGGTGCCGATATCCGTAGTGTTCAAGAAATGCTTGGACATGCCAACATCGCTACCACTCAAATCTATACGCACATCACTAATAAACATCTGAAAGACGTTCATAAGGCTTTTCATAGTGGAAATAAGGATCAATAAGAATTAATCCTTGCGCTTAGAAAGCTAAAGGATCAATAAGCTTTGGCTTGCGCCTTTGAAGGCTAAAGAATTAATCCTTGCGCTTAAGAAAGCTAAAAGAAGAATAAAAAAAGGAAAAGACCCACTGAAAGTGAGTCTTTATAAATTTAGTAAATTCTTATCCCTCTTTTCTTCCGACGACTAGGTGTAAATAAAAAGCCCCAGGATTCCAATTTTTTCTTCGGTTGTTTCGCCCGGGCAATTCGTGAAGGTTTCTTGCGCATCGCACTGCGGTGGTCAAAGTTTGGGCCCTTTCGATACGTTAGCCGCATTCGTTAGCCAATCTCCTCCAGGTGGTGATCTCTGTGCTGATTGCCGTTTCAATTTCCGAAACCATTTGACTACTGGTATTGGGGTCCGAAGATAGTCCCAAATGCAAAGGTTGACAGGTCTCCAAAATTGCCTGCTGTGTTTTGTTGGTAATCAGATCTTCAACAAACGCTCTGCGTGTCAATGCTTGAACAGTGGTAAAGCCAGTGTCAAAGCGTAAGGCAGTCAGTAATGCGTGCTTGAGGCTTCGTAACTGGTCAATTTGATCCTTGGTAGACGTCGTCAACCTCATCTCCTTTGATTTTACCCCTTTGAAAACTTTTTATATCATAACTATAAGATAAAGGAAAGCCTCAACTTTGTTAAGTTAAGGCTTTTTGTGGGTCTGACCTAGGAGACTGCCGCTTGTTTTTCCGGAAAGACATCCTTCAGGCCGATGCAGAAAAGATTGTGTAGGCGCCAGAGGTTTCTTTCCCAGTATTTAGTTGTCTCCAAGTGTTGGCGGACTTTCTCGAGATGCTTCTGTATGTAGCTCAAGAGATTCTTAAGTGCATCTTCGACAATAATCCCCAAACGCAGAGCCTCGTTAAGGGTGTTAATTAACCGATGTTCCGTGTCCATGACATCCTGTTCCCGAACGTCCTTTGGGCGGGCTTCGACAATCAGTTGGTTGAAAAGACCGTAACTCCCTTCCATGGTACCTCCCTGCCAGTGCTTGCTTGTTTAACTTAAGGATACGCCTCGCAAATTTTGATTGTCAAGAAAGTTTGTTCCAGTATCCACACTCTTAGTTCGAGGGTCAGGCCCGTAGGCGTAGTTTGTTTAGCGAAGAGTAAAGGTTTGCTTTTTCAGTAGGCTTGAATTAACATTATTCACAATATGCTGCTAAAGCATCAGTAATTTGAAGATAAATTATGGAAATAGAAAAAACTGATCCGGTAATTGCAAAATTAATTAATAAAGAAAAACTCAGACAAGAGTCTGTCTTAAATCTCGTAGCTAGCGAAAACTATGTTTCAGTTGCAATCAGAGAAGCTTCAGGTTCTGTTTTAACCAATAAATACGCCGAAGGCTATCCCAGAAAACGCTATTACGGTGGAACTGCCGTTATTGACGAAGTGGAACAACTGGCGATCGAGAGAGCCAAAAAACTTTTCGGTGCCGAACATGCCAATGTCCAACCCTACTCTGGGACAAACCCAAACTTAGCTGTTTATTTTGCCGTAATGGAACCAGGAGATACCGCTATGGCGATGAATTTGCAAGCCGGTGGTCACCTTTCGCACGGCTCTCCCATGTCGATTTCAGGAAAAATATTTAACTTTGTTCAGTACGGGGTTAACTTAGAAACTGAACTTCTAGATTATTCTGAAATTGAAAAAATTGCAAAGAAAGAAAAACCAAAATTGATTGTTGCTGGTGCGTCAGCCTACAGTCGGTTAATCGATTATAAACGCTTTCGAGAAATTGCCGATTCGGTCGGTGCCTACTTACTCGTGGATATGGCCCACATTGCCGGATTGGTTGCAGCTAAAGTTATTCCCTCTCCAATTCCACATGCCCATTTTGTGACTAGTTCAACCCACAAAACTTTGCGTGGTCCCAGAGGTGGTTTGATACTTTGCAAAGAAGAATTTGCTGAGAAAGTCGATAAAGCTCTTTTCCCGGGTCTTCAAGGTGGCCCACTAGAAAATATTATTGCTGCTAAAGCTGTAGCCCTCGAAGAGGCAGCAAAACCGAAATTTAAAATCTATGCTGAAAACATAATTAACAATGCGAAAAGTTTAGCTGAAAATTTGGAAGCAGAGGGTTTTCGGATTGTGTCCGGTGGAACCGATAACCACTTATTAAATATTGATTTTGGCAATGATGGTTTGACTGGAAAGGAGGCGGAAAGCATTCTCGAATCAGTCAATATTATTGTTAACCGTGAAGTTGTGCCCCGCGACACTCGTAAGCCTTATATTGCCTCTGGTATTCGACTCGGTACTTCGGTGGTAACAACCAGAAAAATGGGACAAGAACAAATGAAAACTATCGCCCAGTTGGTAGCAGCTGCGCTGAAATCCAAAGACGACCAAGCAAAAAAAACCTCTATTCTTAACGATGTAACCGATCTGACAATGCAATTTCTTTTGCCTGATTAAATTTAAGTAATTACTTGCAGTAAATTTAAAAAACACGTATGCTAAAAACACTGGAATTTAGAAAATAAATAATATCGCTATTGCGATACAAGAAGCGAGCGATATAATCGCGAGACAATTATAATGCCGATCACTGCCGCGCCATCTGTAATCTTTGATTTTGCTTTTAACCCCTACGCTCTTCTTTCGTTGTTTGGTATCGTCGTAGATTTAGTTCTCATCTATCTAATTCTTTCTCGTGGTTTGCAAAGTAGTGCCAATAAATGGTTTACCCTGTTTCTATCTTTTCTTGTCCTTTGGGGTATTGGGGAATTTCTTGGACGTATGAGTAACAATGTAATTGCGTCCAATTTTTGGGGATCAGTCAGTTCTCCAGGATACGTTTTCATGAGTCCCGTGTTTTTCACATTTACTTTAGCCTATGTCGGTAAGGAGAGTTTCCTGGAGGGCTTTGGCAAACGGGTATTAGTTTTTGGTTCTTCCCTACTGATGATTTTTTTGGTCTGGAATACCGACCTTATAATTGTCCATACCCTAAAAGGAATTGAAAGAGTGCCCTGGGGTTGGAATGGTCCATCTGGCGATTATTTTCCGATATTTATTGTTTGGTTGGAATCTTTTTTTATTGTCTCACTTTACCTTTTAATTCGTTATTACCGTAAGGTCTCAGATCAGCTTAAAAAAAGACAAACTCTGCTGATAATTATTGCGCTTTTGATTCCGCTTATTCCTGGAACTTTCACTGATGCGCTATTTCCGATAATTGAGGTTATTTTTCCCGGAACAGCAATTTTATTTACCTCGGTTCTGGGGATGATAACTACTTATGCCATTTTAAAATACAAACTCTTTGTCATTAACCCGGCGACTCACTTTGCCAATATCGTGAAAACGATGAATGAGGCAATGATTGTTTTTAACAATAATAAAGAAATTGAGTTTGCAAACGAAGCAGCGGAAAGATTGTTTGGTTATGCACTTGATGAGCTAACGCACAAAAAAATCCAAGATTTAATCAAAGATCAAAACGCACGTAATTCTTTTGAATGGAATTTTTCCGATAAACTTAACCAGGATAAACTAATCAATGGCTTTGAAATTGATTTTAATAATAAAAACGGCGAGGTTGTACCCGTTAGTTTATCGGGGGCTTCTTTGAAAGATAGTAATGGAGAGTCAGTTGGGTCGGTCATGATTGCAGCCGATATGAGAGAGTTGAAAAAACTAGTTTACAACCTTGTCGCTGAAAGAAATAAACTGAGTATTACACTTTCGGGAATTTCGGAAGGAGTTTTTGTAGTTGATAAAACTGGTGTAGTTTCCTTTTTAAATCAAGCGGCGGAAAGAATATTTGGGATGAAAGGATCTCAAGTACTCGGTAAAAAAGCTGACGATGTTTTTAAAATCGAAGACGATGACGGAAGAATTGTGGTTGAGTATTTTTTTCCGAAAGAAAAGCTTTCCAAAGATATGGTTACCTTTAGCCGCAATGGAGTAAAAATTACTCAACCAGGTGACAAGTTGGTTTTTGCTGATCTAATTGCCGCCAATATTGTTGAAGGAGAAGGTGTTAATCTCGGAGCGATTGTGACACTGCACGACGTTTCCAAGGAAAAAGATTTGGAAGAAATGAAGCTGGACTTTGTTTCCATGGCAGCCCATGAGTTGCGTACGCCACTAACCTCGATTCGAGGCTATCTTTCCGTATTACAAGAGGAGATTGGAAAAACCCTAAAGCCAGAGCAATCATCCTTCCTAGAAAAAGCTTTTATTTCGAGTACGCAACTGGCCGCTTTAGTTGAGAATTTACTGTCCGTTTCTCGAATTGAGCGTGGGTCATTGCAAATCCAAGCTCAACCAACCCACTGGGAGCCTTTGATAGACGAGACTTACAACAACTTCTTACCCCAAGCATCTGAACGCCAAGTCAAACTGACCTTTGTAAAACCAAAAGAGGATCTTCCATTGGTTTTAGTCGACCGTTTTCGTATTAGCGAGGTTGTTTCCAATTTAGTTAGTAACGCCTTGAACTACACCCCGTCTGGAGGGTCTGTCGAAATTTCCCTGGAACATAAAGATAAGGAAGTTATTACTCATGTAATTGATACTGGTCCAGGAATTCCGGAGGCCGCCCTACCGAAGCTTTTCACCAAATTTTTCCGTGTCTCTGGTGTTTTGGAGCAAGGCTCAAAAGGGACTGGACTTGGGCTTTATATTTCAAAAGCAGTGGTTGATATGCACAAAGGACGAATCTGGGTTGAGTCAACTTTAGGAAAAGGTAGCGTCTTTTCTTTTAGTGTGCCAGTTTCGAAGGTTCAGGATTTACCAAATTCACCAAAGTACCCGGCTGGAAAACAAATGTTTTTAAAGAAAAAAGTAGAAAAAGCTAAAAGGTAAGGTTTTAGAAAAAGGGTTAGTTTTTAGTTTTTCTTTTAGATTTCTCATCTTGTTTTGGTTCTTTACGAATTGTGGTCACCGCTGCCACTGAATCATCTTTTTTCGCTAACCGTATCAAAATCACACCTTGAGTCTGCCTGGTCAAGAGTGGAATGTCTTTCAGAGGAAGCTTGATGACTTGGCCGCCTTTCGAAGTTATAATCACATCCTGATCTTCTTTGGAGAGGACCCGGGCAGCCATAACTTTACCAGTTCTCGCTGTTACATCTGCTGCTTTGACCCCGCTGCCGGAGCGTTTTTGCATTGGCCAGTCTGAAATTTTACTTTTTTTGCCAAGTCCGTTTTCGGTTACAACCAAGAGTTCTCCTTCGCTAGGTGCGATATCAGCACAGATAACCTCGTCATCTTTACCGAGTCGTATTCCCATAACACCGGCAGTAGCGCGGCCCATGGAACGAACATCGTTTTCAGAATAACGAATTGACTGACCCTTCCTGGTTGCCATAATTATCGAGTCCTTACCGCTGGTTAAATTTACAAAATTTAGACTATCGCCCGAACTCAAATTGATGGCGATAATTCCGCTTCGTCTAATATTGGCAAATTCCAGAAGGTTAGTTTTCTTGACCACGCCTTTTTTAGTTCCCATGAAGACGAATCCGGATTTCACTGACTTAGGGACATTGAACATGGAAGTTACCAGCTCACCCTGCTCAATGTTTATTAAGTTGATAATTGCCTGCCCTTTTGAAATTCTTGACCCCTCAGGAAGTTCGTATACTTTAATTTGGAAAACGCTACCTTTATTGGTAAAGAACATCATATTGTCATGAGTATTGGCAAGATAAAGAGCCGAAATCCCATCCTCGTCCTTTAAGGTAGCTCCAGTAACCCCCTTTCCACCGCGTTGTTGAGTGCGGAAAGTATCGATTGGGGATCTTTTGATATAGCCGGTTTCTGTGACCGTGACAATGACATTTTCTGAAGGGATTAAATCTTCTTCTGAGAAATCGCCGATTGCTTGTTTATAAACTCTGGTTCGTCTGTCGTCGCCGTATTTTTCCTTTAGCTCTTTAAGTTCTACCTCAATCACCGCCAGAATTTTCTTTGGGTGCGCGAGTAAATCTTCCAGATAATCAATATTTTTCAAAACCTCTTTGTACTCGTCCTCGATTTTTTTACGCTCTAGGGCTGCCAACCGGCGCAGCTGCATATCCAAAATCGCCTGCGACTGAATTTCTGACAATTTAAAACGGGTCATTAAGTTGATTTTGGCGTTGTCAGCGTCAGAGGATTCTCTGATCGTTTTGATTACCTCATCAAGGTGATCTAAGGCAATTTTTAAGCCTTCGAGAATGTGCGCGCGCGCGCGAGCTTGGTCCAGCTCAAACTGAGTTCTTTTGGTAACAACGTCTTGGCGATGACGAATATATTCCGTCAAGATTTGTTTCAGTGTCAAAGTTTGCGGCGTTCCATCAACCAAAGCCACCATATTGACGTTAAAGGCCATCTGCATACTGGTGTGTTTAAAGAGTTGGTTAAGTAGGTTTTGCGCCCGAGCGTCTCGTTTTAGCTCGACAACTATCCTCATTCCACTGCGATCAGATTCGTCACGCAAATCTGAAATTCCTTCAAGTTTTTTGTCCTTTACTAGCGCGGCTATTCGGGAAATAAGTTGAGATTTATTAACCTGAAATGGTATTTCAGTCACGATAATTTTGAAGCGATTGGTCTTGTCTTCTTCAATCTCGGCCTTGGCCCGCATCACGATCCGACCCTTACCGGTGGCGTAAGCGGCAATAATTTCGTTGATATCAAAAATTGCTCCGCCAGTTGGAAAGTCTGGGCCTTTGATAAACTGCATTAATTCTTCCAACGGGCTTTCCGGGTTTTCGATCAAATGTATGATGGCATCACAGATCTCGTTTAAATTGTGAGGGGGAATATTGGTCGCCATTCCGACCGCGATTCCGCTTCCTCCCGAAAGCAGTAAATTTGGCAGTTTGCCTGGTAAGTACACTGGTTCTTTTCTGGTGGCGTCAAAGTTATCAATCCAGGAAACAGTGTTTTTATCAATATCTGCCAAAAGTTCATCGGAAATTTTTGCCATTCTAGCTTCGGTGTAGCGCATTGCCGCGGGTGGATCACCGTCAATACTCCCAAAGTTACCTTGTCCATCAACTAGTGGGTAACGCATCGCAAAGTCTTGGGCGAGACGAACCATAGCGTCATAAACCGGACCGTCCCCATGAGGGTGGTATTTACCCAACACCTCTCCGACAACAGTCGCACTTTTTCGGTATTTGGCACTGTGAGTTAATCCGATTTCGTTCATAGCGAAGAGAATACGGCGGTGAACCGGTTTCAAGCCATCTTTGACATCCGGCAAAGCACGAGCGACGATGACACTCATCGCGTAGTTGAGGTAACTTGTTTTCATTTCCTCGACTATTTGCACGTCTTTGAGACGACCAATGTCGTTGTTATCAGTCGGTTCGTTATTAACTTGTTCTTCGTTTTCTATTTCTTGTTCGTCCATAAATTCTTACTATCTTCCGAGATTGCTTTATTTATATGACGCTTTGTGGCATATATTTCTTAAACATCTATAGTTGCGTATTTTGCATGGCTTTGGATGAATTTCTTTCTTGGCGGCACTTCTTCTCCCATAAGCATATTGAAAACCTCATCGGTTTCTTGGGCGTCGGCATTCAAAACTTTTTTTAAAATTCGGTGCTCTGGATTCATAGTTGTTTCCCAGAGTTGCGAGGGGTTCATTTCCCCCAAACCTTTGTAACGTTGGACATTAATATTAATTTTCTTACCGGAAACCGTCACTTCCTCAGTTTCGCCAACTCCAGTTCCTTTTGGTTCTTCTTCAGTTGTTGCTGGTTCTTTGCTAGCGGCTTTTTCGGCTTTCGCGGATTTGATTTGGTTGATAACCCGATCTCGCTCTGCATCGGAATACGCGTAATGTTCCTGTTTTCCAGCGGTAATTTTAAAAAGTGGCGGTTGGGCGAGGTACAAATAACCTTTCTCAATTACTTGTGGCATATAACGGAAAAAGAACGTTAAAAGTAGTGTGTTGATATGTTCCCCATCAACATCAGCATCAGTCATTAGGATTATTCTGTGGTAGCGGATCTTGTCAATGTTAAAAGTATCACCAATCCCAGCCCCAAGTGCGATAATTAAGTCTTTGATTTCTTCAAACTGAATAACTTTATCTAGCCGGGCACGTTCGGTATTTAAAATTTTCCCACCCAGTGGCAGAATTGCCTGTGTTCGGCGATCACGACCTTGTTTGGCAGATCCGCCGGCACTATCCCCCTCAACAATATAAAGTTCGCTAAAGCTCGGATTTTTTTCCTGACAATCAGCCAGTTTTCCCGGCAGTGTCATCCCTTCAAGTGCACCTTTGCGGATAACCGCATCTTTAGCAGCTTTAGCGGCGAGTCGGGCGCGGGCTGCAAGAACAATTTTTTCCATAATGGCGCGGGCTTCAGCAGGGTTTTCTTCAAAGAAAATTTCCAGTCCTTCTTTAACAACACTATTTACAATTGGCGCAACTTCAGCGTTCCCGAGCTTTCCCTTAGTTTGACCTTCAAATTCAATGCCATCGGAGTTCATTTTGATGGCAACCACTGCGGTTAAACCCTCACGCATATCCTCTCCGGTTAAACTTTCTTCGCCTGTCTTGATAATTCCGGTTTTTTTAGCATAGTCGTTGATGCTGCGCGTCAGGGCGGTTCGAAAACCAGTTAGATGGGTTCCACCTTCAACTGTATTGATAACGTTGGCAAAAGATTCAACGATCTCGTTAAAACTATCGTTATATTGAATTGCCACCTCAACCCCAACCTCTCCAGATTGTTTACGAATAGTGATTGGATTGTGAATAGCTAACTTGTTCTTGTTGAGATGTTTAACGAGTGAGGTTATTCCACCTTCGAAATAGAAGTGCTTCTCTAAAGCACTTCCTCGTTGCTTCGCAACTAAGAAATCCTTTTCCAAAACACTTTCCTGTTCCTCTGCTAAATAATTTTTCCCAATATTACTCCGCAGATCAAAAATGTGAAAAGCAAGACCGGCAACTAGATAGGCTCTTTCCCGAATCTGTTTCTCGAGTACTTTGAAATCTATTTCCGTAGTAGAAAAAATTTCTTTGTCAGCTAAGAAATTTGATTTTGTACCAGAGACCACCCCGTCCCAGAGATTTTTTACTAGATCTGTCGCTTTTGTTTCCTTACTCACCACCACTTCCGTGTCTGCAATTCCACGCTTATAGCTTTGAAAATAGATCTTTCCGCCGCGTTTTACTTCGACATTCATCTCACTACTTAGTGCGTTAACTACACTGGCCCCAACCCCATGTAAACCACCGGAAACTTTGTAACCCTCCCCGCCGAATTTACCACCAGCATGGAGATAAGTCATTGCTACCTCCAGGGCGCTTTTTTTCGCAGTTGGGTGCATTTCTGTTGGAATACCACGGCCGTTATCGATCACAGTAATACGATCATCGGCGTGAATTACAATCCAAACGTCCTTGGCGTAACCAGCCAGTGCCTCGTCAACCGAGTTATCAACAATTTCGGTAGTTAAATGATGGAGACCGCGTTGATCAGTACTACCAATATACATACCCGGTCGCTTACGGACCGGTTCCAAGCCTTCGAGAACCTGAATATCTTTTGCAGAGTAGTTAGCCATAAATTTGTTTACGTTTTAGAAAACTAAAATAACTTCCCAATACTAAGGGAAGAGAGAGCCTGTAATATACTAGCAGAACTTAAGGATCTCTGGCAAGCTTGACCATTTTTGATACTTAAAACCTCAGATTTTAGGAACCTCTAAAGCTAAAATAAGTTCGATTAGCTTTTTGTTCACCAAAGATTTTTCCGCTTTTACCATTTTTAGGAGCAATTTATTGTAACGATGGACAATTCTTATTTTATTATTCCCTTTGGCAACAAGGTCTTTCAGTATATTTTCCCAAAATAAAATATAATCCTCCCTTCTGGAAGTCTCTAACAAATTGATTTTTTCACTTAAAGTTTTTTGGGCTAAATTTTCCCAGAGTGTTCGACTCTCATTACTTAAAATTTCCATCGATAAGTTTACTTCTGTAAGTCGGCTAGAAACTGTCGGCAGCAAGGTGTCACGACTTTCAGCAGTCAATATTATTTGCACAGTCGCAACGGGTTCCTCCAATAGTTTCAGAAGGGCGTTTTGAGCCTCTTTGGTTAATTTTGAAGCTTCAAGAATAATAATAGAGGTTACTCGACTGTTTATAGGTTTGTGTGAAGCTTCAGTGACTACAGATCGTGCAACTTCAATTCCCCGGCTCTCAGTAGTATCAAAAACTTTGGTATCAAATTGGCTTGATTGTTCCAGCGCAATTTCTTTTGCTTTCAGCTGTCTTGATTCTTGGTTTCCGCTACTAATTAAGATTGATCGCATAATATTTTAAGTCTAAACCTTAATTGACATTATAACAGCAGCCGTACTAAAATAAATTGTTAGTACTAATAATTACAACAAAAACTGCCTAAATGGACACCGTCAATAAAAGCATTGAAGATTTACTCTTCGAAAAGAAAAAAATAACCACTGAGAATCGTTCACTGATCAAACTTGAATCAGTCAACACTGGCAAAACTCCTGAAGACATCATCAAAGAACACAATTTTGTTTCATCTGAGGATTTGATTGCCGCTCGTGGTGAGATGATGGGAGTCTCTTTTGTAAATCCCACATCAAAGCCGATTTCAAGTGAAGTACTTTCCCTCATTCCCGAACCAGCGGCCCGTCGCTATATTTTAATTCCTTTCGACCTTTCCCCCGAGGGGGTTTTATCAGTTGCCATGGCTGATCCGTTGGATTTGCAGGTGGTGGAATTTATCGAAAGAAAAAGTCGCAGGCGAATCAAGACCTTTATTTCTTCACCGGGTTTAATTACAGCGGCAATTTCCGATCAATATGCCCAAAGTTTGACGACGAGTGTCACCGCGGCGGTTGAAGAAGCCTCGCCGGTTGAGGTTAAGGAAACCCTCAAGGATTTAGATAAAGTTGAGGAAGTTATTAAGGAGGCTCCGGTTGCCAAAATTGTCGCCACTTTACTCGAATACGCCATGAAAGGTCGGGCGTCCGATATTCATATTGAACCACAAGAAGATAAAACCAGGGTTCGCTATCGGATTGATGGTGTTTTGCAAGAAAGAGTTGTTTTACCAAAAAAGGTTCATGAAGCTTTAGTTTCACGGGTAAAAATACTTTCCAATCTCAAAATTGACGAAAAACGTATTCCCCAAGATGGCCGTTTCAGTTTTAAAGTTGGTGAGCAAGCTGTCGATCTGCGTGTTTCTACCCTACCGACTGTCCATGGTGAAAAAATCGTTATGCGACTTCTTCCCAAAGCTGGCAGCGCTCCAACTTTGGCTCAATTAGGGTTACGTGGTATGGGGTTGAAACTTTTTGAAGAGAATATTTCTAGGCCTAATGGGATTATTTTGATTACCGGTCCCACTGGTTCAGGAAAAACAACCACACTGTTTGCGGCTTTATCAAAAATAAATTCTCCAAAAGTAAATATTGTAACTTTGGAAGACCCGGTTGAATATCAAATTCCCGGAGTCAATCAGGTTCAAATTAACCCAGTGGCTGGGCTTACTTTCGCTTCTGGACTACGGAGTTTTCTCAGGCAAGACCCAAATATTATTATGGTCGGTGAGATTCGAGATTCAGAGACAGCGGGTTTGGCGATTCAAGCGGCACTCACCGGGCATTTAGTGTTTTCAACCTTGCATACAAGTAGTTCCGCTGGTTCCCTGCCGCGTTTGTTGGATATGGGAGCAGAAACCTTCCTGCTCGCCAGTTCGATCAACGCTGTGGTCGCCCAGCGGGTTGTTCGGCAAATTTGTACTGATTGCAAAGCCGAATATGATCCACCGGAGATGGTAATTCAAAATATAAAAACGGTTTTAGGAAATTTGACCAATCAAGTTGCCGGCAAAAAGCTTGATGAAATTGAAACAAAAGACATCGCAGAAATTTCCGGAACTAAGAAGTTTAAACTATTTAAAGGTAAGGGTTGTGATAAATGTGGCGATTCTGGTTACAGGGGCCGTGTCGGTTTATTTGAAGTACTAAACATTACCGAGAAGATTGGAAAACTGATTTTGGAAAGAGCGCCAAGTACTGAAATTGAAAATATGGCGATCGCTGATGGAATGGTAACAATGAAGCAAGATGGTTATCTGAAGGCTTTGGAAGGTTTGTCAACGATTGAGGAAGTAATTCGAGTGGCGCAGGATGCTTAGTAGCAATTTAAAAATAGTTTAAAGTATCGTGCTAAAAATTTGTAATTTTTGAAAAATTAGGATTTTATTATCCGCACGATATTGCTTTAAAATAAGGAAATAAGTAGTTTTTAAGGAAATTTTAAACCTATGGAAATTCAACAAATTTTAGAAGAAGCCCTTAAACGCGGTGCCAGCGATGTTCACTTGATGGTGGGTACTTACCCGACTTTGAGAATCAACGGTGAGTTGGTCCCAATTGCCAAAACCAACGACCCGACCCCGGAATATATCGAAAAGTTGGTCTTTGGTTTGACCACAGCTGAGCAAAAAGAACTTTTATTGACCAACAAGGAAATTGATTTTTCTTTTGCACTCGGCGATCTGGCTCGTTTTCGTATTAATGCTTTTTACCAAAAAGGTTATATTTCAGCTGCCCTGCGTTTGATTCCGGCAAAAATACCAGCTTTGGCGGAACTACACTTGCCAAAAGTTTTTAGTAACTTTTCAAAACTGCGCCAGGGTTTAATTCTGGTTACTGGTCCAACTGGACATGGTAAATCGACGACGATTGCCTCAATCATCAATGAGATCAACGAGAGCCGCAGCGTTCACATCGTCACGGTTGAAGACCCGATTGAGTATGTCTACCCATCCCGAAAATCTTTAATTGCGCAGCGGGAAATGCACCTTGATACTCATAGTTGGGAGATTGCCTTGCGAAGTGTTCTTCGTGAAGATCCGGACGTAGTGTTAATCGGAGAAATGCGTGACTATGAAACTATCGAAGCTTGTTTGACTATCGCTGAAACCGGACATTTAGTTTTTGCGACTTTGCATACCAACTCAGCATCGCAAAGTGTCGATCGTATTGTTGGAGTGTTCCCGGAAAACCAACAAGCTCAGATCCAAATGCAGCTTTCTAACGTAACTGAAGCAGTTATTTCTCAAAGATTAGTTCCGGGGATTCAAGCCGGACGTTACCCAGCGACTGAGGTATTACTTGGTAACGGCGCAGTTCGAAACGTTGTCCGTGAAGGTAAAACTCACTTATTGGACAATATTATTCAAACTTCCACCGGAAGTGGTATGAACACTATGGAGTTTAGTTTAGCTTCACTGGTTAAAGAAGGAAAAATTAGTTTGGAAACAGCCTTGAGTTACAGTTTGAAGTCTGAGGATTTGCTGCGAGAAGTGAAACGAATTACTCCAACTAAAGGATAAAATATGCAACAGTTTACTTACATTGTTAAAGATAAGGTCGGCCAAACAAAAAAAGGTCTTATTGAAGCTGTTGATGCCCGAGCTGCTTCGGCAATTTTGCACGAGAAGGGTTTTGTTGTTATCAAGATCGAGGAAAAGAAAAAAGAATTTAGTTTTTCTTTTGGCGGCGTCAATCTTGGAGCGGTGGCCAACTTTACTCGTCAACTTTCAACTATGATCGCGTCTGGTTTACCACTTACCGACTCGCTAGTAGTCCTGCAGAAGCAGACTGAAAATAAGGTTCTTCAGGAAATCATTACTTCAGTTGCCGATGATATTCAGGGCGGCTCGACCTTTGCCTCTTCTCTAGCCAAACACCCAAAAGCCTTTTCGATTGCCTACATCAACATTGTCAAAGCCGGAGAATCTTCCGGAACCTTGGATAAAGTACTTTTAAAGCTAGCTGACACAATGGAGAAGGATCGGGAATTTCAGTCGAAAGTCAAAGGTGCCTTTGTCTATCCAACAATTATTATGATTGCTATGGCGATGGTTATTACAATAATTATGATTTTTGTCGTCCCAAAACTAACTGATTTGTACTCTCAGCTGAATGTTGATTTACCCTTGCCCACTAAGATACTGATGTTTTTAAGTAAGTTTATGGTCAATTTTTGGTGGTTGTTAATTATTTTAGGAGTTGGTGCCTCGACTATGCTGCGACGGTATCGAAAAACTGAAGCTGGGGCACTAGTGATCGATAGAATTATTTTAAAAATACCGATAATGGGTAAACTCAACCGTGATTCTTCTTTGACTGAATTTACCAGAACGCTGAGCTCTCTGATTGGTGCGGGGGTGCCGATCCTGGAAGGCTTAAAAATTTCCGGTGATGTCGCTGGTAATGCGACTCATAGATTGGGAATAAAAAAAGCCGCAGTTTTGGTGGAAAAAGGGACCCCACTTTCCAAAGCAATTGGTCAGGATGATACTTTCCCGGCGATTGTGCCGCAGATGATCGCCGTTGGGGAGGAAACTGGAAAAATTGACGAAGTACTAGAGCGTGTTTCCAACTATTTTGATCTTGAGGTTGATCACCAAGTTAAAAATCTAACTGCGTCACTCGAACCAATTATTATGATTGTCCTAGGTATTATGGTGGCACTTTTGGTAATTTCGATCATCATGCCAATTTACGGTCTCACCTCTTCGTTTGGAAACTAGAACTTAATTTTTAATTATTAATTCTTAATTTCTAATCAAATCTTAATGATTAAATGTTTTAAATATTAAAGAATTAGAAATTCATTAAAAATTTTGAATTAGAAATTGAAAATTTAGAGTATGCTAAAAAAATTGCTACTTTTCACCTTCGCGATATTAGTAATTTTAACAATTGGCATAGTTGTGTTTAACCCAATTGAGAGAATGCGTGAATCGCGTGATACAACCAGAGTCAATGATTTAACCTCCATAAAAAAAGCGATTGATATCTATATTAACAATAACGCTAAAGATATTGCTGCCAATCCTGGATTACTTTGTTCAAACTGTAGTGTCGGAAAAGAAGTCTTTTCCTACCGTTCAATCAAACTTATAGTATCAGTGTCAGACACTGGTCTAACAACCGTCGAAAAGCATAGTCTCTATGTTAATGCTACTGGTTGGCTTCCGCTCGATTTAGCCCGTAACGCTAGGCTTGGACAGACTCCACTGAAGGTTTTGCCGCTTGACCCGCTGGAAAAAGGTTACTCTATTCGCACCAAACTACCATTTTTTAGCAAAGAAGAAAACTTTGTCTACACTTATACTGCCGGAATCGACAATAAATATAAACTAACTGCTAAGTTGGAGAGTAAAAAAGGCCTCGAAAAAGCAAAAAATGATGGTGGGACGCTCGATGATCGGATTGAAGTCGGGACAGATCTGACACTTAAACCATGATTAGGTCGTTTTGTTTTGTCTCGCTTAACGCAATGCGCGTAAAGCGGATTAAAACCGCCGTTGGATTAGTCAGCGTCAAGAAAATTGAGTTTTGTAAACTGGTTCCGAAGGAAAATTTTTCAACTGTTTGACGCTTCTTTGAAGAGGAGTTTTGGAAAATTAAGTGAACAAAACGAGATTTTTAGCTGGAGGATCCAAGGCGGCAGTTTGGTTCAACCTTTGCTGTCAAAGGTTGCAATAAATAAGAAATTGATTAGAAATTAGTTAAAGCATAATACTTGACGCTTGATACCTGATACCAGTCGCTTGATACTTGACACATGATACTTGATACCCTCTTTATTATATTTATCTTTCTTTTCGGTGCCGCCATCGGCTCATTCTTAAACGTAGTTATTCTTAGACTTCACTCAGGTAGAACCCTCGGAGGCCGTTCGCAGTGCCCACACTGTCACCACACGCTGGCAACGCTTGATTTAATTCCAATCCTAAGTTACCTATTATTATCGGGCAAATGCCGCTATTGCGGCCATAAATTGTCGATCCAATACCCGTTGGTTGAGCTGACCGCAGCGATCTTGTTTACAATCGCTTTTCTCTCTTGGGGTCAGGCCGCCTTTGGGTGTCAGACACTCATCCCCCAGTGTCTGACACCGGTCAATCTTTCATCTTTAATCTTTAATCTTTTCCTCGTTTCAGTTCTAATCGTCATTTCAGTTTATGATCTTAAGTGGGGTCTGGTTCCCGATAAAATAATACTACCAGCTAGTGTAATTGCCTTTGGATATCAATTATTAACCTTTGTCATTGCGAGTGTAACGAAGCAATCTAATTTGTCATCTCGAGGACTCTTAGACGAGAGATCTCAAGGATTTCTCTCTTCGTTCGAAATGACACTTTTACCCAATCTATTCACTGCCTTTGGTATTGGCTTATTCTTCTTTCTAATAATTCTTTTCACAAAAGGCAAAGGCATGGGAGGCGGAGACTTTAAACTAAGCATATTTATAGGACTTGCCTTAGGTTGGCCGCTAGCCTTGGTCGCTGTCTTTTTGGGTTTCTTGACAGGTGCCTTGGGGGCTGTTATGCTTATATTGTTAGGCAAGAAAAGCTTCAAGCAAACAGTTCCTTTTGGACCGTTTTTAGCTTTAGGAAGCTTGCTTGCAATACTAGTAGGAAACCAGATTTTGGAATTATATCTGAAATCTATGGGGTTAAAATAAATACATGTTACACTCTGCCCGAGCGTTAAATAGTATCAAGAATCATGAATCAAGAATCATGCTTTTGGTACTTTCTTTTTTTTCCTATGTCATCTCGAGGAATATTTTGACGAGAGATCTCTCACTCGCCTACTCGTTCGAGATGACACCTGTTTTCAATTCTGAATTCATAATTGGTACAAATATAAGTCAGCTTATAATTCATAATTCAAATCTGAGAGGGGGTGAGAACGTATGACGGAAAAACTTCGCTCTCACTTAAAGACTGAAAAGGGTTTTACCCTGATCGAACTGTTGGTCGTAATCGCGATTATCGCTATTTTAGTCGTCATCGTCTTGGTAGCTATCAATCCATTACAACGAATTAGGGACGCTAATACTCGATCTGCTGGATCTAGTGCACAACAGATTGGAACAGCTACAGCTGCTTGTATAACAAATAGTCTACAAACACTGTCTTTGGCCGCTTCCATAGCTGCTTGTGACGCAACCCCTTGGTCCGAAATGGCTAATTATTCAAACCTATCAGCTCTACCTACGGGTACAACCGTTGCTGCTATTACGACCGCAGCTGTCAACACAGATATCTGTGTTACATCTACAGTCGGTAACGGAGATCCGCAGTACTTCACATACCTTCGAGGTAGTGTTAGTGGTACAGCGTGTCCAGCTTCGACCTAGTTATGTAGTAATTGGTAACACCCAAATTACTGATTATTATTTAGGGATAGTAATTAGTAACTTATATACGGACTAAATTTGAGCTTATACGAGGACGTATTATTAAGAATTAAGAAATGATGAAAAAAATAAATAGCAAAGCGTTTACTTTAATAGAACTCTTGATCGTAATTGCAATTATCGGTGTTTTAGTTACTATTGTTGTGGTTGCGATCAATCCAGTAAAATTAATTAACGATGCCAAAGATTCTAGAATGAGAGCTGATTTGAATCAAATTAAGGCCGCGATGCAGCTTTATTATAACGATTGTAAAGTTTACCCTACGACAGGCGATTACAACACACTTTATTCAGGAACTTTGTGGAACGGTACTGGAGATGCAATTGGAGCCTGTAGTCCTAATGCAACTATCTACATGAGAAGACTTCCAACAGATTCTGCTGGTGGCAACTATCTCTATTCGACTACTTCAGGCTGTAATAACGGTGTTGGGGGTAATTGTGTAGATTATGTGGTTGGAGCTACACTTTCAACGGTAACGGGTGATGATACTAATACTCAAACAAAATGCTCCGCTGCAGCCACATCTACTACAGCAAATGCCGGAACATTCAAAGTCTGCAATGACTAAAATCCGATTAAATCAAAAAGGATTTGGGGTTATTTCAGCTATTATACTTTTAGCTTTAATTTTTGCTGGGTTAAATGCTTACGCTTATTACAACCCTTCCTTTTCTTTGGCAAAGTACTCTCCTCTCAACTATTTCCGTTTGAAGCTTGATGAAGAAAGAATCAAAGATTTAAAGAGTTTGGAAAAAGCAGTCCTTTCCTATTACGAAGAGAAAAGTGAAATGCCAGGGAGAGACGGTTGGTGTGGTCGTATGTCAGGTATCTTGCATCCCGAAGTTGCAACTGCTGTAAGGGGGTATTTCCCCAATGAAGATATCCCCAATGATCCGACCCACGGTGGGGATGATAAAGACTATTTCTACTATCGAGTTGACCGAGCGCACTATATACTGATGGCGGCTCTTGACGTACCGAAAGAAGATACTAATGGCAAATACAACTACACTGCCTGTCACGACTGGCCCGGAAACGACGTGTACAACTACCAAATCAACAACCTCAACTCCAACTGAAATTTCCACACCGGGGTGGACATTCTTGACAAGGACGGGCCTTGTCGTCTTGCAGATCAACCACCCTAACCTAATTGTTTTCCATTTTGGATTATGCTACTCTCTGATTAGTATGACAAAAATAATTCCTTTTATAGTCAAAATAACCTACGAGGAGGCTTCTAAAGATGCTCCATTTGTAGCCTATTCACCTGAATTTGATGTTGCTTCAGCAGGACTTACAAAAGCTCAAGCTAAGAAGAATCTTTCCGAGGCTCTTTCACTAGTTTTAGCTGGGGCAAAGGAGGATGGAAATCTTTCCGAAATTCTTGAAGAAGCAGGTTTTAGTGAAAAGGAGGGACAGTTTCACCGACAAAAAATAGAGATCGAAGAACTTTCAGTCCACATTTAACAAAATGCCCAAAATTTCTCCAATAGATTATCGTATATTAATAAAAATACTTGAACATGAAGGTGCAGTTGTTGTTGGCCAGAAAGGTAGTCACATCGTGATGACTAAGAAAGGTGCAAAACGTCGTTTGGTTATCCCATCTTATAAACAACTACCAATCTTCATCATTTTAAATAATTTAAAAACAGCGGGTATAAGTCGAGATCGATACCTGGAACTGTTAGATAAGTTAAATTAAATTTCCACTCCCGGAGTGGAAATTTAAAAAGGTAGGTGCATAATACTTGATTGGTCAGAGTTGATACTCTATAATGAAGTTAGACATTATGAGTTTCTTAACGATATAATTTACGTAATGAGTTCTGCTCAACTCCACTCTAATCCAAAAATCTCTCAATCAGGCCAAGGAATACTTGAGGTAATTGTCACTATTGGCATTGGGACAATTATGATTATGGCTCTGGTCGTGCTGTCGGTTCGAACCAACCGTTCGAGTGACTTTTCCAAAGCTTCTTCCCAAGCTTCCAGTCTCGCCTCCGAAGGGATTGAAATTATTACAAATCTTAAGGAGATGAATGGTACTACCCCAGGGGGAGTTAGATTATTCACATTAGATGACATTGCCTCTTGTACTGGAAACAGCTCAAATTTACGAAGTTGGGATGATTTGTTTGGAATAGACATTAATGATAATATTTCTTGCCCAGCAGGTTCTCATGGAAGAGTTGGTTACATAATAGAACCATCGTGTAATGATGTGACTAACACGACTTTTAACTGTATTTCATTTCCAACAGCAAATCCAGCCCTAGGATCTGAGTTGGTCGACACACGGACTTATATTAGAGAAGTTTTTATCGCCGATACTCCGGTTAGTTCTACCCCACCTGGGAAAAGTAATTGCAACACAAACGATGACACAGATCCAAATGTTGGAGATTGGGATAACATTAAACAATTTGCAGTTGTAGTTAGTTGGACAGATTCTTCCGGTTCGCACAACCAAACTCAAACAACCTGTTTACAAAGATGAAAATTTTATTTTCGAGTTCTAAAAAACCGTGGATTCTTAATCCACGGATGAAGGCCGAAGAAAACGAAACTTTAGAGATGAAACCGAGGGTCTTAACCCTCAGAGGTTCATTCATAAATAAAAAAGGTTTCACCCTACTCGAAGTGCTGGTAACGACTGCAATCATCGGTGTTCTTTTTGTTGTTTCTTCCTCGATTTTTATCAACACCATCCGCAGCGCCAATAAAGCCAATATAACCAATGAAGCTAAAGAAAATTCAAGTTTGCTGATCGAAAGTTTACAGCGGGACGTTAGAAATTCTACTGGAGCCTCAGTTACCCTTGCTGGACTTCCAGGTCCTACCGGGGATACTTTGACCATTACCACAGCCTCTGGAAGCTCTATTACTTGGATTTGTTCAGCCGCGACGTCAACAGATAATGGATATATCACACGAGAAGCCCTTACTGTCACAAACAGAGACCCAGTTAACGGGGTTAGTGTAGTAGACTGCAGCAATTTTTTCACAGTAACAGCTGGAGCTAATTATTTGCTTACAATTGACTTTGGTTTTACTCAAGGTAAAGGTGTAACTGGTGGATCACAAGATATTCAAACATTGGTAAGTCATAAAGTCTCGATTTCAGCACGGGGCCACTAGCCTACTTGACTGATGTTATAAACCTGTTCTAATATTAATTTAATACACATACGATGTCACTGCCAAAACAAATCAAAAATTCACAGTCCGGACAAATCCTAATTATCTTTTTACTAATTCTCGTGGTTGGTTTGGCAATTGTGCTTTCAATTGCCTCGCGAACCGTTACTGACGTTCGCCAGACCACAACTTCCGATGAATCCAACCGAGCTTATTTCGCCGCTGAATCTGGAGTAGAAAATGCTCTAAAAAAGATTCAGGACAATTCGATTACTGCTGCATCTTCTGCTGGAGCTGGGGACAATTCAGCATTTATCAACCTCTCCGATGTTAATCGAACAAAAGCAGATGTAAATGTGAAGACACTTTCTGTCGGATCGGGTGAAGTTTTCGTATTTCCGAACGCAATAAAAAAAGATGATGTTGCCCAAGTGAATTTAATGAGTGATTTTAATAGTTTAGGGACTGCAGGATTGGGGGCAAGTATTTTTGGTAGTGAAGGTTTGACAGTTTATTGGACAACGGCTGCTACAATACCAGCAATCGAGGTTTCAGTAATTAGTTGTTCCTCTTGTGCTTCTGCGACCCCAACTTTTAATATCGCTAAATATACTTTTGATCCAGATTCGGCAAGAGGAGGAGTTGGTCCAACATCTAATGGTTTTTGTGAAATTGGAGAGGCTGGTTCAACTTTAACTACAGGAAGTTTTGTCAAAACTCCTTCGGTTGGATCCGGATCAACCACAACTTTTCAACACCAAGCTGTTGTTAGATTCCCGACTGCTGCTTGTAGAAATGATAGTGTTGTTGGAAATCCTGTTTTAGCTAGAATCAGATTGCTTTATAGTGACTCAAATGTTGCTGTTAGCGCTACGACAAATGCATTTACGCCAGAATCTAAATTACTACCGAATCAAGGGTCGTTAATTACTTCAATTGGCTCCACTCCTTCCGGAGTTAACCGAAAGTTAACTGTTACCCGCCTCTACCCCGCTCTACCGGCGATTTTTGATTACGTTCTTTACAACGGTTCAACAACCTCACCTCTTTCTAAGCCATAAACTTATCTTTATTTCCTAGTATAAAAGTCTTGCTTAACTTTATAAATCTATGCTAAAATTTACTTAGTTATGCCTGCCATCAATCACTTTGGTTTAGATATTGGTACACATAGTATCAAAGTCGTACAACTTACCGGTTCAACCGAAACTCCCACATTTGTAACAGCTGGTCTTTTCCCAACCCCAAATAATGTTTTTGTTTCTGAAGCACCTGAAGATCAACAAGCACTAGCAGAAACGATAAAAAATCTTCTTAAGGAAGCGCGGATTACGACCAATCGGGTTGTTACGGCTCTACCTGAATCCCAAATATTCACTCGGGTTGTCGAAATGCCGCAACTTTCCAAACAAGAAATGGAAAGCGCGATTGATTATGAAGCCGAGCAGTACGTGCCGATACCGATTTCCGAAGTCAGACTGACCTGGCAGGTAATTTCCTCGCGTGTGGGACCGGATAAAAAAACAATTATGGATGTACTTCTAGTTGCCGCTCCAAAAAACCTGATTGAAAAATATTTGAATATTTTAAAAGCCGCTGGTTTGAACCCAGTTTCTTTGGAAACAGAAACCACAGCCGTTATCCGAGCCTTGGTTCAACGAATTGCCGGCTCGCCCACAACCTTAGTTTGTAGTATTGGTGCCTCGACTACGGATTTGACAATTATTTCTGACAACCAAATAAAGTTTACGCGTTCAATCGCGACTGGAGGTATGGCGCTGGCCAGGGGTGTAGCCAACGATCTTGGGTTTGAAATTGATCAAGCGGTCGAGTATATGAAAACCTACGGTTTGGACGGTACTCAGCTCGAGGGAAAAGTAATGCAATCGATCAAGCCGGTTTTTGATGTCGTTGTCAACGAAATTCGTCGGGCAATCGCCTACTATAGTGGTAAAAACCCAGACAAACCAGTCAAGCGAGTTGTTCTAGCTGGTGGAACGGCGAAGTTACCCGGAATAGTAATTTATTTGGCCGAGTCTTTAGGTCTTGAAGTGCAAATTGGCAATCCTTGGGATGGAATCGCGCTGCCTCCAGGAATGTCACAAAAATTGATTGAAGAAGGAACTTCGTATAGTGTTGCGGTTGGATTGGCGCTGAAGGCGGTTTAAAAAATATGAACTTATATCACGCTAAAAAATTGTTGTTTTTAAAAAACCAAGAAGTAATTATTCGCGTGATACTTTATCGAGGACGCTAAAGTGGAATCTGGAATAAACCTACTACCGGAAATAACTGAAAAAGAAATAAAAGCTGGTGTTTACCAGAAGAAGGTTAATATTGCTGCAATTGGAGCCCTCTTTGCAGTCGGTATAATAATTCTCGGGTTAATCTCCTATAAAGTCTTTTTGAAAGTTAGTGCCGACACTGTCGAAAATAAATCACATCAGGCAGAAGAGAGAATTTCCAAAAATAGCGCAATCGAAATCACACACCTTTCCCTGAAAGAAAAATTGGATAAAACCCAATCTATTTTAGAAAGTGAAATGCCAGCCTCAATTTTGATTGATGAAGTTACCAAAGCCTCGTTAACAAGTCAGCCAATCACCCTTCAAGGTCTAAGCGCCCAGGCGGATGGAACAGTTTTGGTGGATGGTACGGCCATAAATTCAACAATTTTTAAGGAATGGATTGATAACCTGACCAATGATAATGCAGCGGATTTTTTCTCGAAAATAAAAATTGTTTCCTTAACCGGTGATCCGTCAGGTTACAAATTTTCCTTTAGTTTGAGTTTTCTTAAAAAGGGAGTTTATCAACAAAAATGAAGCCTAATAGTGTTTTACAAAAAATAACAGCCTACATTGTTCCGGTCGTCAGTATTTTGGTAGTCTTGATTTTGATACCGGTAGTTATCATGCCACAACTAGATAGTATTGTTGCCTCTAGTAAAATACTAAATAAAAACAAGGGTAGATTAGATAAGATTGAATCAAAAGCCAATAAGCTTGAAGAATTAGCTACTCAAAAAGAGGAGCTTGAGAACAATCTTAAGTTTGTCGAAACAGTTTTGCCGATAAATAAGGAAGTTGCGGCATTAGTTTTGGGTATTCAAGGTTTAGCGCGAAATAGTGGCTTGGCAGTTTCTTCTTTTAAAATCCAACCAGGCAAAACCGCCACGCAGTCAGCTAGTCCAGCAGACAAAACTGCCGGCAGTGTGCCAAACACTCCCGCAACACCAACCTCTTCAAAAGAAAATCTGGTTTTCAATATTGGGTTACAGGGAGATCTGAAATCTTTGAGAACATTTCTAGCAGCTTTAGAGTCAGGAAAACGTATTTTGACTCTTTCGCAAATGAAGTCAAGTAATACTCTCGGGGCGAACTATACTTTTGATTTGTTCCTTAATTCTCCATTTGGTTCGTTGCCGACACTTTCGAAGGATCAGATTGGTAGTCCCCTAGCAGAGTTGACCAGTAAAAATCTGAAGCTGCTTGAGGATCTACGTACGCCGATATTTTCTGATATTACTGGCGTTCAGGTAGCACCTGGGCCGACTGGTCCAACCAATCCATTTACCGGTAATTAACTTTTCTTTTCTAGCAAATCAGGACGTAATCGTTTGGTTTTTTCTAGTGACATCTCTAGTCGCCATTTTTTTATTTTCTCGTGATCTCCAGAAAGCAAGATATCGGGAACTTTAAGATCTTCAAAAATCTCCGGTCGGGTGTACTGTGGGTACTCAAGTAATTTGCCATCAGCTTGGCTAAAAGATTCGGCTTCTAAAGATTCCGCGTTTCCGATTACACCTGGAATTAACCTGGCAATAGTTTCCAGTATGACCAAGGTCGCCGCTTCCCCGCCACTGAGAACATAATCACCTAAAGAAATTTCTAAATCGACATATTTTTCCCGAAATCGTTGATCAACACCTTCATAGCGACCACAGACAAAAATCAAATGTTCTTTTGTAGCTAGTTGGTTGGCTAAAGATTGATCAAATTTTTTTCCAGACGGATCAGGGAGAATTACCAGGGAATTAGCCCTTTTTGTTGCTTTGACTGCCTTTGCTAAAATATCTACTTTTAGAATCATGCCGGCTCCTCCACCGTAAGGACTATCATCGACTTGTTTGTGTGGCAACTCTGAATAATCTCTTAGGTCAATAGTTGTGATGTCTAAAATTTTATTTGCGATGGCTTTTTTTACTAAACTCTCGTTTAGCGGCGAAGTAAAATAATCGGGAAAAAGGGTAATGATATCAAATTTCATGACTGCTTGTGGAAGGTTACTGCTGATCCTATTGATCAAGTAAAACCAAATTTACTTTCTTTTTGTCGACAATTGCTTTTGTTCGAATTAAACTTCTAACCGCCTTAATTATCTTACCGCCTTTACCGATGACTAGTCCCATATCTTCTGGGTTAACTTTCAATTCAAGAACAACTTCTCCAAACTCTCTGGTTTGTTCACTTACCTTAACGTCAGCAGGATTGTTGACAATATTTTCGACAATGTAGAGTAGGAGTTCTTTCATTACTTGGTAATTTGTAGTAATTTTTCAATCGCCTCGGTCGGACGAGCCCCAACTGAAACCCAATAATCATAACGATTCTTATCGATTTTGAAAAAAACCGGCTTAACTGTGGGGTTGTATTGGCCGAGAATTTCCAAGAATTTTCCATTGCGTGCCGCTGCCTCGTCGGCTACGATTACTCGATACTTTGGTTGATTTTTTGTTCCGACTCTTGTAAGTCTTATCTTTACCATAAGTTAAATAACATACTAAATCTTTTAACGAAAGCGATATTACTAAATTTAAGTAAATTTTGCAAGTGCGCTCTCAGCTGCTTCTTGCTCAGCTATCTGTTTACTCTTACCACTCCCCTCCCCAACTTGATTTTCGCCGATAAATACACCGACTTTAAAGGTTCGGTTGTGGTCAGGGCCGCTTTCCTCTAAAACTTTATACGAGGGAGTAGTATTTTGTTTTTCCTGAGCGACTTCCTGAAACGCGCTTTTAAAATCCTTGTAAAGTTTTTTATCAATAATGTCCTCAAGCTTAGGCAAAAGTTCCGCGTGAATTAGTTTTTTTGCTTGGTCAATTCCACTGTCAAGGTAGATTGCTCCCAGGAGTGCTTCAAACGTATTGGCTAATAAATATTGGCGATCCCGACCACCGGTAGCTTCTTCACCTTTGGAAAGCAGTAGAAAGTCACCTAAACCGATTTTTTTGGAAACTTCAGCCAATGTACGGGCGTTGACTAAGGATGAGCGGAAATTGGTTAAGTCGCCTTCAGCGTGGGCAGGGTATTTGATAAAAAGATGCTCTGAGACAACAAAACCAAGCACACTGTCTCCCAAAAACTCCAGCCGCTCGTTGTGGGGAATTTTTTCCTCTGGATGTTCGTTCAAATAGGATCTGTGAATAAAGGCGCTTTTTAATAGGTCTTTATCTTTAAAGGTAACCTGTAGCTTTTTTTCTATATTTTCCAGCATTTAGTTTTTATTGAATTAGTGACTGGTAACTAGCTGTAAAAAGATTACAAGCTAACTAATTACGAATAACCAATTCCCTTTCTAGACTTCACCGATTTTGTCGGCAATAAAATTAATAATATCTTCCACTTTATCAAATTTCTGACTCTCATGAGGTGGAATCTCGATTTGAAATTCATCCTCCAGGCTGACGACTAAATCAGCTATTGTTAAAGGATCAGCATTTAAATCGTCCTGCAAATAGGAGTTTTGGGTAATTTCGTTTACGGGAATTCCCAAATGATTGGCGACAATTTCCTTAACACCCTCTTCCACGTTCATTTTGTCTTTTTACCTTTCTTTTTGGCAGTCTTTGACATTGCACTTTCAGTCACATCGGGCATTAATTCTTTAACAACTGTCCCCAAGACACCATTGATAAATTTACTTGAGTTCTCTCCCCCAAATTGTTTCGCGAGCTCGACCGCTTCATCAATCGCTACTTTCGGAGGAACACTTCTAGCAATATAAAGTTCAAAAATTGAAATCCTTAAAGTTTCCAAATCAACCTTGGCGATTTGCTCAAGTGGCCATTCGGGGGCAGCCTGGGCGATTATTTTATCGATAGTATCAAGATTTTCGGTGATACCTTTTACCAGGAAAAAAACTAATTTTTGATCAATCTCAGTTCTTGGAAGTTCGCTGTCACTTTCACTGGAAATATTTTCAAGGTTTCTTTTGGCGATTTCTTCAATGTCAGTTGAGTTAAAGCTCCATTCAAATAAGGATTGCAGTGCTACTTTGCGAGCTTCGTGTCGACTGTCTTGCAATTTTTTCATAAGCAGTGTTGAAACCTTAATCTTCGGTTTGAAAGTAATATTACTTTTCTTTTGAACTGACTTTAGTAACTTTTGTCTTTATCTTTGGCGCAACTAGGACCTGGCCTTTATAAGTACCACAATTTCCACAAATTTGGTGTGGGATTTTTAGGTTTTTGCAGTTCTCACAATTTACTAGAGTTGTTTTTGGCAGAGTAATTGCTTTTCGTCTTTTTCCTTGTCGGCCAGATGAAAGTCTTCGTTTTGGTAACGGGGTCATATTTTTTATTTTTTACAAAACCATTCTAAAACATATATTATGCTTCTGCGCAATATATTCGCCTATTATATTCAAAAGCTGCCTGTAGTGTCAACCTTAACTCGAAAAAACAGTTTTTTAATCACTCAATATTTCATTGTTAGACAACCTACTGATCTTTTCAAGCAGAGTCCCCTTGAGATCATCATTAATCAAATCTTGTGCCGCGTTGCGAGATTTTACAATCAATTCTAGATTGACACTATTTAATAATTTCAAATTGAATTGGCCACTTTGAGCCGTACCAAATAAATCTCCCGGGCCTCTTTTTTCAAGATCCATTTCCGCTAATTGCAAACCGTTGTTATATTTTTCCAATAATTTCAAGCGCTCCATTACAGACATGTTCTGGGACTCGCTAAAAATCAAACAATAACTTTGTCGATTGCCGCGACCGACTCGTCCCCGAAGTTGATGGAGTGAAGATAAACCAAACCTTTCTGCGGCTTCAATCAGCATAATTGAGGCGTTGGGGATATCGATACCAACCTCCACCACTGGAGTAGAAACCAGGATGTCGATCCTGCCTTCTCGGAAAGCTGCCACGACTGTTTCCTTTTCAGTACTTTTTAGTTTTCCGTGCAGTAAGCCAAGCTTGTAGGTTGGAAAAACCTCCTGTTTTAAGCGGTTAAATTCTTCTTTAGAGGACTTTACACTGACTAAAGTTTCTGATACCTCAATCAGCGGGCAGATAATAAAAGCCTGCCCTCCGGAATCCAATTCTTTTTTTACAAATTTATAAGCATCGTCCCTTTTTGCTCTGTTAACAACGTAAGTTTTGACTCCTTGTCTTCCCGAGGGGATTTCATCAAGAACTGAAATATCCAAATTTCCATAAATAGTCAGAGCCAGAGTTCTCGGAATGGGGGTTGCCGTCATTGTCAAAAAATGCGGCTGACTTTTTTGGTTTTTTAAAAAAGATCGCTGCACGACCCCAAACCGCTGTTGCTCATCTATGACTATCAAACCTGGGTTTTTGATCTCAAAATTTTGATTCAAGACTGCATGAGTCCCAACAACAACGTCAAAATCGCTAGAGTTTGCTTTTGAAGAGCTGGTGTGTAGTTCTATCTTATACTTACCTCCGAGAAATTCATTGATTGTTTGAAAATGTTGACGAGCTAAAATCTCAGTTGGGGCAAGTAGCACAGCTTGATAACCACTTAAAATGCAAGCTAGTATTGGAAAGGCGCTGACAACTGTTTTACCGCTACCAACCTCGCCTTGTAGCAAGCGGTTCATTGGTTTTTTTGAATTCAGATCGGTTTCAATCTCGGAAATAGCGTCAAGTTGCGAGGCGGTAAGTTTAAAGGGGAGTTTTTCCTGGAATTTATTTAACTCTGCCTTTTTATAATTAAATCGAACTGAACTTTGTTTGCTTTCTGATAGCTTTTTTTGTTGTAGATTGCTCAGATGGAGCATTAAAAGTTCATCAAAAGCTAACCGCTCACGAGCTTTGGTAGCTTTTTCAAAAGTTGTCGGGAAGTGAATTTCGGCCAGTGCGGTTTTAAGATCAATTAATTTTTGCTCTGACAAAAAAGTTGTATCCAAAAAGTCCCTGATTTCCAGACTACTTTCCAGAAGATTAAATATCTTTGTGCGCAGCCACTTACTGCTAACTCCGGTTGATTCAGAATAAATTGGGACTAATCTTTCAGTATGAATCGGGTTAATCTGTAAATCTTTAATAATTTCATAACTTGGGTTGAAAAGAGTTCTTTTGTTAGCAAACATCCCCACCTTTCCGGAAAAATTGACCAGCATATTGGGTTTTAACACGGTAAGCAGATAGACCTGATTAAACCAAATAATATCCAGTGCCCCGGAGGAATCGTTGACAGTTGCCTTGATGATGGTTTTGCCGGTTTTGGTGCGCAGTTTAGTGATTTGCCAAAGGGTTGCTTTGATTGTTATTGTCTCGCCAATTACACAGTCGGCAATCGATTTTTTTTCGGAAAGGTCTTCGTAACGAAACGGAAAGTAATAAAGTAGGTCCTCAACTGTCAAAATTCCAAAACTTGCTAGTTTTTTTTGATAGACAGGCCCGATCAAAGGAATAACTTTTATTGATGAAGCTAAAGTTAGTTTAGCGACCATACGATAAAGTAACTAAAAGGGGCGCAATTACAATCGAGAGAAGCATAATTATTGATAGAATTATCCAGACGATTCGTGCTTTTTTGCTTAAATTCATAGTGTTAGGTAAAAATTATTTTTTTAAAGTTTCTTTTTCCAGCTTTAATTGTCAGTTCCGAAAGTTCAGTATTAAACATTTCCCGAATATTTTCAATTCTTTCAGAGTTAAAATAAACGGCTGCTTGGGAAGCTAGTCTGGCTGCTTCGGAAACAGATTCACACATACCAGTTTCGGTAAGAAAAAAGTGGTAAGGTTTTGGTAGAATATTTCTCGAAAATTCGATTTCTTCAATTAGCTCTGGCATTTCTTTTTTCTGAACAACCCTTTCAAACTGCGCTTGCGCTTTTTTGGCAGTTTCCGTATCGAAGTACTGCTCAACCAGTGTAAACGCCAACTTCTTTTTAAGGTTTATTGGATTGTCGACTTTAATCTTATTTCGTATCGCTTTCAGCTCACCTTGTGAAATATCAGTTGTCATTTCAAAAAACTTCAAGATTAAATCATCTTTTAGAGACATAACTTTTCCGTACATATCATTTGGAGTTTCTGTTAGATCAATACTATTGTTGAATGATTTACTCATTTTTCGAGAGTCGGTTCCTTCAAGTAACGGCAGGGTGATAACGAATTTTTCCTTCCCATTTAGATCACGCAACAGCGCACGCCCAACCAGCATATTAAAAGTCTGATCACTACCGCCGATCTCGATATCTACGTTCATAGCGACCGAATCATAGCCTTGCATCAACGGGTATAAAAATTCATGCAGGCCGATGGGTTTGTTTTCGCTCAAGCGTTTTTGAAACATATCGCGCTCCAGCATTTGCTGAACAGTGAAATGCGAGCTTAATTTAACTATTTTCTCAAAAGTAAGCTTAGAGAGCCAATGACTATTGTAAAGCACCTCAGCTGGGTTTTTGCCGGAAAAATTTAAAATTTTCTCCGCTTGTTTTTTGTAAGTAGCAGCATTGGCCAAAACTTCCTCCTTCGTTAGTGGTTTGCGGGCTGCATTACGGTCAGTCGGATCCCCAATCATGCCAGTAAAATCGCCAATTAAAAGAATGACTTGGTGACCCAAATTTTGAAATTCCTTGAGTTTTCGCAAAGCAATCGCATTGCCAAGGTGGATTTTTGTGCTTGAAGGATCGATTCCCAAATAAATTTTGAGTTTTTGTTTGCCAGAAAGTTTTTCGACTAGAGCTTTCTTGCTCGGGTAAATTGTGTCTACGTTTCTAGTTGTGATTTCATCAAAAAAGTCCATATGTCTTAAATAATACAAAAAGTAACGTGTTTAATGATAGTCAACTTTATGGTAAAATACAACGACGACAAATGCTTTTCATATTTTAAATAAGATGAGTTATTCAATATTGCCACCACCGCCAAGATCCCACAGTCGATTGTTGAAGTCTCGTCGTACTAAGAGACGAAAAGTTAAAATTCTCGCAGCTTTAGTTACAGCTGGATTTATATTCTTTGTGGTTTCGATCTTGGCAACTGCAATTGCTTTTGGCTATTTCGCCAAGGATCTCCCCTCCCCAACCAAATTAACTGATCGTAGCCCGTCTCAAAGTACGAAAATTTTCGATCGCACCGGCAAGAAACTACTTTACAATATTTATGGTGATAAAAATCGAACACTGGTTAAGCTTGATAAAATTCCAAAGGAACTGCAACAAGCTACAATTGCGATCGAAGACCAAAATTTTTACCGCCATAAAGGTTTTGATTTCAGCGGTATTGCCCGTTCCCTCAAAGAAATTGTTGTCGATAAGAAACTTCAAGGCGGTTCTACGCTCACGCAGCAACTCGTAAAAAACGCGCTCCTGAGTCAAGAACGAACAGTCACGCGTAAAATTAAAGAAGTTATTTTATCGATACAAATAGAAAGAAGGTATTCAAAAAGCGAAATACTCCAGATTTATTTAAACGAAATCCCTTATGGCGGTACGGCTTGGGGAGTTGAAGCTGCCTCCAACCAATATTTTGGTAAGGATGTTTCAGAATTAAATCTGACAGAATCAGCGATTTTAGCCGGACTACCCCAATCGCCTAGCATTTATTCGCCCTTTGCTTCCGACTCAAAAGCTTATATCGCCAGAACTACCTCAGTTTTAAGGCGAATGCGGGAGGATGGTTATATCAAAAAAGAACAAGAGGCTAAGTCAATTAAGGAGTTACCGGATGTAAAATTTGCTGCTTTCGGGCAGGGTATTAAGGCGCCGCATTTTGCAATTTATGTCAAGAAACTCTTGGAGGAAAAATATGGTGAGCAGAGAGTCCTGCAAGGTGGTTTACAAGTTACCACCAGTTTAGATCTTGATATTCAGGAGCAGGCTCAAAAAATTGTCCTTGATCAAGTCAACTCCGCCCAAAATAAAAAATTGCGAGTTGGAAATGGAGCTGCAGTTGTTCAAAACTCGAAAACCGGGGAAATTTTGGCCTTGGTTGGTTCTAAGGATTACTTTGCAACTGATATTCAGGGTAATTTTGATGTCGCCACTCAAGGTTTAAGACAACCAGGAAGTGCTCTCAAGCCTTTCAATTATATAACCGGATTTGGAAAAGGTTTTACTCCGTCCACCCTTTGGCTGAATCAAAAAACTGATTTTGGTGGTGGTTACGCACCTCTAAACTACGATAGTAATTACTTTGTCCCCGGTCAAACTAGATATGTTCTGGCAAATTCTTTAAATATTCCGGCAGTCGAGCATCTAGCTGTGATCAGTTTGCCCTCGATGTTAAAAACTCTCAGCAATTTTGGGATTACAACTTTGAATAAACCTGACACCTATGGTCTCTCACTAACCCTTGGGGGTGGCGCAATCAAACTTTATGAACTAACTAATGCTTATGCAATTTTAGGTAATCAGGGTAAATATCATCCGAAGGTTGCGATTCTAAAGGTAACTGATTCTTCGGGAAAAGTTTTGGAGGAATTTAAACCAAAAGATGGGGAACAATTGGTACCTTATACTCAGGTTTATCTTTTGGATAATATTTTGTCAGATAAAAATGCTAAATCCCAAGGCTACGGTACTTATTGGGCCAATCGACTACATTTTCGCGATGGTATTGGCGTAAAAACCGGAACTAGCGAATATAAAACCGACAACTGGACTTTTGGGTACACCAATTCCTATACAGTTGGAGTTTGGGTGGGAAATAACGACAATACCCCAATGAACCCAGCTCTTGCTTCCGGTGTTACCGGAGCTGCCCCAATCTACCACGATATTATGGAGGCAATTCTCAAAGGTAAGCCCCAGGAAAATTTTATACGACCTGAAGGAATTGTTGAAATGGCAGTCGATTCCCAAACTGGTATGCGACCGAATCCCAATAATCCTGGAGTTGCAACCCGAAGTGAACTTTTTGATAAAAATAACTTACCTCAAGTAGATGATATGCGGGTTAAAGTACGGATCTGCAAACCGTCTGGCTTGCTCTCAACTCCAGCTTGTGAGGCGGCAGGACTTTCTGAGGATCGATATTATTTAGTTATGTACGATCCATACTGGAAACAGTTCAAAAATGGACAAACCTATTGCAACCCGTGTCCCCCAACAGAGAAAGACACCAGTGTGACGGCACCAGAAAATATAAAGCCAACAATCACAATTACTTCTCCAGGTAGTGGTGCTACTGTTACCAAAAACTTTACTGTTGAAGCGACTGTGACGTCCCCGGCAAATATTACTGAAGTTAAATTTACTATAAATACAGCCGTTCCCCAAACTAAAACCGACAGCAATGCTCCCTACAAAGGATCGTTTACCAGTGTAGCAAACGGTACTTATACGATCACAGTAACTGCCACCGATGATGCTGGAAACTCGAATGCCTCTTCAATTTTGATTACAGTATTTTCCCCATAGGGGGCTTCCTTGCTAGTTGATTTAATAGTTATTTTATGCTACTACTTTGGCCATAGAGATCTTTTGATCAGATTTTGAGTAGGAAGGAGGTGAGAAAGTTGGATCGTCTTCTCGAAGAGTTGCAGACAATTTTGCAAAAGTTGATCTGCGTCGATAGGCTTTGGGAAAAACCACTGCCAGTGGCTCGTGACCAAAGCAAAGTCAGGTCGCTCATGGGTGCCTCGCGCTACACTGTTGTGGGCACCAGCAAGCGGGAAGAGATCTTTAGCAAAGTTCTTGCTGAAGAGAAGGAGTGTCACACAAAGAAAGTTGGGTGTGACAAAGAGCCAGTATTCGCAGGGAGGCAATGAAGGGGTATGTCAGACGGTAGTAAACAAATAGGAAGCAGAGAGACTTAAAGCCGTTCTTGTATTCAAATCAAGAGCGGCTTAGTCTTGTCTAACCTTAACCCTAAATTTTTTAGTTAGGTCTTTTTCAAGCCTAAGTCTTATTTTTTCCACCACTTTGCTTGTAAGTGTTTCCCTCGGATTTTGAAACTCCAAACGCACGGCGAGAGATAATTTATTTTCTTTTTTAAAAGCATCAATTATCCAGGCTTTAACCAAGAGTTCATCGAATTCCTCGATGAATTCGACAATTTTTGAGGCTAGATTTTCTTGGTCAACGAAAAAAGAAATATCCTCAAAAACACTTGGGAATTTTCCAGCCCCTAGATATTTAGTTTGCAAAGTTTGTTTTGCTAAATACTCAAAATCAAGCCAAGCGAAGGTGGTATTTAATATAATTTCAAAATTATCTAGGACTTCTGGACTGACAATTGCCACCTGGGCGACTACCGCTTCGCCGACTTTATAACTTGTACCGTAAGAAAAAGGTTTTTCATCTGGAAGAGCTTCCTGCTTAAAATTAATAGCAAAACTTTTGAGTAAAGCTTCGGTTTCGGCTTTTACTTGTCCAAAAGAACGTGTTGAGATAAAGCTAAGTGAACGGTCTTGTTTTGGAAGATTTGTTTTCGGGTCGATTTCTTTACTGAATTCTTTGGCGATTTCAAAAAACGCTAAACTTAAGTGTTTTTGATTTACTTGGATTGCCTTGAGCAAATTTATAATCAGGCTGGGTCTTAAAAAAACAAAATCTGAACTAGTGGGGTGTAAAACCTTGATTGTCTTCTCTGGAGTTACAAATATCTTTTTCAAATCCGCCTCGGAAACTAAACTATAACCGGTTGTTTCAAAATAGCCATAATTAATCAATTTTTCCCGAACGAAATGTTCTGTATCTTCCTCAAAAAGTTCTTTTTGTAAAGGAATTTCCCCAGAAGGTAGGTTTTTCAAGAAATTGTTGTAGCCGTAAATTCGCCCAAGTTCTTCGAGAATATCTTCCGGCAAACTGACATCAGGTCGATGCGATGGTATTGTGATCGACATTGTTTCTTCATTTAATGGTTGAGAGCTAACTCTAAAACCAAGCGGGGAAAGAATATTGACAATTTCAGTTGGTTGCAAATCGATTCCGAGAATTTGTTTAACTAATGTAGTATCAAAGTTTATTGTTTTTTGTTGTTCGGGGAAACCCACAGTAGTAATCGTACTAGCAAAAGTCGCGCCAGCGTTTTCGGTAAGCAGTTTAATCGCCCGGTTCAAAGCGGTTGGGTGCATATTTGGATCAAGTTTTTTTTCAAAACGAGACGAAGCTTCAGTTCGAAGTCCGGTAAAAAGTGAAGTTTTGCGAATTGCCACCGGGTCATAAAAAGGAACCAAGAGTAAGATTGCTTTTGTTTTCAGGTCGATTTCACTCGATTTTCCACCCATTAAACCCGCTAGATCAATTAAACTATTTCCATCTTCAATAATAATTGCTCCCTCTGGGAGTTTTCTTTCGACATTATCCAATGTCACTACAACCTCACTTTTTTTCGCGGCTCTAACTACTGGAATTCCTTTTATTTTTGCAGCGTCAAACGCGTGCATCGGCTGACCCAGTTCGAGCATCACCAGGTTCGTGATATCAATGACATTATTTAGTGGTCGGATACCGGACAGTTTTAAAATTTGAGCGATCCAGTTCGGAGAGGGTTTTATCGAAATATTTTCCAGTTTTACCAGGCTATAGTACGGACAAAGCTTTTTGTTGGCAACTTTGAAAGGAATTTTTCGATTTACTATTTTTGAGTTAAGAATTAGGTTGGTGTCCGGAGGTTCTAAATCCAGATCCAAAAGTGCAGCTACTTCCCGCGCAATTCCGTAAAACGACAAGGTGTCAGCTCGATTTGGGGTAATTTCTAAATCAAAAACGATTTCGCCGTTAATTTTTTTTATCTCTTCGACTTTGGTTCCGGATAAAAGTAATTTTTCAGCCAATTTTTCTACTGAGAGCTTTATTTTTACGTATTCTTCTAAGGCTAAAAGTGGCAGTAACATTAAAATTGCTCCAAAAATTCGATCTCATTTGAATAAAATGATCTAATATCACTGATTCCATATTTGAGCATCGCAATACGTTCTGGTCCCATCCCGAAAGCAAAACCCCGATAAACTTTTGGATCGATATTGCAATTTGTTAAAACCTCTGGGTGCACCATACCGGCTCCAAGTATCTCGAGCCACCGACCGCTTTTGTGTAGCACCTCAACCTCAATAGAAGGTTCCGTATAAGGAAAATGATGACCGTAAATTCTAATTTTAGTTTTTTCACCGAACATTTTCTTGGCAAATAAATCCAAAACGCCGATCAACTCGGTCATTGAGGTTTTTTTATCAACCAGGAGTCCTTCCAGCTGATAGAACGCTGGTAAGTGAGTTGCATCAAGGTTTTCCCGGCGATATACACGACCGGGAAAAAGCATCCGTATCGGTGGTTTATGTTGTTCCATATAGCGAATTTGCATTGTAGAAGTCTGAGTTCGTAGTAGTACTTCCTGGTTAATGTAGTAGGTTTGTTGAGTATCACGGGCGGGGTGATCCTTATGGAGTCTGAGTTTTTGGAAATTATACAAGTCAAATTCGACTTCAGGTCCATCCATCCAGCCAAAGCCAAGATAGTGAAAGATTTCCTTGATCTCATCGATAACCAAGAGAGTTGGGTGTTTGTGGCCAATGTCTACCCTATCTGTGGGAATTGTCGGATCAAGTAAATAAATGTCCGTAGTATCCTTTTCGTCTATTTTTTTGGGCGTAATTTTTGAGAGTCGTTGGCCAATTTTCGCGAATTTTTCTTCGGCCTCTTTTTTTAGTTTATTTAAGAGTGGGACGATTTTTCGCTTTTCTTCGTTTGAAAGTTTTGGAATTTCGGCGAATAAATTGGTAATTGCACCGTTTTTACGACCTAGGAACTCGATACGGGTTTTCTCGAGAGAATCGATTGTCTCAACAGAACCTAATTTTTTTCCCAAATCGCTTGAAATTTTATGAAGAAGCTCGACTTTTAGCATAAGCTATTGCTTATCATACAAAAAAAGCCTAAATTGAGCAACAAAAAGAAGTTTGTGAAAAACAAAAAAAGAGATTTTTTTATTTCAGAAAACAAAAAAGGATGTTTTTTGAAGCAAAAAATAAGAAGACGTATTTTTTATCGGAATAAAAAATCGGTCCGGTGGTGGGAAGCTCACGCCTGCCCTACATGAGCCTCCCACTACAGAACCGATTAACTTTAGTTAGTATAGCAGAGAATGTGACAAATGTCAAGACTATGGGGCAATTACACTGAAGCACTATAAGTTATCTGGTCAAATTAACCTTCAATTAGCTTCAAAAAAGTATCTTTATCGGTTTGCGCAATTTCAGCAAGTACTTTTCTATCGAGAAGAATGTTTTGCTTTTTTAAGTTATTAATGAAATCTTTGTAGGCTACGTCTTCTCCAAGAGCTGCGTTTATTTTAGTTATCCAGAGTGTTCTCGCTTGTTGCTTTCGTTGTTTTCGACCAGCGTAAGCATAGGAGCCTGCATGCATTACTGCTTCCCTTGCGGTCCTAACAAGTTTACTTCGACCACCACGATAACCCTTGGCGCTTTGAAGGATTTTCTTATGGCGGGCTTTATTTGTAATACCTTTTTTTACTCTTGTCATAAGTTGTTGTCTTTTACTTTAACATCATTCTTTTTATTCGCTTCTCATCTGCTTTGGCTACAAGTTTAGGCTCGTTTTGAGATCGTAATCGGCGAGCTGATTTATGTAGTTTCTTATGGGAACTCAGCCCACCTTTACGGAGGATTTTTCCTTGAGAAGTTAATTTAAATCTTTTTGTTACTGCTGATTTACTTTTCATTTTACTTTGGTTTTTTCACTGGGTTAAACGAAAGGGCTAAATTACGTCCAAAAAATTTCGCTTCCCCACTTGGTTCTCCGGACTCTGCCAAAAATTCTTTCGATTTTTTTAAAACGTCGTGTCCAAATTCCGGATGATTCATTTCACGACCGGAAAATTTGACTGTCAATTTAACCCGGTCTCCGCCTTTTAAAAATTCCAATGCACGAGTGAGTCTATTTTCCAAATCGTGCTTACCGATCAAAGGCCCGAGCCAAATTTCTTTCGTATCGGTTTCATGCGTGTTTCTCTTGGCAAGCCTTTCTTTTTTGGCCTCTTCGTATTTAAATTTTTTAAAATCTACAATTTTAACAATTGGTGGACTCGCCTTTTCATTTATTTCCACCAGGTCTAAATCTTGTTCCCTAGCTTTTTCTAAAGCTTCCGTAAGCTTCATGACACCAATTTGTTTGTTATCAATACCTAAAACTCGAACTTCGCTTGCTCGAATATTTAGATTTAATTTGTAGTATTTTCCTATTTTTTTTACTCCTGAATTAACTCTAAGTCTTTGAAAAAACCTGGTCAATTACTTCTTTACTTATTGGTCCAGCTCGAACTAGTTTGTAATTCTTGTTATTTTCAAACGAGATGATCGTTGAAGGACGCAGTCCTTCAGGCTCAATATCGACAACGTAGTCTACCAGTATAATTAGTTCTTTGTCAATCTCAGCCAAAAACTTTGCTGGTTTGCCACCTTGAAAATTGGCAGAAGGGGCTAAAAGCGGGACTCCCACCTGTTTTAGTAAGTTTAGCAACCACTTGTGTGCCGGAACTCTAACCGCCAAGGTATTTTGGGGTCCTAGGATCGATTTTGGGACACTTTTTCTACTCTGGAGGCAAATAGTCAAAGGGCCCGGCCAAAACGCGTCTGCTAGCTGTTTAGCTCTGGCGTTAAAAACTACCAATTTTTCCAGTTTCTCGACACTACTAGCCAAAACTAAAGTTGGTTTAGCGACATCTCGTTTTTTTATTTGATAAAGTTTTTCAATACTTTTTGGAAAGTTGACTAAACAACCGATTCCAAAAACCGTATCGGTTGGAAAAATTATTATGCCGCCTTCTTGTAAAATTATTTTAGCAGAAGTGAGTTGCTGCATTTAAGTTGGCAGTTCTTTTTGAATATGGGTGACAAAATTTTCAATTGAAATTGTCCCCAGGTTTTTACCATCACGATCACGGACGGCAACTTCTTTTTTAACTTGTTCCCGATCACCTACGATCAGCATATAAGGTATTTTTTGAATCTGCGCGTCGCGAATCTTAGCTCCCATTGGTTCTGATTTGCCGTTAACTTCGGCTCTAAATCCTTGCTTCTGCAGATCTTCCTGCACATTGTTCGCGTAGTCTAAATGGCGGTCTGAAATTGGAATAACTTCGATCTGGATTGGGGAAAGCCAAGTCGGAAGTTTGCCGCTGTAATGTTCCAACAAAAACGCCATAATTCTTTCAATTGCTCCGATTGAAGAGCGGTGAATAACCACAACTTCCGCTTCTTTACCTTGATCATCAATATATTTTAGGTCAAATTTCTTGGGTTGAACAAAATCATATTGAATCGTATAAGCAGTCTCTTCTTTTCCGAGAACGTTTCGCATTTGAATATCGATCTTAGGTCCGTAAAAAGCAGCCTCATTTTCAGCTTCAAAAAACGGTGCTTTTGCTTCTTGTAAAACTTCTCGCAGAAGGTTTTCGGCCTGATCCCAAGCAGCATCGGCTTTAAAATATTTCTTAACTTCTTTGCGGTCACCGAGAGATAATCTAAACCGATAGTCTTCGCCTTTTTTTAAACCCAATGTTTGGTTGACTTCTTCGATTAAATCCAAAACACCTTTAATTTCGGCTTTTGCTTGGTCTGGTTTACAAATAATGTGCGCATCGGACAATGTAAACATACGAACTCGCATCAGACCAGAAAGTTCACCACTTTTTTCATAACGAAATTGCTCTGCGATCTCAGCTAGTTTTATCGGAAGTTCCTTGTAGCTATGAATCTCCGCTTTATAAAGCATGAAGTGATGTGGGCAAGTCATTGGACGGAGTATTAGTTCTTCGTCGTCAACTACCATCGGTGGGTACATCGTGTCCTTATAATATGGGTAGTGGCCGGAAAGTCGGTACAAATCGACCTTGGCTAACGGTGGAGTTTGGACGTGTATGTATCCTTTCGACAACTCAAGGTCGACAATATATCTTTCCAAAACTCGTCTGAAAGTTGTACCCTTTCCGGTGAGTAAAGGCAGACCCTTGCCGACAAGATCAGAAAAAACAAAAAGTCCAAGGTCCTTACCGATTTTGCGGTGGTCACTTTCTTTGGCCAATTCAAGTTTAGTCAGATAATCTTCTAGTTCGGCTTTTGTTGGCCAAACCGTTCCGTAGATTCTAGTCAGCATTGGGTTTTTCTCACTACCACGCCAATAAGCACCGGCAATAGAAAGTAGTTTAAACGCGTCAATTTCCTTGCTTGGATTTTCACAATGAGCGCCTTTGCAAAGATCAACAAAGTTTCCACTTTGGTAAAGGGAGAGTGTTTTACCTTCTTTTGAAAATTCTTCGATTAGCTCTATTTTAAAAGGATTGTTCTTAAATCTCGCCAATGCTTCTTTTTTAGTAACCTCAATTCGGGTAAAATTCTTCCAAGATTTAACGATTTCGGTCATTTTCTTTTCAATTTTTGGTAAATCAGTTTCAGAAATCGGTTTTTTGAAGTCAAAATCGTAGTAAAAACCATTTTCAATCGCTGGTCCAATTGCTAGTTTTGTATCTGGATAGATATCCAAAACAGCTGCGGCTAGTAAATGGGCACTGGAGTGTCGAAGATCATTGAGATTATTTTTCATCGCCTGATTGAGGTATTTTGAACATAATTAAGAATGTCAGAAATGTAATCACCTATCAATGGAACAGTATCTAGTTGACTAAGAATAAAAAGTAAAAAAGCCAAAACAAACGTAGCTCCAATTACTGTTCCAAGACCCCAGGCCATACCGGAAAGAAAATTGGCAAACACCATTTTTCCAATTGAAGCTTTTATTTCAACCATTTTACCTGAGGCGACAATTTTAATTAGTTGCTCTGGCATTTATTTACCTCTGACGGTTAATTGCAAAAAGATTGTAATCAGGTAAAAAGTTGCTGAAGTGAAGATTACTAAAATGAGTCCGTTTGTATCGAGGATTCCAACGGAGAGAATTTTATCAAATCCGGCAAAAAGCAGGAGAAGGGTGGCAATAATATTAATATAGATCAGTATTTTTCCCATTTAGGCAGCCTTTCAGTTAGGTAAATAATAATATGGTGGACGGTACAGGGATCGAACCTGTGACCTCCGCAATGTCAATGCGACGCTCTAACCAGCTGAGCTAACCGTCCAAAACAAATCAAGTCTCAAAACTTTACTTGAGCGGAGTTTTGACTTTCCTTCCTTCGATTACTTTATCAATTATACCATAGTTTTTAGCTTCGGTTGCACTCATGAAGAAGTCGCGTTCAGTATCTTTTTCAATTTGGGAAATTTTCTTCTTGGTTTCTTTAGCTAAAATTTCGTTAAGTAGTTTTTTGGTTTTTAAGATTTCTTCAGCGTGGATTTGAATATCACTAGCTTGTCCCTCAATTCCCCCTAGTGGCTGGTGAATCATTATTTTTGAATTAGGAAGTGAAACACGTTTGCCCCTCTCGCCTCCGGCTAACAAAACCGCGGCTCCAGAGGCAGCCATACCAACACAAACTGTGGAAACGCAGGCTTTAATAAACTTCATTGTGTCATAAATTGCTAAAGTTGAGTGTACGTGCCCGCCGGGTGAGTTTATATAGAAAGAAATATCTTTATCGGAATTTTCATTATCCAAAAAAAGTAACTCTGCAATTATCACGTTGGCCACGTCATCGTTAATTGGCCCACCAAGAAAAATAATTCTTTCTTCAAGAAGCCGACTAAAAATATCATATGCGCGTTCCCCGTTTGGTTCCCGTTTCACCACCATTGGTACTAAGTCCATAATTTGAAGTTTCCTTAAAGCTATTATTAATTTTAGCTTTGAATTATATCTCGCGAAGCGAGTTATAAGGTGTATTCTAACAAACCTAAGCAAATTGTCCATCGGACAAAAAGGAACCCCTGGCAACAATTTTGTTACCAAGGGTTTTATTGCTTCAACGAACCTCGAAAAAATCACCAAGTTCAAGTTGGAGTCTCAATCTCTCGTAGTAAAGTTTTTCCAACTTTCCTTGCGGGATATTTTGACCAGCTGATTTTGCAGTTGCTTGTCCAATTCTTGCACAAACACTAACGTATTGTGCGTATATCCGTTCGGTTTTTGTCGCTTTAGTGTCAGCAAATGGCGGTTCCATACCTACTCCATTCCGTAATGCTGACGGGTTATTTTTCCCATTAAGGCCTCGCGTCGTTCCTGAGTAGCTCTGGTTACGAATGAAGTTGGAATAGTTCTGGTCAAAAGACCAACCTCATCTTCAACAACGACTGCCCCATCCTTCACCTTAAGGTCAGGTTCTTCGCTTATTTTTCTTCCTGAAGACATGTAACCTCCATGCTTATCTTAACGATCAACCTTTCTCTCTTGTAACGGGCTCCTTTCCTCTCGTCCTTCGATCCTTTCCAACCACTTTTCGTGGGAATTTGTTTGGTGGGAAGTATGAGTCTCAAACTCACAAAGCGGGACGACTGTTGGGATCACCAACAAAGTTTCGCACCTTCCCAAGTTTTACCCACTAAAAAAGCCCCTTTTGGGGGCCTTTGTCTTCTCTATTTGATTTGCGGTTTAGCTTTTGGCCCCCAATGCAAAACCGCCCTTAGTAACCGTAAGGACAAAGCTAAGCATAATAATATGGCTAAAAACTTTCATCTGCTTGATTGTATGCTTTAGTGATAAAAATTGTCAAGTAAAATTACCTTATTTCAATACTCGAAGCAGACCCGGTTATTTCAATTTCTATTTTAATTGCAGCTTGATCAAAATTAGTTGATTTATAGTTTTCCTTATCGATCTGTTTAAAGCGAGTCGAGTCAATCTTTAATGATTTAAAAGAAGAAACAATTTTTAAGGAAGCCCCGTCTTCCTTGGGAATCGTTAGAGTTATCAACGAAGCCTGGGTAAAGAAATAAGCTTTGGTTGAAAAATCTTTGGCAAAGTTAGCCTTGATTGTACCGGTTTTTGAATTTATTTCTACCTCTGTGACTCGTAATTTTTTTAAATTCAGATCAAATACACCGGAATTTGAAACAAAAGAAAGCCTTAATGGAATGGAACTAGTCAGTTTAAATTCGCCGCTATTGCCAATATTGTTCGACAACGGAACTTGCTTTTTGTTTTCTTGAATTATTTTGTATTCGACTTCACCAAACTGTCGATTTTCAGTAAGCTTGGGTTTTGGTAAAACCTGAGAATATTTTAAGAAGCCAGAAAAAGATTTAGTTGAATTTTCATTGAGGTTTCCGATTTTTAAATTGGTCGATGGTAGTTCAAATCTCAAACTTGCCTTTGTTAGATTTCCCAATGGTTTTTCAAAGTTCACTTTTTTGGTGGCCAGTGGATTGCCCGTAAATGGATTCAAAACTAAAATGATTGGGACTAAAAAAATCAAAATCAACAAAAAAACAAAACTTTTCACCGAGGCGTTTCGTCCTAAGATTATCTCCACTCCAAAGAGAACAAGTAAAATTGGCCAGAATTTCCACAAATTTTGCCATAGATCCCAGGATAAAACCCCGAAATTGTTTAAGAGAAAAACTATACCCAGTAGAATCAAAAAGAGAGCTGTGAAAGAGAAACCTTTGCTGTTTTTTTCAAAATTATTCGACATATTAAATTTTTCGGTCTAGCTTCGAAGATTTATATTTAGCTGGATTATAAGGTTTAAGACGCCGCAGTGCCACTTGCGTTAAGCGATGACTTCTTAAAGCTTTCCTAAGTTCAAAAATAGTTGGTTTTTGATCGTAACCCAGAGCGATTAAGTCAATTTTATTAGTTCTCAAGGTTCGAAAATAATTGTTGGTTTTTGATCCCAAAATAACTTTATCAGCAATTTTTGCTTTTCGAACCGCCCTGAGACGGGCCTTTTCATTGTTTCTTGGCAGCTTACCTTTAACTTTGAGAGTATTTTGATCACGAGCCACGACAATAAGAAGATAGTCGCCTAGCTTTTTTGCTTGTTTTAAAAAAGAAATATGACCTGGGTGAAAAATATCAAAGGTTCCAAAGGCGACAACTCTGTTCATATAGGGATTATACAACGGAAAAAAAGCAGCCCTAGGTGAAAGTCTCACTTAGGGCTTTTGGGCAAGCAGTGCGTGTGTCTTCTCTGCCTAGATCTTAGTCAGATTGTGGATCGTCCTCCTCGTCGTCCTCATTCTCGTCTTCAACTTCGTGAAGGAGATCTTCATCGCCTGGATCGTCGTCTGGGTCCTCAAATGAGTTTCGCTGTTCTGATTGATGCGAACTGCTGTCGTCAGTTGAGCCAGTCTGCTCTCCTTCCCAACTTTGAGTTGGCTGTAAGGTGCCAGCTCGAATACCCCGGTAAAGAGTGAGCATTTCTGCTAGGTCTTTACCACACATTTTCAACTCGTAGTTTTCTCCGTGGCTGTAGGGACTTATGTCAAGCTCGGCTTCCGAATCTCCGTGCTTGTAAACTCCAAGCTTTCGAGATGGTCGGGTTGGAATATTGTCCCGAAAGGTTAAATGAGTGACGAATTCCCGAATGAACTCAGGGATCTGGTCCGTCAACTCCTGTAGGGAGAAGTGCCAACCATGCTCTCGGTGGATGGAGAGACCCTTGAAATAGTGGTCGTGCCAGCGTTGGGTGGGCTTTCCTCCTGAACGCTCCACCGCCTCGAATCCTTCCTGGTTTTCGACCTCTTCCTTCACATAAACGTTAACCGACATCTCTCTACTACTCCTTTGTCGTCCGGTCTTCCGCAGGGCTACTCACCTCTGTCGGTCCTGTCAACGACCACTAGTTACCAGAAACTCTCTGGCAAACGAAAATAATATACCATACTATGGGTCAATTGTCAAGATCAATCTTAGAAATTATTAGACAGAAAAGTATTTAAGATACCTTTGAAGATGGGGATTTGCTATAATGCTTAGGTTAATAAGTAAGCGGTCGTGGCGAAACTGGCAGACGCGCAGGCCTTAGGAGCCTGTGGGGCAACCCGTGGAGGTTCAACTCCTCTCGACCGCACCATTTAATGAGTTTTGAGTGTACGTTCAACTGCCGTCTGGTGGGCTAAGTTTTCCTCATTATCGTTGATAAATTTCAAGTCAAGATCGCCAAAGCGTTTTTGCAGTGCCAATTTTATTAAATAATCAGCAAAGAGTGGATTTTTTGGTAAAACAGGGCCATGTAAATAGCAGCCGTGGACATTATTTTCAATTGCTCCTTCTGTTCGATCTTTTCCGTTGTTGCCAAAACCAATTATCACATTTCCAAAGGGTTTTGCTCTCTCCCCCAACACTGTTTTTCCAGAGTGGTTTTCAAAACCGACTAATTTTTCTTTTATAAAGGTTGGTTCTATCAAAATATTACCCGTCATTCTCTCTTTTCCGGCGGTGGTTGTAACATCTAGAATACCCAAACCTTCAAGTTCGTTTCCATCACTGTCGCGGTAATAATGGCCAAAAAGTTGGTAGCCACCGCAAATACCCAAGAAAACTTTTTTATCGTCTGCCTCTTGATTCAAAAAATCCTTTTTATAATGTTTTAAATCCTCTGCAACTTGAATTTGGGATTGATCCTGGCCTCCACCGAAAAAGTAGATATCAGTCCAGTCTGGTCTTAGTTCCTCTTTGAGGCCGATTTCTTCAACCTTGACTTCGATATCGCGCCAAGTTGCTCTTTTGACAAGGGTGATGATATTACCGCGATCCCCATAGGTGCTCATCTCCTTTGGATAAAACCAAGTTATATTTAGTTTAAGCTTAGTGTTCATATAAATTATTTTTTTACTTTTTCTTTTTGACTTTTTACTTATTTTTAATCTTCCCAAAATTCACCGCTAATACCTTTTTTAACAAACAGTTTTTTAAGTGAAAGCATGGCCGTGTAGGTTGGAATTATTAGTAGTGTACCCTCTTGTGGAAGCGACGAAAGACCTTTTTCAAGTGCATCCTCGACTGTCGAAATATTTTCGTAGTTCTCAATTCCGGCATATTTCAGTCTCAAAGCCATATCGGCACTACGAACACCGCTAGTTAAAAATTTATGCTTGAGGGGCTTTAATTGTTCAAAGTTAACATCCCAAAGCCAGGAAACATCGCGTCCATCGGCGATAAAATCATTTATTAAAATTAGAACTGTTTGCGGTTCTTTTTTAAGGTAAGTGTTGATGATCTCGTTAAATCCGGTGGGGTTTTTCGCCAGTGCAACTATGATATTGCGACCTTGGTGTGAAAGTTTTTCAGCTCGCCCAAAAACCGGTTTAAAATCACGGGCAGTGAGTGCAAAACTATCAAGATTAAATTTGCTTTCTTTCAAGGCGGCGTAACTACTTAAACAGTTGTAAATATTGTAGAGGCCTGGGGTGTTTATGGTCAAATCCAGATTAATTTCATTTTTGTCGTTTAAATCAAAGGTACTTAGATTTTCCAGGGTTTTTATTTTTGCGGCGACTACTTGGGTTTCTGGTCGCTTAAAACCACATTTAAGACAAGAATAATGTCCTTGATGTGAGATAAAGTAACCGCGATACTTCAACTCTGATTTACATTTGGGACAGCGAATATTGTCAACAGCCAGTGGTACTTCTTCATTCAAATATTGTGTGTCGTTGAGACCGAAATAAATCACCTTGCAGCGTACATTTTCGCCTAAGTACGCTAGAGTTGGGTCGTCAGCGTTTAGTATCAGTGTTGTGTTTTCGTCAAGGTTGGCAATACATTTTTCCCAACTCTTTCGAATATTGTCGACCTCACCATAACGATCAAGTTGGTCGCGAAATAGATTGGTGATTACTAGAACTGTTGGCGAAAGTTTGGTAATTACTGACGGCAACGCAGCTTCATCGACCTCAAAAAGAGCAGTTGTTGTGTGTAGTTTTCCAAAAAATGTAGTTTTTTTTAAAAAAGAAGAAATGATTCCTCTTTCAAGATTCGAACCCTGGCGATTGTGAATATAGTCTATGCCAAGTTTATCCAAATGATTACCAATAAGTCGACTAGTGGTCGTTTTTCCGTTTGTTCCGGTAACTAAAATTGTCGTTTTAAGGCCGGCTGCAAGTTTATTGAGAATTTTCGGTTCAAAATATAAACTGGCTAATCCTGGGGCGGCTGTGGCGCCACCGCCGGTTTTATTGATTGTGAATTTAAAAAGTTTTGCAATTATTAATGCAGCTTGAAATCGAAGGTTCATGCGCTAAATATTAGCACAGTTTAAGAAATATTGAATTTAGAACGCCTGAATTTCAGCTTGGTATTTCGCCACTCTAACTGCCCAAGTGGGAGAAGCAGCATACATTTTACCAATTCTAAATGGTGTAATGTCGCCAGTTGGTGCATAACGGGTACGCAAGCCGTGGGCTACGGTTTCATTAGCATTTTCCCAGCTTAAAAATCTAAAGTTACCGTTGTTCCAGCCATACGGATTGAATGAACCAGCGGGAATCATTTTCCCTAGTTGTGATTCGAGATTGGCAATCGCGGGAAGTAGAGTCCAGTCAATATCGTAACGGTCAGCTACTTCAATAAAATTTTGAGCATAAGGAGTAAAAGGTGAAACCTTGGCAGCAAAATATTTTGTTAAACGACCAACACGATCATCTTTTGCAGCCACCACATCAAAAACAATCACGTCTGGATTTTGTGTTTGTGTACCCAAAGCAGTTGGTGTTTCCACCGCCTGGGTCTTTTCAGTAGAATTTGAAATTGTGGGACTTATTACAACTGCCAATAAAACAATCGTAACAAGGGCAAACGTCCGGGAAATAAACTTTAACATCGTCTCCCCGATAAATCGAGGGAGCCAAAGAGAATCCCGATACAATCGGGACAAAAAAAATCTGTCTTGCGACAAATTACTTCGTAATTATAACCTATAATTCCCAAGGTGTCAAGTTTTGAGGAAATACTTAATTCATTTTGGGGTCATTTCTTCAATTGCAAAGTTAACTCCAAATGCCCAGGAGCCATCACTGTCGGTATAACGGGTCATTATGGCTTCAGGAGTATTCAAACCACGGTCTATGTAATCGGTTTTTAGGCCTTTGGCTACTGTTTCGATGGCAAACTGCCAGTCATGAAATTTAGCACCTGAATTGGTTCCGGTATAAATTGCCCAACCAAAGGCGTTATGGGATCCTTGAGGCATTCTTTTGCCCAATGTAGATTCCTGGAAAGCAATTGCTGGGATAAGTCGATAATCAAGGCTGTATTTGTCCGCCTCAGAAACAAATATCTTTCCTAAACCACTCATGGGTGAATTGTGTTTGGCGAGAAAATTGTCGATTATTACCGGGCGGCTATCAGATCTCCCGATTGACGATAATGAATTACCCTTATCCTGAGAAGCAGCGTAGTAAGAATCGATTGGAGAATTGATAATATTTTTACCTTCTATTTTGAATTCTTCTGGTATTTGTTGACTGCCGTTATTTGTGGCTAAGGCAGTAAAATTTGAAAAAAGAAAAATAATACCACCAAGTATTAAAAAACCAAAAAAGGAAAAAATAAGCAGGTTTCTTTTCATTGACATCAATCCTAAAGCAGAAATATATTTTTGTCAAAACCTAGTTTTCCGATAAAGCCTAGTTTTTTTAGTTGTTTTGTGCTAAAAGTGAGCCATGACGAAGTTTTCTGCGCTGGATCCAGAAGAAGCTCGAAAAATCGAGAAAAAAGCACTTGAGCAATTTGCTCCTGGACTCGAGAAAGAGCTAGAAAAAGAAAAAGCAATCCCAACCAAGGTACAACCTCTTTTTATAGTAAAATCAATTTTTCCCTTCCAACTTTTTCCTGATGAACTCCAAATATATAAAGATAAAGTTACTCTTATAACTCGCTTAGGGCCGGGAATGGAAAAAATTCGCCATCTGCATTTGCAAGAAATTGCTCAACTTGAGGCTGATTGTGGACCAATTTTCGGACATCTTCATATAATCCCAAAATTACGAACAGAAGAGACGATGTTAATTGATCGCCTGAGCCGAAAACAAGCTCTAGAGGCAAGGGAGTTTATTGAGGATTTGATCGATAAACCCAAGGAAATTAAAGAGTCGACTTTTTAGCTTTTTTAGAATTTTCTTCAAACTTTTCTTAAAAAAGCTGCTTTCAAGAAAAGGAAGGGAAAGAAAGTTCTTTCCCTTTCCTATGCCTCCTTGCCTAACGTCATCGCTTTTCTTAAATAGTAAGTTGAACGATTTATGGTTGTCAAACAACTATCTAATTATCAATTTAAGTTTTTTGTTGGGTAAAATAACCAGACTGAAATGTTCGGTCGAGACACTTGAATACAAGTGTATAATGCAGCATAACTAGGCGAAATTAGACAAGGAGAAGAGGTGATGGAGAGTTGGCTGTGGTGGGCCCTGGGTATCAGTTGGCTGCCAGTCGGGTATGTTGGTTCTCGACTCCTGGTAGTTCTGATTAGATTTATGAACTTCATGTCCGAACGAGAAGGAGAGCAGAAAACAATCAGTGGGGTGAACACTATCGAGGATGTCTTCTTTTTTTTCGTTGGTATTGCTCTCGGCTATATAACACTGGGATTTTTCCTGTTTTTCGGGGCTATTATTGCCTTGACTTGGCCAGGTCTTGGACTAATTGCCTTAGTAGGGATTATAGAAGAGAGAACCCATTTTTTCTTGAATCTCGGTCGTAGGGTCGACAAATTTGTTAGGAAATTTGCCAAATGAGTACGAAGTTCGTGCTTCGAGACGTAACAATCAGTTGCGTCTCTCTTTTTTTAATGTGAGACTATACCGATGTAGAACCAGACAGGCGTTACTTTAGCAATTAAACACCTTAAGAGAGTTTCCCTCAGTTAATGTTTCTTTCCCAAAGCCTCAAAAACCTCGTCTTCACTAAAACCCCAGGTCACAATAAGAGTTTTAACTAAAGCTTTTTGAAAGTGCTTGTCTCTCTTAATATCGTGGGGGAATACAAAAAACGGTCTTGCACCGTCTGTAGGGGTTTTAGTTGGGTGTTTAAACTTATATTGGTGGTTGCCACCGTTTGCGTCAGAAAAACCTAACTTTACTAAGGCTTTAACAAACTTCTTAGCGTCAAAATCTGGAATGTCGGTACGCATTGTAGATACTAAGCTGGAATAAGTACGGGGTTAGAAACCAGTCTAACCGATTCTTGTCTTGATTTCATTTCTTTACCTTCAAACAAGTTCTCTGACTGGTAGGATAAAATAATACTTTTTTGTAATTCACTAGGAATATCGAAATAATCAAACACAGCTGACTTAAAATTTATACTTGCTTCATTTAAAGTATCACCTTGAGCAAAACAACCAGGTAAGTTAGGTGAATCTACCCAGAAACCACCTTTATCAGAGGCGTGAAAGGTGACGTCTGCGGGAAGTTTGGAAGCTAAGTCTTTAATTTCGGAAGGTAAGTTTTTTTGGGGGTTCATAGTTAACTCCTTTATAGTAAGTTTACTATATCAACTCTGTCAACTAGGAACCGACCACTAATAATTTTAATTAATTTGGCATCAAAAATTGAGGTTAAAAAACATGGAGCTCCAGACAGGGCGTTTAGTCTTCTTAGCCGCAGGACGCTTTAGCGATCTAATTGAACTAATTGAGGCTGTTAAGAAAATCTCCTATCCTGCACTAGTTTTGAAAGAAGGTTCCTACTTGCTAGAAGCTGGAAGTTAGGGAGTAGATTGGCCATATAATAGCGAAAGCCAAAAACAAAAACCCGACGAAAAATAAAGCGGGACCAAATATAGTACTCCACAACAAGCTGTTTTTTACAATTTCTTTTTTCTTTTCTTTTTTGTAAAGATAAAAGGAATATGCAGAATTTAATATTGGCAAAATAGCTGCGAGCAAAACTTCTAGGTAAAAAGGTATTAGGTTAAATACCCCTATCCTTAATTCTGAGTAAGTTGAATATAATTTGGAAAACCAAAAAATGAAAAAGAGTCCACAATAACAGATTGATATTATTACAGAAATAAAAGAAACTATTTTTGCAGTTTCCATTTGCGATTCTATGTTAACTGGAATAGGTACATTGGATTGATCAAAAGGTTTTGGATTCTGAGATTGTTGCGTCTGTTCACTAATCACTTGTTCCATCTTTTTAATTATGACTTTTGAATGTGTATGTGTCAATTTGAGGCTAATAATATTGGGTCTCCAGAGTGGACACTGCTAGAACTTTTCCAGACTGTTAGACAAATCTCACACCCCATTCTAGTTTTAAAAGAAACGCTGTACTTTATTAAGTAAAAAAAGAAGCTCCTAGTTTTCTAAACTGGAGCTTCGCAGGCCTTCTGGTGTAAGTTTCCAGTTGTTAGCAAAGGTCCGCCAGTTATCAAAAGTTGTTCTTGGTTTTAAAGTCAGCTGATACATCGTAGTAAACACTCCTTTCTAGGTAACATATTTTACCTCGGAAGTGTTACCGATGTATCTCAGCCTCTTCAATTTGGGAAAAGTTTCTACTGTCCCATCATTATTAGTTAAAAATTGAGGCTAAAACCGTGGAGCTCCAGACAGGGCGTTTAGTCTTCTTAGACGCAGAGCACTTTAGTGATCTAAGTGAACTTTTAGAGGCTGTGAAGAAAATACCTATCCCTCTCTGGTTTTTAAAGATAATAATTACTTTCCACAATGCTTTTAAGCATGACTTAAACCAATTGTATTTTTCGACAGTTGACTTTTGAGTCCATAAAATATTAAATACAATTTATGGATGAAAACGACTTGAAGGCCTTGGAAAACTTATTGGACAAAAAGCTTCACCCAATCAGGGAAACATTGGATTCACATACCGAGCTGTTGAATTCGCATACAGAGATATTGAATACACATACAGAAACATTGGCTACACATACACTTTCCCTGTTAAATCTAGAACGAGAGATCAAATCTTACATGGATGCATTAGATATTGAAAGAAAACGAATTGATAAGACTGATGAACGAGTAAAAGTAATAGAAGACAGTTTGGGTGTAACCCCTTAAAAGGTACTATAAAGTTAACTAAAGTTTAAAGTTTCCAGTAACTAGCTGAAAGGCTAGTTTTTCTGAGCTAAAAACGTTTCTTTAATCGCCAGTCTTTTTTTGGTTTTGTGTGAATGGGTACGTGACCTTTTCCCGACACCAGTTGCTCTTTTTGCCATAAACCGTATTATACACTACTTAGATACAAGTGGTATTAAACCGAAGTAATGGAGCTCCAGACTGGGCGTTTAGATTTCTTAATCGCAGAGCACTTTAGTGATCTAAATGAACTCCTCGAGGATGTTAAGAAAATCCCTTATCCAACTCTAGTGCTTAAAGAAAGTGCATATTTACTAAATCTTATCTAAACTTGTCTGTGTCTTTGCTCTGTGGTTTAATTCATTTAAATGGACTTGAAGCAAATCCAAAACAAAGTTAGTAATAATGAGTATGATCTTTCAGAACACGCACATACTGAAAGACAAGCAGAACACATAACAATTAAAGAAATTGAGAAAGCAATTTTAGCTGGTGAAATAATTGAAAACTACCCCAAAGATTTAAGAGGAGAAAGCGTTTTAATTGGAGCCAAACTTATAAATAAAAGTTTGCATATTGTTTGTGGCAGCCGAGATGGTAGAATACTAATAGTAACAGTTTATGAACCAAAGCTACCAAAATGGGTTGATTACAAAACGAGAAGTAGGCCTTTAAAGGATCGAATATAGATTCGCTGCACATTCTGTAATTTAGGAAAATTATAAGCAGACGTATAGATCAGAATTTATGAAAGAATGCTATTTTTGTAAAGGAACAACTGAGATAAAGAACATAGATGTAGATTTTCGTTGGGAAGGCAAACTTTCTGTAATTAAAGACGTGCCTGTTGAAGTCTGTACTCAATGTGGGGAAAGATACTATTCGGCTGAGACCTCAAAGAAAATCGACGAACTTGTCCAAAGTGATAAGGAGCCAGAGAAGGTTTTAGAAGTCCCTGTCTTGGAATTTAGTAGTTAATACACTTCACTGTAAACCTCAGTACTTTTCTCAACTACAAAACAATCTACAAAAGAAAACCTCTGGAACCCAGGATAAGCAATCTTCGAACTTTTTGAAGCTGTAAAGAAAATCCCTTATCCAAGTTTAGTTTTGAAAGAAAGTTTTTATTTATTGCAAGTGATTGGTAGATAAATTAACTCGGTTCTCTTTCGTTTGGTTTGGTTATTCTAACCACACCATTCCTGTAATCGAATTTAATGGTGAATTGGTCAAAGAAACCAAGTTGCCCTACTAAACCATGTCCTTCTGGTGGGAGACCGTAAGTAAATGCAACAGGTACCGTAACAAAACTAACTCCAGGTACAAATAAGGTAACCTCTTGGTGCAACCAACAATCAAGCGGTACACCACCGACACCTTGGGTTTGGAAGAATTTCCCACTTTTAACATTAATGCCAATTTCTTCTGCAATTTCTGCATTAAATAAATTATGGTCAGCCCCTGAATCAACTAAAACCTCGTAGTTTAGAGATTCATTATTATTTTTCACAAGAATGTTTATAATTGGCCTTCTAGTTATTCTGTTCAGTTGTTTATAAGGAAAATCCATTAACTAATGTAGGGGATAATTTTGGTTGGTATCTTAGTTACTACGGGTTTATTTACTCCCTTTGACTTAGCTTGTTGAATTGCCTCAGATAAGGTCGTACCGCTTCCGACAACTGTTTTTTCGTCACTCTCTAAAGCTATCCATTTACCTTTGTATTTTTCTACTAATTTTGTCCAGTCAATCGACATGATGCTAGTATACATCATTATTACAAATCACTAAATAAACATCAACTATGCTGGTTTTGAGGTTGGAGCCCCAGACAGGGCGTTAAGTCTTCTTAGACGCAGAACGCTTTAGCGATCATTAGCTTTCCCAAGCGCAGAGCGCGAAGCGATCTACTTGAACTTTTAGAGGCTGTGAAGAAAATCCCTTATCTAACGCTAGTTTTGAAAGAATGTAATTATTTTCTAAATAGTACTGCAAGAATTGTTTAAATATCCAACAAAAACACTCAAATCGTTAAGGTTGTGGACAGAAATTGTTGTTCATATAATCATTGATAGTGGTTTCACTAGTTGGTATTTCACATGTTTCTATATCATTATTTAAGATATTTAAATGAAACGTTATTCCAATAAAATTTAATAGGACTAAAAGTATTAATAAGGTCAACCAAAAAAATAATAATGACTTAACTTTATCTTTTTTTAATTTTATTAAGATAAATAGTGATGTAACTATTGTTGGTAATGGAAGTGCTAAGAGGTGTTGGTATTTATAATTGTCAAGATTAAGGATTTGAATCCCGAGTATTTGCCCAATAAAAAAGGTTACTACAAAGGTTAGTAAAAAAACACCTACGATTAAAACGATATTTTTTAAAAAACCATTCTTCATCAAATTTATTATATCAACTAAATATTATTATAAATAGATCTTTGGTAAATGAATCTAAAAGATGTGGAGCCCCAGACAGGGCGTTAAGTCTTCCTAGACGCAGAGCACTTCAGCGATCATTAGCTTTCCTAAGCGCAGAGCGTGAAGCGGTTTAATTGAACTTTTAGAGGCTGTAAAGAAAATACCCTACCCCACTCAAGTTTTAAATGAGAGTACTTATTTTTTATAGTATTTAAATGTTGTTTAAAGTAACTGATTGCTTGATTGGATGACTAATTGTATTATTGGTGTATACTGCCTTTATATGAAAAGAGCCGTTAAACTTCCTGTTTGGATAATTAAAGAAGATAAATATTTTGTTGCTTATACCCCAGCACTAGATTTTGCAGCCACTGGAGATTCCTTAGAAGATGCTAAAAAAAGCTTTTCAGAAGCGATTAACATTTTTTTTGAAGAAATTGAAGAAAAAGGAACGCTTGAAGAAGTTTTACAAGAATTTGGCTGGCAAAAACTAGATAATATCTACCAACCCCCAGAAGTAGTAGAACAATCAGAACAACAAGTTAAAATCCCCGCTTATATTTAAATGCCTTTACGCCCGATTAAACGACTCTTATTTGAAAAGTACTTAACATCGAAAGGTTGCTTTCTGAAGAGAACTACAGGTGGTCATATCGTTTATGATCGGAAAGGGTTAAACCGACCCATTGTTATTCAAGCTAAAAAAGAAGTCCCAATTAATCATATTAAGACCAATTTGAAAACTTTAGGACAAAGTTAACTGGAGCTCCAGACAGTGTGTTAAGGCTGTGGACAGAAATTGTTGTTCATATAATCGTTGGTTGTAGTTGAGTTAGTAGGTTGTACACAAAAATCATTATCCAATTGGTTTAATAAATAAAACTTAACACCAATTAAATTCAAAAAAACAATTAGCGCGAATAAAACGAACCAGAAAATCAATAATAATTTAACTTTGGCTTTTTTAAATTTCATTAAAATAAATACCGAGGTAATTATTACTGGTAATGGAAAGGCTAAGATATTGAGTGATCTTAGATTGCTAAAATTGAGTATGTTGATCCCAATTGTTTGTCCAATAAAATAACTGATAAGCAGAGCTATCAGGAAAACAGCTACTGTTAGAGCAATATTTTTGTAGAGTTCCCTTTTCATTTATTTAAGTAAATCAAAATTTTGGAGTTAAGAGTATGCAGTTTTGAGGCTAAAGTCTATGGAGCTCCAGACAGGGCGTTTAGTCCACGAAGTGGTTGCAAAACGCGAAGCGGTTTAATTGAACTTATCGAGGCTGTGAAGAAAATTCCGTACCCCACCCTTGTTTTAATTGAATCACGGCATTTTCTGAGATTTATTTAGCAAGGTTTTATCAACATTGTTAAATAAGCCACTAAGAGTAGTTTATACCAAGAAATTCCGCAATTGCTTTACCATATTTGTGTTGAGCATTAGAAGAGTAATTCGGATAATCTATTTGAATAGGTAAATTGTGTTTTAGGTGAAGTACTAAATAGTGTGGTTTTGGACCTACTATTTGAAGGTTCCATAAAGTTTTTGTTTCTAAGTTACTCACATCAATTAAGGAAAACTCCTCGCTTCGTTTACCAAAAAGCCAAGTTTTTCTAACACTACCTTTACCTGTTTTCTTATCAAAATGAGAGGTGATAGATATTCCACCAATTAAAATGAGAATTTCTATTACAAACAGAAAAATCGAAATTAATATTTCAATTGGAGCAGTAAGGATCGCCAATATTAGTATCACAAATATTAATAAGTAATTATTATCTTTTAATGTTAAGGTCTCTGGAGATTGACTAATTTTCACTTAAAGAAATTATCGCACTAGGAAATTTTAAAGTCAATAATGAGGCTAAAACTGTGGAGCGCGAGAAGGGATTTGAACCCTCGACCTCTTCCTTGGCAAGGAAGCGTTCTACCGCTGAACTACTCGCGCACGATGGAGCCTAATATACCCTAAAATATCTACTTTGTCAAAGCTAATCTTCCCAATGTCCGCTTTGAACTCGATTCTTTAAACGTCTTAACTTTTCTGCGTGTCTATAAATCAGATACTTGGTGTTGTTAATTGGTAAATCCTGGGCTCTCAAATAAACGTATTTAAAACCACCGAATCCCCGTTTAAATAAACTAAACCCGTACCACGGATGACCGGGATAAAAATGTTTATCTTTTACTACCCCCCAAAAATTGTAATACCTCATACCCCGCCTCTTGGCTTCGGTTATCGCTGCCCATTGCAAACCGTAACCAACTGACTGCGTAGTTTCTACCGACGCTCCGTGTAAGTAACTCGCCATTTCACCATAAAAACTTATCACTGCCATCGCCAGAACCTTATTGTCTTTGATTGCCTTGAAAATGCGCATTTCATTATCCCGGGAAAGCATTTCGAATTGTTTGATGTAGTAATCTTTTGTGTGATTAACGAAATTTTTGCGTGTAGCCGTGGAATATAACATTTCAACAAACTCTAGGATATCCGTCTGTGAGGCGCTAATTTCGATTCTAACGCCGCTCTTTACTTCATTGCGCACTAAATATCTGGTAGTCTTGCGCATGTCGGCTAAAAGCTCATCTTCGTTTTTACTCAAATCCAAAAGCCAGGCATCTTCAACTTGGACAAAAGTTACCGCCGATCTGAAACCTCGATTTTGGAAAAGTTCACGGTTATCTTTGGAATCACCGACTGGTGGTTCGATTTTTATGAAAATACAATCTTCATTTTTAGCTAAATCCTTAAGATAAGAAGTTAATTGGTCGAACTCTTCGTGTTTATGCCAGTTTCTTAAAATCGGTCCGCGCGGAATATATAAATAATTTCCCAATTTTGTAACTTGTTTAACGACTAAACAAACGCCGACTAGTTGTTCATTGTCATAGACAGCTAGGCGAAAAATCTGTCGTTTTAAGGCAAGATTAAACTCCCCCCAATTCCAACCTTGAAGAAAATTATTCGGGCTTGTTGCCAGCGAAAATTTTTCCCAGGTTTCTTTGTCAGTTAAATCTTTAATTTCAATCACACTTTAATTCTGTCATTTTAATAGCTGGGAAGCAAATTGAATTCAGAGCTTAAATTTGTTAGAATCACTTGACTTTGCCAGATCGTCTAATGGTAGGACACGGGAATCTGGATCCCGTTATCTAGGTTCGAATCCTAGTCTGGCAGCCAGTTCGTACACCCCACTCTTCAGCATCAAGAATAGGTTGATACAATGGGCTAATCTGTTGGTTCGAACATCCCGGATAGTCCCAACTGAATCCCGACATAAATATCGAACCGAGAAGGCAGCGAAGCTGATTTAACGTTGATTCTGTGTATGTATTTGCCAAATACCTAATCTTATTCTTAATGAAATCAGTTATGGCATTAATATCGTACTTATCAATCAAAGAATCGTTTTTAGCTGTTTGAGCTACGATTATCTTCTGTTCAAGCATAGAATTCTGTTCCCTAAATATTTCATCTGAGAAAGTTCCAGCTAAATTTTTCTCAATGAGAACTTGTCGTAATGCTTGCAGCTTATTAATTTCCTCATCCGCACTGTTTTTGATCCTGCTCAAGTTACTAAGGTTTCTATTGTAGGTCTTTAAAAGATAGGTACAGTAGAGATTAGTGGCTTTTTCTGTGGGAGTAAGGTGATTTAGCAGCTTTATTAGCTCTTCATTAAGCGTTCCAATAGGCACAGATGCCCCAACACATCTTTTTCGACAAAAATAGTATGCGTAGCGGTGGTGCTTACTCCAAGCACCTGTAAACGGTGTGTTGCACTTTCCGCACCTTATAATTCTTCTTAGCGGAAAATCTGGGTTATCCCGGCTTTTTCTGGGCAAAACAAGCCTATTTGGATCTCTGCCTTCTAAAATTGACTGGACAATATAGAACTGTTTCTCAGTCACCATCGGTGTGTGTTGACCTTTTACCTCCTCTGGATAGCTTTTAGAGGAGAGAATACCCATGTAGAACTTATTCCTAAACATATGCTGGACAGTTTGGGGACCAGCAGCTTTTAAACCCCAATCGCGCATAATGTTTGCCATTTCTCTCAAGCTTTTGGTTCCTGTTGCCATTAAATCCCAAGACCTCTTATACAGATCAAAAGTTTCAGGATCTTTTAGTGCGTAACCACCTTGATTAATGTATCCAAGAGGAACGTGGTTGGTTACAAGACCAGATAAGAACCTGGCTCGCATACCGTTTTTTGTTCGTTCACTTCTCACGTCATTATCGTGTTGAGCAAAGCTAGCGAGGACGGTTTCTAATAATTTTTCAGTAGGTGAGTTTCCTGTAGGTTCAGTTGCTGAGATAATCGAAATGTTGTACTCAAATAATCGTTTCCTGATAGCAAGATAGTCAGACGTTTGTCTCGAAAGCCTATCAAGGCGATAAACATAAATTGCCCTAACTTCCTTTCTGTTTTTCCTGCAATAATCAAGCATTTCAAGAAGAACGGGTCTGCCTGTAATGTTTTTTGCGGACTTTCCTTCTTCTCTGAAAACTTCAGAGATTTCGAAACCTTTAAACTTCGCATCTCTGCGGCAGATTTCTTCTTGCGTTCCGAGAGAAAAGTTTTCAACTTGTTCTTCGGAAGAAACTCGTATGTAAATTACTGCTTTTCTTGGATCTAAGTTGTTATTTTGACTGAGCTGTGTATTCATGGCAGTTTGGATTTAATAGTTCTTTTAAGGTTTTGCCTTCATATACTTTTCTTTCGAATTCCTCGACCCAAGTGTCAACAAGATACTGAATCTCACTTACCAAGCTGTGGACTTGCTCATCAGTAAGGTTTTCAGCCGTTTCTCCTAATACGTCTCTGGCTTCCAGGATTGATTTTTGCTCCTTTTCTTGCTCAGAAAGGTGTTGATTGAGGTTCTCATAAATGTCTTGTTGTTCTAGGAGTTTAAATTCTCGTTGACTAGGTTTAATTTCCAGTTGTTCCGAATCTAGCGTGTTCATAGCAGTAGCTTATGTTTCATATATACATATCTGTATATATTATATACAAATGTGTATAGTTGTCAAGAGCTAAAAACTCTTGGATTTGTTTATTTCCACGTCTATAATAAGGCGTAATATGAAAGTATTTTATGGAATGGCCTTTACTGGCAAGACTTTTGATGAAATTGTCAAAGAAAGACAAGAACTTCAGAAAAAAGCCAAGTTATACAAATTAGATCTTGTCGAACAATTTATTGGGGTTGAAGAAAAAAGCAAATTCGAAGCACACTCTTACGGCCCGCTTTTCATTGCTGAAAAAGACCATGCTTTACTGAAAAAGGCAGATTTAGTAATCGCTGACTACAGTGAGCATTCGATTGGGAGAGATTGTGAAATCGTAATATCAAAGGAAGTTTTTGACAAAAGAGTTATATCTGTAGTCCCTGACGAACATATGAAAAACCATCCTTGGGTGAGACTTTATAGTGATTATATTGTTTCCACTAGGGAAGAAGCATTCATTTTAGCAAAAGAACTATCCAAACTTAGCCTATCGCCTCAACTTTCTACTCTTACAAGACAACAGAAAGACTTAGTCGATGAAGAGATAGCAGATTTATTAGAAAAACAAGGTTTATCTCAGGTGATAGAATTGTTGCCTACGGAGCTTAAACGGCGGTGGCAGGCACTATTTGGTAAAGAGGTTGAAGAGGTCATAAAGAGTTCATTTCAAAGTTTGCCTAAAACTATTCGCGTAAACACCTTAAAAACAACAGCTAGTAAATTCTTAGAGATTGCAAAACTATATTCCTGGCAACTGCAACCACTCAGTTTCACAAAGAATGCCTTTCGTTTACCACCTGAGGTTAAACTTTATTTTGGTGACATCCCTGAGCATGAAGCAGGTCTTTTCTACGTTCAGGAACTTGCCTCAATGTTGCCTGTAATCGCTCTAAATCCTAAACCAGGGGAAAAAGTACTGGATATAGCTGCGGCTCCTGGATCCAAGACAACACAAATGGCTGAGCTGATGAAAAACAAGGGAAGTATACTCGCCAACGATATTTCTGAGGAACGGATGCAAATTCTTAAAAAGGCAGTTACTCGATTGGGCATTACAATTATTGATTATCATTTGGGAGACGCTTCTGCCCTTGGGGATATTTATCCTGAAACATTTGACAAAGTTTTGGTGGATGCACCTTGTTCGACCGAAGGAATTCTTCGCTACAAGGCTCATAAATTTCTCGAATGGAGTTTGCTCTTAATATATAGGATCACTAAGGTTCAAAAGCAGTTGATAGAGTCAGGGTTTAAGGCGCTAAAGCCTGGCGGAACAATGGTTTACTCAACCTGTGCTTTTAGTCCCGAAGAAAACGAGGCAATAGTCAACTCTTTGATTAAAAAGTATTCTACTGCCAGGATAGAGCAAATCGAGTTCAAAGGTGTCAAGACTAGGAAAGGGTTAGTTAATTGGGAGCATTTAGATCTCAACGCCGAACTTGCAAGAGCGGTTAGAATTTACCCTCAAGATAATGACTCAATAGGATTCTTTATTGCTAAAATAGCGAAAAAGAATTCCAAATAACTCCTGAAAATTTCCTGTTGTAAGTTCGCAAACGAAATTCACCACCTAAGGTAAAATTCAGTACTTTAGGAA
>CAYIWY010000006.1:0-90629 GCA_964367355.1 uncultured Gammaproteobacteria bacterium
GCTTAAGGCACGCCGCTAGCGTTCACCCTGAGCCAGGATCAAACTCTCCAAAAAAATTACTCGAAAGTAACTTAAAGAGTTTATACACCTCTAAGAAATTAGAAGTGTTTCGTTGCTCAAAGTAACGAACTCCACATTCTCGCGAATGCGAAATCCGATATTTTCTCACCCAAAATGGGATCGAAAATTAAAATTGACGTATTACTCTTTTCTATTAATCGAGCTGATCTTATAGAAAAGATTCGTATTCTCAATATTTAGCATGATTTATATGCAAAATATTTAAAGCTAGATTCGCTGCTAATTGAATCTGCTTTTATTTAATTTTTAATGTGCTACTAGGTAAAGTGTCTCTGGGATTAAAAAAGAGCCTAGTTTTCTAGTCTCTTAAAACCAATCGTTTACAGGAACGGCAGATCGGAGACATTTAATTTACATAGCTGAAGGGGATTCTAAATCAGAAATGTACGTTTGTCAATGATTTACCAAAGCACTGTTTTTTCTTCTTCGGAAAGTAAAGTCAAGGCCTTTCATTCCTCGAAAAAGCTAGCGCTTTTTCTTCGGAAAGTAGCGTTTTTTAAGTTGATAAGATGCGTGGTTGAGTTTAGCCTGCGGAAGTATTTTTTGGTAATAGCGAACTAAGTAATAGACCACCCAAAGCAGCAGCCCGAACCAAATAATCCAAAAAAACCTAGCTGAAAGGAAAACCACGCCTAGATTGCGGAAAATAATTAGTAACCAACCGACAGGACCAAAAAACAATGTCAACCAAACCGCGCGCTTGAAAAATTTGTGGTCAGGTGGTGTTAAATTCGCCTTCGAGAGCTTTAATGCCACAAGAGTCAACGCAACAATAAAAACTAAAGTTGCAATTATTTCCAAAGGCACAAGAGCAGCAAAACTAAGTTCCTCTGGAGTTCCAAACCAGTACTTTGATGATAGAAATTGATATTTATCGAGTACTTTTGAGCTAGTAGTTGCCAGTTTCGCTGTAATAGTACTTTCCATATATTTGTATTCCTTTATATATCGTTGTGACTCATAATTACTAAATTATAAACTAGTATATCAGATAATTGTTCCCCCGCCAAGAACAACGCTGTTTTGGTAGAAAACCGCCGATTGGCCGGGTGTAACTGCCTTCTGCGGATCGAAAAACTCAACTTCGACATCTTTACTGCCAAGTTTTTTTATTTTGGCGTCAAATAAGGGCTGTCGATAACGAATTCGTGCCTGAATAATAGCCCCAACTTTGGGTTTCTCACCTACCCAGTTAACTTTTTCAACTTGAATACCTAATTTGTAATGAGTTTCATCGTTAAAAGGAGCAGCAACAATTGTATTGGTTCTTTTGTCTTTGGAAACAACATAGTGCGGTATTTTTTGACTCACTCCCACTCCCTCTCGCTGACCGATAGTGTAGTAAGCTAGACCTTTGTGTTTTCCTATCACTACTCCAGAGGGAGTGACAACTTTACCATACTTAACTTTTACTTTCTTTTGCAAAAATTCTGAAATATCAACGTCCCCAATAAAACAAATTCCCTGACTGTCTTTTTTGGCCGCATTAGGCAGATTTAGCCTGGCAGCAATTTGACGAACTTCAGTCTTTTTTAAATGACCGATAGGAAATACAGTGTGACTTAACTGTTTTTGGTTTAAATTGTAGAGAAAGTAGCTTTGATCTTTGCTAAGATCAAAAGCTGCGAGAAGTTGGAACTTCTCTAAGGACTGATCCTTTGAAGGATTCAGCCCTGCGCAAAGTTTGTACTTTGCTAAGCTCTGATCACGCTCTACCCTCGCGTAGTGACCGGTGGCAATGTAGTCAAACCCGAGTTCCAGAGCCTTGTTTAAAAAGATCCCAAACTTAATTTCCCGATTACAAGCTACATCTGGATTTGGCGTCCTACCGGTTTCGTACTCCGAATAAAAATAGCTGACTACTTGCTCACTATATTCTTTACGAAAATCAAAGACCTGAAATGGTATGTTTAGATGAGCGGCAACTTTAGTCGCATCAGAACGATCTTGGTCAGAAGTACAGTCTGGTCCCTCGTTCCAACAGACCATGTGAGCGCCTTCAACGCTGTAGCCTTGGTCTTTGAGCAACGAAGCGCTAACAGCACTATCTACCCCACCTGAGAGGGCTACAAGAACCTTTTTATTGCTGTTTGGATTTATCGCCATAATTGCAGGCGATTTTACCACAAAAATAAACTGGTGAGAAGTTCCTTTAGTTTGAAATGTCTAAGGTTTAAGGTCGATCTTCTTTGATAGTGGTCTTACCTTCGGCAAAGAGAGGACTATTACCTACTTGTTTAGTGAAGAAGTAAAGAAAAGATGGGTCAAAGTTAAAAGCCTCCGCCGGAGTTGGTGGGTGAGGATTACCCTTCCCACTCGGAGAAATACCATTGTAAGAAGAGTTGTTGTCGTCTCTTAAATCTCGCAGTGACAAATCAAAACCGCCCTGCGCCACTACTCCACCATTGACTACTAAATTCTGAAGACGGCAGTAATCACCACCATTCCAGGTTCTAGGGTTAGCGTCTCCACCACTATTTAGCCAAGATGTATCATTGTTATAAACTCCGCCACAAAGATGAAACTCACGAGGATCAGGGATATCACGGTAAGGATCTATATTACCATCATCCTCGAATGTGGCAAAGAGATCGTAAGCCTGGGGTTGTCCGGCTACAGCAACTCCAGCCTCAATTGCAGCATAACGGTAGGCAAATTTCTTTGGTTTAAACATCAAGCAATTTGCAGGAGTCATTGGAGATATAGAGGTGCAGGTTGGTTTTCCTGGAACCGCTGCACCATTTGTTGGGTCGACAACCGCTCTTGCCGGAGCGACAATTCCAACTCCCGTGTTTAAATCTACTCCGGTGAAACCAGCAAATGATTGACTTAACTGATATCTTAGACCTTGGGTCGTCGTACAGGGGTTGTTAATATTATTAGTTACACCTGTCTTACCATCCCAATTCTTACCTCCAAGCGGATTAAGCCCACTGGGGTTATACCACCAATCTCCTAAAGCACCTGTGTTTATCGAACAACCATCGCTGGTATCGTAGGTATCGCCAATCGTATCTGGATAATAACCTTTTGCGGCACGGTAGAGCTTTATTTGATTTTCTATTGCTAGCATATCACTGTACCGAATTAGGTTATTACTGTTGAGCCACCTAGCAGAATTGAATTTTCCGCTGGTAATAATATAGGCATCAACCCGTTTTACCCAAGGCTCTATTTCCACTGCATCTTGTGTGGCATCTGGTCCGCCTTTGACCACAAATATTATTTTCTTTCCTCCCTGGGTAATAATATCTTTATTTATTTTCAAGTAACCGTTGACAAAGAAAACCGTTGGGTTTCCTGATAAAGAAAGGTTTTCACCAGCACAAGAAGATGTTTGACAGTATTGACCACCAGAGCGGTTTGGATCACCGTTTGTACCGTTGTAAGGTGTGTCAATGTTGTAAGTTACCCCGCCATTGTAAACAAAGACGCCGTTGTCTGGAAAATTCGGCACATTAACTCCTCCGGTAAAACTTGCGGTTAAAACACAAGATTGATTTAGTCCCGTACCAATCGGATAATAAAATCCATAAGTTGTGGTTGTACTACAGTTTGAAGGGTTCCAGGTAGTTGCCTTACCTTGACCAAATTTCTCCCAGAAGTAATCATAATACGTACCCGTAATACCAGTCTCAATTGGGTTATAGTTTTCAAATAACCAGTTTTTAGCTGAGGTAAAGTTAGTTATCGCAAAATTTCCTAATACCATTCCAGTTGCGTTATTCGCTGGGCTACTATCAATAAATTTAATACTATCAATACCGTCTCCCTCCGAACCAACATTACTTCCGGTAGTCTGAATCCAAGGTTTTGGTTTAAAAAGATCGACAATTAGAGTTACAGTCCCTGATTGGACTGTAAGAGACGGGGATGTTGCGACTCCTCGAACTCTAATGGTGTTATAGATCCCAGGTGGTGTGGCCGGTGCTAAACCTGGCCTTAAGGTCATAGTAAAAGATTGCGACGGCACTGCTGTTGTCAGATTTACATACAGAACTGAAAAAGCGGCAGTGGTATTACTTGGCAGTGAAATGGGTGATAAATTAATTTGGCACCCTGACTGTGCACAAGTATAGCCATTGATCGAAGTTACAGTAAAACTATATGAAGCATCCGTCCCCTGCTCTGCGCTAACAGTCGTTGGTACGTTTGCAGTAATCGTAAAACTAGGTAGGCAAGCGCTCCCTCCTTCTAAATCACACCCCATTTGCAACTTAATCCCCGCCCCCCCTGGATTGGCGTTGTAAACCACTCGCGGAGAATTATCCGAGCCAACAAATGCCCCACTCCAGTCAGCATTATTGCTTTCAACATTTACTTCGGCCGGCCAAGCGCCTGAACAAGTAGCATTACATCGAATCAGCTTTAACGATGTTGATATTACATTTCTAGTTGAAAAAATCCTTAGGTTACCACTTGGAAGACGGATAATCTTGGGGTTGCTGTCATTGTCTAAAGTACTATATATATCCCTCGAAGAACAATCAAGGTTTTCACAAATAACCACATTGGTGTTTGGAGGAGTTGTTGGTTTCCAAGAATAAGTTATCGCCGGAAAACCGCTGGAAGTTGTCGTAATACTGGTTAAACCGACCGCCAAACTGGCCCCACTTAGGGTCTCAAGTGCAATCGGGCTTGAAGCCGGCTTGGTAGTACTAGTGCAGGAACCAGTGACATTACATTGATAAAATCTTAATGTAGCCGCCGAAGAGCTAGTGACTTGCCAATAAGTTAATAATGCGAAGTTTCCCGAACTTACCGCCACGGAAAGTCCTTTCCAATAAGTACCGACTACTGTACTCGAAAGAAGGATTTGCCGATCTGGAGTAGTACAATTGGCACTACAATTGAAGATATCCAGTCTTTGGGTTGGAGTCGCCGCGGCGTTGTTGTTCCAAGACAGCAGCAGCCTGGGTCTATTGCTACTGTCTCTGCTAGCTGCAAATTGGTTGACACCAATTATCGGATTCGGGGTGGCTGATGAAATTGTATAGCGGTCAACCGCAGGCGCACAAGAATCTACAGCCGCTAAAGTACAAGTTATTTGCCTAATTGTATAGTTGTTGCCATCTTTATTAACATAAAAAATTTGAATCAGAGAACCAGTCTCTTTATAGGCAGCGATATTTCCATTGACGATTGCCCCCGCACCGGTGGGTAAGACTGTGCGGTTGGAAGTACTACAAGACTGATCTTTACATTGAACATAAATTAACTGTGCAGCCGTTGTGTGATAAACAATCCTTGGTAAATTGTCGCTTCCCACCATTGCAAACGGTGGGGTCGAGCTGATTTGATCAGTATTAATGGTTGTGTTAACTATTGCGGCATCTGACGGGTTTGCTGAAACGAAAAAGACTGTAGTAAAAAGCAAAAATACGATTAATTTAAGGATAGTTATTTTAGTCATTTTACTTACCTTCAAGTACTTCTATTCTATTTAAGCCACTAAGATCAAAATCAGTAGTTGATTTGGTTATAAATAACCTGACTGAATCTCCACTCTTAAGATCGGTCGGTTTAATATCTTTTTTCGACAAAACTTTGAGAGTTTTTGAGTCGTAACTAACAAAACTTATTTTTACCTTTGAAGACAAAGTTTGATCTTGTCTTCTGGTAAAACCGTCTTTTGTCACCTCGATCTGAATTGAATTTTTTGCCGGGTTGTAACCGAGTAAAACTGCGTCAAAATAGGTTTCCGGATTTTTTTCCGAGCGAGCGTAGGTTATGTTTGTAAGTGAACGGCTATTTTCACTATTCAGCCTGCTGTAGAGAAACGAGAAGAAAAGGACACCGACAAGAATTATTACGGTCAGAATTTCCAAGATCGAGATGGTTAGCTTATCTTTCAGAAATTCAAGTATTTTCATAACTTCGCCTACGGCCGTTCTTCTTTGTAAGTTATCGTCGCCACACCGGCGTAGTCAGACAGGTAGTAAAAATAACTCGGGTCGAGAATGATGTGCTCACTTAGGCGGTCTCCAGCATCTACTTCTCTTTGGAGATTTACACTATCAGACCCTCCTAAAGCTCCAATAATAGATCCGTTTACAGTTAATTTTTTATTTCCATATTCATCGTCAAAGCCTTTATCGCTAATTAAAACTGCGTTTATTTCGGTAACTTTTTTGTCTACAGTTATTTTACCGCTGACAATAAAGACCGTTGGTCTAGTGAAATTTAAGTTTTCTTCAATCTCTAAGTCACCATCAACAAAAATTACCGCTGCATCTTTTCCATTGCCACAACCGAGAGGAAAACTACTATCATAACCCTTTACCTCTAGATCATTATCAATACGAAACTTTCCTTGAGAATTTGGAATATATTCGTCAGAAGTTAATTGACACGCCCTTGCTCCAGAGAGTTTGTCGTAAAGCTGGCTATAAGTATTTGGCCCTTTTGGCTCTGCGACATAACCATCCAGAACCCAATTTTTAACTGAAGTAAAAGCTCCGGCAGTCTTAATAACAATATATTCTGCATTGTTTTCACCAGCAGGTAACCAAGTACCAAGCTGGATGGAACCAAGAGACCCAACATTTCCATTTTCAGTTTTTACCCAAGGACTTGGTGGAGGAACACTGGAGACAACTGTAATTTGTGCTTGACTAATTGGCACCAAATCCTTGCCCCACATTGTTACAATACATCCGAATCCGTCATCTTCCGAACATTCTAACCCTGATTCCCAGCTGGATAGCGCACCATATTCATCGACATCAAAGAGCCTTCCGCCTGGTGGAATTGGCGGTAAATTCTTTTCGAGTTTAATAACTACGTCGAAAGTGACACAAGCTTTTTGTCCGGAAGGTAAGTTAGAAATTACGAAATTGAAATCCCATAATCCATTTGAGACAGAGTCACTAGGTACTAGCTCTATAATCCCACAGTCTGTTAATTTAAGATTAGATATCCCAGATTCAAAAAGACCACCAGAACCGTTTCTAGTATTGATTTTCTCCACAATTCGGAAAGTTGTGTTTGCTTTAATTAATCCTTGAATATCGTTATAAACATCGGTAAGTTTAGCTCCATTGATTGCAAAGAAAGCATCCTTAGGGTTATCAAGATCGTTGTATTTCGGATCGTTCGCTGTATCCCATTTAGACTTGCAATCGTCAGCTATGCTATCGTTATTTATGTCTGTTTGACAAGCAATATCTTTTAAAATCTCGGTTGCACTCGAACCCCCAATGCCATCTAAATTGGGACAACCGAAACAGGTTACACTTGGTATTGGGATATTATCATTAACATCATCGCCAATCCCAATCGTAAAAACAGTAATATTGTTGTCAACTGCATCTTCCAAGATATTAAGTTCATAAGGCGAAGGTATCCAATTTTGAGCCCCATCAGTTGCTAGCAGAATAAATTTTGGAACATCCACCCTACCTTTGGACAAAAGAGTTTGAGTTGCCAATCTAAGACCAGAACCAATAGTAGTCGAAGGTCCTGGTGCTGTTACACAGAAATTCAAAGCGCCGTTGCACAGATTATTAACTTTAGTAGTAATTGCAGCTTTGTTTCCCCCCGTCATGTTCCTTAAATCGTATTCCAAAGTTGCGCAGGCGGTTGGAATTGGGGAACAAATAGCTCCGGTGTAAGCGTAGGAAACCAAACCAACATAGTCTCCATAAGACCCACTTGGAGGAATTTCTGGGCTTGGAGGAGGCCCGAGGCTTGGAGGAGACCCGGGAATAAAAGTATCTGCCGTTGTTTTGGAAATAAAACTATTGAGGGCTTTTTTTGCAGATACAATCTTTTTCTCAGCGGGGTTTCCCCAAAGGTCGTTCATACTTCCAGTTCGATCCATAACTAGCATGATATCGGCCGGCTTTCTTAAATCACTGGCGTTTTGAATTTCCAATGTTATTTTAACTGTATCCCCAGGGTTAACTTCAATATCAGGTGGAATCAAGGCTGCGCTTTTAGTGACACTGGCTGCAGAAACTGGTGAAACAAAGCTTTGTGAAAAAGAAGCAATTGTCGAGATTATCAGCAGCAAACTTATTAACCTATGAGTATTTCTAGTAATTAATCCCATATTCCTACCTCAGTTTCTAATCCGGCTTTCTTTAAACCTTCATAACCGTCTGTAATGATGTAGATTTTCCCAAAACTCTTGCTTCCCGACACCACCCTATCACCTTCCTTTGCTTTAATCGCCGAGGCAACTTCCCTAGCTTTATTTATTTCACTCGCCTTAGCAACAATGATTATCTGATTTAGTTGGGGATAAACATTTTTAATCGCCCTCTCGGCTGGGGTACTTGAAGAACCTTTAAAATGTTCCAGGTTATAGTCATCTCTTGATCGAATATCCAGTAAATAAATCCCAGCTTTATCAGAATAGCCTAAACCTTTGTTCTGTAGTAGTGAAAGTTCCTGACTGTACTGATTTTTTAGTTCACTCGCGGTCACAACTTTGATTGGCTCATTTGCGATCTTTTCTCGGTATTGAAGAAATAAAAGGCTGGAAAAAATTACGAAAAATAAAACTATAAATGAAAATAATAAGTGAAGGAATCTTCTTTTAAAAAAACTCACAAAAAATTGTCTCGACAATTTATCAGATTTCCGATACAACAGACTGAACCCAATGATTGTCCCAATTATCGTAGCGATGACGAAGCTAAAAAAAAGTAAATCTTGGATTGAAAATAATGAAATGTTTAACATCTATCATCCTTAAGGGTTTTCTTCTTTGTAGTAGGTATTGGCTATCCCCGCGTAGTCAGTCAGGTAGTAGAAGTAGCTCGGTTGGAGAATAATGTGCTCACTCAAATCACCAGTATCTCTCTGCAAACGCAGTTGGGGTGCCGGGATTGCCGTAGGGTCTGGGAATAAGAGCGATATTATAGCTCCGTTTACTGTTAACTCTGAATTACCAGTACCATCTTGAAAACTACCATCGTTAAGAAAGACCGCGTTCAGGGTTGTAAGATCCTTGTTAACCGTAATATTTCCTTTCACAATAAAGACTGTTGGTCTACTCGTTGCTAAACCTAGGCCATATAAAATCTTGTGGGAAGCGTTATCAGCAATACTCAAACTTCCTTCAACAAAGACCACAGCTCCTTTATTACTTGGTAAAGTAGGGCAAGACGCTCCTCCAGCGTAACCTCCGTTGATCGTTAAATTCCCTGAAACTATAAATTTACCTGCTTTATTTGGAATATTTGTTATTCCTCCCCCCAAATCACAACCACTAGAACCAGATAAATCTTTGAAAAGAGTTCCGTAAGTGTTTGGACCTTTTGGTTCTGCGACATAACCATCCAGAACCCAATTTTTGGCTGAAGTAAAAAAACTTCCAATCGGTTTACTGACAATATACTCAGCGTTGTGTTCCCCAGCTGGTAACCAAATACCAAGAGTGATATCCCCAACTGATCCCACATTTCCGTTTTCAGTTTTTACCCAAGCTACGCTTAGTGAAACACTTAAAGTCGTTGTCCGACAATTATCAGAGCTGCCCTCAGTTAGTTCCTTGATAAGACCGTTGGGAAAACCTGTAAATTGGATATCAGCACAAAAAGTAATTGTATGGGATCCAAGTGTTGCCGCCCAAGTACCACCGGTTGAGTTTACTGTTACAGTGTTACCAACCCCAATAACCGGAAGGGGTGGATTAATTCCAACTGTAGTTCCAAATGCACCTATAGGGTTTGTCACTGCGTAACAACTAGCGACAGTAGCATCAATACAGAATCTTCCTGATCCGTCCAGTGGGGCATTTGCAGTACCTTTGTTTCTTACAATGGCGCTAAAACTTATATTACTTCCTACCACCAATGGATCGTTTGCTGTAACTGAATCTATTCCATAGTCTGGAAAAAGTGTCTGGACTCCAAGATTCACCTTGGTCGTTTGACCGTTAACAATATTAAATGAAGCTGTTCGCGAGTAAGGAGATGGGGCAGGAAGTGCAGTATAATTTCCGACACTAAACGGGGCTCCGCCAATCTGCCGGTAAGAATACTTTGTCAGGTTGGCTATGGCCGGGTTAATAAATAAAGTGTAGCCGCCAGGAGGCAGATCCGTATCTTGATAGTCATAATAGGTAGCACTATTCGATGTTAGTAACGGACCGGACGCTGAAGTTCGACGGACAACTAAACCTGCTGGTGCATTTCGTTGTACGGCTGTTTCCCCAACATCCCAAAGACCGTCCTCATCGGTATCTTCAAAAACTGACACACTTAAGGTGGTATTTTCCGTCGGTTTTAGCGCTTCTACTAAATGCACACCCGGACAACCTTCCAACCAACCGGGCACTACATGGCCACCGGGCTCAATAACTTGTTTCCGACCCAAACAACCTACTTGTGTAATATGGGGAGCAGAATTCCAACCGGTGGTGGTACTTGGATCATAATGTCTGAAGACACTATTAAGACTGTTTGCAGGACCTGGAATACTACTGAAGTCAAAAGGACCTCCAGAAAAACCTGTGACAGTTTGCTTATCATTCGGTATTGCAGCTGCAAGGGCCACTACTACACTCCCCAATTTTGTATTGACATTTACTGGCGGTACTCCAGAAATAGTAAATGCATAATTACCCTGACACCAACCAAAATGGTCGCAAGGTGGCGCCGGATTCGTTTGACTGACAAAAGGATTGACCTGGTCTACGTTTGAATAAATTGCCGGTATAACGGTAAATGATGGCGCGACATGTACCGAAATGGAAGTATTTGCAGCAAGATTGCCCAAAGCTTTGTAGTAGTATGCAACTAGCATTTGGGGAGCGTGAGATTCTTGAAGCTGTAAAGGTTGTTCAGGACCGCCATTTATAGAGTAAGTAATACTGGTTACAGCACCGGGATAGCCGATTACACCAACCAATAGTAGCGCTCTGCTGCTACCGGCAGCCCCAGAAATGGCATTGCTCACAGTCGCCGTTCCAGAGACACTCCCGTTTACAGAAACCTGCGTTATCGCTCCAGCTGACGGCTGCGAAAGCTGAATATCAATAATCACAGTACTACCACCACTGCCATGAATTTGGGGGTAGGCATTGACTGAAGCTGCCAGAAAACCAGCTGCCATCGCGTTAATTACGTAAGTTTGTAAGTTGCCACAAACTTGCAACTGGCTTCCCCCATTATTAAAAATATATACTCCGGTCGGTCCATAAGTTCCTGTCCAAGAACTACTTTTGCCGGCATAGCTACAGCTAGTTGCTGCATCTTGTGGTCCCAAGACAAGGGCCACATTGCCATTGGTAATCGGATTCCCAGTAGAATCGTGCAGAAAAACATTAACGTTGACTGGGTCACTAGCAGCGGCTTGGACAGTTTTATTCCCCAAAAACAGGCAACCTGACCCAAACAGAAAGGAGAAAACAAAAAAGAATAAAATTTTTGTCTTTAAGCTCATAACGTCTTGATCCAATCATCTAAGCTGGTAAAAGTTCCTTTACCACCGGCGACAACTCGGGTTAAGTAACAAGCCGCATCCGAACACCAGATTTCAGCTTTTGTTGGTACCTTCATTCCCAAAATATGTTGGTCTTGGGATAGCGTATTGGCCTTGGTGACTCTTTGGATTCTTCTAAGAGTCAAGTTACTAGAAAGTTCTCGGTAGCCAACAGCATTCGGAAAAACTTGAGTAACTGCCGGATCGGCTTTGAGTTTGTCAACAATTGTTTTAATCGGAACATTGTTGCCCATTTCTTCTTGGTGCGCTTTTAGAAATTCTTGAGCTTTGGGTTTGTAATAGGATAGATCGGGATCCTTTACCGGTAAAATGTCAAATCTTAAAGATACTGATTCAGCCTCTCTCCAAAGAACAACAACATTTTCAAGATTTGTTTTTAGAACGGAAATAAATATATTTCTTTCAAAATCACTTTCGGTCCAACCGTAACTCTTGTTAACTGCGGTGACTCTTTCGAGACTGCCGGCATTTTTAATAATCTCATTCTTGTATTCCTTGATTTGCGTGCTGGTGGGATAAACAGACAGCTTTCTCGCTTGAACTTCCATCTTAGTAACTTTGATCAAGTCCTCGGTAACTTCCTTTTCGGAAAATAGCTTGACAGTTTTGTCAGATTTTTGCTGGTAACGTCTTTGACTATTTAACAACCGTTCATGAACTTTGTAATCGTCCTGATCAAGAGCAACACCGTTGACAACTGCTAACGGTTGACCGAGATGAAACTGATTGTTTTTGAAGTAGGAATAGTGGCTGAAAACCCAAAGAAAGACAAGGATGAGAACAAACAAGAAACTTGAAATCAAAATGACAGTAGATTTAGGCAGTTTGGGCATATTTAGATATACATATATATTCTAGAGTAATTTCAATCTAGAATGCAAGTATTGCTTAGCCTCTTAAAGTGATAAATACTGCAAACAAAACAGTGATCACTTGAGTTGCGATTCCCGGAAGTAGGTTAATGGGTTTTTTATAGTGAAATTTTAAGTGCAAATTATCATATTTTTGAAGCTTGTCCGGACCGAAAAGCGCCTGAAAAGTGTGATGAAAATCCGGAAGCATCGCACAAAAGGCTCCCAACCACATTAGTTCTGAATTCGGATTGTTGTGAGCCAAGAAAAAAACCAAACCTACCCCCAAGATTACATCCCCGGCTACAAACGCCAGATCTTTTTTATCCAAATCCTCCACTTCAATAATCCCCATCAAGTGTGGAATACTGTCAAGTAAAAAATGGCTGGCTGCCGCTGCTGGGGCAACGATCATGGGATTCTGAAAATGGGCTCCAATTGCAGCTCCAACTATCAGGTGAGGTGTAGTTAACATAGGTAAGTATCTACGTTAAGTTTAAAATGAGTTTAGTCAACCGTCAAGCTCATCTACTAAAAAGTCGCTAATCCAAAGAAACTAAAGACAGCGTAAGTAATAATTATAGTTACGATTGAACCGACTGTGACCTGCGATAAAGTGTGGGCTTTAAGCGTCATTCGTGCCCAAGCAACTAGTGGGATAAGTACCGTCAAAAAGAGAAAATTAGCAGAAAAAACCAAAAGTAACAAAAGCACAAAAAGACTAACCCCCACCATATGAACACTAATTTTCCAGAACAAGGTTGCAAAAGTGATTAAAAGGCTAAGCAGCAGCAGTGTTAGGCTCAAAGCCATGAGCAATCTTGGTGCCGAAAAATAACTAGCAAATAGTAAAAATAAAGCTGAACCAAAAAACCAGGCCAGCTGAACATCACGTCTCTCCAGTCTATTTGTCATAAACCAATCATGAATCTTACCCACTCTTTTTTCGTAAATTAATACAACCAGCGGCGGCAAACCTCCAAGTAGCACGGCAGAGACAAACCAAAATACTTTGGTGCTGAAGCTAATATTAAGGCTATTAACGACTAACAATAAAGCGAGAAAAGAGACTGTAAAAGGTTCGAAAACTACAGAAATAACTTCGGCGAGCTTTTTCATGACTTTAGTGTCAAGTATCAAGTATCAGGTGTCAAGTATTGAACCAACTGAACTTATCTGTTTTTCTTTAAATTCGCCGTTGCGAAAATTCCTGTTAACCCTTCAGCGGAGGCAGTGTTTTTGAACTAGAAAAAATACAAGAGGAAGCGGCAATACTGCCGAGGCTCCCGCAGTATTTTTTCTTTAGTTTCAACAGCTGACGCAGCGGGGTGTCTTTTTCTTGGACACTTCTTTTGGACAAGCAAAAGAAGTTTTGTAAATTAATTGTGTTTATGCAAAAATCTAGTTTTTGAATATTTATAATACTCAGATATACATTATTTCTTTTTGCAGCTGCTTATTCGAACAATTTTAGTTGGTCTTTTGAGGTATTTTCAGGTTCGGTTTTTAGAATAGTTTTGGTTGGTTTTCTGGTAAAATTGCTTTTCGTTTTTTGGCTTTCTTTTCCCCAAATATGGACCTCTCCATAAACACCGTCATAACCTGGATCAATAAAAATATCCCCAGCTCGAACCTTTTCTAATGCTTCTGTTAGTCGACCGTCACCACCCTCAATTTCCACTCCGGGGGTGGAAATTTTTGTGAGTATATCAATCTCACTTCCAAACTTGGTGATTAGATTGTGGTAAAGCTCTTTAACTTTTTTACTAGCCACAGGTGAACCGATGGTTTCAGCAATAATCTCTTGAAGCGGGACTAGTTTAGTAAAACCAGGACGATTTTTTGCTTGAAACCCTTCAGGACGATCCTTTTCAGCTAAGGTTGCAACGCGGTGCATTACCCCGATAGTTAACGGGCGCTTACATTCTGGGCAGATTAAGTCGCGTTTCATGGTTTCCTCTGGGGTTTCGCTGAAATTACAATTTCGATGGCCGTTGTAGTGATACTTCCCTTCCTCAGGAAAAAATTCAATCGTTGAATCAATACTTTGATTTTTCAAACTTTCTAAAATTGATTTAAAGCTATAATCACTATTGAAAATAGTCAACTCTCGACCCATTTTTGGTGCGCTGTGGGCATCAGAAAAAGAAACGATTGACCGATTGTCGAGTTCTTTAACTCGCCAGTTCATTTCCGGATCGCTGCTTAATCCAGTTTCGACTGCGTAAATATATTTAGTTAAATCGCCAAAACACTCCTCCAAAGAATTGAATCCTCCGTTTTGCCCCAAAACTCCAAACCAGGGTGTCCAAGCGTGGGCTGGGATCATGATTGAGTTTGGATCGGCCTCAAGAATTATCTCTAAAACCGTTCGGGCTGAAAGTCCTAAAATCGGTCGACCATCGGAAGCTAGTTTCCCTCTTTTTCCAAGCTCTTGATTAACTTTTACCGCTACCTCTATTGATGGTACATAGAGTAACAAATGAACCCGACGTAATTTTCCTCCCTGCGAAAAAATACAGCTGACCTCAGCCCCAAGAATAAATTTTGAGTCTTTGTAAGCAAGTAGACCACTGCCATTTTCCTGCAGTTTACTTTTTGTCTCCGCAAACCAAGCTGGGTGGGTAAAATCAGCACTGGAAAGCAGGTCAATTCCCTTAATTTTTGCCCAATCAGTTAGAGAATCAAAATTTAGATTTTTACTGGTTGCCCGCGCGTAGGCAGAATGAAGATGTAAATCAGCAACAATTTTAGCCATAGATTAAAATTCTAACATAGTAGAAAGGAAAAATTTAGCTTCTAATAAACCGGCGTTGATTCGAAGCGTCAAGAAAATTGCTGGCGGATTTCCGGTCCGAAGGAAAACTTCAAATTGTTTGACGAAATCTTACGAGGAGTTTTTGAAGTTTAGGAAATCTGGACACAATTTTTAGCCAGAGAATCTCCACCGGCAGTTTGGCTCAACTTTTGCTGACAAAGGTTGAAATTAAAGTCTACTTGATACTTTCTCCTAGTCAGTCTAAAATTTAGTTATTGTTATGGACAAAGTCCTCGCCCACTTTAAATCAAAAGCCGGATTCATTTTATTCCGACAAAACAGTCGCAAGCGCCAGCTTGGGTTTACCCTAATTGAACTTATTATTGCAATTGTAATTGTGGTAATTTTGACTACAATTGGAGTTGCTAGTTTCAATAGCGCCAGTCAATCCAATGCCATTCAACAACAAGCCCAAGAGTTAAAGTCTTTAGCTCGAAAACTGCGGACCGATGCTTCCGCAGCTATTAAACCCGCTGGCGATTGCTCACTTCCAGTAAACAAAGCAGTTATTTACGGAACTTATCTATATTTTAAAAACGGGTCTTCTGATTATTATTATGGTATTGCTTGTTTCAACCCAACAACAGCCACGTCATACAGTTCTATAAACCATAGCAATCTCAAAACCCCTTTATTATTTGGAGGTTTCACACAAAACTATATGGCTCTACTTTATACCTTTGATGGCCAAGTAGTAACTTACACGTTTAACACAGGCCTACCAGCTCCTGTAATACAAACTATAGATTTCGATCCGCCATTACTTTTTGAAAAAGATGGGGTTCCTATTGCAAACCAAGTGCAAGATTTGCTCATCACTGACGGAACAGCCTCTCGAAATTACAGAATTAACTTTTCTGCTTCAGGTTTAGTTTGTGAAGAAAAAGCTAGTATAAGTCCAAGTGTTTGTGCAGCTCCTTAAAGATCTTTCTTATGACTTAAGGTGTTTAAACTGTGCTTTATACATCTGCTCAATTTCTTTAACCGTCGTCGCATCCTCAGCTCTTTTGGAACTGCCCCGGAATGAAACTAATCTTGGAAAACGCAGTGCGTACCCGGGCTCATCATCTTTCTTTCCAGCCGTATGTAAAGGGCTGCGGGTGATCTCATCGGCAAATATTTCCAAAACAATTTCCGGTTCAACCCAAACTGAAGGCGTTATTAAAGAGTTAACCCGGGCGCTCTTGTGGTCAAGTTTATTTTTGTCAGCCATTTCTTTTACTTTCCGCCACTCATCGTCTGTCAGACCAGTCCCGATTCTGCTAATTGACTCGAAAGTATCTTCCTTATCGTTGTAAACCCCGACCAAAAGTCCACCCACGCCAAAATTAGTCCGTTTTCCGGTGCCAAAAATGTAACCGAGCACAACACAGTCAACCGTATCGGAAAGTTCTCCGCCAATCATCCGTTTGAACTTGATCCAGTTAAAATTTCGCGCACCGGCTTGATAGGGTGAATCTAATTTCTTAATCATCACCCCTTCCAACCCTTCGGTTATCGCCTCTTCAAATTGTGTCGTTAGGTCACCCGCACTGTGGGCAATCTTACCGATTGCTTCCATAACCGTAACCGAATCATCCCGAATAATATCTTTTAGCTTCCTTCTACGTTCTTCGTATGAGAGCTTGGTAATATCTTTTCCGTTTAAATAAAGCAAATCAAAACAAAACAGTTTCAAAGGCATTTTTTCAGCTGCTTCTGCCACTCCATACTTACGACGGCGCTTAGTGGTTTCCTGAAATGGCAAGAACTCACCAGTTACTGGATTATAAGCAATCGCTTCTCCCTCCAAAATTACACTTTTAGCCTCAATTTCTTCCTTAGAACCTTGAACTAGGTCTGGAAAAGAATTGGTAAAGTCTTCGAGATTTCGGGAAAAAATCCGGATTTTGTCACCATCAATGTGCACTTGGCAACGAAAACCATCAAATTTTGGCTCGACCGCAAAACTGTCACCCATTCTTTTAACAACTGCTTCTGCATCAGGCAAACGTTCTGCCAAGGCGGGACGCATTGGTTTACCAACTTGAAGTTCCACCTGATCAATCGCTTTTATTCCTTTCTCCCAAAAAACCTTGGCGACAAATCCAAGGTCGCTGGTTTTGTTGTAGGCTTCTTCGAGATTTTTACGCAAACTTTTATCTTTAACTTTGGCGGTTGACAGCGCGTCTAAAACTGTCGGATCACCAATTCCAAGCCTAGTCAACCCGAGCGGCACGCGTACTAAATGTTTGGCACCAGCGGGATTAACTTTTTTTAAAATGTCAGCAAACTGGGAGATTTTCTTCTCCACTGAACCTTCACCGTTAGTTTGAGCAATTTTTAATAAAACTTCATGAACATCACTGACCGATACATCTGAATTCTTAACTTTTGCGTCAGCAAATGCTGCGCTTCCAGGCGCATGTTTTAATTCTGAGTTCAATTTCTGAGCGGCTAACCCCTGGTCTCCGGTTTTCTCGGCCAGTTTAGCCACTTTCTCCCGATCGATAACGTAGGCTAAGGCTATCGCTTGTTCAACTGTTTTTTCGGCCATACCAATCTCAGTTGAATCAAAAAAAGGCACGACCCTTCCTTGAATTAAGTAACAAATTTTATCAATCTCGTTGGCATCTGAATTAACAAAAACTTCTGATAGTATTTGTATCAGTTCGTTACGTTTTGTTTCGGATTCAAGTTTTTCAAAATAATCGGCTAGCTTTGAGAATTTCATATTAGGTTCATTTCAACTGTTCTTAAATATAACTTTATAGATCAATTAATAGTAATGTAATCTTTCTTCTAGGCTTATTATACTCCAATAAGATTTTCTTTTCTAAAACCAAAGGTAGGACTTTACTTTTGCGAAAGCAATTGATTCCGATACTTTTACGAAGCAAATGAAAGGTACTCCTTTACAGAAAGTCGTTTTTCGTATAGATTCATTGAAATTTAGACTCGATTACATCTACAATTAACTTGTTATGAGTTTGCCCAATTTATCTGTCACTGCAATCAACTTTAGGGAGGTTTTTTTAGTACCTAAAGTTTTTAAATTAAATTACCTCAAAAAACATCATGTTCTTTTTGCAGTTGAGATTGTTACTCTGAGCTTGGCTGGCTTAGCACTTGCAGTTATTGTACTTTCTGTAATTGGTGAACTTGCCTCGAAACCTGAGATTGTAAACGTGTATCCGGCAAATATAGAAAATAAAGCTGCAGTGAGTGAACCAATCACAGTCAACTTCAACCATCCAGTTAACCAAAATTCCTTAAAAGCCGAAATTACCCCTACAGTTGAGGGTAACTGGGTTTTTTCTCAAGGCAATGGAGTTTTTTTTGAAAAAAAATTAGTGTTTGAACCAGACGTAACACTACAACCAGACACAACTTATTCCGTTAGCTTAATAAATATCCAACCAGTTTCAGGTTTGGTTAATCCATACAACTATTCTTTTAGCTTTCGCACTAAAAAACTACCAGGAATCAGTTCTGACCAAAAATTATTGATTGGGCCGAATGACAACGTCGTCATAAACCTTGACACGGCCAATGATCATATGGCTGATTTTAGCTTTAGTTTTTCACCAACAGTTGATTTTAGTCAAAATCTTAGCCAAGACAATAAACAATACATCCTTACCCCCTCGTCTCCTTTGAAACAAGGTTCAAATTACCAACTTACAATCGTAAAAACGGCCGTTAGTTACAACCTTAAAACTAATAAGCGGATCGAAAGAGCGTCTGTCGTATATGATTTAAAAACTAAAAAAGTGGTTGAGGGCGTCCAACCTTCTCCGGAAAAATCATTAAACTTTCTTACTTTATCTCAACCCACAATTCTCTCTGTGTCTTCCAAAGGAGATGCTGCATCGACTGGTCCAATTACAATCAACTTTGATAAAGAAATGGATAAGTACTCAGTTGCAAGTTTACTGAGCATTAATCCAAAAGTGGACTACACCTTAAACTGGGCTGATGGCAAAACTTTGACACTCTCCCCAAATAAAACCTTGCCCTTTGGTACTAATTATCAATTAACTTTCACAAAAGGAACTAAAGCCACAGACAGTACATTCTTTGAAAATGATTTTGTTAACCAATTTACAACTATTGGTAATGTAAAGGTAAGCCAATTCACCCCTTCAAATGGTTCAAAAACTGCTGCAATCGGGTCAAAAATTTACACTACTTTTAATCAAACTGTTGATAAACAAAGCGCCCAAAGCAATTTTACAATTTCCCCAACAATTTCCGGATCTTTTAGCTGGAACCAGAATATGATGATTTTCACACCCACATCTCCCTTTCCCTACAGCACAACTTACAACGTAACTATAAAAAGTGGGGTTAAAAGTTTGACCGCGCTTGATTCAATAACTGAATTTAAAACAACCTTCACAACCGCAAGTCTTTATGAGGTGGTTAAGTTGACCGTACCGATTGTTAAACAAAAATACTCTCTCTCCTGTGAGTTTGCCAATATGAAAATGGCTCTCGCTTACAAAGGCGTTAATAAATCTGAAGATGAGCTGATTGCAGAAACACCATTCGACAACACGCCCCATTCAGGTGACATTTGGGGTGACCCTGCTCTGGGATTTGTCGGAAATTACAACGGCACTTACTTTGGTGATGGTTACGGTGCTTACTATCCAGTAATAGTTAATGAGATTTCAAAATACCGACCAGCAGAGGCCCATGTTGGTTGGAACGTTGCTTCTTTACTTGCCGAAGTTAAAGCCGGCAACCCAGTAATTATTTGGTCTTGTCTAGTTTGTCACAACCCTCGTTACTGGAATACTCCAGACAGCCGCCAAATTTATGCTTACGAGTATTACCACATGATGACAGTCGTGGGCTACACCGGAACAGTCGACAACCCCCAATCGATTGTCTTGAACGATTCTTATTCTGGCCGACAAATCAGTTACTCAAAAAGCCAATTTTCATCCCGTTGGTCAATTATGAACAATACTGCTGTTGTGGTTAAATAAAGAAACGGAAGAAAAAAACTGCGCTGTCTCATTTGAAACAACGCAGCTTTACTTCTCTCTACTTCACCGACTCTCCAATCCAATCTTGAACAGTCACGCCTGGGTGCTGATTAAGAGCCGAAACGAGACCTTGATTAATCTGATGAGCGATTAGAGGTCCTTCATAAATCGCTCCTGTCCAAACCTGAACCGCCGTTGCTCCGTTGAAAATCTTAGTTAGCGCATCAATTGCGTTAAAGATTCCACCGGCGGCAATGATAGTTAGCTTTCCCTGTGTATGCTGATAAATGTACTTAACAATCGCTGTCGACATGACGGAAAGCGGACGTCCACTCAAACCACCAACTTCGTCCCGATTTTGGCTCATCAGTCCTACACGTCGGAAGGTTGTGTTAGTCGCGATAACCCCCTGAATGTCGCGAGCAGTGATAACATCAAGCACGTCGTCGAGTTGCTCCCAGGTCAGGTCTGGAGCAATCTTGACGAAAATAGGTTTGCCAGGGAAAAACCCCGCTCTTGCTTTCAACAACTCGTCGAGTAGGTTTGCGAACGCGTCTCGGTGCTGAAAATCACGCAGACCAGGTGTGTTGGGTGAACTTACATTGACAGCGATATACTGTCCACGACGCGCCAATTGCTTGGCAACGACAACGTAGTCAGCTACTGCTTGTCCCAAGTCCACACTAATCTTGTTCGCACCGATACTTATACCTATTACAAAACTAGCCGGCATTTTCACTGACAGGTTTCTATCAACCACGGCAGCACCAGGACTGTTGAAACCCATGCGGTTGATCAGTGCTCGATCTTCCTTTAACCGAAAAACTCTTGGCTTAGTGTTACCTATCTGGGCTACCGGCGGAACAGTCCCTTCTTCGACGTGACTGAACCCAAGTGAGTTCAACGCACGTGGTGCGAGACCGAACTTATCGAAACCGGCTGCCATACCAACCGGACTCCGCAACCAAAGGTCTGGAGCAATCTGTACTCGCAGTCGCGGATCGGTTGGAATAAACAATCGCCCAACAAGTCTTGAAAACAGTGGGACTTGACCGTAAAGATGAGCGAGCCGTAAAGTTCGTTCATGAACAGTTTCTGCATCCAACCTAGACAGGAGTGGAAAGATAACTGACTTGTACACTAAATCAACCTCCCTACTTTGACGCCAAGAATTTCTCCCTAACGACCCTCGGATTTTAAAGTGCAAAAAAAACTGCTCAAGGGGCAGTTAACTACCGCAGTATAAACTGATGTTTGCAAAAAATGAAGTTGCTATTTCAAAACATATCTCGGAAGATCATTTTGGCTACTTCAAAATGTAAACCGCAGCTTTAGTTGAACCACGTTTTTTGACAATTTTATTAACCATTAACCCTCTCAAATCCCGCAAGATAGTGTCATCAGAAACCATTGGAAATAATTCGCGAAAAATCGAATTATTTATTTGACTATTTTTATCTAAATACTCAATGATTTTAATTTGGCGGCTGTTTAAGGCAATTTGCCCTTGCTTCCCTTTCAGCCGGAGGTCGATTGAAAGTTTTTTAACTTTTTCTTTGATCCGGTTAATTTCAACTGATAATCCTTCGGTAAAGTATTCCAGCCAAGTTGTTAAATCTCGCTCTGACTCATCGACAATCAACTGATCAGAGGCGGACTGCAAAGCTTTGTAGTAACCGGCAATATCCTGATCGTAATATTCTTCCAAAGAAAAGAAGCGCTTCACATCGTAATCATCTTTAAAAAGACTCAAGGTTGCCACTGCCCTGGCGGTTCGACCATTGCCTTCAGTAAAAGGGTGGATGCGGACAATTTCGTATAAAGTAATTCCGGCTTTAAGAATCGGTGAAAGTTTCTTGGCTTCAGAGGAGTTTAACCAAGTTAAAAGATTTTCAACTTGAGTATTAATCTCGATTGGATCCGGTGGTGTGAAAGTAACTTGCCCAGTTTCAACTCCACGAACGACAACCTTAACCAACCGAAAACTACCAACCTGGTCTTCGGGCACAAGTTTCTGAACTGTGAGTTTGTGAACCTGGAGAAGAGTTTCTTTGTCAATCTCGTCTTTGTTCTTACCTTCTTTATTAATAAAATCAACAACGTTGCGGTAATTTAAGACTTCTTGAATATCTCTAGACCTAGCTTCGATTTGTTTACCTTCAATTACGTCTTTAGCTTCATCAAGTGTCAGGTCATTTCCTTCAATATGGGTTCCGTAATGAACTGCTCGAGTGAGCGCGTCTTCACGAAACTTTTCTTCCCAGACTGGAACTAGGGGTGAATTTTCGATAATCTCGCGCGCGGTTTCAATCTTGGCGACATTAGTTAAAATGGAATTTGTAATAACAAACTTTGGGTTGAACATTGGAGTAATTATATCCCGCTAAAGCGTGATGTATTTTTCCTTAAGTCAAATTATAGCAGATAACCGCAGTATTACCGCAAAAAGAAAGACCGCCCCAGAAAAAATTTCTGAAACGGCCTAGCTACTCCTTTCTTTTACCCATTCACAACCAATGTGGCAAACGAGACAACGCCACCAATTCCTGTCAGCTGAAACTTTAGCCATGGCACCGTGATTTGAACAAGTCGGATATTCACGGCTGTAAAAAATAGCTAAACCAAACTCACCAAAGTCACCTTTAGGGTGAGTCATCGGAAGTTCCGTTAACCGCTCGCTCCGTACCCAAGTTGCTTGCCAGTCCATCTCTCCTCCTTCTCTTACCTGGCTGGTAAGTTTGGTTATATTTTAACACAAGCGTGCAAACAACTCTTATAAGACATTGTTAAATATTATTTACAATTTAATTTCACTTGGCTATAAGTCTCTAAAACTTGACAAGTAATCTTATAGTTGTATACTGCTCTTCAAGAAATCCAAAATGAGGATTAGGAATCAGCTGATTCCGAAAAAGGAAGGGCGGCTCGGGAGGTGTCTATAGATCGTCTAAGGTAGCCCCAAAGGATGCGCGAGGGCAAAATAATCTCGTCCAGATTTTGGGCAAAGACTTTAGCCGTCGAAGGGACACGACGTGTAAATCAAGGGAAAAACAATGAGATCTCGTCTAATCATCTTTGTGTTCGCAATGTTCGCAGTGTTCGCCATTGCGTCCACTTCTGTCGGGCAAGGAAAATCCACAGACCAGCAAGAGAAGTTTGTGGCTACCGAACCGCTTTCGGATCAGGTTCAGGTGCTTGTAAGCATTGTCGCCGAAAACGACAGCAACCCGATTCTCGTTAGTTCGAACAAGCGTAAGCAACGCGAAGCGACCTGCGAAAACCCTGAAGTCATGACAACCCTGGCGGTGTCTGAGGAAGAGCGAGATGCTTCTATCGAAGAGGCGACACAACGTCTTCCCCACGATGTTACTCCGGAAGAAGTTGAGGAAGTCAAGGCTGCGGCTCCGGCCCAAGAATTCACTCGTCAGGTCTACGTCGACAACGCTGAGGCTATCGGCGACCCACCCGACCCGAATCAGGATCAGGATGGAAAGAAGTTCGAAGCGTGGGTTGAGAAGGTGAAGAAGGCTGGATGCAACACCCAGGCTGTTCCCTCAACGGGGGGACGACTTGCTTCACCGGCGGCCCAATACTTCACTTCCGGGTGGAAGTCGTGCACAAACTCCACCTGGACTACCAATTCGGTTGGTGCCACGCTGGTCAAACTGACTCAGACTTCGCAGTGGTACGTTGACTCCCGCGGTGTGCCCTACTACCCGTCGCGCTCCTTCTACTCTTACGCAGGGTGGGGTTGGGACGAAAAAGGTGCCCCCCAAGGCCAAACCGGAGTGGTTACGATCTGGTATGGAAGTCCGCTTCAGTACTACAACTGGACTGGGCAGAACTTCCACTTTTCGCGTTTCGGGATCGAGCTGTTCACGAAGTACCTCAGGGTAGATCAGTACTTTGGTTATCAAGGAAGGTGTGGTATTTTCCCATGGCGGCCATGATGTCGAACAACTGGAAGAAGTTGATCGTACTCATCGTATTCGTGGTTCTGCTTATTGCGGCTTGGTTCATTTGGGCACGACCAGCTGAAGACCACCGCGACGGCAACGAAGGCAGCAGCATCGTCCTCTATTCCACAACCTTGAGGACATGACACGAGAGAGAGACTCGTTACAAAAAACCGAGTCTGTAGCAACAATCTGGCGTGGGATTCAAAATAAACTCCGCCAGGATCAGGTTCGGTAAGATAGTTTGGGCGGGTACTTGTCAGCAATGACTCTTACCCGCCTCTTTTTTTGTCCACACATCTCTTTTGTGGATAAAAATATTTACCGCACTTTTACCGCAACAACTAAATTATTTATTTTTCTAATAAAGTTAGTACACTTTTTCAGTACAACTCAATTAATGTCCTTTAAATTGGGCGACTTGAACCTAAATTTTGACTTTCTCCTCTAACCAATCTCTATAAGTCTAGTTTTAATTTGCGCTTTTAAGTCCTAGAGTAATTTGCCTATGGGTTAGATGGTGCGTTTTTAGGTTGCTTTAGGGTCGGAGTTAATTTTAATTAGTGAATTTCTAAGGCTAGAAAACGCCTTGCGGACTTCTAAAGGCTCTAAAAAGAAAAGACCAGCGAGAACAACAGTTCCACTGGTCTTTGAATTACTAAGAAGCTCTCTTGGCTGGCTTTAGCATTCCTGCTTGCTTGTCAACTTCCTGGATTAACTCCAAGACAACCCTTCCCAAATCATCTTCGCTGACTTTTGTTTGCTTTACTTCTCGGTAATGGGCTTTATCACCTGCCGTAACAGTTAACTCCCAACCATCCATATAGGGACGGGTCATAGCCGAAACTCGACAAAGTCTGGTGTAATCGTGGCTTTGACTAAGAACAACTTCAAAACTAAAAGCCGCCAACCAAAGCTTATAACCGCCCACATCTTTAGGTCTTACCACCAAATTGTCTTCTGTGTGATGGATCTCAACGAAAACTCCAAGTGGCTTAAGGCCTTCGTAGATCTCGCTGATAACCGAGCATGCGATTTCACAGGAACGCCGAACCGAATCCAGGTCTTCCTCCAGAATCTCGATTGGATCGGTTATTCTACTCCCTAAAGGCAGATTAATTTTCATTCGTCTCTCCTTTTCTTTCCTGAATGTTTATTCTGGATACACCTTACTCCTACAAATGTCAAATTAGTTAGCAGTTAGGACTTGCAAGTGCTAGGAATTTGTGATAAATTAGGCGTGATGGAAATGCGATACGAACCGCCAATTGAAAAGAAACCGCTTGAGGCTTATGGCCGAAACCTGACTGCTCTCGCTAAAGAAGGTAAACTCGATCCGGTCATTGGCCGCGATGACGAGATTCGCCGTATAATGCAGGTGTTAAGCCGCCGCACAAAAAATAATCCCGTTTTGATCGGAGAAGCCGGGGTTGGTAAAACCGCGATTGTTGAAGGTTTAGCCCAAAGAATTGTCGCTGGTGATGTTCCCGACACCCTTAAAAACCGTGAGATCTTTCAACTTGATATCGCCTCACTTCTCGCCGGAGCTGCGTTCCGCGGCGAATTTGAAGAACGACTAAAAGCTGTTCTCAAAGAAATTACCGAAACCGGAAAATATATTTTGTTTATTGATGAACTTCATCTAGTTGTTGGCGCTGGCAAGGCTGAAGGTGCAGTCGATGCGGCTAACATTCTCAAACCAGCTTTGGCTCGTGGCGAACTTCATACTGTTGGTGCCACAACTCTCAAAGAATACCGCGAATACATTGAAAAAGACCCAGCCTTGGAACGAAGGTTTCAACCAGTTTTAGTTGAAGAACCTTCGATCGAAGATACAGTCGCCATTTTGCGTGGAATTAAAGAAAAATACGAGGTCCATCATGGGATCAGAATAACTGACAGTGCACTCGTAGCTGCAGCGCAACTCTCCAGCCGTTATATTTCTGGTCGCTTACTTCCAGACAAAGCCGTTGATTTAGTCGATGAGGCAACCGCCAGCCTAAAAATGGAGGTTGAAAGTATGCCCACTGAACTTGACCAAATGAAACGCCGTTTAATCCAACTCGAGATTGAGAAGGAAGCTTTGAAAAAAGAAAAAGATCCGGTTTCAAAAGAACGTTTAACTAAGCTCGAGGCGGAAATTAAAGAGCTTAAATCAAAGTCGGACGTACTTGAGAAAAACTGGCGCGCTGAAAAAGATGTTATTACTGGCCTGAGAGCCAAGTCAGTTGAACTTGAAAGAAGTAAAGTCCAGTTGGAACAAGCTGAACGCGAAGCTGAACTAAATAAAGCAGCTGAACTTAAATATGGTAGGATTCCCAACCTCGAAAAGGAAGTTACAAGTTTAAATAAAAAGCTCAAGGAAGTTTCCAAAGATGGCCAGATCTTGCGTGAGGAAGTCACCCCTGACGATATTGCCAGTGTTGTTTCACGCTGGACCGGAATTCCAGTTAACCGACTTTTAGAGTCAGAAGCCGCTAAACTCGCTCATTTGGAGGATGAGATCCACAATCGCATGATTGACCAGGATAAAGCTATAAGAGCCGTAGCGAACGCTATAAGGCGTCACAGAGCCGGAATTTCCGAGGAAACAAGACCGATTGGCTCATTCATGTTTCTTGGACCGACTGGTGTTGGTAAAACTGAACTAGCGCGCTCCTTAGCTGAGTTTATGTTCAACGATGAGAAATCAATGGTGCGGATTGATATGAGTGAATACATGGAGGCCCACGCGGTGGCGCGGTTGATCGGTGCTCCTCCGGGTTATATCGGTTACGAGGAAGGTGGCCAACTAACTGAGGCTGTAAGACGTAAACCTTATTCGGTCGTACTCTTTGATGAAATTGAAAAAGCCCACAGTGATATGTTCAATACTCTACTTCAAGTTCTTGACGACGGCCGGTTGACTGACGGTCGCGGCCGTACGGTCGATTTTCGCAACACGATCATAATTATGACCAGTAATTTAGGCAGCGATATTATCCAAAAATACGCTGGAAAAACTCCGGCGATTATGCAAGAAGAGTTGCTTGGTCTAGTTCGCAAAAGTTTTCGACCGGAATTCCTCAACCGCCTTGACGAGATAGTTGTTTTTGAACCGCTCGGTGAAAAAGAAATTGCCCAGATTACCAAACTTCAAGTTGCCCGCGTTGTTAAACGCTTGCAAGACCAAGGCATTGACCTACAAGTGAGTAAAGAAGTCGAAGAAAAAATTGCCAAAGAAGGTTTTGATCCGGTTTATGGCGCTCGGCCAATCAAACGTGCGATTCAAGATTTGATCCTCGACGAACTATCTTTGGAAATTGTGGAAGGCAAAATTAAAAAAGGTGACAAAGTCTCTACCAAACTCCAGTCTGGTAAAATTGTTTTTGAAAAATAAACCTCCGAGGGTTGAAAACCCTTCAGTTTCTTCTCTAGGTTTTTTCCTCTCTTCACTTCCTCAGTGGACTCTAGAGTCCACGGTTTTCGTGAAGTCGGAAATAAAAACCGCTCCTTTAAATAAAAGGAGCGGGTTAACTGCTACAACCAAGAAGGTTTTTCTCCCCTCTCACCTGTGTTAAAAAAACTCCGGGAAGACTCACCGTACCACCAAGTGCAACTTACGTTAGTACAAGACCAAAAACGAACCTTGCTGCAACTTGGAGAGCAAAAGCATTCTTCTCCATGTTCTATCCAACCAGGACAGTCCCAATTCATTTCTACCAACGAACCGCACCGGGGACAAACTTCCGCTTTCTCTGTTTCTGCCGAAACAGCAGCTTGATCTACCATCACTCTCCTCCTTGAGAAAATTTTGATTCTAACTTGCTTCAAGTTACAAACGCGCATGGTGTGATCGCAGCGATTATAACATACAAGAAAAAGGCTGAAATTTCTTCCAGCCTTTTTTGACCAACTAATCCTGTCTCTTTCTTTGAAAGTGCTTCTTCACTTGCCAAAGAGTAAATATCGCCCCCGATATTACCGCAACCCTGATATACCAAGCTGCTGCCTCATGCGAAATAGCCTGGCGGCTATAGTCGCGAGCGATTTGCATCAGTTGCTCGGCTCTTCTCGGATCTGGATCGTTTTCCAGAATCCTTTCCGTGTTATGTTCATCCTCCTCCAGTAAAGCTGCTTCTTCTGGATCTAAAAGAACCTCTGTATCCCTACGAAAACGGTGGTGCAGGAATTCGTCTGGGTGGTGAATCACCTACAACTCCTCCTTAAGCTACCTTCAACAGAATCAATCGTCTTGGCTTGGTGCTGAGAAACTTAACCGGCGCACTGCGCAGGTCAACACCACGTTTGCGCAATCGTGCAAACAGACGGTGTAAATCTTTGCCATAACCAGCCAGTTTTTGATCCCTGACAACCACCCATCTATCCGGGTATTTCAAAGTCCACTCAGCTCGGTGAGAGTCAAGAAAGATACAATCTGCCCGAAAACGACTCATACTTTCGTCCATTTCCTTGATCTGCTGTGGTGTCAAGGTCAATGGCTCAATTTTGGCCCTGACTTGATCAGGTCTGTACCTACTAATCTTAGTCAAGAGATCTCCTCCTCGAACTACACAGCTTTGTTATTAATTTTCTTGTACTACTAGGAAATTTAATTGTCAATAGAGGCGGCTTTGACAAGATTCGTCATTAGCATGGCGACGGTCATCGGACCAACCCCACCGGGAACTGGTGTAATCAATGAAGCTTTTTTGGAAACATTTTCAAAATCAACATCGCCAACCAGTTTTCCAGTTTCAGGATCGCGATTCATACCAATATCAATTACAACCACGTCTTTTTTAACCATATTGGCAGTAACCAGCTTTGGTTGGCCAACGGCCGAAATTACAATATCGCCTTTTTGAACCAAAGAATCGATTGGTTTTGGAGTTTGGGAATGGATTTGGATAATTTCAGCTCCTGCTTCTTCCAACATTGTCTTCAACGGCGCGCCGACAAGCTTACTTCGGCCTAAAACAATAGCAGTTTTTCCTTTGATTGGAACTTGGTATTCTTCGAGAATTTTCATTACACCACTTGGAGTGGCTGGTTTAAATAACGAATTTTCCGTTAAACCATCGACATCTTTCGCTGGTGAAATTAATTCAATCAATTTATCGCTCTGCAAATGCACTGGAAGAGGCAACTGAACAATTATTCCGCTCACTTGTTTGTTTGCATTTAAATTCTCAATTTTAGTCTCAACCTCTTTTTGGGCAGTATTTTCAGGGAAATTGATTAATTCAACTTTAGCGCCGATTGTTTCAGCCGCCAAAAGTTTTTGCCTAATATAGCGCTCCGACGCCTCGTTATCCCCAACCTGAATAATCGCCAAACAAGGTTTTAGGTTCTCCTTTTCAATTTTAGCTTTAAGTTCGAAAAGAATCTTATCCCTTAAAGCTTTACCGTCAACTAGCTTCATTTGATTTAACCCTTTTATAACTATTCATTAAGTCTTCAATCATTTCTGTATTTCGCCGAAAAAGTAGAGGACCAAAAACCTTCTCAAGCAGCTTATTTCCAAAATTAAACGTAAGTTCAATCTTAACTCTAGTTTGGGGTCGTAGATCCTCAAAGGTTATTTTTTGTTCAATTATAATAAATGGAACTTCTATTAAATAAAGCAGTTCTTTCTGCAGTGAAATTTTTACAATTTTATGCCTGATTTTTAGTGGTAAATAAAGTATTGTTGTCCAATCGTACCAATAATTACCCTCTTCAAACGATCCTTCGGGAATTGCCCGATTGCAAAATTTAATATAATCCGGATAATTTTCAACCTCGGTAAATAATTTCCAGGTTCTTTCCAGTTGAAAATCTACTATCGATTCAAATTCGAGTCTTCTCATTTAATTCGTTTAGCCTTCTATTTAGTTCCTTGATGTACCTAAATAAACCAATAAACTTTTTGACTCCGTTCTGAACCCGGCTTGTAATTCTTGGTTCTTTTTTCCTAATCATGATTGCTTCTTGATAAACATTTTCAAGTTTTCTGATTAAATCCTCCTGCTTAAAAATCTCTCTTACCAACTTAGCTGAATTTTTTCCAAATACTTCTCTTTTTTTCGTATCTAGAATTAGATTCAAAACCTTACTAGCAAATAATTTTGGTTTTTCCGAAACCGCGTAACCATTGAAATCATCTTTTATCACCCCATTAAAAGCTTCATCTTGCACTAAAACCAGTGGTAAGCCGCAAGAAGCAGCTTCAGGAACTACCATGCCTTGGGTTTCTGTTGTCGAGGCAAACACAAAGATATCAGCATCCGAGTAAGCCTTCGGCATAAATTTTGTATCGATATAGCCGGGAAAATAAACTCGTGATTCCAAACCTAAATTTTTTACCAAGTACTTTAGTTTCTCTTCCTCTTGTCCTTCCCCAGCTATTACAAGTACAGAACTTAAGTCTTTTTTGGAAACTTCGTAGAAACTTTTAACCAGAAAGTCGATGTTTTTTTCTTCCCCTAAACGGGAGGCTGTGAGCAAAATAATGTTTGCCTCACCAATACCTAATAGTTTCCGCAAATAACCTTTCTTTGTTTTAACAAAACGTTCAAGATTTACTGGATTCGGTACTACAACTACTTTTTTACTGACTCCATACTTTACCAGTATTTTTTTCATCTTAATGCTCGGAACAATTACAATATCGCTAATGTTGCAGATAAACCGGCTGCCGTTTTTGGCTATCGGAGAAGTAATCATCTTGCTTTTAATAAAGAAGTAATGGGTATATTTCTCCAGATAAGTGTGATAAGTCAAAACGAACGGATACCCTTTTGTCAGGGCGATCTGGTAACCAACCAAACTCAAAAACCCCCCACCGTGTCCGTGGATAACGTCAAATTTCATGTTTAAAATTTTTCTAAATTGCGGGGTGGGAATTGGTAATTTTTGTTCGGGTTCAGAATTGATTATTCTGATCGAACTTAGACGGATGATGTTTTTTTCGCTGTCTTTGTAACCGGCTATCTTTGGAGCAAACACATAAACCTCGTGACCTTTTTTTTCAAGCTCCTTTTTGGCAAAAACTAAGCTAATTGAGACTCCGTTTAAATGTGGAAGGTATGTTTCTGTGAAAAAAGCAATTTTCATCTATAAACCTCAAGATCAACTTTTGGAGGCCTTCGAAACCAAACAGTATTAAAATAACCGACCCCGTATTTCCAAAAGGCCTTAATTCTACCCTTCTCCCAGCGTCTGGTCGATGTGAGTACCCAAATATCTTTTCTCAAAATAACCTTTCCGTACTTTTTTAACCTAAGGCCAAGATCAACATCAGGACTCATTTCAAACCGAATATCTAACCCACCGATCTGTTTAAAAAAACTCTTTCGAAAGGCAAGGTTTGGACCGGTTAAATGGGGCTTCCCAATGGAAAAATTGAAAGAAAGAAATAAATTATACAGAAAAGCAAGAAATTTTGTCCGAAACTTTGAGCTTGTTTCCGGTCTTATCTCACCAGTCAACGCGGCTAATTTCTCGTCTTCAAAAGCTTGTGCGATTTTTTTAACCCAGTCATCTGAAACTTTCGTGTCGGCATCAGTTACAGCAATAACTTCATTTGTCGCTGAAAAAACCCCTTTATTTAAAGTAAAAACATAACCTTGTTTTTCTTCACGAACAACTTTTGCCCCAACTTTTAAAGCAATACTGGCGGTATTATCAGTTGAGTTATTATCAACAACAACGATCTCATAGTTTTCTTTTGGATAGTTTTGATTCTGAAGAGCTTTGAGGGTCGGCTCGATATAAGCTTCTTCATTAAATGCTGGTATTACGACTGAAACATGAATATTTTTTCCCATACTAGAGACTCCAAGTCTTTTCTTTTACTCCGTTTAAAATAAGATCTACCACCTCCACTCCTTGCATTGTCGTGTGGTCTGTATTACTAATTTCGTATTTCCAAGCTCCAAAACGTCCCCGGGAATAGACCCTCCTTTTTAATAATTCGCTCTGGACTTTATTAAGAATACCATCCCGCTCTAAAGAAGGAGTTGGGTAACCGTAAGGAACATCGAGTGACCAGGTGCTGACAATCTTTTCTCGCGATTCGATTAGTTTTGTGTTCAACATCCCTTTGATTGTTTCTTCAATTATAGTCTCTTTTTCGATTTTTTTGCTTGTTGAATAAGAAATTTCCGCCATCAAAGACCAGTGTCCTTTCGGAACATTATTTGGTGAATAATTTGAAAAAACTGTTACCCGATAAAACGGGCAGTTACTTTCTGGAAAATACATCCAGCATTTTGTTTTGAGTTTTTTTGGAACAGAGCCTTTCAAACCAATGCCGACGATCACATCTCCGGAGTGCTTCAGGTTTTTAACCGCAGTATGCATTGGCTTTGGCAAATCCGATTTCCAAATAAATTGGTCAAGTGGCATTGAACTAATTAAATGGTCGTAACTGTCTTTGGAACCGTCAATAAAAGTTATTTCTTTCTTGGTCGTATCGATTTTTTCAACCTTTTCATTTAAGCTCAAATTTCCCTTTATCCTCTCGCCGACTCTCAGGGCAATATCACCAATCCCGTTATTAAGTGGGAATTTGAACTTATTGTTCGGTCCCCAACCAAACTCATCTTTTTCTAAAATAATATTTTCCAGAACTTTGCTGATATTTACCAGACTGACTCTTTCTCCAACCCAGTTTGTACTCATTGTTTCCAAGGGAAACGCCCAGACTTTCTTGTTGTAAGGCACCATGAAATACTTCATTATTCCTTTCCCAAGTATCGACTGGTTTAGCTGTAGAAAATTCTTTGGTTTTTTCTTAGGATCGTAGTTTTGTGTGGCTTCAACCAATCCTTCAACACATTCCAAAATAACTTTTTTTGGTAAATAACGGATATTATTTTGAAACGGATAGGGAACAAACCGATCTTGCAGCCAAACCCAAGCCTCCCGAACCAGTTCGGTGTATTGACCTTCAAGAACTTTTTCCAAATAATCGTCGAAATATTTGTAATGGGAAAAAAGAACGTGACCACCAACGTCCCAAGTAAAACCATCTTTTTTAAAACTGGCAGCCAAGCCTCCTGGAAAAGCTTCTTTTTCGTAAAGGTGCCAATTATCATATCCAAGCTCATTTAAACGATAAGCCGCTCCTAAACCTGTAGGACCGGCACCAATTATCAAAATTCTTTTGCTCATTTTTAATTAAGTTTTACTTCCGCAACAATCGACTCCCCCAGTTCATAGGTTTTGGTTTGCCCAAAGTTACTCAAGAGTTTTTTCAACTCTGTTTCGGAAAAAGTCCACTGCGCCATTGTTTCAAAATCGTTTATACCATCATAATCGCCAAGAAGCTTGAAGAAGTAGCGGTTGTAGCCGACAAAACTGGAAATTTTGCCTTTTTTGTGTTTAGGTTCGCAGATAATAATAGTTTTTGAGACCTTTTTTGCTTTGGCTAGAAGTTTTTTATGGTTTGGCAGAATATGATGCAAGACGTCTGAGATGACGACTGTATCGACTTGAGGAAAATCAACTTCAAATAAGTTTCCGTGGGTCACTTCCAAACCTTTTTTTTGACAATGTTCAGCGAATCTTTTATTAGCTTCAATTCCGAAATAACTACAGCTATCATCGAGGTATTTAGTCAAAACACCACTTCCACAACCAAGGTCGAGAACCTTTTTTCTTTTTCCTATTAAATCGGCCATTAAATTGTAGCGTTTTGAAAAGTTATTCCGATGAACGAGGGACAAAACTTTTTCGTAAACGACTGGGTTTTTATAAAGAAGACTACTCATAAATTCGTATTACATCTTGCTCCTGCAATTCTTGCGAGTTACTTTTTTATCTGACACTTTGGCCTGCCCGCCATTAACCGGTTTGTTAAAGCCGTTGGCAGCTCGGGCAAAAGTGTGTTCCCCGTCCACCTACCCTTATCTTTTTTACTATAGTACCACAACGTAAACAAGGGTTACCTTCTTGGCGAAAAACGTTGAGGTTTTTGGCATGATTACCCTCTTTCCCATAAATATCGAGATAATCGTCGATACTGGTGCCTCGATCGGTGATTCCTTGGTCAAGAGCTTTGATAATTCCTTGGTAAAGATCTTCTACTCGCTTAGCGTCAACTCTATTGCCGGCAGTTTCCGGATGAATCTTTGCGTACCAAAGTGCTTCATCTGCGTAGATATTGCCGACTCCAGCAATCTTTTTCTGGTCCATAATTAAGGTCTTTGTTGCTCGAGACGATTTCTCCAAAACTTTTTTAACAACGTCCAGTGTATAGTCTTTGGTAAACGGCTCTGGTCCAAATTCATCAGTAATTTTTTTCAAATCAGTTGAATTTTCAATTAACTTAACGTAACCAAACTTTCTTACCTCGCTAAAACGCAGTTCCCGTCCGTCCTCAAATTTGAAAGTTACGTGGGTAAAACGATCTTCTGGATCTGTTTGTTTGCGGATAAACAGTCGGCCGGAAAGTTTGAGGTGAATTCCGATTGTACCGTCATTCTCAATTCCGAGTAACAACAATTTTCCAATCCGACCTGCCGAAACAAAATGGCGGCCAATTATTTTTTCAACTGCCTCTGCGTTAGGTTGCAACATTTTTGGAACGTCGTACCAAAGGTCAACAATTTTGTGACCAACAATTTCTTTTTCTAAATCCCTTCGAATTGTCTCAACCTCAGGAAGTTCTGGCATGATTCCAGTATTTTAGCAGAAATAAGTTAAAAAAGTGATAACTGCGCTTCTCTCTGGCAGCTTTTGCAGTAATGGGTTCGTCTGCCGCCAATTTCCGTATATTCGATCGCAGTTTTACAAGTCGGACACGGCTTGCCGGTTTTTCCATAAACTTGCAAGTAATTTTGGTTGGTTCCAGGGTTCCCGAGTAAATCTCTATACGAATCAATCGTGGTACCTCGATGTTTAATACTTGAGGTTAAAACTTCTTTTATTGAATCTAATAAATTTTGAGCTTCCTCTTCAGTAACCAATTTTGGTGCTCGGAAAGGGTTTATTTTCGCCAGAAACAAAGCTTCATCAGCATAAATATTCCCCACTCCAGCAATAGTTTTTTGGTTAACAATGGTTTCTTTAATCGTTTTCTTGTCGCTTCGATTTATTGATAAATTGAAACGTTCAGCTTTGATTTCAAACGGCTCTGGTCCTAGGTTCTTTTCAACTTCTTTGGAATCGTGAACAATAAAAGCCTCGGCTGCGCCGTTGCGGTCACAAAAACGAACTTGCCTTCCATCATCAAGATTTAAAACAAATCTTGTAAACTCGTCAGCTCGAGCGTCTTTACCTCGCAGCAGAAGTTGGCCGGTTAGTTTCAGATGGATAATTAAACTGTTGCCGTTAGAAAGTTCAATAATTAAGTATTTTGCCCGACGAACCGCCCGCTCGATCTTTTTTCCAGTCAACATTTGGTCAAGGTCTTGACGAGATTTAATCCGCAGATTTTCACCTAAAGAAGTAATTTTGGCCTCATCTATTCGTCTGCCAACTAAACGCTGGTTGATATCGTTGACAATTGTGGTGACTTCAGGAAGTTCTGGCATAACGGGAATATTTTAACAGAAGAAAAAGTTTGAGGCGAAAACACAGATTGTGGTTTCGCCTCTTAGTTAGCTGGCTCTGTTGTCATAACAATCTGCCCCGGACAGTGGTCGCAGCGAAACTTTGCCTGCCGAAACAATTGTAGGGGAAGAGTTACCGGAACGAATTCGCATTTACACTGATCACAGTATGCAGAGAGAATACGAATTCGAGCTTCACTACTTTCGATTGGTTCTCCTCTTTCGTTTTCCGAATCAATGCTGTCCAATATGGACTCTCCTTTCTATCTCCTACCTCAGAAAACCTCGTTTGAGATTTCCTCAGGAAGAGAGGCGAGAGAGTGTTTGAAGTTCTCTCGCCTCTACTTCGGTTGTTGGTGCTACGGCCAAGGTTTCTCAGGAGCGAGAACAACGTAATCGTTCGCGTCCGGGTCGAGAAAGTCCCTGATCCCGCTGAAGCACTGTATGTCGTCGTAAAGGCCTTCGTCTGAACTCCAGCCAACTTACTTCACCTTTCTCCTGAACAAACAGGAACTAAACAACCGAATTGGAAATATTTTAGCATAAATTAAGTTAAAAGTCAATACTATAAGATATATCTTGCGTTCTTTCGAACTTAGGACGCGCTCGTAATTATTCGAATTCCGAACAAAAATCTACGATCGTGGAATTTTGTTCTACTTATAAACGCTTGGCTGAAAGCTGTCATCTCGAACCCTAGGTGAGAGATCTCTCCTTGTCAGAACTCGTCGAGATGACAAAAAGATTCCGTGATAAATGACTTGGTAGTTTGACATCAGATTTAGATATAAGAGATACTGGAAACACGTGCAGCGATTTTTTAGTTTGCTAAAAATCAACTCCGCTGCTGCCCTTATCCTCTCTGCCACATTTTTAGGACTTTTTGCCAAACCGGCTCGCGCTGACACGACTGGTTTTTTGAGCTTAATTAATTCCTACCGACAGCAAAACGGGGTTGGAACGCTGAGTGAAGATCAGAGTTTAACTAACTCTGCCTGCTGGTTGGCAGCAGATTTGGATATCAACGGCTTTAGCCACACAGATTCATTGGGTCGGGATATGTCAAAAAGGCTAGCTGATTTTGGAGTTAATGTATTCGGTATCGGTGAGAATATTTTCTATACCACTTCTGGTTCTTCTGCTAACTATGCGTTTGATGCTTGGAAAAATTCTCTTGGACACAATACCAATATGCTGGGTGGTTCCTATACTCGAATTGGTATTGGTAGGATCAATGTCTCTGGCCGCTGGTACTGGACCACTGACTTTGCTGGTGGGACAGCAAGTACATTAAATAGTCAATGTGGTTCGACAACAAAACCTACTCCAACTCCACCGGTTGTGAAAAAAACAATTCCTACTCCAATCCCAGCGCCAATAGTAGTTCAAACTCCGCCAACCGAAGTTGTAGTCGCAACACCATCAGCCTTGGAACCAAATTTAGTTATAGCCACAAAATCAGCTTCAATTTCAGCTAAAGTTGTGAAGTTTGAAAATAATCAACCAAAAGAACCTGCAATAAAAAGTTTGGTTAAAGGTTCATTCTTAACAATCAGTTTCGTGGGTTATTTAATTCTTTTTGGATTTATTATTTGGCAATTATTTCATCATTTCCGCTTGCCAATAACAGAACCTTAGTAAGGAGTTAACTACCTGTATACGAGTATATTGGTGCTTTAATCTATTGATAAATTGAAACATAAAAATGAAATGGAAAAAGAAAAACGACCTCTTTCGAAGTCGTATCTCTTCTTAAATTAACCTTTCTTAAGATTAACTTGAGTGAGGGGTGATCGAGCATTCGAGTTCAGATTGAACAAGAATGTCGACGGAACCAATCGGTGTCTTTTTGAGACAGCGATCCCTCACCACTTTGTCTTACGACGAAGCGATGGGTTCCGGATTTTCCTGATGCCAAAGGTCGGCGACCTCGGTGACGTACAGGCTGATGATTCGTGAAAGTTTCCTTTCAGCGTCTCGCCAGTCCAACACCTTGTCGTCGAACTTCACACGGAGAGTCTGCGGATCGATGGTGACGTAGATGTCACGACCAACCCTCGTGTGCTCGCCGTACTCACTGCAGTCGAGGACGCGTCCGTCGTGAAACGAATTCGCCTTCGATGCGAGATCAACAAGCCCGATCCAAAGATCCAGCTCGGTGATTTGTTCCTGGCTTAGCACGACCACCTCCTTCGAACAGAGTACGAATTCATTTGATTCACACTCTTTCTTAAGAAAACCAGCTTCCTGATTTGCTTGAGAGAGACTTCGGGTCGTGGCAAATGTTTTACATTCGCTCGCCGAAGTCATGCTCTTCTATTCAGTTGTCCAGGATGGAAACTAGGAGTACCGAGAGGAGGGTGTCCAGGGCTCGGGTTCGGGATCTTGCGGATAAAAACCCCCATCGTCCACGTCCCGCGAATCTCCCGATGTGTCCTCCAAGTCGTCCTCGTCTTCCCTATGGCGTTCATCGTACTCAGCATAGGCGGCTTCCGCCTCTGCGTCGTACCACTTCGCCAACATTGACCCTAACCATGCGACTAACATTTCGTCCTCCTTGGACTGAAATCTGAATTCAAAGAGCTGAAAGGGTGCAAACTTGAGGCTTGTACCCTTCCTTAAGACAACCAGCTCAAGGCTGATCTGCTTAAGGTACTTAAAAAGGCATCTGGTAACTAGAGAGAATATTAGCTTCTTGGTTAGATTCCAAGTAGCAGGCTGAGTAGATTCAATCCAGTTACTAAATGCCTTGCAATTTCTTAGTAACTATATTTAATTGTTAATACGTATAGTATAGCATACTTTTACGTGTTTGTCAAGTGCTATAGGTTAATGTCGTAATTACTCAATAGCTTTGCAACACTTTTAGACAAACAAAGTGGTAGGTGCCAGACTTAGGTTAGTTACAACATTAAGAAAGGACACCTACCATGAATTACATTAGCAACCCTTATGCCCCTAAGGCAAGGAAGGAAGCAACTAATTGGGTGAAGAAAGGTTTGAATATTTCGGTTGTAGCCAGAATGTATGGGGTTAATAGAACGACTCTGTGGCGCTGGCTAAGAAAAGCTTCGAAACACTCTCGAGAGTTCATACCCACCTTACCCTCCCGACCAAAATCTCATCCTAACCAAGTACAGGAGGAAACAATTAGAAGGTTAGTGGAACTGAGAGCCAAACTAGGCAGATGTGCACCGGTACTACACGCTCACCTAAACTTAGAGGGGTATAAGATTAGCCTTTCTAGTGTTGGGAGAATACTGAAGAGAAAAGGCTTGACCAGAAAGAAGAAAAGAGCCAAATACTACGTTGCCTTGCCAAGACCACTTGCAGATTGTCCTGGAGCCTTGGTACAAGTGGATACCATTCACTTTGTTAAGACTAACGGCAGCCGGTTTTATGTGTACTCTTTGATAGATACCTACTCAAGGTTAGCTTACGCTGAGTACCACCCCAAGCTGAGACAGACAATAAGCCTTAAAGTTATTCAAAATGCCCAGAAGAGCTTTGGTTTTAAGTTTAGTACTGTGCAGACCGATAATGGACCAGAGTTTAAAGACTATCTGAATATAAGTTTAAGGAGAAATAAAGTCTTGCTGAGACACTCAAGAGTCAGGAAACCCAATGATAATGCTCATGTGGAGAGGTTTAATAGGACTATTCAGGAAGAGTGTTTTCAAGGCAGATTGCCTAACCAAAGAACCGCCTCTAGGCAAATAGAAGAATATTTAATATATTACAACCAAGAAAGACTACACCTAAGTCTGGGGCTGCAAACACCGACCCAATATGTTGCAAAGGTCCTGAACTAATTACGAATGTCTGGCTCTGGTCGAGTATGTTGAAACTTTTTACCTAGCAACCAAAGTAGAAATAGAACGATCAGAGTTTAAAGGATGCGTTTAGGAGAAAGTAGCCTAGACTTTTACAACTATCTAGTTAACAATATAGAAAGTTATTTATAAATCAAGTCTCCAACGCTTATTGATTAGTCTTTTCGTGACTTATTTTCCTTGGCCATAGTAAGTTGCCATTGACGTCATAGATTGGCAAGCAGCTTGATAGATTTTTTTGATAAACATGCATCATTTGATAGGCAATTTCTTCTGCCCATTTAGAATATTGTTCTGGAAACTTGCTTGGATTAATTTTTTCTATTGTTTGTAAATCGTTAGCAACCATATCTCTTTCCTCTTGGGTAAGCCAGCCGATTTGGTCGCGCTGCTTTTTCATATCTTCTAAAAATCGCTGTTGTTTATCAAGATTATCTTGGTCGATGCCATCCCCGCCTTTATATAAAATGATCCCTCTAAAAAATCTCGGTGCTACACGGGGTCTTAAGATATAACCATATGATGGAGTCCCTTCTGCATCAGGTTGTTCCGCATATTCCAAACGATTTAGGGTTAACCGGGGATAAAGCCATTGTAAAAGCTCTTTCTCATGTTTATCTTCTTTATCATCATCACTATTTATTTCATCGTCGCCTGGGTCTATTAACCAACCGTTTTCGTCTTCTACATAATTATCTGGTTCACTATATTTTTTGGCTTCTCCCTCGTGTAGCCTAGCTACGTCAAAAATTATGATTAATCCGTCGTGAATATTTGAGCGGCCTCCTCTTAGGTAACTTGAATCGGCGATTTTTTTTATTCCCTGCTCACCAATTATGTTAAAGTAGACGAAGGTTTGTGAAGGATCTTCTTTCATTTCTTTTTTCCATTGTGCAATAACGTCTTGTTTATCGGTACTTTTATTAATGGTACGCCTGGGCCCGACTTCGCCATGTCCTAGCAATCCGGTTTCCAGAACAGAGTCGAGTGTTTTGGAGATTGTTAGTTTCGTAAATGCAGTTCCAGGGGTATTGATATCTCTAACTTTCCCCATTACTTTTTCTAGATCAAGTTGCGGTAATTCTGCAAGTGGGCTTTGCTGTGAAATATCTTCTGTGTCGATGTTGGCTTCCGCCAACAGTTTAGTGTTTAATGCTACTTCTGATCTGTTTGCAACAATATCAGAGGATTGTTCGGAATGAGTGGTTTCGGTATCCCTAACCACTGTTAGCTGATCTCTTAACGCGTCTATCCGAGCTTCATCTACTTGTCTTCTTTCTTCAATTTCTTCTGGAGTTACTCCTTTAGGTGGAGGTACCGACGCTGGAACTTGATCTACTTGAGGTTTTTCTTTTGATTCGTCTTTCTTGAGTGGATCGTCTGATCCTAATTTTTCGCCTGAAATTTCATCTGGAGTTGGAGTAAAATCTTCTGCCATAAACAAACTATACAATTAACTACTGCACAAGAAAAGATTTGATTGCTTTATCAGGAGAGTAATAAATGAGGCTAACAAAAATAGTGTCAGAACTTAAAAAGCACTATTATAACAAGGTGAGTTGTTAATTTTAACGATCAAACAATTGGCTCGTTCTGGTCAAGTATGTTGGAACTATTAGAGGGGTTTCATCTGGCCCCAGTTTTGGCCGATTTTGGATTCAATAATCACTGGTACATCGAGTTTGAAAGTCTTCTCCATGGTTTCTTTGATTATTGGATAAATTTTGTCAACTTCTTTATCGGGCGTTTCAAAAACCAGCTCATCGTGAACTTGGAGAATCATTTTTGTTTGGTAATCTTTAAGTTGACTGTCGAGACGAATCATCGCCGCTTTGATAATGTCAGCTGCTGTTCCCTGGACTGGCGCGTTGATTGCCATCCGCTCCCCGGCGGCACGAAGATGATGATTGCCTTGCTTAAGTTCAATTAAATAACGGCGAAACCCACCGAGAGTTTCGACATAACCTTTAGCGTAAGCATCGGTTAAAGTATTTTCGAGCCAAATCTTGACTCCGGAAAATTCTTCAAAGTAGCGGTCGATGATTTGTTTGGCAGTATCGTGATCAATTTTAAGTTGTTTGGCCAAACCAAAGGGAGAAATTCCGTACATAATTCCAAAATTGACAACTTTGGCGATGCGCCGATCGTCTTTAGTTACGTCTTCTGGCTTTTTATCTAAAATTTCCGCGGCAGTGCGAGTGTGAATATCTTCACCTTTTTGAAAAATTTCTGTCAAGGCTTTGTCCCCTGAGAGATGGGCCATGACTCGAAGTTCAATTTGGTTGTAATCAGCGGAAATTAATTTACTTCCAGCTGGCGCAATAAAAGCATTGCGCACCTTGATTCCCCACTCACCTTTGACGGGAATATTTTGCAAATTGGGATTGGTGGAAGAAAGTCGGCCGGTTTTCGTCGCATCGGTGTGATAACTGGTGTGCAAACGGTTGTTAATATCAAGCAACGGTGGCAAAGCGTCAACATAGGTTGATTTAAGTTTAAAAAGTTCGCGATAAGATAAGAGCATCTCAATTGCAGGATGGGCGCCGGTTAACTCGATCAAAGTTTGTTCGCCAGTGCTAGCGTGTTCCTTACCCTTCTTGAAAGGAGTCAATCCAAGTTCATCAAAAAGTACGACTGAAAGTTGTTTTGGCGAATTAAGGTTGAACTCGTGGCCGATACTTTTATAAATGTCTTTTTCTAGACCAACTATTTTTTTATCAATTTCTTTAGCCAGTTTTTCTAAATAATTTTTATCAACTAAAACGCCGCAGTTCTCCATTTCGCGCAAAACTTTATCAAGTTCGCCCCTTTCCTGTTTGACTGGTTCGATTTGTTCTTGGCTGCCGAAAAGTTCGGTTTGATCTTCATGAATCGTAATTTTTTTATCATTAAGTTCAACATTTGGCAAACGCTTGATCAGACTCTTAAATTCCAGTTCCTCAAAAAGGTTGATCGCCTTCTGGTGATCGTAATCTGAAAGAATACATTTATTCAAATCGAGTCGGATCGGTGCGGCCGTATCAATCGTCGCTAGTTCTTTACTCATTTTGGCACTTTCAGCATCTTCCGCCAGCTTTTTACTAATTTTTTCTGGAATTTTATCAAGGTTTTTGTAAATTTCTTCCACACTTCCAAACTCTTGAATTAGTTTGGTTGCCGTCACTTCGCCGATACCAGATACCCCTGGGATATTGTCAGAAGCATCACCGACTAAAGCTTTAAAATCAATCAGTTGAATCGGTTTAAAGCCGTACTTCTCTTCAAATTTTTTGCCGTCATAAATATGAATATCACTCAAGCTTTTGCCCGGCATGTACGTCTTTATGTGGGTGTTAACCAGTTGCAGAGCATCACGATCACCAGTGACAATATCAACTTCGAGATCAACAGCTTGACGAGCTAAGGTGCCAATAATGTCATCAGCCTCGTAACCTTCCAAAACAAAGATTGGAATATTAAGTGCGTCAACAACTTCTTTAATTCGTGGAAGTTGCTGGTGCATTTCTTCCGGCGCGGCAATGCGATGGGCTTTGTAAGCCGTGTACTGGGTATGGCGGAAAGTCGGGGCTTTTGTATCAAAGGCAACAACGGCATACTCTGGCTTGATATCATTTAAAACTCGCAGCAGCATTGAGGTAAAACCAAAGACCGCGTTCACTAGTTCCCCTTTTGAAGTTGTCAACGGCGGCATAGCGTGAAAGGCCCGGTGAAAGAGCGCGTGCCCATCGACAAGGACTAGTTTAGACATAACTCTTTCTATCAAAAAAGTTTTTTCTCATTCGAGTGGAATTTTACCTTAGTTTGACTCTTTTTGTAAACGAAAGTAATATAATTTCACAGGAAAGGAGAATACCTTGGTAACTCGAACCTTCACTCGGCCAATTAAGGTTGTTACGGCTGTCATGGGCTTGGATGGTCATGATCGAGGTGTCAAAGTAGCCACCCACGCTTTTGGAGACGCGGGTATGGAGACTATTTATTTAGGAATTCGCCAAACCGCAGTTCAGGTTGCTGAAGCAGTTTTGCAGGAAGACGCCGATATTGTCGGTTTGAGCGTTCACTCCGGTAATTTTGAGATCCTTAAGCGTCTCGTCAGGGAACTAAAAATTCGCGAGGTTAATCTCGATGAGGTGCTTCTTTTAGTTGGCGGTGTCATTCCGGAAAGAGAAATTGCCGAACTGAAAAACGCAGGCTACAACTACGTTTTTGGCCCAGGGAGTTCAACTGGAGAAATGGTTCACGTTATTAAGGAGTGGGCAAAAACACACCCAAGATAATACTCAAGTTACTGCTCAACCCTGAAATTTAGGAATCTAAAGGTGTTTCTTAATCTTAAGAAGCACCTTTTTCTTTTGGAGAAATTGATTCTTTAACTTGGTGTAGAGCTTCGCCTTTACTCATTAAGTCTTCAAATTCGTCACCTTCGAGGGTTTCTTTTTTGATTAGTTCTGATGCTACCAAGTCCAACTTTTCTTTGTTTTCACGAAGAATTTTCTTGGCTAGTTCAAATTGTCTATCCATTATTTTCTTAACTTCTTCGTCAACTTTTGCAGCTAACTCTTCTGACAAGGCTCGACCCTCCCCAATCTCTTTAGCAATCCAAGGATTTTCACCTTGAGTTCCCATCGTCATTGGTCCCAGTGGACTCATACCAAATTTGGTCACCATATTTCGAGCAATACTAGTTGCTCTCTCAATATCACTGGAGGCCCCAACTGTAAAATCAGAAAACTCAATTTCTTCAGCCGCTCGACCTCCTAAAAGGGAAGCTATGATTTCCAAGAGTCTGGTCTTAGTTTCATTGTACCGATCAAATGCTGGTGGTATCAACGTGTGACCACCGGTTGCCCCACGAGAGATGATTGAGATTCGATGAACCGGATCGGTGTGGGGTAATACTTTAGTAACAACTGCATGTCCAGCTTCATGATAGGCAGTAATCCGCTTCTCTTCGTCGCTAGTCATTCGTTTTCTTTGGGGACCGAGTTGAACTTTTGTCGCTGCTTCTTCGAGCGCTTCATTGTCGATTGCTTTTTTGTTTACACGAGCAGCTAAAATAGCGGCTTCGTTTAACATATTGGCAAGATCGGCCCCAGAAAAACCAACTGTCCGACGGGCAATTTTATCAAGATCAACTTCAGTGGACATCGGCTTGCCTTTGGAATGAATATCAATAACTGCTCGGCGCCCGGTAATATCGGGTAAGTCCAAAGAAACCCTGCGGTCAAAACGGCCCGGCCGAACCAAAGCAGGGTCAAGCATATCGGGTCGGTTGGTTGCGGCCATAACAATCACGTTTGCATTGGCTTCAAAACCATCCATTTCCACCAAAATTTGGTTTAAGGTTTGCTCACGCTCGTCGTGTCCGCCGCCAATTCCCAAACCACGCTGTCTCCCGATGGAATCAATTTCATCAATAAAAATTATTGAAGGAGCAACTTTCTTGGCATTATCAAATAAATCCCGCACACGAGACGCCCCGACTCCAACCAACATCTCCATAAACTCGGATCCGGCAATTGAAACAAAAGGAACATTAGCTTCACCGGCAACTGCTCTAGCAAGTAATGTCTTTCCAACTCCGGAAGGACCAACTAACAAAACTCCTTTGGGAATTTTTGCTCCCAATGCCCGAAACTTTTCTGGGGTCTTAAGAAACTGAACCACCTCTTCCAGTTCAATTTTAGCTTCATCGACACCAGCAACATCAGAAAACTTTACAACCGTTTTATCTTTGGTAAAGGTTTTAGCTCGGCTGCGGGAAAAAGATAACAAACTGTCACCTTGCCCTTTTGCCTGACGGAAAAAGAAATAAAAAATCCCGACCAGTAGTATTATTGGCAAAAACAGATTCAAAAGTCCGAAAATTGTCTTACTTGCGGAATTATCTTTTACAGTTACTGTTGTCCCTCCGGTTTTGATGTTGTTTTGGCTTAAAATCTCAAAAAAACTTTTACCTTCTTCTTTAGTTGCTTTTTGTTCTTTACCGTCGTTGAGTTTGACGTAGATCGTATCACCGTCAACTGTTACTTCTTTAGCTTTACCATCATTGATTGTTTTTAAAACTTCAGAAAGCGATTTATTTTGACCACTATATTTTGGGGCTGAAAAACCAAAAACAAGAAACGCCGCGGCAAGAATTATCAATAGATAAAATCCTAATGATTTAAAAAAACTCTTTTGCTCCTTTTTTTGTGGTTTCATGGGTTGAATATTTCCTGGGCAGAAACGAACTTAAATATAACTGAGCGATTACTTTCAGTTTCTGAATGCAAGAGCGACGTAATCGAAAGCGATTATACCATGTGCTTAAAGCTGGGGGCAACGGATCACTTTAACGTACTAAAGTCCCAGGATTTACTTCTTGATTAGGCTCAAGCAAAATTGCATGGCCTTCAACATCTGCAGCTAGTATCATTCCTTGGCTTTCCAAACCCATGATCTGCCGTGATTCAAGATTTGTAATAAACACAAAACTCTTGTCTACCAGAGATTCTGAATCATAGTCGTTGGCAATACCAGAAACTATTTGTCGCCTTCCCAGTCCTGAGCTCGTCGAAGGATCTCCGAAATCTACTTCTAACTTTAAAAGTTTGTCAGATTTCTCTATTTTTTCTGCCGCTACAATTTTTCCAATCTTAATTTCAATTTTTTTAAAGTCTTCAAAAGAAATTTTATCTATCATATTTAAGATAACGATTTATAAACAGCACTCTCAAAAATGTCACCAACAATTTCCTCAACTATATCCTGAGAGGTAAAAACCCCCTCCATATTACCATTGTCATTAACCACAATACCCAAGGAGCTGCCTTTGAACTTGGATTGAGTAACAACTGTGTCTATCCTGGTGTGTTCATTGACAAAGAAGGTTGGGCGCATTATTTCTTTAAGTTTAGTTTGTAATTTTTCTGCCTTTATCACCCTCAAAACATCAATTACATCTAGTAAACCAATAATCTTTTCCTGTCTCTCTTCATACAAAGGATAGCGATCAAAGGGAGAGTCGACTACACTATCGAGAAATTGCTCGACGGTTAGTTCAGAGTCAAAAGTAATTACCTGGGCTCTTGGGGTCATTATTTGTTTAACAGTTATCGTTTCAAAATCTAAAACCGAATGCAAGCGTTCGCTAGCTTCTTTATCCAAAAGACCTTCTTCCCTACCCAGACTAATAACCGAACGGATTTCTGCTTCAGTAAATGTAGTTTTTTTGTCACCGGTTAATTTATTGACAATCCTAGTGATTCCTTCCAGACCTACGACCACGGGAAAAAGTAAAAATTCAAGAATTTGCATTGGTTTAGCCATTATCAAAGCGAGGTTTTCAGCGTTTTGGATTGCAAAACTCTTTGGGACTATATCTGTAAAAACTAAGACCAGAAGGGTTACGACCCCGGTTGCAATACCAATACCTTCATTTCCGAAAGCTTTAATTGCAATTGCAGTAAAAAAAGCCGCTGTAAAAGTATTGGTTAAATTACTTCCAATGAGAATCGTTATTAATAACTTGTGTGGCCTAGACTTTAGTGCTAAAAGTGTGCTTGCCCCTCTTTTATTTTCGGCAACAAACGAACGGATCCGACTTTTGCTGAGTGAAAACATTGAAGTTTCACTAGCAGAAAAAACTGCTGAGAAAGCTAAAAGTATTATTAGTAAACTAAAATCAAAAATCATGGGATAGTTTAATTATTGAATATTTTGATGGAAATTAACATAGATGCAAATTAAATATTACTATTTGGTGGCTGTGGTTGGAGGCAGATGCTTCGCATCCAATCCCGCTTAAAGCGGGACCGAACCAACGACCAACGGCTTACAATTGTAAATTGCAGAGAACGAAGTGAATCTACAACTGTGGTGGCTGGGGTGAGATTCGAACTCACAACCGTAGCCTTATGAAGACTCTGCTCCGCCATTGAGCTACCCAGCCAAAGTGGGCAAATTATATCAGAGGTAGATAAAACGCACAAATCCGTCTTTTAGAGACGGATTTGCCTTGGTTGCGGGTGCCGGACTCGAACCGGCTTAAGGAAGATTATGAGCCTTCCGGGATTCCATACCCCCCACCCGCGACGTTTTAGTTGCCCGATTCTAACATAGGCTTGAACTTAAGTCAATTTATGCACTTCTTTAGCGTTGACTTTTCAAGCTACTTGGCAGTAACATTTAACCAGCATTAATTTTCAAGCTGCCATGGACTTAATCAAAGAATTAAAAATAGCAATCAAAAACCCCCTTAACTTTAAAAATTTACTGATTATTTTTTTCCACATTTTTTTAGTCTTGATAGTTGGTTTATCAATGTTAGTTCTGGTGAAATTTTTCTTTCTTGGCAGTTCAGCTAGAACAGCTTGTACAACCCCAAAAACAACCAGTGTAAAAAGCTCAGTAACCTCAGTTAAAAATGTAGTTTACAAAATAAATTTCTCTGGAAATGAGAAGTGCTTTATGCAATCTTGGTTTACCTGGGCAAACGACAATAAAGACTTATCTCTCTGGGTTTATGACCCAAGTGGTAATGTCAGTATTATTGATTCAACTAAAACACAACCAAACTTAAACTATTTTTCAAACTCACCCTTAATCAAGGGTGATTGGAGATTGATAGTAAAAACAACAAGCAAAACCAAAGTTTACTACAGTGGTGAAATCGCGATCAGATAAACTATGCTAGAACTAATAAAAAAAACAATCGAGCCCCCTTACAATGCTCGGGATTTATACTCAATTTTTGCTGCATTATTTATTATGTTACTCGTACCGTTAACTGTTCTTGAGTCTACAAAAGCTCAAGATGACCGTACTTCTGCAGCAACGCTGCCAATACAAAAATTAAACCAAGATATAAATGTCGACATAACCTCACCACGAAATAATGATCTTGTAAAAGGCTCTGTTGATGTGTCAGTTGAAGCTAGCAACACAAAGGACAATATTTCTAGTATCAGCCTCTACCTAAACAAAAAACTGCTAGCAATTGTGAAAAACCCTTCCCCAACCAATGTTTTTGCAACAAGAGTTACAATTGACACGACAAAAGAAAAAAACGGCATACAATCTTTAATTGCATACGGTTACAACAGTGTTGGCGAACAAAATAGATCAAGTAGTGTCTCAATCAATCTTGTGAATTTGGATACTACTTTGCCTTCTGTTAGCTTTAGTAATTTAAAAGATGGTGATTATTTAAGTAATACAAGTTTTTTTGTTAAGGTTATTGCTAACGATGAGACTGCAATTTCTTCAATCTCAATTTACTTGGACAAGACACTTTTGAGACAATTCTCCAAAATTCCTTATGAAACATTTATCGATCTAAGTAAAACTACCCCAGGGAATCATGTACTTAGTGCCAAGGCTATTGACTTTGCTGGTAATGAAAGTACCGTTAATGTTGAGTTCTATAAAGGTGTAAAAAAGATTACAAATTAATTTTTAGTAACTCTAGCCACTTGGTAAAATTTGATTTTTCTTTTTGGATTGAACTAGCCTCATTTGAATTAAGATCCCCGTCTTGTAATACAATTATAGTTTCCCCTTGCTTCCCATAACCCAATTTATCCCTTGCTTCCTTTTCCAAAGAAAACTCTGATTGTTTTAGGCTTACCTTTTGAGTTAGTTCTTGATTTTTTATTTTTAAAGATTTCAAATCATTTTGATTACTATTAATTTCTTTTAGTTTTTTGTAAGAGTCGTAGCTGCCTCGAGCAAGGTTTGAGATGGTAACTATGAGAATAATTATTACACCAATCGAAAGCAGTTTCCTCATAGTTAAATTATACATCATTCGTCTTTGGCTATTTTTGGGATAATAAGCTAGTTTTTAAACGTCCCATAGTCTCTTGACAGATGTTGAAACTCCTGTTAAACTAAGAAATAGTTAAAGCTCACTATGATTAAAATTAAAGATGCCCACTCAAAATTTGTAGATCATCTCAAGTCTCAAGGTCGCTCCAGTGCGACTGTTTTAGCATATGGAAAAGATATTGAACAGCTCGCTACCTTTCTTGAAGAACTAAAAAAGAGCCACGTCCACGAAGTTGGTACTAAAGATCTACAAGCTTTTATGGCTAAGTTGGTTAAAGAAGGCTACACCCCAAAAAGTGTTTCCCGAAAAACAAACTCAACTAAAACTTTTTTCCGGTTTCTAAAGGTTAATGAAATTATCACCGACGATCCAGCTACACTTCTTGAACACCCTAAATTTGAGATGAAACCGCCAAGGATTCTTTCCAAGATGGAGTATCGCGCTCTCCGCGACGCTGCAAGAAGTGATACTCGACTCTCAGCAATTATTGAGCTACTTCTGCAAACCGGAATTAGGATCGGTGAGCTGGCTAAGCTAAGACTTCCTGATGTAAAGTTTGGCGAAAACTCACGGGCCGGAGAACTTCATGTTCCAGCTGGAGAAAGCTACCCAGACAGAAACGTTCCTTTGAATAAAGCCTGTGAGACTTCTTTGAAGAAGTATCTGGATATCCGTCCGCAAACTAAAGACGATACTCTTTTTATTACGAAAACTGGCCGTCCGCTACTCGTTAGAAATATCAGAACAGCAATTGACCGTTATTTCCGCCTCGCCGGAATTAAGGGAGCCAAGGTAAACGACTTGCGCCACACTTTTGTCGCTCATCACTTAATGAGTGGTACGTCTTTGGTATTGGTAAGTAAGCTTGCCGGTCACAAGCGCTTGGCTACAACTGAAAAGTATCTCAACTTGATTCAAAGCCGGTTGGATGAACCAGTTAAGCTAGAAGAGCTGTAAGGCCTTCGAAACGGTATTAATTTCCAAATTGTTTGCGCTTCAGCACTCTCCATTCTCCTAAGTAAAAAGATAAACATCGTTACCAAAAAAACTAGTTCCAAAATTATCCCGACCAAACCTCCTAAAAGGAATAGATTAAAAGTTGCGTGAGTTAACATAGCTGCAAACAAACCTTTGAAAAAAACGCCCTTCTCCCCGGTAAACTTCTCTTTTCCAAGAAAATAACCAGATATCCCAGTTGCTGTCGCGTGAAGCAGAGTTGTCGCCAAGAATCGTAAAACAAATACTACAACTAGCATACCTACTCCTTTTTCCAAAGCATCAAAAAAATAAAATAAATTTTCGAGAGTTGCAAAACCGAGTGCTGCACTTACCCCTAAAACAGCCCCATCAACCACCTGGTTAAACTTGGGATCTTTATAAGCAAAAATTTTGACTGCGAAAATTTTGATTATTTCTTCGATAAAGGCTAGGAGTATGGTTAAGACGACGACAATAATCGCTAAATCCGAACTTAATGTTTTCACTTTTTCGAGGTTGAAAAAGGTTGTTCTAATATGATCTGGAAGTGGTAGGATCACTACCAAATTAATAATTATCGCAACAACAGCGCTTAGTCCACCAAAAATAAAAATTTTTGTGATAAGTCTTTTTGGGATTGGATCAAATTTTTCCTCATGTAAAAAAACAACAAACCAGAAAATTGTGGGTAAAAAAGCTAAAAAAAGTAAGATAAGCAGCGTCATTGATATCTAATGATATTCGGATTATTTCTTGATTGTCAATGAAAATTTAGACAAAAAGTTTTTTGGATTTTAGTTGTACCCACCAAGATTATCGGTTTTTGCTAAGGCTAAACTTAAGCTACTGATAGTTTTACCGTCAATATTGATATTTATCTGATAATTACCGGCTTCCGGAAAGGTTGTATTGATTAACTCAATAATGAAGTTAAAATTCTTCTTACCCTCATTTATGGGTAGGTTTACATCTCTTTCCTGTGTCTCTTGTAGGATCGACCGGCTATTTTTTTCCGAGACAATATCAATTGCTAGTTTAAACTTCTCTTTTGAAGCTGCGACGCTACCAACCAATGTAAATTTCTGATGGCTAACCGGAAAACTTCCTGCATTTATTGTCTCAAAAACACCAATTATATTGACCTTACGGTCAATTGATAAAAAAGCGCTATCACAGAGTAATGCGTAGAGTAGTTTCATGGTTTTTTGTGGACACACTTGGATTTGAACCAAGGACCCCTAATTAGTGAGAACCTACAGTAATCAAGTCAATTAAGACCTTTGGTGGGCCAGCTTGGATTTGAACCAAGGACCCCTACTTTATAAGAGTAGTGCTCTAACCGCTGAGCTACTGGCCCTTTTGCCAGTTCTCAGTAAAATAGTGCTCTAACCACTGAGCTATGTGTCCAAATTAAAGGGATTTTATCACAGTCAGATTTCAAAGTCTCTCAATAAAAGAGGGACTCCACAGTTCGAGGGTTAACCGTGGAGCTCAATAGAAATGACCAAATTACCCTTTGGAAAGTAGCGTGCCAGATCAATGGTGTGGTCGTTGGTCTAACCCATCTTTCACCACTGCAAGCCCGTTACTACCATTTGCCTTTGAAGGTATCCATAGTGGGTCTGGACTAAATTGTCTTTTCTTTTAGCAGAACAACCCTCATTGAAACACCACTTGTTCCGCAAGACACTCTCTCCTTTAAGGCTCTGGTTTAATTATTTTAACACTGAGGTCAAACAAACAGACTTTTAGTTAGTAAATTCTTGGCAAAACATTTTGCCGTTGATCCCTCCGTCAATTACCCCTACTCCTAGAGTTCCAAATTCAGCTCGTAAAATATTTTCCCGATGGCCTGGGGAATTCATTAACCCTTGATGAGCTATAGGAACACTTGGCGCATAAGCTAGATTCTCTCCAGCCGCTATGTAATCAATCAATGCTTCTTGAATCCTGTCAAAGGGGGACTTTCCCTCTATTGTGTAATGTGAAAAATAATTACGCTTAAACATATCGCTGCAATGAGCTCGGCCAACAGCGGCAAGAGCATTGCTAAATTTTAATTGGTTCAAACCAGAGGCCTTTCTCTCTTTGTTGACAAGGTCAAACATTTCTTTTTCTGACCCTGGGTCTTCATTTAAAACAATGTTCTCTGGTAAATTAAGTTCTTGAATATCCTCGCTAACTGAATTGGTTGGGGTAAGAACATAAACCAAATTTTTGTAAGGAACTCGATTTAAGATTTTCTCTATCCTCTGGATCTGAGAGATACCCCTACTGGCAACATTTTGACCCCACCAGGACTCTTGTACTGGCGTACGCAGCCAGGATTTAACCGGTAGCACTAGAACCAACACCATTAGTACTGAGACTAAAAATAGACCGACTAAAACTGATGGGATTACTCCAAGATATTTATCCACTTTGGCAATTGTTTTTGATTTTTTATAAAGTGGGGCTATTTTTGAGTAGAGAAAGGTTAATAAAAAGCTGAGTGTAAATTCCAAAAGAACAAGGCAGATAATAAAGCCAATGATTGGAGATATGTTTTCATTAAAATTAAATTTACTCTCTAAAAATCCCCCTAAATAAGGATAAAATACAGTGGAAAGTACAAAGGCAGCAATTGTTGCTAGTAAATTTAAAAGTCCGCCAACCAGACCAGTTCGATAGCCTTGCCAAATCAAGTAAGCAATAAAAACGACAATAAAAACATCAACAAAATTCATAATTTATTAAATTCCAATTTCTGCTCTAGCTTCTGGATTAATTTTTGACAAATCCCAGACAGGATCGAAAGTTAGCCTTAAAGTTAATTTGCCCAAGTTTTCAATCGAACCCACTGTGTCATTAATTTCTTTATTTATTATCCCACCCAAGGGACAGCCTGGAAATGTCAAAGTCATTAAAATATCAACGTCATTTTTTTTAACCGAGATATTATAAATAAGACCAAGGTCAACAATATTTATTCCGAGTTCCGGGTCAAGTACTTCTCGCAATTTATTTTCAACAAGTTTTTTGGTGACCATTGGACAATAATTTTAGCTGATTTTAAAGAAAAGGAAAACGTTGAAAAACTAAGAGGCACCTTCGAAGAATTTCTTAACCTCATCAACTACTTGTGATGGGGTGTAGGAAACTTTCAGTAAATAACCATCCGCTCCAAGCTCAAAACCTTCTTTAATGATCGTTTCTTCTCCAAGGTTGGTTAAAAGTAGTACAGGAATTTTTTTAGTCAGCTCGTTCTCTTTCAAGGCTCGGAGAACTTCAATTCCGCTCATCTTGGGAAGCATAATATCAAGCAGCATAATATCAGGTTGTTCCTCACCAGCTTTAAGGAGACCCTCTTCCCCATCTTGGGCAACGACAACAGTGTAACCGTTGTTCAAAAATTCGTGACGATAAATCTCTCTTACGGAGTCCTCGTCGTCAACGACTAAAATTTTCTTAACTTTATCTGCCATTAGTAATTATGGTATCTCGAAACAGGTTTCGTGTCAACCGCTTCGCGTTTCGCAATTGAAGACAATAGTCAACCGCTTCGCGTTTCGCAATTTAAAATCAAACATGTAGAACTTGAAGCGTAAGGAAAACTGTAATTATTCCAATCACAAAAAATATAGCTTGATGCCACTTCCTGTCTTTTAAGTAGACATGTTGCAACTCCGGAATAATATCTGAAGCAGCAATATAGATAAACATACCACCGGTGAAGGCAAGAATCAAACCTAAATAGGGCTCTATCAGATCTGCTACAAATAAAGTCACAATTGCTCCAAGCAGAGCTGCTAAACCAGACAAAATATTGAAAATAATTGCTTTTTTGGCTCCAATATCGCTTTTGAGTAAAATTGTAAAATCAGAAATTTCCTGAGGAATTTCGTGAGCAGCAACTGCGAGAGATGTGACTATTCCCAAAGGAATACTTACCAAGAAACTTGAGGCGATTACAAACCCATCAATAAAGTTGTGAAACCCATCTCCAAACAAAATTAAATTTACTACTGCCTTCCTTCGAGAGCCTTCAAGGTTTTGGGCATCGTTATGGGGATGAAAATTTATCAAAATCCTTTCTAAAAAGAAAAACATAACCAGACCAAGCAAGGCTGCAATAAAAATGTTTGGGTTTGAATTTGATTCAGCTTGAGCCTCTGGCAAAAGATCGAGAAAAGCAGTGGCTAAAAGAACACCAGCAGCGAAAGACAATAGATGAACACTATTTTCTCCTTCCCAAAGTTTTTTCCATAAAAGAATAAACCCCCCTGCTAGAGAAAGGATGCTTCCAAAAAAGGTAAAAATTAAAACATATAATACAATTTCAAGATTCATAAATTCTGCTTTTTAGATTTAAAATAACTTTGGATTATCATCTAAGTCTGCTAGTTCTGTCAATAGTATAGCCGTTTTTTAATTCCAACGCCAAACAATTAGGATTAATAAACTTCGTTTAATTACGTTGAATAAAATGAGGGCCGCCTCTTAGATCATTCGATCCCAAGAAACGGCCCTCTTTACCTAAGTCTTAATTCCTGTATGGGACGTAGACAAAAGTAACGACTAACATTCCCCCCAAAGCAACTGCCAGAACCAAATCAAGGGCGATTTTGACTTTCGTGCCATTGCTGATGCCGTTGACTGTCTCTGGTCCGGTTCCGGTCTGCGGCAAAACGATTTTCGGTGTTGCAATCGGAACAACGTGAGTCGTCGTGATCGCAACCACCCGAGTCGAAGTAGCACTCGGCGGTACTGTTGTTGACGTTGCACTCGACGGAACCGACGTGCTTGTCGGTGTCGTCGGGGTACTGGTCACTGTCGGTGTTACCGGCGTTGACGTCTTCGTCGGCGTGTTTGTCACCGTTGCCGTAACAGTTGCCGTCGATGTAGAAGTTGGCGTTGGCGGCTTCGTGCAGGGCTTAAAGCTGTCACTTTTTTCTGGTGTTGCGGTTTGTTCAACTCGAATTGAATTGATACCTCCACGCGCGTTGGAAATATCCAACGGCCCGAAGGAAACCATGCCACCCTCTTTACCGGCAACAACTGTTATCTTCTGACGACTTCCAGGTATTTCTACCCAGAAACCTTCACTCGGGCGATGATCGGTGACATAAATGTCAAAGCTCCCTGCAACGGGAACCCCGATTTCACCGACCACACGACCGTTTTCATCGCATTCGGCGTGAATACTCCAAGCATAAGCTGGAGTAACTGAAATTGCACCCCAAACCGTGACCAAAGATAGGGCCAAGAGCGGGGTGACTAGGACAAGCCTAATCCATGACCTTTTCACTTCTTTCCTCCTCTACTTTTTCGTTGCTAACCATTTTGGTTAACTAAGTGTGGAAAAGCATAGCAGGTTTGAAGCTATTTGTCAACTACTATAAGACTTTCTTGAGAGATTAATTAAGAAAGTCTTGCGCTTTGTTATGCAAAGCTAAAGTTCTTATTTATTTTATTTGTAATGGGTATGATAATATTTTAGATGTGAACAGAAACAAAAACTTTAACTGGAATTCAATCAGAAACTTATTTTTACTAATAATTTTGGTAATTCTGCTAGTACCGTTGTTAATGATTGGTTATTTTGCCTACAATTACCACAATCTTCCCGGAAAAAACAAAGCTCAACCAAACCCAACCAACAAACAACTGGCAAACGGCCAGACTTCTGGTTCACAAAATGAAAACCAAAGCTCAACCCCACCAACAGCGAAAATTATCCTTACTAATTCCGATCCAAACCAACCTGCATTAACCTCAGATTCTCCCGAGAATCAAACTCCTCCATCACCTCCGCCCAGTGATCCTAACCCACCACCAACACCGCCACCCCCACCCTCGCCACCCTGCCCTAAAGAATTTATTGGTACTGTAGTCTCCATTTCCGGAAATCAAGTCACTTTCAGCTACGGTGATTCACAAAGTGTAGCTATTCTGCTAACAAAAACTTCACCGGGTACTTTACCACCTGGTACCGTAGCTCATGTTCACGCAAAATTACAAAATAATGTTTGTGTAGAAGATGAGATAGAGCTTTAGCAGATTTAATTTATTACCGAAGAAAGATTGAAAGAGAGATCAGCTAAGTTAACCTTGAAAGAGGTTATTTTAGTTTTATCCTTTATTAGTTTAGTTATCGCATTTCTGTCAACTGGAAGGTTTATTAGACTCGCCCCAACAATTGTTTCTTCCCGAATTAAGAGCCGTCCAAGCTTTTTATCAGCTAGGCTGCCGCGTTCAATTAGTTCGGTGTTCTCATCAACCATCGGGTCCCCAAGGAAAGAAAAGTTGCTATCAAATATATTTATTGAGTACATACTTGTTGTCTCGAAGACTTCTCTTTGCCCAACCATATTTAACCCTGCAGCTCGACCTTGGGAAGAAGCGTTGGCCCAATTACCTAAAGAATGGGTGCGCTTAAAAACTACATCGTAAAATTCCGCCACATCACCTGCTGCCCAAACACCGGGAGCAGTAGTTTCTAAATACTCATTTGTTAAAACACCTTTATTTAAGTTTATTCCGGAATCTTTTAAATACTCAATATCCAAATGAATTCCAATCCCGACTCCGGCAATATCAGCTTTAATTATTGAACCAGTATTCACTTTGATCCCTTCCAGTTTTGCCTCACCGACGAACTCGACTGCTTGAGTTTCAGTTAATATTTGCACTCCATTATCAATCAAAAGTTGTGACAAAAGTTTTCCGGAGTTCTCCCCGACAACTGGTTCCCAAAAAGATTTCTCGCGAATAATTGCTGTTGTTTTAAGGCCGTTTTTAATAAAACTCTGGGCAAACTCAATCCCAATAAAACCGCCGCCCAAGACAACGGCTTCCTTACTACGAGCCATTATTTCTTTAATTTTTTTTGCGTCTTCCAGGGTTCTCATATAAACAACTTCCGGGAAGTTGCCCCCAGGGGTTGGCAATTTATTTACTTTACCTCCGGTTGCGATTAGTAGTTTTTCGTAATTAAAAGTTTGGTTATCGCTAGTTGTCACCAGCTTACTTTGTACATCAACTTTAACAACTCTGAGGTTTGTCAAAAATTGGATATTTTTTTGTTGGTAATTTTCCGGTGTGCGAACAAATAAACTTTCGAGGGTGTTCTCGTTTCTGAGAAAATGTGGGACAAGTACCCGAGAATAAAGCCGGTCAGCTTCTTCGGTAATAATTGTTATTGTTGCATTTTGGTTTTTAGAGCGGATTTCTTCAGCTGCAGTTGTGCCGGCTATTCCTCCACCAATGATTAGAAAATCAACTTTAGTCATTTATGGGTAAACTTGCTTTCCAGTCGGGTCGGTTAATATAATTGCTGCCACTGGACAGGTTTGAGCTGCTTCTTTGAGAGCATCGTCACTATCAACACCCTGGGCTATTACGACCGATTTACTCTCCGTATCCAATTGAAACGTTTTGGGAGCTAATCGAACACAATCACCAGATCCAATACAGAGATTACGATCAACTTTAGCAGTAAAGGGCATGTTATTTTTTCTCCTTAAAAAAATTATACCATTTTTTTGTTGGTTTTTCTGAAAGGGTGTTTGCCTGTGTACTGTTTACGGAAACCTTAGCGTCACTATCCTTGGAAATATCATCAACGATTTTCATTATGACCTCAGGTGATGGCTTGCTGGGAAAATCCAGTTTAATATCATAGCTTTTAGCGCTTGGGTCCAACTTTTCTTCTGGTTTTGACTTTAAACCAACTCGCTTACGGTAAACCTTAAACAACCGATAAACTATACCAAAAATTGCAAGGGCTAAGAAAGAAAAGTATAGCGTTCGAAACAACGGTTTCGTACTATCTCCACCCCCAAAAAAAGCGTGATAAACAATTAAAAACAGGGCCAAGTAGTTTATAATGTGCAACGGGCGCCACCATTTTTTACCAGTTACTCCAGGAACATGTGTAATTAAAGTATTAAAAGCAATTGTAATTAAAGCAATAAGTCCGGCAAATAATATGTTACTGGTTGCAGTCCAAGCTATGTTTGTCGGCAATAAACTGGCGATTTTAAAGTTAATTCCAAGACGGTTTTGATACAGTAGGTAGATAACAAAGTGTGAGATTGCCATACCGACACCAACAGAAGAGGTCCATTTGGTATGGACTTCCCAAAATGAGGCGTTCTTGTAAAGAACGATTAGGAAACCTCGCAAGGCTCCGAGCACCATCGTAATACCGATCAAAACAAAAGCAAGAATTCCGGTTAACCTCAAGAAAAAAAGATAAATTGTTGCCTTGGTCAAAATTTCTGTCGCTTTTGTGGATCCGGAAATAAGTAAGAAAAAGGCATAAAACAAAGAGATAAGTGCAAAGATAACCAGAGTGAGAAAAAATGTTCCAATTGCAATGAGAGCAGCTTTTTTTATCATAGTTGACAAGTTGGGTCAGTTGGCGCTGGCAGTGTGTAAATATAAAGAGCAATTCTTTGCCAGCAACCTAGGCCTGCGTGTTTACTTAAATAAATATTTGTCATGTTTGTTGGGGCAGATAATGTCCCGCACTGAAAACTACTACTCTTGTGAGTATGTTTTTTCCCGGAGGTTTGATCGTTAACGGACACATTGACGGCAGATTGCATATTGTAGAGATACCCATTTACGGTGATAAAACAGCCTGACGGTGCTGGAGGCGGGGTTGCTGGCGGTGGTGTAGCTGGTGGCGGACTGCTCGATGGTGGTGAACTTGCTGGTGGGTTTTGAGTGGTTCCGCTCGATGCGGGTGGGTTTGTAGTGGAACTATTGGCAGCATTATTTGCCGGAGGATTTTGGGTGTTTTCAGTCGTCGAGGAGTTTGGGGTAGTACTTGTAGCATTGGGGTTACTAGTGTTTGAATTAACCATAGTCAAGTTTCCGGTTTTGAAGGTTGTACTTCCAATAGAAACTTTATAAACACTGTCGGCAACATAGGTAAACGTAAGAGTGACTGTGATAGATAGACAGGTTAAAAATATTGCCTCAATTAACCAACCTTTAAGAAAAAATGCTTTTACTTTTTGAAAAAATGCTCTTATTTTAGTAATCACTACTTATCCTTTGGCAAAACTCCGAAAAAAAGTATTATCGTAAAGCTATCTGTTTTGTAAGGTGTTGGATAGTATTCGAGTTCCGCATATTGCTGACCCTTGTGATAATGTGCAACCCAAAATTTATCGCGGATTGGTTCTCCGACTAGTGTTTCCTGAGAAAAACCCTTTAATTTAAACTCTTTATCATAAAAGGCGAAGATCTCTCTAGAAATCGGGGTTGTACTAATCGCTATTGATTTTTGGCCAACCGCTAAAACCAAACGTTCTTTTTCTGTTTTCTCATCAAGTAGCACACTAACTTGTTCGTAGTTTGGTTTAGCCCAGTCTAACCCTGGAAACTGTTTTAAAGATAAGAGCGCTGCTTGTACTTGTTTCGCAGGTGGGTTTTGGGCCTCATACACTAAAAGCGGTAAAGTTCCCAGCAAGAAACTTAGGATTATTATCCCAATCATCGTACCCTTCTTAAGATGCTTCGGTTTATACTTTCTCATTAAAATTAGTCCCCTAAAATACCCACAATTGGATACTTTTCTTTTATTATATCTCCCCCGAAGATTTTTAGCTGAGTTGTTGCATCCCTAGCTACAAGATAATGATAAGGTTTACCCTCCCCGTAGTACTGCTCTTTACCCGCAGTCACATCATAAACTAAACAATCCAAACCAATATAAATGGTTGGGTCTTGCAATCCATTATGACTGAGTAGCTCTTCTTTAGAAATAGTTGGTAACTTAGCTAACATGGCTGAATTGGTGACCTCCTTGATAATCGCTTTGCACTCTGGCGGTGGTGAATAAAACCAGAAATAATAAATAACACCGGAAAAAACTATAAGAAACAAGATAATTATACTGGTCGATCTGAATCTTGATTGTTTATTGAAAATTCTGACAGAAATCATTATTCTTCCGTCACCTCGAGGCTAGAAGGTGTAGTAAAAATTTCAAATGAAACTCTTAGACTCAAAGCCAACAATATCACTAAATGAGCGAAAAACGATAGAACCAGAAAGTAGATCACACTGACCAAGTTCTCATCAATCCTCAATTTTGATAAAAGATAGGCAAAAACCATTGTTGAAGCAACCCGCAGAAATAAAATTAACTTTTTTTCTCTGAGGAATTCTCGCCAAGGAGTTCTGTGAGAATAAACAACAGCGAAATACACGTGAGTTAGGAAGAGAGCTACGAGATAAAGTTTCGTTAGGATAGCTGGCTTGTAGACCAGTATGGGGATGAGCAAAACTGAAGCTATTACTAAAAGCAGAAGTTTTTTCCAAAATAATTCTTTATCAATTAACACCACTTTCATATGGGTATTTTAACTCCGTACACTAATTAGAGCAACCAAGGGCACTTGTTTTAGCATTAGTGAAACGAGTTAAAGCTGAGCCAGGGTTTTCTTTAAAACTTCAAGAGAAAGTAATGCACATTTTAAACGGGCGGGTCCGGGTTGAATTCCTATCAATCCCAACAAATCCTGTTTCTTAATGTTTTCGACAAACGAGAGTTTTTGTCCTTGTATTTTTTCCGCCAAGAAAGATGCTGAGACTTGGGAAATAGCACAACCATTTCCTGAATAGACTGCTTGTTCAATAACTCCATTTTTAACTGATAGTTGAAGTAATACTTCATCACCACAAAGTGGGTTTACTAACCGGGCTTCCAAATCTGGTCGGTCAAGAACCCCTTGGTTAACTGGGTTGGATAAGCGTTCTAATAGAACTTCTCTGTATAATCTATCACTCATAGATATCACTTTCTCGCCGTTGCGAGCATGCGTTAAGAAGAAATTAAACAAAGCGACCTAGCTCAAATTACTTTGTTTGAGTCCGCTGCTCTTGCGGACGAGTTTAGTAATTTTGCTTGAGCGACTTTAATTTCTTTAGCAGCGCAAGCCAGGCGAAAGTTTTGGTGTTACCTTTCTGAAAAGGTAACAGAAACTAATTAATCTTAAAAGTTTTCTTGGCTTTTTCTATTGCAGGTAAGAGTTTATCAATTTCTGCTTTAGTATTGTAGAGATGGAAACTTACTCTGGCAGCAGCATTTATTCCAAGAACCCCCATCAAAGGTTGGGCACAGTGATGGCCGCTACGAATGGCAATACCTTCCCCATCTAAAATGGAAGCCAAATCATGAGGGTGAATTACCACCTCACCTTTTTTGTCAACAATATTAAAGGAGATAACTCCCGAGCGTCTTTCCAATTTTTCAGGCCCATAGATCTCAACCCCTGGGGTTGATTTCAATTGGTCGATGGCGTATTTCGTCAAATCTGCTTCGTGCTCGCGCACTCTTTTCATACCAACTTTAGCTAAGTAATCACAAGCAGAGGCAAGTCCAATTGCACCAGCCACATTTGGAGTTCCCGCCTCAAATTTCCAAGGAATATAGTTGTAAGAAGCTTTCGCAAAACTTACTTCCAGTATCATATCTCCTCCACCCAAAAACGGTGGCATTTCTTCAAGCAATTCTTTCTTGGCCCAAAGAACCCCAATGCCGGTCGGTCCCAGCATCTTGTGTCCAGTAAAAACATAAAAGTCACAACCTAAAGTCTGTACCGAAACCGGCAGATGCGGTACCGCCTGCGCGCCATCAATTAAAACTTTTATTTTTGGATTGTAGGTTTTAATTTGCTCGATTATTTCTTTCACCGGGTTAATGGTTCCCAAAACATTGGAAACATGAGTTAAGGCAACTAGTTTAGTTTTGGCAGTTAAATACGTTTTTAGTTCGTTATTCTTGATTCGTAATTCACCACGTTCATCAATCGGGATAAATTTAAGTTTTACACCAACTTCCTGAGCTAACATTTGCCACGGAACTAAATTAGAATGATGCTCCATTTCGGTCAAAAGAATCTCATCGCCGGATTTCAGATTTGCTCGACCCCAGCTGTAAGCAACTAGGTTAATTGCCTCGGTGGCGTTACGGGTAAAAACAATCTGGCGTTTATCACCACCGTTGATAAAATCCGCCACAGTCTTTCGTGCACTCTCATACATTTCCGTCGCCTCTTCGGAAAGTTTGTGCACTCCCCGATGGACATTGGCGTTGTGGTTTTCGTAGTAATCGGCAATCGCAGCAATTACCTGCTTTGGTTTTTGACTGGTAGCTGCATTGTCAAAATAAACCAAATCGTGGTTGTAAATTTTCCGTTTCAGAATTGGAAAATCACTACGAATTTTTTCAATGTTTTCTAGCATAGTAGATGGGTATTTTAAACCTAAAGCAAAGGAAAGTAAAATTATTACTTATTTGGTTGATGTATTACTAAGTTGTTATTCCAAAAATTGATATCACTATTCCACGCCAAAGCAAAACTCCAATAGGGATCTGACGGAGTAAATTTCTTATCAACCGATGCGTCACCTTCAAATAACGGGCTTACCAAAGCAAATGTTTGACCATCAGATGCATAATTGTAGTTTGCTTCGGGTAAAGTGATGTCATTGAATAGTGGGTCTGATGGTATTTTGAATCGATCTCCATTTGCAAGATAAATATTATCAGGTAAATTAGAATATACTTTTCCTGCAGAATCTCTATAATCGCAAGTATTTTGCATTCCTGGGTTAGCTACAAAAGAAGTATTGTTAGTCCCTCCTAAAAGGCATGTTAATTGATCTTGCGGACTCCGACCACCAGACTGGAAAAGTATTCCCGCTGGTACGTGGAATGTACTTGGATAAAAACCATGATCGGCATGAAAATCTTCTAATGCTGCGGCAATTTTGTTCAAGTCAGTTTGTCTCTGAGCATTTCTAGCATTCCTGTTGACTGTTGTATAAGAAACAGCACCGATTGTTATCAGAACAACTATGATCGCGACAACGATTAACAATTCAATTAACGTGAATCCAACTTGGAATTTTTTTGATTTGAGCAGTTTTTTCATCTACTTCTAATTGTAGTTATTTCCAAAACGATATGCAACAAAGCCATTAACAGTTTTAAACATATAAATATTTTTCTTTTAAAACTAACTGGCGGTATGAATGTATTTTATACCAATTGCATATACCCCACCTTTAGCGATTCTGTCTGGGTAATCTGCAAAAGCATTTAGGGTGTCTTTGGCCTCCGACGCGGATTTACTATATGGATAAATTTCAAGGAAATTTTCTGACTGGAGTAAACTTTCAAGTGATGGGTAATGATGAATAAAACCAACTTCAATAAATTTTGCGTGCCCCATTTTTGAACTAATAAATTTTATTATTTCTCCTACTTTAAGCACCTCTAAGTTATGACCAGCTAATGAAGCACGAACCACTATCTTTATCATTTCCTTATCTAAAAATTCAAATGTTTTTTCTTCTAAGTACATCGACCAGACTCTTTTTCCACCAACAATTCCATAAATATCCCAAACATGTTTTGAAAATGGCGAAAACTCGACGACGACTTCAGGAAAATCTTTAAACGATTTAAATCTGATATCAGGGTAGTTTGTTTCATTGATTGTTAATTCCCGAACGCTCCACTGCTCACCAAGTGAAACTGTTTCGGAATTAACAGCAGGCATCTGCACAATCCTTCCTTGAATCCGAAAAACCGGTGAGCGTCTATCCAGATCGTACTTATTATTACCGCTATTCCGGTATTTTTGTTCCAGTACAACTTTTTCCCATTCTAAAAGTTCTCTATGTACTAATTTTTCTTTAAAAGCTCCCTCAACAAAACTTTCGGACTCTTCCAGTTCGCCTTGTTTTTTAACTCCCCATCTAAATTTCAAGTACGCTAAAAAAGAAATAACCAAGAAACCAGCTAAAGCCAGGGTATATTCATTAAAAACTAATCGAGAAACAATATCTTGTGTTTCTGGAACGCTAATTGCTAAAAATAGCAGTAAAGCTACAATAGCTATGAAAGAAATTGAAAATATCAGCAAACCCTTTGGATTAAGCTTCATTATTTAAATTTTAAACTTTTTGGAAAGAAAACTAAACTAAATATCCTCTGCCTTGTATATTTTCCAAACGTGTTTGGTCCGTGGACTATACTCAACTACTACCTCATCGCCTTCTTGAATGGAATCAAAGATTTTTCTCACCTCATCGTTATTAAATTGGCTGGAAAATATTATATTTCTGACTGTGATGTAATAATAAAATGGTTGATCTCCTTTTTTTCCATCCGTAGCTTTTTGCGCTCTTCCTTGAATTCCAAACACTGGTGAACGTAAATCTAAATAACTTGGTCGTTCTCTTAAAGAAATTTGGATGATCCACGCTTGAAGTGGGATAACAAGTGGCCCAAAAAACAGTATTAAAGATTCCTGCAAGTTAAGTGGGTTGGTATCTATGAGTTCTTTGATAATTGGAGGCAAAGTTATCATCAAAAATACGTCTATTACAAGGAGAAAAGGAATTATAGCCCAGGGAAAGTTTTTAAACCTTGAAAAGTTTCTGGATAATTTTGTAAGCTCTCTACTTTCTGCTTCAGTTAAATCTCTTAAAATCCTAGCCTCTTCAATACCACCCTCTTGTAAAGTTTCAATTCTTTCCTCTTTTACAATTTCTTTAGACCTTATAACTTTTTTGGCAATATAAATTATAACTAATATTGGAACAGTAACAGCAAAAAGAGGAATGATAAGAAAGATAATTACTAATAAGACTAAGGCAAAGATACCTTCAATGTTCGCTAATAAACCATCCATACTCTAGATTTTAAACTTTTTGGAGAGAAAAGTGTTAAGGGTCTCTTGTTCTTTGGCCGGAAGCAGACCCAAAACACTGTGGAAGTAACCCTGCACTATCAGTCTTTTTGACTCTATCTGACCTATTCCTTTACTCGTTAAATAAAAGAGTTGTTCGCTGTCAACTGGTCCAACAGTTGAAGCATGTCCCGCTTTAACTTCATTTTCATCGATCTCAAGGGAAGGAATTGCCTCGGCCTTGGCTTGTTTCGAAAGCAGTAGAGCGTCTTCGCGGAAGTAAGTGTTGGTGTTTTTCGCACCTTTTTTGATTTTTACTAACCCGTAAAAGTTACCAACAGCTTGGTCAGTCAAAACTGACTTTATTAAAGTATCCGAAAAAGTATCTTCACCAACATGATAGATATTAATATTCAGTTTTACTTGATCAGAATTTGCCAAAAACAAAGCTCCGAGAATAGTAAGTCTCGATCCTCTACCCACAAGAGCTGCATTGACATTAATTTCCTCTGAACCTCCTGTCCAAACTAAAGGTAATATTTTTTCTTGATTTTCTTTTAAATTTAAATTAATGTTTTTCATTTAGGAACTTTTTTAATTTTTTCAAGGCTTCTTTTCGAGTGGAAACTTGATTTTTCTCTTCAGGAAGCATTTCTGCATAGGTTTTTTCAAAACCATCGGGTTGGAAAATACGATCCCATTCCCAACCATATTCACCTCTTTGCTCTTTTGTAATTGATCCTTTTGTGGTTGCTGAGAATACTTTTGCCCCTGATTCATCACAGTAACCAATCGAAATTTTGACTTCTGCGGTTCTATTTTTTTCTCTATCCAACATATTTAAAAAACCATCTACACCAACAGTCTCTTTTGTAAACCAAACAATTAGCGCTCCTGGCAAACCTTGCCAGGCCACAATAGATAGAGAGGAATCCTCTACAATCAAAGGCTTTTTTAATCGCGCGTAAGCATCTTCAGCTTTTTTCAAAGCCACTTTATCTGAATCAAGTTCTTGGATTTCATGAATGTCCAGGTCCCTTGAATCAAGTACCATTCCAAGAATCTGGCCAAATTCTCGAACTTTATTTTGATTACCAGTAACAAGAATTAAGTCTTTCATTTAACCTACTGCTCCGATCATCTCAAGTTGAATCAAACGATTCAGTTCAAGAGCATATTCAAGTGGAAGTTCCTTAACGATTGGCTCAATGAATCCGTTGACGATCATTGAAGTTGCATCGTTCTCACTCATCCCCCGGCTCATTAAGTAAAAGAGTTGATCCTCACCGATTTTGGAAACACTGGCTTCATGGCCAATATTGACATCTTCTTCATCAATTTGCATGGTTGGATAAGTATCACTGCGGGAATTGCCGTCAAGAATTAGAGCGTCGCAGCGAACGTTAGCTTTGACACCAGAGGCTCCTTTAATCACTTTCAACATTCCCCGGTAAGAAGTCCGACCACCGTCTTTGGAAATGGATTTGGAAATAATTTGCGAACTAGTATCGGGCGCTAAGTGAATTGCTTTACCGCCAGCGTCTTGATGTTGGCCTTTACCTGCAAAAGCAACTGACAAGATTTCTCCCCGAGCGCCACGACCACGCAAGTAAACACTTGGATATTTCATCGTAATTTTTGAGCCGATGTTGCCGTCGACCCATTCCATAACCGCGTTTTCATCAACAAAGGCTCTTTTAGTGACTAGATTGTAAACATTATTGGACCAGTTTTGGATCGTGGTGTAGCGGAAGCGGGCGTTCTTTTTAACAAAAATTTCCACGACCGCCGCGTGGAGTGAATCAGTCGTATAAATCGGCGCGGTGCAACCTTCAACATAATGCGCCTGCGCTCCTTCATCAATAATGATTAAAGTCCGCTCAAATTGGCCCATGTTGGCCGCATTGATACGGAAGTAGGCCTGCAAGGGAACATCAACTTTAACTCCAGGCGGGACGTAAATAAAACTCCCACCGGACCAAACTGCAGAATTTAAAGCAGCTAACTTATTGTCAGCTGGTGGAATTGCTTTGGCAAAATATTCTTTAAAAAACTCTGGGTATTTTTGTAATGCTGAATCAGTATCGAGAAAAATTACCCCCTTTTTCTCCCACTCTTTTTTGATCGAGTGGTAGATTACTTCACTGTCGTACTGAGCACCAACTCCAGCCAAAAGCTTTTTTTCAGCTTCGGGAATTCCAATCTTGTCATAAGTATCACGAATTTCTTCCGGTAAATCTTCCCAGGTTTTGCTCTGCTTCTCAGTTGGCTTAATATAATAATAAATATCGTCGTAATTAATGGTTGAAAGGTCAGCACCCCAAGTTGGTTGCTTTTTTGCTTCAAAAATCTTCAAGGCCTTCAATCGAAAATCCAGCATCCACTCCGGTTCGCTCTTGTGAGCGGAGATTTCCTGGACAACACTCTCATCTAAACCTTTTTTCGATTTAAAAAAAGAAATATCTTTTTTTGCGAACCCGTACTTTTCGCGGTATGTTTGATTAATTTCAACCTGTGCAACTTTTGGCATATTGTTTTCATTTGTCATCTCGAACGTCAGTGAGAGATCTCTCGTCACCAGCGCTCCTCGAGATGACATTACATCTGAGCGTAACCAGTACTTTCAATCTCTTCAGCTAGTTTATAGTCCCCGCTTTTGACAATCTTGCCGTCAACCAGGATGTGGACAAAGTCTGGCTTGACGTACTTCAAAATTCGCTGGTAATGGGTGATTAACAAAATCCCAATCTCAGATCCGGCAACATTACTAATGCCTTTTGAAACGGTTTTGAGTGCGTCAACATCCAGTCCGGAATCAGTTTCGTCGAGAATCGCGTATTTTGGCTTTAAAATGGAGAGTTGCAAAATTTCTGCCTTCTTCTTCTCTCCTCCGGAAAAGCCATCATTAATACTTCGAGTTAAGAACTTTTCGTCCATTTTTAGATTTTTCATTTCCTTTTTTACTATTTTTTGAAACTCAAGGGCTGACACTTGTTGACTCTCGAGATTTTTGTTAGCGGATCGAAGTAGGTTGAAGACAGAAACCCCAGGTACAGCCACCGGGTACTGCATTGCTAAAAACAAACCGAGTTTAGCTCGTTTGTCTGGAGTTATTAAATTAATGTTTCTACCGTCAAGAAGTATTTTCCCGGCAGTTATTTTGTAGCGCGGATGCCCCATTAACGCTAATGACAAAGAGGATTTCCCCGAACCGTTCGGTCCCATGACGGCGTGAACCTCACCTTTATTTATTTTAAGGTTAACGCCTTTAAGGATTTCTTTGTTGTCAGTCGAAACGTGGAGGTTTTTAATTTCCAACATATAGTAAACAAGAATACAAGAGAAACAAGTTTTAGGCAAACTCTTCTGGATTGGTAACAAAAAGAATGTAGTTCATTTTTGTTTTCCTTTATTCAACCATTCGAGAAACCACTTTACAATCATTATCAAAACAAATACCCAGCTAAAATAATAAGCAAACAATACATACGTTCCTAAGATAAGTAAATCAATTGTAACTTTTTGAAGTTCATGTGGGAATAGAAGTTCATAAAGAATAGAAGTTGTTGAAAAAAGTAAATAAATTATCAATAAGGCGAAGATTAGTTTTTTCATTAATTTTTTATCACCTCTAAACTTCTTTTTGTTACAAAGGTTGATAAATATTGTTTAAGGAAAGATTTGTTTACCATTTTCGTCTTCGAGAATAATCGCTAAAACCGGACAGCTTTTAGCAGCGTCAATAATTCTGTCATCTGGTGCTCCGTTTGGATCCTTAACCACAGCTTTTAGCTCGCTATCCAACTCGAAAACCTCTGGAGCAATGACACTGCAAGTTCCAGCACCAATACAAAGATTTCTATCAATTTTTACTTTCATTCTCTTCCTTTTGATGAATGCAACATTCTGATTTTACCTTTCACGTAAAGCCTTTCGTAAAACCTTGCCTTGTCTGTATAAAACTGCAAGAGCTTGTTTTAACCAAACTTGAATTTGTCTTTGATGATAAACGACAAAGTAAGCAATACTAGCATAAATAATCCCAGCAATAACATCAATGACATAGTGTTCTCCCAAATAAACAACCGAGATCCAAACTAATACGGGGTAAATAAGGAAAGTATAACCAACCTTCTTATTAAAGCTTCTCAGTGCCAAAAAAGCCAACCAAGGGTAGGCTGAGTGCAAGCTTGGCATAGCCGCTACTTGATTTGGGTTGAGCTGGTGGTAAATTGTCGATAAATCCCAACCCCAGCCAATCTGAGAAATAACAATGTCAATTATTTTTTTGATCTCGATTAGATGAGCGTTCTGAGCGGCATACCAAGGTGGGGCTGCGGGATAAAATAAAAAAGTGATAAATCCTGAAAACGATAGGAAAAGGAGAGCAATTACAAATTTCCAATAAGACTTTTTGTCCTTTATCCATAAATAAAACGCAACAACTAAAGGCAGTGGAAAATGAAGAAAATCAATAATTACAGCGGCAATATCCCAAGGTGCAATCTGGGCTGGATTGAAAAAGATTTTTTGCAGTTCAACGCCAGGTAAAAAACCAAAGAGTGACTGTTCCAGATTCACTAATTCGGCAATATGCACCTTAAAACCAGCTGTATCAACAAAACCACGCAGCATCTCATAGCTAAGCAATAAAGCGATGAAGGGTACCCAGTCTCTTAAAAAACTTTTGGTCCGACCAATTATCACTGCCCCGAAAAGTAGGATAACAAAAAACCGGTCTGGGGTAATCGAAATATTGCGGCTCAACATAAAAAATACAATCGAGAGCAAATACCCGATTAATAAAATATTGATGATTTTATTACGCTCAAACATTTAATTATCTTATTAAAGGCAAGCTATTTTATTTTTGGCAAAAGAAATTACCAAGTTCCAAATTTCTGTAAATATTCTTCAAGAATCAGACCTGCGTTAACCATTGTTTGGGCATTATTAACGCCAATATAGCGAAAGTGCCAGGGTTCATAACTATAACCTGTCACTGTTTCTTTTCCAGCAGGATAACTAATAACAAACCCATATTTATAAGAATTGCCCTCTAACCACATCCCCTCTGGGGTCTTACCAAAACTATCGCTAAAAGTTGATTTTCCGACTGCCCCAATATCAACCGCAGTACCTAATTGATGTTGACTGAAACCAGGCTTGGCACTAAAACTCTCAGCGTTTTTTAGTCCAGCTGAAGCAACCCACCCATTAAAAACACTTACCTGGTCTTGGTAGGAGCGATAGGCTGAAACAATTGTCAGATCAAGCCCTTCGCTTTTTGCCGCAGCAAGCATTTGTAGTAACTTATCAGCTGTTTCAACTCGCAATTTTGCACCGGTAAAACCCGAGATATCAACTAAATCAGCTGGGGCATAACTTGATGGAAGTCGAATCTTTTTATTAATCAAAACTAGCAAATTATCCCCTTTATCTGTGGTGACAATGGTGATGGGTAGAACAACTTTGGCTCCCAAAATCTGATCTTTGATACTAACAGCCGCGACACTGGCTTCTGGTTTAGTAAATTTACGATTATTTAAAGTAGTCGTCACTTCTGGTTTTAACTGACCGTAAATTCCAGCTTTACCAAGGGGCCAATTAACAATGTAGAAATACCCTCCAAAAATTGCTAGGATTAAAACTACAACCGGAATCAAAATTAAAATAATCTTTTTACTCATTTCTTACTCTTTTTAAGTAATTTGGCTACAAACAACAATAATAGGCTTACAAAACTTACGCTACCAGCTAAATATTGGTACCAAAGTATTTCATATTTGAAAGCAATTTGGCCACTTGCCACAACTGTCATAAAATTTGGGCTGGTTTGGTAAATCTTAATCGGCTTACCGTTTTGATATGCCCTCCAATTTGGAGAGTAGGAGAATTTTACTAAAATTGGCTGCTTTAATTTTGAGTTTGAGTTCAGAGTAAAACTGCTCCAATTTTTATTATGCCGAGTTACAGTAATTTCTACAGAGTCGGCTGTTCGCTGAGGTAGTGCTTTCTCGTTCTTATTGATCTTAATTAATAACTCATTTAAAGCTCCTTTTTCTACCCACCACTCCCGGACCCTAGAGCTCCAGTTTGCTTTTATTGAAGTTAATTTGTATTTTGGGACTTCAGCTAGATTTTGTTCTTCTCTCGCGATAACAAAAAGGTCTAAACTGTTGTTTCTTGATTGTTTAAAAAAGTTTGTGTAGAGAAGCCCTTCGACCCCAAATAAATCGAGGGCAGTTTTTAATCGACCTGTATCGATTGTTTTTTCTTCAATCAGGTTTGTCTTCGCCCTGGAATAATCTTCGGGAGAAAAGCTACGAATCAAAGAGCCGATAAACGGCCCATTTTGGTTCGCGTCAGAAAACAAACCATAAGCCCAGGGGGAATTCTTTGTAATCTGAAGTTTAGTTTGTGCTGAATAAATAAAAGGGTAGACCCTATTTCGACTAAAGGTTTCAAGAAACCGACCTGTTATTTTGTCGGGATTTAAGATCTTGGTTTGATCTTTGGCAACTAAAACCGGGGATCTAAGTACAAAGATCAAAAATCCGGCGATTATCGGGGCAAAGGCTAAAAAGTACAATCTTGATTTCACTTTTCCAAGATTGGTGTATAACCAGGTCACGGGAAAATAACTAACTAAAACGGCAGTTAAAATAAACTCGTAGATCTGAAGACGGTAGAGATGGAAATTGTAAATTCGGTCAAATATGTAGGTGCCGGTTAGTAGTTTCTCGACAAAATAATCAGTGGCAGTAAGTAAACTTAAAAGAATCACGCAAAAAGCAATTATCTGGACCGACTCCCTCTTTTTCTTTGATCGATAGAGAAAAATCGTCAAGGCAACTAATAAACAAGCAATATTCGGCAACCCAAGAGAGCTTAGGTGGACACTGGAACTTATTTGCCCACTTTGTAAAATAAACGGCAGCCACCAGAACGCTGTCAGCAAAATAACACTAGTAAAGTGTAACAAATAATCTTTTATTGGTTTTCTGCCAACTACTTCTTTTGCTAACACCGAGATTAAAAAAATAATTGCGAAAAAACCAGCCACAAGATGAGTTAATACAACTAAAACCAGAAATAGTGTCGGCCAAAAGAGCCCAATCTTTCTTAGACGCAGTAAACTTCCAAGATAGGCAAAAACGAGTGGTGTGGAAACAAAACTTGGCAATAAACCAACCTGAAAAAGTGCCTTCAAATCCGCGCCGAGGTAACCGGGTAGAAGAATTAACAGTAAAATCAGCAAACCAGAGACCAAAATTCTTTCTCGAATATCTTTGAAAATCGAAGCTATAAAATAATAAATGGCTGGTGGTAAAGTTAGAAGGGAAAGAGAAACAACTATTTTGGCTGCAATCTCTAGCTCAAAGAAAAAATTTAAACTAGCCACTAGATAATGAAACAATGGTGGGTAGAATCTGCCTTGATCAAAACCAAGTAAGCTCAAAAAGTTCCAACCAGTGAAATGGGGCCAAAGATAGTTTTTCAAATACCAAGCCAAACCCACATGTCCTGAAGCATCATAAACAGCCAAACCATCGCGGGTAACATAAACGTAGACAAAGTAGGTGAAGGGTAAAATTAAAAACCCAACTAAGATAAGTTCCCAGTGCTTTTTAATTTGTGAAATCATATTTTCAGTCTTTTTAACAAGCCTCTTGCCTGCTCGATAGTTGTCCCAAGATAGTAGGCTTTATTCAGAACTAAATCATAAGGTTTTTGGTAATAAACCTTCTTCCCTCCAAAACTTCTCTTGAATTCAGTGACCCCAGCCCAGGTATCGTTTGGATTATTATCTTTCGCTACTCCCCAAAAATCATACTTTGAAAAACCAGATTTTTTGGCATCTTCAATAATTTTCCATTGCATTAGGTAAGGCGCTCGCAGTTTCGGACTTTTCGAACTACTGGCAGCATGCAGGTACGTGACAGTATCGCCAAAGTAAATTACAATTGCGCAAGCTAGTATGTCTTGTCCAAACTCTTCTGGTTCATAAGCTAAAAACAATTTAGCCCTACTGCTGTTTTTAAAGGCAAGATACTGTTCTTTGTAGTAATCTTTATTTCTATAAAGATTGAAGTTATGGCGAATGGCAGTTTCCGAAAGTAATTTATTGAACAAGACAATATCGCTTTCATCTTCACTAAGAGTGACTCTGACACCTTTCCGTTCAACCCAACCAATATTGTAACGGGTTGAGTCACTCAAGTTACTTCTTAACTCCTCGAGTGATTTGGTTAGATCCAAAGTTAAGCTACAAGCTGGCTGAGTAAAGAGCGGTGCTTGTCTAAAACCAAGTTCAGTTAACAAAGCTTGGTTCTTCTCGATAAGTGTTCTTGGGTCAAATCGGATAAAACTCGCCTTTTCTGACTTTGCAATATTTAATATAGCCTCGACTAGGCTTTTTAAGTCTTCTCCCCAGTTATTGATAATCGGACCACCCGGAATGTAAAAAAACTCACCAAGTCGAGTTTTTAGTTGGAGTATCTGACAAAAACTGTTTATTTTCCCGTTCGTTTTTATCCCTAAACGAAAAACTTTGTTACCAATTTTTTGGTGAAACTGACCAAACTCAAATGCCTGCAAAAAACTTGCTCCTGACATTTCCGGAAGTGAGTTGTTCCACATCTGTTGGTTTTCGATTTCTTCCCAGACAACTTTGCTCATAAATTTTGGGTTCCGGCTTTTATTTCTGAAAGCAGTTCTTCTTTATTTATTTTCGCCAGTCCAACATACTTGTCTGCTGCTCCATAATAAACAAAAAAATTATCTCCTACCTCAAGAGTTGCACAGGTAAAAACTACGTTTGGTGTTAACCCAATCTTTTCATAATCTGTTTCTGGTTCAAATATAGGCTGTTCTCCACGATAAATTACTTTTTCGGGATTATTTAAATCAAGAATTAGTACTCCCAAACGGTAGACATGCTCCTTATCGACCCCATGATAAAAAATTAACCAACCGTAAGGTGTTTTGATCGGTACACCACCATTTCCAACCCTTTCACTATCCCAAAAATTTTCTCTCGGGCTAAGGACAATTTTTTCCGTCTCCCATTTGACCATATCATCAGAATAGCTTAGATAAACATTTGGATAAATTCGATGCATCAAAACAAATTTCTCATTTATTTTTTCCGGAAAAAGAACACCATCTTTTGTACCACGATCAAATAAAACGCCCTTTTTTTCAAAATTCTTAAAATCTTTTGTTGAGATAATGGACGGTCGAGTTCTCCAAGGAGCTGGGCGCAAACGCGATGGTGGGAGATCATTACTTTTAGACTCTGCTTCATAGACTGATACCGCAGTGTAAACAATATAGTAAGTATCCTCGATTTTAGTGATACGTGGATCTTCTATCCCCAACCTTTCGTAGGGATTTTCTAAATCCCCCTCGAGTATCGCGTTGTCAAAACGTTGGAATTTTTGCCCATCGTTGCTCAGAGCAACACCGAAGCGCGAAATATTGTCTCCACCGATTGCCCGATACAAAAGTACTATTTGATTATTGAAAATTGCCGCAGCGGGATTGAAGGTTGCTTGTATCTCCCACCAATTTGAAGTTGGGCTTAAGATTGGGTTACCTGGAAAACGGATTAGTTTCATTGCACTAAGTATACTAAAACCCTTCTTTGGTGGACACTCACTAAAAAATATTGTTAGAATTTAGTAACCGCCCATGCGTTTTCTAAAAGAAGGCTACCACAAAACCAAACATCATCATAAAAACCTTCTACTGCTGGTTTTAACCTCGCTTTTAACACCTCTACTTGTTTTTGGAATTTACTCTCTTTTTCCGCCAAAAGTAAATGCTTCTTTAACCAATCCGCTGCAATCTCTAGATAAACCGTTTTCAGCGGAAGTTTGGGGAATTTTGGACAAATCATCAATCTCTTTTGAAACTGATCCTAATATACCCGTGACGGTAAAAATGAAATCAACAAACTTCCCCCTAAAAACTTTAGTTGAGTTCGAACCTAAGGACTTATTAGCACCAAATACAAGCTACACCTTAAAATTTAGTGTTGAGAATTGGTTTGGGTTAAAGTCAAAAAAGACATTAATCAGAACTACATCTTCTGCGCCAAAAGTCACAAAAGTTTCACCAGACAGCGGCAGTATCGATCTTAATTCACAGACAACTCTTATCTTCCAATTAAACCAGGTCTTGAACAAGGGTCAGTTTGAGTTAAAAACGCAACCAGAAGCAGTTTTTGAGACCACTCATAGTAAAAATCGTATCTTAGCCAGACCAAAAACTGATCTGAAACAAGGTCAAAAATATACTTACACGCTTTTTTTGACAAGCAAAGTGTTTGACGACATTAACCTTTTTGAAGGTGAGTTAACTACCCTCTCACCCCTGGAAATTACTTCTTTGGAACCAGCAGATCAAGCTGAGGTGGTTTTGAAAAACCAAGTTATTAAAGTTTCCTTCAATAAGGGCGTTGATAAGCTTTCTTTTGAAAAGGGCTTTACGCTCGAGCCCCCAACTCCCCTCACTCTCGAATGGGTTGATGAGAAATCAGTGATTATTAAACCTGAAAGTTTACTAATTTCGGCAACTAAGTACTCCTTAATTTTAAAAGACACTATCAGCGCGCTTGATAAATCGCATTTAGCTATTCCTGTGAACAATACTTTTACTACCGCCGGACCTGTAAGAGTAGTTAGTTTTTCCCCAACCGGAGCATACCCTTATTTAAATACAAATATTGTTGTAAATTTTGACCAACCGGTCGATGAACTTTCAGCGAAGGCGCATTTCTCAATTCAGCCGGAGACTACTGGTAACTTTAGTTTAAGTGGTAATCAAATAGTATTTAAACCGAAAAGTTTAGCTGCTCTTACAGAGTATAAAATTATTCTTTCTCCAGGAATAGTCAGTCTGGGCGGTGAGAATAGTACTGAAACCTTTACCAATGTTTTCACGACCACAAGTGAACAAACTAAAGTAATTGGTTATTCAGTTCAAGGAAAGCCTATTACTGCTTCGTATTTTGGTATTGGTCCAAAGAAAATACTTTTGATTGGAGCAATGCACGGATCAGAATCAAACACCGGGAAAATGCTGACCAACTGGGTCGGTTATTTACGAGCTAACCAAGGACAAATTGCAAAGGATAGAACTTTTATTATCGTTCCTTATGCCAATCCTGATGGAACTAGCAAAAATCAGCGCTTCAACGCTCATGGGGTTGACCTTAATCGTAATTGGGATACTCCAGAGTGGCAAAGTTTAACTTATCTTCAAAACACTTCTTACCCAAACGGTGGTGGTTCAGCGCCTTTTTCCGAACCAGAAACTCAAGCTTTACGTAATTTAATACTGTCCGAAAACCCAAGTCGAATAGTTTCCTACCACGCTGCTGCCAATATGGTTATTGGCGACGGGATCGCCGATAGTTTCGGAGATTGGTATGCAGCACAAACAGGCTATAACAGAGTTAAGGGTGATGTACAGGAAGATCCCAATATGAGCGCTTTGGGCTATATTATTACCGGGACATTTGAGGACTGGGTAACGGCTCGTGGTTTGGTTACTTTGGTAATTGAATTCGTTTCGCAAACTCAAAATGAATACAACCGCAATTTACCTGCGCTTAAAGGCTTACTCAATTATTCAATCTAGTAATTAGAAAGCTGCTGCAGAAGAATCAATTTGGTTTAAGTCGTTTTGGAAACTATCAAGATCAGCTGAATCTATCTCAGAACTTACAGTATCTAAGTCTGAAGTCTTAGTGATATCTGTCACCTGCTTTGTCTGACTAGTAGTCGTCACCGGGGTTTCTGCTTGTTGCTGTGGAAAGGCAGCAACGAAAACCCCTGCGATAATTACTGCGCCTACTATCAATGCCCCAATTGCGAGCATGAGATTGCGATTACCGCCTGCAGGTTTTACAACCGCTCCTGTTACCTGAGGTTGAGTTTCAATATTTGGCGTTTGTTCTACTTGCTGTTCGTCCATAGTTAATCAATTTCTGCCGAAGAAGAGGCTTCTTTCTTCTCTTCGACAGCGTTTTTAATTGCTTTAATAAAATTCTTGAGTGAAGTGCGGTAGTCTTTCATTGCTAGGTGAACATTTTTTAACTCTGTTTTCACGGTTTCAAGTTGACTTTTTGGACTGTCTGACGCACAGTCAAATGCAGCGATATCACTCTTTAAAGTCGTTAGTAAACCTTGGACCTCACTTTTTTGTGTTTCAATATCAGCTTTTAAGGCTGCGTAGTTTTCAACAACTACACCTTTGGGAACAAGTTTGGTTGTGTAAAAATTATCTACTTTTGTAACTAAAACTCCAAAACGATTGAAGTGCTTCTCAATTCTCTCGGCAACTTTATTAGCACGGTTAGTGATGTTGCCTTTTCTTTTCTCACAAATTTTTAGTTTTTTCTCTTCCAGTTTCTCTTTTCTTTCAGCTGACCTAGATGCAATGCGCTCTTTTGTTTCTTTCTTTCGTTTTTCGATGTTGTCTCTAATTTCTTGACGTTTCTCCTCAATTTCCGCTCTTACCGACTCTTTTGAGTCATTAGAAGAAACCGAAGTCCCCGATGAATTATCATCACTACCTTCTTCAGCGTGTAAAACTAGGTTAATGGGGGTGAGAGCAAGAAAAAGAGTAACAAAAAATACTAGGAACAGTTTTTTCATATTTTGTTAATATTAGTAAAAGTTACAATATATGTCAAGTCAACGATACTATTTTTGCTTTGAAAAAGCTTGGTTAAGTTCACTTGTTTGTAATTATTTTTCCCGAAATTTTTTCAATATTTACTTCTCCAAAAGTCCGCGAGTCCAAACTATCTGACCTATTATCCCCCATCAAACTAACTGACTTACCATTTATTTTAGCAACGCGTTTAATCAATTCTTTACCATCTTGCTCAAAGATTACAATATCGCCTACCCTTATCTTATTAATAAGATAAGGCCAGTTGTTGACCCAAACAACTTGACCGTTCTTTAAAGTTGGTTCCATGCTGTGACCGGAAATCTTGTAGCGCGAAAATGGAGTTAATTTCACTTTTTAGCAGTCGCTTTTACTTTGGAAAATATCTCGGCTATTTGGTCAACCTGATCACGAAGATCTTTGGCAGCTTCGGCATTAACTTCCCTTTTGTTGGTCGAACAAAGTTTGGTTGTTTTCCAGACTAAATCATGAAGATTTGGAAAATCAGCCAAATTTTCCTCTTTGAAGAAATCTGTCCAAAGAATTAATATTTGACGTTTACAAGCTTCCGCATGTTCTTCTTTAACAGAAACCATTCGGGTAAAGTTATTGCGGTCTTGAGGCGTTGGCTTAGTGGGAATAGCTAAGATTTTCTCGACCATCTTTTCAACGGTCTCCGCTGCTACCTTGGCTGTGTTAGTTTCATAAATTCCACAAGGAATATCGCAGTGGGCATAGGCTTCTTTAATTGGAAAAATTAAATCAAGTATTTTCATAACCTGTAACCGTAGTTTAGCAAACAAAAAGAGTAAGGTAAATGATTGTTTAATTGACACTTGTAATATTCCAGCCTACAATATTATTAATGGAAACCCAACTGCCAATACCCAATACTTCTGGTATTTCTGAAAAGCTCAGAAGTATCTTCTCAGGTAAGCTCATTCTCAAACTTCTACTAGCTATCTTTATCATCTACCTATTAAGATCAACGTTTGTTTTTGTTCCAGCTGGACACGTTGGGGTAAAATACGACCGCGGCAGTGGGGTGCTCAACAGTACTTTAAAAGAAGGCTTGAATCTTTCAATTCCGTATTGGCAAACAGTCACTCTATTTGACGCCAGACTTCAAGAATATACCATGAGTGTAGTTCCGGATGAAGGGGCTCTTCTCCGCGACGATTCTCTTGATGCGCCAACAAGCGACGGTCAACAAGTAACAATCGATGCAACGGTTCTGTTTAGGGTTAACCCGGATAAAGTTCACGAGATATTTAAATCAATTGGTCCAGATTATGTTGATAAGATAATTCGACCAACTTCAAGAAGCCAGATTCGTATGGTTATTAGCCGCTACAGTGCCACTGCAATTTATTCAGAAAAACGTCAGGAAGCAGAAAGGGTTATGACCACAGAGATCTCAGAACTACTCGAACCCAAAAATATCTTGATTGATAAAGTTCTTCTCAGAGCAGTTTATTTCTCCCCTGAATACTCTAACTCTATAGAACAAAAAGTAATTGCAGAACAAAAAGTCAAGCAAGCAGAGTTTGAGGTCAAAGAGGCAACCCAAAGGGCCCAGGCAAAAATTGCTGAAGCCGAAGGTCTTGCCAAAGCCCAAGCACTTCAAAAAGCCAATTTAACTTCGGAATTTATTCAACTTGAAGCAATCAAAAAATGGAATGGTGTTATGCCAACAGTCACTAGTGGCAATCCGTTTATCAATATCCCTCTAAATAAGTAGTTTTTAGATTCCTAAAATACTTTAAATAGCAATGGCTATTCTAGCTGTCCCCCTAATTATGTTAAATTGTTCCTAAGTGATTTTACTAGAAAAAAGCTATTGGGAAGTTAAAACAACTAAAAAGAAGGGGGAGGGTCTTTTTGCCAAAAAAAATCTTCAACCTGGAATTGTAATTGGTGATTACCTTGGAAAGGTTCTGCGCACTAGTGAAGTTGATATTACAGGTGAAAAAGAAAGTTTTTATCTAATGTACTATCATGATCAGGCTTCAATTTATCCTGATTTAACAAAACCGGGAATTCATCTTCTCAACCATTCTTGCGAACCTAATTGTGCTTTCTTTACCTACCAAGGTCATATTTTATTTTTCACTCTCCGCCATATTTTTCTTGGAGAAGAATTAACCGTTGCCTATATGCTCAGTCCAAAAGACAGTTTCTGTGAACCTTGCAATCATATTTGTAAATGTGAGAGTAAGTTTTGCAGCCGGTCAATGCATCTTCCCCAAGATAGTTATGTAAATTGGCGCTATTTTCAAGAAACACAAAATCAAAAAACAAAAAGGAAAAGAGTTACTTACAACAAAAACCTCTCTCCCCTCACCTTTTATCCTAAACTAATCCCCGATAACCCAATTTATAATTTGTTTGGTATTACGAAAAAAACAAGTAAAATTTTGTCTGTTTCAAAACTCCCTTCCATTGATAAATTGAGAAAATTAATTAAAACCAGTGGTAAAACGCTAGAATTTCCAAAACTTAACAAAAGAATCATTGGGATAGTAGAGGGAAAAATTAAATTCGAAAGTATAAGGAATTAAATAAATTGGCTCGCTCTGGTCGAGTATGCCTGCCCGTCTGCAGCTTTAGCGGGGTTGGGTTGGAACTTATTATAGAAATGAAAAACCCAGGGTCTGGTCATTCTACTCCTATTTTCCAAACTCCTTTTTCCCTAAAAGCTGGTATTGTTTGACGCTTTGCAGCATTTAAAACTACAGGAGTTGGTTTACCAATCTTTTTTGCATACTCAGTTGCCTCAATAATCTTGCTTCCCCTTAAATAGGTAATTCTTTTGTGTAGAGCTTCTAGCAGAGCAAGCGAAATTATCCTATCCATTGTTTTGTTCACCTTATCATCCCGATATTCCCTAAAAGAGCTGTGATAGTTTTGCTTCTCTTTATTACGGATAATTATTCCCGGGAATCCTAATCTATATAGTTGAAAATTTATAATTACCCTACCAATTCTGCCGTTACCATCGTTAAAGGGGTGAACAGTTTCAAATTGTAGGTGAAATTTAGAAATCTTGTCCACAAAATAAGTAGTCTGATCGCTTGAGTATTCAATTAAATCTTCTTCAAGCATTCGCTCTATATGCTCTGGAGCTGGGGCAATAAAACTACCTACACGCACATACTCCCCTCTTTTTCGTAATCTTCCAGCAATGCTTTCATCAATATTTCCTATTAACATTTGGTGGAGCAGTAATACAATTTCTTTGGATAGCTCTTCTGAAGATTTAGTGTGAATAAATTCCATAACCCTAGCCAAATTCTTAGCTTCAAAAACTTCACGCAGGCTAACATTCTTCGACACCTCCATCTCTAAAAGTATCTTCTCTGTTTCTTTCAAGGTAAGGGTAGAATTTTCTATGGCATTGGAGTTATAGACGCTTTCGGGAATTTCAGATTCATCAATAATTTTAAGCAAAGAATCTTTGCCTATCTTTAAACGGTCATATTCTGCTTTTAATTTCTTAATTATGTTTTGAATCGGAAGGGAAGTAGACATGCAATTATTATACCAAATTCACGCCGTTTTGTCAATATATAGTGAATTGATCTCATTTTACGACCTAAATTCACGATGCTTTAGAACTGGCTCCCCGGGTAAGCCAAGCTTGCATTTGCTTAAGAAAGCAAAAGTTGGATTCTCACATAGGTTCTCATCCGAAAACAAGAAAAGACGCCTGAAATAAATTCAGTCGCCTTTTTCTGGCTCGCTCTGGCCGAGTATGCCTGCCCTGAGTTTTATCGAAGGGTTGGAACTTTCTATCAACAGAAATCACTTACTTGAAGAGAGTCTAGTGCTCTAGATCTTCTACAGATTTTAGTTTGAGGTGAATATAGTCTTTAGGAGTCCTATGGCTCTCGTATAGCTTATTTATTATTTCGTTAACTTCATTTTTCGCTTTTATTTCAGCTGAGGCATAATTTTCACCATATACAGTTACTCTCAATTCTTCAAATTCCTTATTTATTACACCTTCATAAACATCAACAACCTTTTCATCAATTTTTATCTGAGTATAACTTTGGAAAATAAAAGTATATCTTTTCATATTCGATTCTGATTATATCAGAAAGTTTGGAACTTTTTACCAACAAAAAACTAGCCTTTCAGCTAGTTTGTTGTCTTAAGAAAACGAGCTTACATTCACTTCCTTGAGGTATTGGCAAGAGGTAGAAGAGTGTTGTCCTCATTCTCTTTTGAGCTTGCCACCATTAGGTCACTCCTTCACCTCATGCCTCTCTATGCAGTAGTAGTAATAGGAGATATTGCCGTCAGTCGCCAGACCTTCATCCAACCACTTGATCTCTTCTGGTGCCTTGGAGAGATGCTTCGGGAGGAATTCCCTTGCAGCCTCAGGCGTACTGAAGACTCCCAAAACAGGGGTCTCGTCAGGCTCCAATGAGTCGAGCCTTTGGATGAGTAGATAAACCTCCACAGATAGTCTCCTTTCAAACTTCTGACCTTTTAGAAATTATAGCAGTAGTGGGTTGAAAAGTCAATACTATAGGATCCGCTTTGTTAGGATCCTGCGTTCCGGGGAACTTGGGGTAAATGGCTCGCTCTGGTGGGTTATGTTAGGACTTCTTATACTACTTGACTAGTGTACAGAAAAGTGTAATACTACTTCTATGTCTATAAAAACATTACCTGTTACTGAAGCCAGAAAGCATTTAACAGATTTGGTTGACAAGGCCTCAAGCCAATTGGATGAATATGTAATTACTGTGAAAGGAAAACCCAAAGCTGTCTTGATGAGTTCCGTCGAATTTGAAGGCTGGAAAGAAACTAATGAGATTCTTTCCGATCCTGAATTGGTTAAAGCTATAAAAGAAGGTGAAGACGACATAAAATCTGGTCGGGTAATCACCTTAGAAGATCTAAAAAGAGAACTCCGTGTATAAACTAATTCTTTCAGCGAGGACAAAAAGAGAATTAAAAGAAATTTCCAAACAATACAAAACCCCCATTCTATTAGCTCTAGAAGAAATCAAGGACAACCCTTTGGCTGGTAAACCTTTATCGCGGGAGCTTGTTGGTAGATTCAGCCACAGAGTTGGGGTTTATCGAATCGTTTACCAAGTAAACAAACAAAATCTATCAATCTATGTTTCCACTGCAGGACATAGAGGAAAAGTTTACAAAAGAAGATAGTTAACAATAATTGGCTCCTCGGCGAGGATTCGAACCTCGAACCTTCTCGTTAACAGCGAGCCGCTCTACCATTGAGCTACCGAGGAATGTTTGGATGAACGTGGGCAATATTACAATAAATTCAATTACAGTGTCAATCTAGGTATAACGGTCGGCGACAGTGGACGCGGCAAAACTCTCCGGTTTAATTTTATAGACAAAACCACTCCCTAAGATCATTCCCGTGACCCATTTGACCATATCGCGGGAAATTCCGTCCATGCCGACGTCAATATGAACCTCAGGTTCATAAGCTGCCAACCCGTTGTGCTGAAAATCATCACGGATTTTCCAGGCTAACTCTAAGGACAGTTGGGTTTCCCGGGCAATTCGCTCTTGCATACTGTGCTGATTAGCTATCTTTTGCTTTTTATAAAAATAAATCCCACCTTTGCCGATGCGGTGGGCAATAATTGCGGAAACAAAATCTACATCCCCAGTTTTAGCCTGGCTATCGGAGCCAACAATGATTTTATAGACAGAATCAGTATCTTGTTTAATATATTCTGCAATTTTTTGAATAACTTCGGGGTAGTCGAGTTGACCGAAAGTCGGTGATTTAAATCCCATGACGATTTATTGTATTAGAAAATGAAAAAGCGTGCAAGGCAATCTTAGTCTTCCGAGACGCAGAGCGCGCAGAGATCATTAGCTTGTCTGCAAGCGCAGGGTGCGAAGCAACCTATTCTAAATAATCCTTAAGTTTTTTGGAACGGGTTGGGTGACGGAGTTTCCGGAGAGCCTTAGCTTCAATTTGACGAATCCGCTCACGCGTTACACCAAATTCTTTACCTACTTCCTCCAAAGTTCTCTGACGACCGTCTTCCAAACCAAAACGAAGTTTGAGAACTTTCTTCTCGCGATCGTTTAAGGTGTCAAGAACTTCTCCAAGGTGAGCTTTAAGCAGTTCGGCACTGGCCTGATCCTCAGGTCTAATTTCATCATCGGGAATAAAGTCTCCGAGGGTTGAGTCTTTTTCTTCCCCAACCGGTGCTTCCAAAGACGTTGGTTCTTGGGAAACTTTGATAATTTCGCGGACCTTATCTGGCTCAATATCCATTTCTTTAGCTACTTCTTCCGGGGTTGGTTCCCGACCGAGCTCTTGCATCAACTTTCTACTGGTTCGGATAAAACGATTGATTGTTTCAACCATGTGAACTGGAATTCTGATCGTACGCGCTTGGTCGGCAATGGCTCGAGTAATTGCTTGGCGGATCCACCAAGTTGCATAGGTAGAAAATTTGTAACCTTTGCGCCAGTCGAATTTTTCCACTGCCCGAATTAAACCAATATTGCCTTCTTGGATCAAGTCAAGTAGGGTTAGGCCACGGCCAACATATTTCTTGGCAATGGAAACAACTAATCGCAAATTGGCTTGAGTAAGTTTTTCAACTGCGGACAAGTCCCCCTTTTCTGCTCTTTGGGCCAAATCAACTTCCTCAGGACCAGTCAAAAGTGGAATCCGGCCAATTTCTTTCAAGTACATTCGTACTGGATCGGTAATTTGGGCTTCTTCAACTGCTGTTAGGACTTCGAGTTCTTTTTCAAGCTCAGTGGGTTTAGCTTCTTCTTCTTGAACTTCAAAGACATCCACACCTTCTTCAGCTAAACGGGCATAAAGATCGTCGAGTTCTTCGATATTACTCTCAGCTTCTGGAAAGGTTTCGAGAATATCTTCTTGGGTTACAAAACCCTGCTCGCGACCACGGTTTATTAGTTCTTGAATTGGGGAATCGCCTTTTGCCATAATTTCAAACTATTTTTTTTATTTTAATAATTCCCTGTTTGGAATTATATGACACTTTAGTGGCATATTTTATTTAAGTTTCTCTAGCTTTTTCGATTATAGAAAGTTGGTCAGAAAGAGTTTTAAACTGCTTGGTTAAAATTTCCAGTTTTTGGTCCTCGTGCCTTAGCTCAGCTTGTTTTATGGCTAAACTAGCCTCTTTCAACCTAGTTCGTAAGTTTAACTCTTTTAGTCTTGTGGCGCAAGTCTTTATCTCGTCTAAGGTTTTTTCTTGATCTAGCAAGTTTTCCTGTAAGTCCCTTAGTGAAATTTCGTTGAACAATTCGACAAATTCTTGGGGTATTTTTTCTGAAATAACTTTAACATCTATTTTATTTTCTTTAGTTGTATTGACAGCAATCTCAAAAAAGGCGCGGTTTTTTTCGATCTCAAAATCAAGGTTAGTTATTTCTTTGGGTAAAGTCCCTAACTGAAAAATTAAAGAAAGTAAGTATTTCTCCAATGATTCTCTTTCGTTCTGTGTCAGGGGTAGTTTTTTTTCTTCTCGACTGTCTCTGAAATTATCAGCCCCTTTTTGAACTTCAATTCTGACTGAAGTCACATCAACTTCAAGCTTAGCGGCCAAAAGCCGTTCGTAATGTGAACGGGTAATTTCATTGTCGATTTTACGAAGTATTGGCACTAGATCGCGAGTTATCTTTCGAATCGAGTTTTGATCCAGAGTTGGGTAAGCAGAGATTGTTTTATTAAACACAAATTCATAACCGGAAACTGCTTTTTTCAAGGACTCCTTCCAAAGACTTGGGTTTTCCTTAATAAGCTCGTCTGGATCTTTAGCGCTAATTTCGGCCAGTTTGACATTCAACCCTAAGTTTTCTGACATTTCAATCGCCCTTGTTGCAGCAGCAATTCCAGCTGTATCTTGATCAAAACTTATAATTAAATTTTCACTAAAACGGCGCAGCAGCTCAAGCTGTTTTTCCGTCAACGCCGTGCCAAGCGGACAAACTACATTCTTGACCCCAACCTGATAAGAGGAGATGACATCAAGATTTCCTTCAACCAAAACTGTAGTATCTTCTTTTTTTATCTCACTTTTGGCTAAATTTAAACCAAAAAGTACATTGCTTTTATTAAAGAGCAGATTTTCGGGTGAATTTAAATACTTTGGCTCTCCTTCTCCAAAAACGCGACCGGAAAAACCAACTACACTTCCAGTCGTATTAAAAATCGGGAAAATAATTCGCCGGCGAAACCGATCGTAGGCTCCCTTAGTTTGAGAGGGTATGGCCACACCAGAAGCAATGATATCGCGTTCGCTAAATTTCTTTTTCAGTAAATATTTTAGCGTCGTGTCCCAACTATCCGGGGCAAAACCAAGTTGAAAATCTTTGATTGAATTCTCGTTAACCCCACGTTCTTTGAGATATTCCAGGGCTTTTTTACCAGAAGGGTGCCTTGTTAACAAAAAATGATAAAACTTGGAAGTTGTTTCAATTATTTCTCCAAAAACTTCTTTTTGTTTCGTAGCGGGACTAGGGTTGTATTCTTTTAGAGTAACTCCAGCTTTAATCGCTAAGGCTCGCAAAGCGTCACCAAAATCCACACCTTCTATTTTTTCGTAAAAAGACAAAGCGTCCCCACCCTCACTGCAACCAAAACATTTGTAAATCTGCCGTTCCGGGGAAACCATAAATGATGGGGTTTTTTCGCTGTGAAACGGACAAACACCTTTGTAGTTTCGTCCGGCTTTTTTCAGAGAGACATAATTGGATACTAAACCAACAATATCAGTCCGACTTTTTACTTCGTTAACCTGAGATTCCATAAATTCTTACTATCTTTTTAGATTGCTTTATTTATATGTCTTCATATTTTTGAGTTCTAACCTTCTTCTAGGTCGATATAAGTGGGATTGTATCATATCAATGAATGAAAAAAGAAAATCCCCATACTGATCAAGTAAGGGGATCGTTAACTATTAATGGATAGAGATTGTTCGGATCAAGTTCTCCTTTGCCTGCAGGGCATATCTAGATTGAAAACGATCTGTGAAATAGATTCGACTTCGGTCTAGAAAACCCTGGAGAATTCCTTTACGGACTGTCCAGAAAATTTTCTCATCGACACTTTTGTATTCAGCACGAACGTTCCGTTCATAGTCGTCAAAGACATCTGGTTCTTGACCAAGAATAGCTAGGTCGATATCGACAATAACCCGTTGATCCATGTTAGCTGGATGTTGATCATGCTTTGTAGCCATGATTAAACCGGCAATTTGTATCTGCACACCAGCATGTACACCCGACTTCTTAAGTGTTTCGAGTGCTAGTCTGCAACTCGAACCCTCGTTGTCCGAAGCTCCAATAGCATAAGCACTATCGTGAAAAGCCCAGGCTAATTCCACGTAATCTGGGTGATCGGCTAAATCTTGGAGCAGATCGAACTGCTTCAACCCAAACTCCCAATGGTCTAAGTTGTGGTAAAACCTGTGGGGTTCCCGGTAACGGCTAACTAAATCAGCAAAAACCTCATCTGGATTTCCTTTAGCACCTAACCTTACCCAAAGATCCCTAAAGCGCTCTCTCATGTCCCTTTGAACTCCTCCTTTTTAGCTATAGGGTATTATAACACTGGGTGGGAAATTTTAGGGTAAAGATAACTGATACGACCTACTGAGATTGTTTAAACTCAAGAACACCGGCACTTCTGTCTTCGTTCATGGCCATTGAGTAAACAAAACCATTGTCACGAAAAATAGTGGTCAACTCTCTGAAACTTAAACTCTCCTTCTGTCCTCTACCACTAACCTCATCGACGATTAAATCGGCCAAAATGCCTTTGGCGTTTGCTAACCTACGTCTTTGTTCAGAATGTAAACTTCCATCTGCGGGAGGATTAAGGAAAGCTTCGAAGTAAGAGCCTTGTGGTTTTAAAACTCGGGTTAATTCTTTTACATATTGGTTAGCTTGCTCACGGTCAAAAGAACCGAGTAAACCTAAACTAGCCGCAAACTCAAAACTTCCATCGGCAAAGGGGAGGTTTAAGGCATCGGCTGTTGCATATTGCTCTGCCCCAACTTTTCTTTCTTGGGCTAGTCTAGCAAAAACCGCAACTCGGTCAATTCCGACCAAACGATCAACATTTGTTTCTAAGTTGTGAGTTAAAGATCCGTTCCCGGTCCCTAAATCCAAACCGGATTGCCAATGTCTTAACCCAATTTTGTCAGAAATTGCTTGCAAGGAAAGGGCTGAGCGAAGACCGTCAAGCTGGTCAAACCAAAGTTCTCCAGTTGGGGTTTTCTCAGTTAAAAGTTCATAGCGTTTCACAGGGTCTATCTCTAAACGAACCTTATCGGCTAATTCTAAAAGCGAGTTTAAAGGAACATTTCCGTAAATTCCTTTTTCGGCAGTTGGGTTACCTTCTTCTTTTTTAGCCAGTTCAATGACAGCATCCCAGGTTTCCGGCGAAACCGGGGTTTGGTTGTGTTTATCCCAAAGTTCTAAATACTCCTGGGAAATGTCTGCCATTTCGGGAAGAAAACTAGATTCTGATTCCATTTATAAACAAATTGTAGCACAGGAGAATAGAAGATTTTACTGGCGAGACGTACGTTTTGTTTTGCAAAACTACGTCTCCAACCTCGTAGAAATCTCTGATTTCGTACGTGGCGGAGAGGGAGGGATTCGAACCCTCGGTACCCTTGCAGGCACGTACGCTTTCCAAGCGTATGCACTAGGCCACTATGCGACCTCTCCAAGAAGTCCGGCACATTATAACTCGAAGAGCTACAAGCGGCAAGTTGTGTGCGTAGCTGTTTATATCACGCAGTGATTCAGAGCGCGAAGCGATCTTAGTGTAACGCAGAGCGCGAAGCGCTATATACTACAAAGCCAACTTGAAAAAGCAAGCAAGCAGTTCTATAATTCGCTTATCGGTAAGATTCGGATGGAGAAAAGGAGAGTGCGCTGAGGAGAAAATCTTGGCAACGCAGGGCGGCTTATCATAACTCGGCCGAGGATAAGCTGTTTTGTGCTTATGAAAGCGGTTGAAAGAACAACCGATTAGTCAGGAGAGAAACATGAGGAAAGCAATCGGCATTGCTGCGTTGGCAGTATTCACGGCCCTCGTTCTGGGCTTCGGTACTCTCAGCCCGGCAACGCAACACACCCGCGACGGCCCCACTCTGGGCATAGTGAGTGTACCAGCTCACGATTTGGTTCTGAGTTCTGTCGTAACGAACCTTTCAGTTCCGCTCTCCAACTCGAGCGTGAGTCTGAGCACCGACAGCAGCTCTAGCTTGGCCACCGCTACCGACACGAAGGACGCTACCTGGATGGCTTTCACCGCTGGAACCACATCGTTGTTGTGGTTCGGCGTCGCAGCTGTCTTGCTCTTAATGATGCTCCACGGCATGACCATCGTAAACGGCAACAGCGTCTTCGGGCGGTTTAGCAAGTTCGTGAAGCGGTCGTTTGACCAGCTGGGAGGTGCGGCCGTTCGGCAGTCGCTGAGAACCTTTGGTCTCGTCACGACACCAAAGCGAGTTGCGTTGGGATTTGCAGCTGCTTTGGGCGTCATTTCGACAACACCAGCTTTGGCCGGCAACGGTGGTTACCTGGGTCAGAGCGATACGAGTGGCTTCCCGATGTGGACGCTGATCGCACTCGCGCTGGGCAGCATGACTCTCGTCGCTGGTGGTATCATTACTCGCCGCACTGGCCAGTAAGACAGCGGTCCTACGGACTGACATTTTGGGTCTGCAATTTGTTCTTCGGAGCTTTTTGCAGGCCCTTCTTTTTTTAGTTTTGTTTTAGAGAAATTTTTTTGCCTCTTGAAAAACTTCCTTGTCTGATTTGTAAGTTAACCGATCATCAACCTTTTCGATTGCTAACCACTGCGCATCTTCCATTTCCCAATCATGATCCTCGATATTTCCGGAAACATATTCCATTAAAAAATAGGTGACTTTCTTTTTGATTGTTTGATTTTCGAATTTATAAAAATATTCAACTGGTTCTAATTCTTTAACTATTTTCGCTTCGACTCCACCTTCTTCTTCAACTTCACGCAAAGCCGCTGTTGCTTTATCTTCACCGTCATCAATCAAACCCTTAGGGAAAACCCAACCATGATGAGCTGAGTGTTGCGTAACCAACACCTCCCAACTTTTCTTTTTTAAAGATTTATCCTGAGCTGGCCGAAGGACAATTCCTCCGGCTGATTCTTCGAATTTCATAGTTAAGCAATGGCGTCCCCGAAAGGATTCGAACCTTCGGCCTTTAGCTCCGGAGGCCTACGCTTTATCCATTAAACTACAGGGACTTGACGGTCTTAGCCCACGAAGTGGTCGCAAAGCGCGAAGCGATTTATTCAACTGAGCTACGGGGACAAAATTTATTTCCAAGCACCACTTATAAGTTTTTCCTTTTTTATTCTAGACCAACCTTTGATCTGCCTTTCTCTTTTTATAGCGTCATTTTCCGCTTCGAACTGTTGTGACCAAATTACTTTCAGTGGTCTATTCTTTTTAGTAAATTTAGCACCGAAGCCTTTTTCATGGTATTCAAATCGTTTTGCTAAGTTATTAGTATGTCCAACGTAATATTTATTGTTCGAAGTCAGGATAATATAAGTGAAAAATGTATTCATAGCCCTTCGACTTCTCTCAGGACATTCTCCTTGCTGGCCTGCCATGAGCAAGCGCAGCGCGTCGAATGGCGGAGGGAGGAGGATTCGAACCTCCGGTACCGTTTCCAGTACATCGGTTTTCGAAACCGACGCTTTCAACCACTCAGCCACCCCTCCACTTCATGCTTCAGTGTAAACGTTTACATTGAGCGTACGCGAAATATCGCTGAAGCTCACATTTACTAGTAAAAGTGGCGTCCCAGAGAGGATGGACCCGTTCCGACTTTGTCGGAAACGAACCTTCTTGGCGCGCTCGGGGAGATTCGAACTCCCGACTTTCAGCTCCGCAAGCTGACGGTCTATCC
>CAYIWY010000007.1:0-37860 GCA_964367355.1 uncultured Gammaproteobacteria bacterium
AGTTAAGGTCCCCAAATTCAAGCTCAGTGTGAAAGGTAGTGTTTTTCCTTAGACAACCAGTAGGTTGGCTTAGAGGCAGCCATCCTTTAAAGAGTGCGTAACAGCTCACTGTTTGATGGAAAGATGCGCCGACAATGTAACGGGGCTCAAGCTTGATACCGAAGCTACGGCTTTGTCATAATTTATTATGGCAAGGGGTAGGGGAGCGTTCTGTATGCCTTGAAGGTTAACCGTAAGGTTGGCTGGAGCGTACAGAAGTGAGAATGTCGGAATGAGTAGCGTAAGTCCGATGAAAACTCGGACCACCGAAAGCCTAAGGTTTCCTGGGCAACGTCAATCGTCCCAGGGTTAGTCGGTCCTAAGTTGAGGCCACAATTGGCGTAAGCGATGGACAAGCCGTTTATATTCGGCTACAGAGTTGTCTCGATCAAGACACAAAGGGTTAACATGAGTGGAAGTCTCTAGTGCAGTTTCGCAATTGCATTCAAGTACTAAGGAAGTGACAATTGGCAAATCCGTTGTTGCGTTTATTTAAGGTACGAATAGTCCCGCAAATCGTAAGAAGCGTGGGGTTAGAAAACTTTCAGTTATCAAGAAAATACTCGTTGTGGAGGGCAATTTTACCGTACCGCAAACCGACACAGGTAGGCAGGTCGAGTAGACCAAGGTGAACGGGAAAACTATCTTCAAGGAACTCGGCAAAAAAGCTCGACGTATCTTTGGAAGATGTCGTACCCCGAGCAATCGGGGTCTCAGCAAAAGTTTCTCAATCGACTGTTTAACAAAAACACAGGGCTCTGCAAACCTGAAAAGGGAAGTATAGGGCCTGAGACCTGACCAGTGCCGTAAGGTTAAGGAAGGCTGTTCACGCGGCCAACTGAAGCCCCGGTAAACGTCCGCAGTAACTATAACTGTGCTAAGGTAGCGAAATTCCTTGTCGGGTAAGTTCCGACCCGCACGAAAGGTTGAACGAATTGAGAACTGTCTCGAAGATAGACCCGGCGAAATTGAAATGGCTGTGAAGATGCGGCCTAGGTATGCAAGGACAAAAAGACCCCGTGGAGCTTTACTACAACTTGGCCCTGCATTAGGTTTGAAACTGTGTAGAATAGGTGGGAGACTTCGGTCGACAAGTGAAATACCACCCTTTTTCAAATTTGATGCTAACTTTGACCCGTAATCCGGGCAAACGACAAGGTCTGGTGGGTAGTTTGACTGGGGCGGTCGCCTGCAAAAGAGTAACGCAGGCGTTCAAAGGTTCTCTAACTACGGATGGAAATCGTAGTGATAGCGCAAAAGCATAAGAGAGCTTGACTGTGAGGCCTACAAGCCGAGCAGGTGCGAAAGCAGGATTTAGTGATCCTCCGTGACCCGAATGGAAGGGCCGGAGCTTAACGGATAAAAGCTACCCCGGGGATAACAGGCTAATGGTGTCCAAGAGTTCACATCGACGACACCGTTTGGCACCTCGATGTCGGCTCGTCTTATCCTGGGTGGGTAGTACCACCCAAGGGTTGGGCTGTTCGCCCATTAAAAAGGTACGCGAGCTGGGTTCAGAACGTCGTGAGACAGTAGACCTATAGTAAGTAACATTACTATTAATGAGCTGTCGTTCCTTCAGATGTTTTGAACATTGAAAAAGTCAAGCAAGAGGAAATGAAGGACACTTTATCTACAATCTTCTGTAGAAACCTAAAGTGAAAATCTAGCTATTTGCTGGAAACTCCGTTCCCTAAAAGGGATAAAGTATCTTGAGATACTTACTATATAGAGTTAATATATCTCTATAATTGCAAATTATGAGGTTCTTAACGATATAGTAAGTGAAAATTCTTCAAGTGCGGACAATCAGCAGGCAAACATTGCGTCAGAATATCTAGCAGGTTTTGTTGATGGAGAAGGTTGTTTTTACGTTGGTTTTAGTCGTCGTAAAGATCTACCGCTTGGATGGCAAGTAATCACTGAGTTTCATCTAAGTCAAAATCCAGGAGGAAAAAATATTCTTGAGACTTTTAAGAGTCGAATTAATTGTGGTTATTTAAAACCTAACCATCCTAAAAGTCAAAAAGATAAATCTTGGGTTTTAATTGTTAAAGATAGAAAGGAAATTAAGGAGAAATTAATTCCCTTCTTTAATAAGCATAAACTTTATTCAGCAAAGCAAAACGATCTCGAAATTTTTAAAAAAGTTATCGAGATCATTGAAAGTAAAGATCATCTAAGAAAAGATGGCTTTATCAAAATTGTAAACTTGGTTTTTCAAACAACTAGGGTTACAAAGAAAAGATATTCTAAAGAAGCACTTCTAAACGTTATGTAGCCTCAGAGACTAGACGCTAGACTCCGATTGAATCGGAGAAGATATAGTCCGAACTCATATGCGAGTATGAGAGTTGTATAGAAATATTCAACCGTCTATCAGGTGATGGATAGTAACAAAGTTGTCGGTCTCTATCCGGCATACCCGTTGGATTCTTGAGGGAAGTTGCTCCTAGTACGAGAGGACCGGAGCGGACCAGCCTCTAGTGTGTCAGTTGTCCAAGCTTGGGCATCGCTGAGTAGCTACGCTGGGATGGGATAAGCGCTGAAAGCATCTAAGTGCGAAGCTCGCCCCAAGATAAGGAATCCATGTCCCGATTTATCGGGACGAAAGAACCGTGGAAGACTACCACGTTGATAGGCAGCAAGTGTAAGATCCGAGAGGATTTCAGCTAAGCTGTACTAATAGTTCAAGCGGATCTTTGATTAAACTTCTTTTCAGTTTTTTGAGTACTTTGTAAGCACTTTACAAATATTTAAAAATTGATTAAAACGTCGTAACTTGTTTTAACGAGCTTAGATTAGAGCCTATTTTTAGACTTTACTCCAAGGTCGTTTGAGCGAAGTGGTGCTGCGTCTTCCCAAGATGTAGCGGAGCTACAGCGCAGGATGCTTTAGCATCCTCTTCCGAACAGCTCTAATGAAATTAGAGTGCAGCCTAACGAAAGTTAGACTTTACTCCAAAGTCGTTTGAGCGAAGTGGCTCCACCTCTTCCCATTCCGAACAGAGTCGTGAAACGCTTTAGCGCCGATGATACTGCAGCTTCTCAGCTGTGGGAACCTAGGTCACGACCGTATTTTTGAAAGAACCCACTGCAAAGTGGGTTTTTTCTTTGGCTGAAAAAGAGTTAAACTTTATTTATGGACGATGAAACCAGTGGAATTCCAAAAGAAGCAACGATCTTTAATGCTGCGCAAGCTAAGGCAGAGTTCGAAGCTGATTTGAACAAAGCACAAGTTAGCCAACCGGCCGAAGAAACAGCTAAAAAGCCGGAAAGGAAGGAAAGTGAGGTAAATACCTCAAATGGGGTTGAAGAACAAGTTGCGCAAGCGGGCAGCCAATCGAGGATTTCCCGCCTGAAAGATTTACTTGGAAAAATTAAAACAAGGCGCGTTGGGAATAATACAGTAAGTGAATCTGGAGATGCAGATAATGCTGAAGATACCCCCCAAGAACTTGAAATCGACAAACCAAAGGATATCCAAGAGCAAAAACCAGTTGCAGAAATTTTTCAGCCGGAGCAAAGTTCAGCAGAAATTTCCGATGTTGAACCAATAAAGCCGGAAACGATTGAGGGAATTTGTGATGTTATGGCAAAGATCCCGAGGTTGAATGAAGCTTACGGACATGATATTCCATACAGGATGGAGAGGCGTATGCAAACAAATGGTGTGTTCGACGAAGAAACAGGATTGTATGTCGAGGCGTCTTATGTTCCAAGCGAAAGTAAGTACAATGGAGCTATTTCACGAGTAAGAAGAATGTCTGGCTTGACTGTCGTTTTGTCTACGCCTCCATTAATAGACCAGGAAACAACTGCAGTTTCCTTGGGTAAAATGGGTGAGGCATTGAGGAGAATTTATGGTAACTCTGAAGAATTAGAAAAGGATATTAGAGCGGTGAAGTATTGGGTAAAGGAGGATAGCGAATATGACAGGGTAAAATTTGAACTTTCTTACGACAACAAAGAGGTGCTGAACGGATTTTCGGCTATATCTGGTAAATCATATGAAATTATCAATCCTAATTCTCCTAAAAAACCGATATTAGAAACAGGCGGCCAATTTATAAAAGAAATTGTAGAAAGAGCTGCGCAAAAACAGATTGAGGAGTCAGAAGAAAACAAACAACAAACCCAACAGGCTATAGACAAAGTTAAAGATGAGGCTGTTCCCAACGATGAATCAGCTGTTTACCAATATGCATATCATGCGACTGAGGATCGCGGGAACATTCCCAATATTTCTCAAAACGGTTTACTGCCGAGTGGTGAGCTGTCAAAAGAACCGGGAACTATTTGGTTTACGGGTTGGGATACAGCAACTCTGTATCATCCAAATGACGGTACCGGTGTGCTATACAGGTTTCGTGTACAAGACATACCGGAAATTGCAAAATCGTGGAATTTTGACAGCGAAGAAGGTTTGCGTGGAGATGGTATTACTAGAGCAACAGATAAGCGCATTGCCCCTGAATATTTGGACCTTAGCTTAGATGCAGGGCAAATGTGGATGCCTGCTGTTTCACGAATTACAAAACAGTCTGCTTAGGTAGAGTGTTAACTAGCAGTTTTAGTGAATTTTCCCACACCGCAGGGTGGGTTTTTTCTTTGCAAAATAGCCTGCAAGGCCCGGCCTTGCAATGGAATCTAGTTGAATTTAATTTTCTATGTAGTAAAATAGCTTCACTCCGGCAAAGTCGGAGAATCAAAACAGAAAGGCAACAGTCTTCTGTTGGATTTCTCTCCGCCAGTGGGCGGATCGAAATGACAAATGACTGTTAATAACTAAATTATGGCAAAAGTACAAGTTGGAACTAAATCTCAAAGAATGGAGGAACTTCTTGCTGGTGAACAATATGCTCCGAAACACCTAACCCGTGGTCAGTTGGTTGAAGGAATAATTGTTAGAAAGAGTAAAGATCAGCTACTGGTTGATATTGGTGCTAAAGCTGAAGGCTTAATAGCTGGAAAAGAGCTGACACCTGGTTGGGAAGAATTAAATATCGGTGACAAAATGACAGCTTATGTTATTTCTTCAGAAGGTGAGGGTGGCCAAGCCTTACTTTCAATGCGTAAGGCCGGTGGAGAAGTGCGTTGGCAGAGTTTAGTTGAAAAGATGAATAAAGCAGAGGCGGTTGAAGTACGCGGAATCGAAGCTAATCGCGGTGGATTAGTTGTTGAGCAAGACGGCTTGCGTGGGTTTATTCCATCCTCTCATTTGCTCTCAACACCAGCTTCTTCCGTTGGCAAAACAATGGAAGTTAAAATTATTGAAGTTGACAAAAAGATGAACCGTTTGGTTTTTTCTGAACGTGAAGCGCACCCAGAAGAGTCTCGTTTGCCAAAAGTCGAGCTGTCTTTTAAAGAGGGCGATGAGCTTTCTGGAGCAGTTAACAAAATGCTTCCTTTTGGTTTGTTGGTTGGACTTCCTGGCGAAGTTGAAGGGTTGGTTCACATTAGTGAGATTTCTTGGGATCGAGTTGGCAATCTTGAAGAACTTTACAAAGTTGGCGATAAAGTTAAAGTTAAGGTCACAACGATTGATCCAAATACTGGAAAAGTCAGCTTGTCAATTAAAAAACTTCAAGCTGATCCTTGGAAAGAAGCTGAAAAAAAGTATCCGGTTGGCAAAGATATTGAGAGCAGCATTTCCAGAACTAGTTCTTTTGGAGCCTTTGTCCAACTGGAGCCGGGAATTGAAGGTTTGATCCACTCTTCCAAGATTCCTTATGGTTCCAAACTTCAAGCTGGTGACAGTGTCAAAGTCAGTATTGATCTATTCAATGCTGAGCAAAGACGAGTTGCACTTCGATTGTCTCAAGAAGACGCTGTGGAAAAGATTACCGAAAAGGTAATTAAGAAAACAAAAAGGACTAAGAAATCCTCACCCATCGCAGAAGATTAATTTGGTGAAAATCCAAAGGAGGATAATGTCAAAAAAAATTACTGAAAAATTCACAGAAAGAGCCAAAAAAGCCCTTTATAAAGCGGCCCGGGAAGCTAAGGGTTTTGGCTCAGGGGCTATTGACACTGAGCACATATTACTTGGTTTACTTTCCGATCAAAGTTCTGTAGCTGCAAAAATTCTCACCAACTACCAAATGGAAATTGGAAAGGTGCGTGAGAGTGTTATCAATAGCAGTGACCCTTCTGGTATTTCTCAAAAATCAGACGAAGCTTTTACCGAAAGTGCTCAAGAAGCACTGGCTGCAGCAGTGCTCCAAGCTTATTTATTTGGTAGTAATTACGTCGGAACTGAGCATATTCTTTGTGGTTTAGCCAAAACTTCATCTGGACTAGCTTGTCATATTCTACGTTCTTTTGGAGTTACGTATGAGTCAGTTAAAGTCAAGATTGATTCTTTCGGTGGTTTTCCAAAAATTACTTCTCTTGAGCCGCAAACCCCACTATTGAATAATTACTCAAGGGATTTAACCTCCTTGGCTGAAAATGACGAGCTTGATCCAGTCATCGGCCGTGAAACTGAAATCGCCAGAGTTTTACAGATTCTTTCGCGACGTACCAAAAACAACCCTGTTCTACTCGGAGAAGCTGGAGTTGGTAAAACAGCTATTGCAGAAGGCTTGGCACAGAAGATCATCAATAAAGAAGTCCCCCAACATTTTTTTGATACCCGCTTGATTAGTTTGGATTTAAATGCATTAGTTGCTGGAACAAGATTTCGCGGAGATTTTGAAGAGCGCTTGCTTGGAGTTCTGGATGAAATCAAAGCTTCAGGAAACGTCATTCTTTTTATTGATGAGATTCATACTTTAATCGGAGCAGGGGGAGCCGGTGGAGCACTCGACGCAGCCAATATTTTGAAACCAGCTCTGTCTCGAGGCGAACTGCGTTGTATTGGGGCCACAACCTTAGACGAATATTCAGAATTTATTGAAGACGACTCCGCCTTGGAGCGACGTTTTCAACCTATTTTAGTTGAAGAACCAGATGAAACAACGGCAATAAATATTCTTAAAGGCTTAAAAAGCCGCTACGAATCTTTTCACGGAGTAAAAATTAAAAGAACCGCACTGTCTGAAGCCGTCACACTAGCTCGTCGTTATTTATCGGAGAGACATTTACCAGATAGTGCGATCGATATTATGGATGAGGCTGCTTCCAAGAAAGCAGTTAGTCTTGGAAAACTTTCAAAAAATGCCCTAAAAATAGAAGATAATTTATCGGAAATTCGGGGGGAAAAGGATAAATTAATAAAAAATGAGATTTATGACGAAGCTTTGAAGCTAAGAATTAAAGAAAAAAACCTCTCAAAAAAACTTTCCGAGATTTTAAAAACAGACAAAAACTCTACGGAGCCAATTGTCGATGAGAAAGATATTGCCAGTGTTGTTTCGACAATGACGGGGATTCCAGTCGAAGAATTAACAGAAGGCGAAGCCGAAAAACTACTTAATTTAGATAAAGAATTGAAAAAGAAAGTTATCGGTCAGGACGAGGTTGTCGGGAAAATTGCAAATATACTTAGACGTAGCCGAGTTGGTCTAGTTGATCCACGCCGACCACTTGGTTCGTTTATTTTCCTGGGAACAAGTGGGGTTGGCAAGACTTTGGTGGCCAAAACACTCGCCGAAGTCTTATTTAAGGATTCCGAAAACCTAATTCGACTTGATATGAGCGAGTTCTCTGAGAAGCACACTGTCGCCCGTTTAGTCGGTGCTCCTCCTGGATATGTCGGTTTTGAAGAAGGTGGGGAACTTTTTGAAAAACTCAAGCACCATCCGTACAGTATAATTTTGCTGGATGAGATTGAAAAAGCCCACAGTGAAGTTTTTAATATTTTACTGCAAGTTTTGGAAGACGGTCAGTTGACTGATGGTCGCGGACGGGTGACTAATTTTCGAAATTGTATAATTATTATGACCAGCAATGTCGGTAGTAACTTAATTAAAAAAGAAGGCAAGATTGGTTTTGGCGATCTAAATACTAGCCAAGTTGATTCTTCCGACAGTAATTACAAAGATATTGCGGCCAAATTGACTGAAGAATTAAAAAAGAATTTCAAAGTTGAGTTTCTCAATCGGGTTGACTCGACTTTAGTTTTCCGACCGTTAACAAGTGAAGACGTCAAAAAAATTGCCAAACTAATGTTTAAAGAAGTTAAATCCAGGCTGAAATTACTAAAAATAAAATTAAATGTCAATGAAAAAGTTTATGGTTTTTTAACCGAGAAGAGTTTTTCGCCCGAATACGGTGCTCGCGAGCTGCGTCGCAGTATTAGCGAGCTAATTGAAAACCCACTTTCGGAAAAAATCCTCAAAGGCGAGGTTAAGAGTGGCCAAAAAGTTAGAGTTAGCGTTGCAAATAATTCCATCAAACTAAGTTAATCCCAAATTTGATTTAAGTTGTATAATAGCTGTCAAGAAGAAAGTTGCTTAAAGGAGCAACCAAATGGAAGCAAAGGAGGCTTCGTTTTGACGAATCAGGCAGAGGAGAAAGTCAGAGCTGACATACCGGCGGATGTTCCAAATGACAAGGAAGGTGTATACGAGGCGAACTTCCAGACGATGACGAAGGGCACTGGACGGTTGATGCTCTACGCCGGCGACCAAAAGGTTGAGCACCTCAATGATGATTTCTATGGTGCTCTAAGCGATGGTACAGCGATTGCTGCAGACGACAGCGATCCGGAACATTTATTCCGTATTGCGAAGGGTGGTATCATCGGTTGCTTCGCGGTTCAGTTGGGTCTGATCGCGCGCTACGCTCGAGATTATCCGGAAGTACCGTATTTGGTGAAGTTGAACAGTAAGTCGCATCTGATCAAGACGTCGCAAAAGGATCCGCGTAGCCTTGGTTGGCACACAGTTGAAGATGCAGTGGTTTTGAAAGAAAACGGTGTTAACATTGTCGCTGTCGGTTTTACTGTTTATCCCGGTAGCGAAAACGAATCAGAGCAGATGCAGGAAGCAGCCCAAGTTTGTTTCCAGGCTCACCGCAACGGTCTTCCCGCGGTGCTTTGGGTCTACCCGCGTGGCGCGGCCGTGCCGGAAGAGCAGCACCCGCACATCATCGCCGGCGCAACCGGGCTGGGCGCAACGCTGGGGGCAGACTTCTGCAAGGTGAACTACTGCAAGCCGAAGGAAGGCACACCAGCGGAGGCGTTTAAGGAGGCGGTCAAGGCAGCCGGTCGGACGCGGGTGATCACGGCTGGTGGAAGTAGTACCGACCCTCGCAAGTTCCTCCAGACCTTGCACGACCAGATCTTCATATCAGGAGCCTATGGGAGTGCGACTGGGCGAAACATTCACCAGAAGAGTCTAGCTGAAGCGATCCAAATGACCAACGCGATTAGTTCAATTACCTATGGTGGGTACAGCGTTGACGAAGCAATGAAAGTTTACGAAGGAAAGGAAACGTTTTCGATCTAGTTTTATACCCTGTAGGGCATTTGCTTCTACAGGGTTTTTTCTTGAAAAAAGAATAGGCACCTTATGAATTTCACAAGATGCCTAAAAAGTGTCCCAACCCAAGAACGAGTAAGAGTAGAGAAACCAAGCTAGCTATTCTAGACCAAAAGACAACGACCAAATAAATAGTTGTTAGAGTATGAAAAGTTTTTTGAAACTGTTCACGCATCCCCTGATCGATTGAATTTTCTCTCCGAAAGCGAATTATCGAGTTATTACTTTTTTTGTTTACCGAGCACGATATCTGACCGAGCCAAGTGACAAATGCCCAATAGCTGCTTCCAAATTCACCCAAACTCAAGAGTCCAACTAGTTTAGTGCCATCGGAATTTCGGTCCGTGGGAATAAAGTCCCTAAAACCTAGATGGAGTTGAAAAACTGCAAATGCCAAGATAGGTACTCTGAACTCAGAAAAGATAATTCCAATAATAAAGAAAACAGTACCAATCAAGACATTTATCCCGGGTCCTGCGAAAGTAATAAACCAGCTCGAAACAAGTGGAGTATTACTACCTGACATGTATTTAACATGGCCTTTCAGCTCAATTTTCTTACGAGAAAGCTGAACATTAACAAAGTTAGCAACAGTTACGTTTTTCTTGAAGACCTTTGCGGCAGCAAAATGCCCAAATTCGTGGGTAACCACTACTGGCAAGCTAAAGAGAAAAAGGATTAGCCCCTTTGACCAGTAGAATTCCAACTTTGCTCTATACCAGAACCGATTCAAGTGATCTCTCCAATCTCTATTGAACCCATAGTATTATAGCATTGAAGTCAAACAATGCTTTATAAGAGCAGTTGTTGTAATTAGCGGAGAATGTTTCTAAAATGGTTCGACAATGGCAAAAACCTCAACTACTTACATATGTGACAATTGTGGTTATAAAAACCTTCAGCGCTCGCAGTTAGGAAAATTTTACTGCTCGCTTGAAGAACTTTGCCTTTTGCTTCGCAAAACGTCAATCCCCGCAGAACGGAGGTTTAATGCCTAAACAAAGTTCAGTTTACATTTGCGATAGTTGTGGGTATCAATCGCCTCAGTATCTGGGAAAGTGTCCCAATTGTGATGCTTGGAATAGTTTGGTCGAAACTATTGCAACGACTACTTCGGGAAGCGCAACAAAGAAACCGGCCTTGCTTGTTAAGCCACAACGCTTGTCAGATACTAGTCAGAAGCCCTTGAAACGCTTACAAACTGGAATAGGCGAGCTTGACCGTGTTCTTGGAGGTGGGATAGTTCCGGGTTCGGTGGTGCTACTGGCTGGAAATCCGGGAATTGGTAAATCAACACTACTTTTGCAAGTTGCCGCAAAATTTAAATCACTCTACATTTCTGGCGAGGAATCTCCACAACAGATAAAAATGCGTTACGACCGCACCGGAGAAAAATCCAAAGAAATATTTATTTTACCAGAAACCGATGTTGATCAGGTTATTACCGCTGCCCAAAATGAAGAGTTTAGACTTTTAATTATTGATTCGATCCAGACAATTGTCACTTCAGATTTATCTGGCACAGCCGGAAGTATTGGCCAAGTTCGGGAAACCGCCTACCGGTTGCACCGATTTGCAAAAGAATCTAATGTGGCTATTTTTCTAATTGGTCAGATGACTAAAGAGGGAAATATTGCCGGACCGAAGGTTCTCGAGCATTTGGTTGACGCGGTTTTATATTTAGACGGAGAGCAGCACCATGCTTTCCGTATATTAACCGCCGCCAAAAACCGCTTTGGTCCGATCGAAGAAATTGGTGTTTTTGAAATGGGTGAGAAAGGTATGGTTGAAGTCAAAAATCCGTCAAAGCAGTTTCTCAACGGTCGGGTTAGCGCGCCAGGATCAATCGTAGTCCCGGTTATGGAGGGTAGTCGAAGTGTCTTAACTGAAGTTCAAGCTTTGACCAACCCAACGACTTTTGGTTTGCCGATTCGCCGTAGTTTTGGTTTTGACCAAAACCGACTGCAGTTGCTGGTTGCAACTTTAATCAAGCGAGCTGGAATTTCGCTTGCCAATCAGGATGTTTTTATCAATGTTGCCGGAGGATTAAAGATTGGTGAGCCAGCTGTCGACCTAGCAGTTTGTTTAGCTATTGCCAGCAGTGTATATGACGCGGTAATATCAGAAGACAGTATTGCTTGTGGAGAGGTTGGACTGCTCGGGGAGTTGCGTGAAGTTCCTTTTCTTGAGAAAAGGCTTGAGGAAGCAAAACGCCTTGGGTTTAAAAACTTCATCACCCCAAAAAATTGCAAAACCTTAAAACAAGCGATAGCACAAACAATTAAAAAAGGTTAGTTAAAACAGCTTTATTTATCTCGAAATTATCTTTTTCCAGGCTGTTTGAAAGGAATTATCTCTCAATGAACCAAAAAAACGTAATTCGTTTTGTTCTTGGACTCACGTTTGCTTTAATTGGCTACTTTTCAATCGAGCGCCTAACTAAAATAGAACCACAATTGTTTCAAGATATAGTTAGTATTGTCGTGGCCTTTGCCTTTGGAGCAGCCGGAATTTATATTATTCCAGTTGTCGGTAAATGGTTTAGCGAGACTATCCGTGCAATTTCAAGAAGAATTGCCGTTGAAGTAATTTCCCAGCTTCATTTACCAAGAATTCCAGGAGGCAATCGTGAAAAAGAGGCCAAAGACGAAAAATGGGTTAATCCTATGCTGGTGGATACTAGTTCTCTGATTGATGGACGAATTGGCGATGTGGTTGAAAGCGGGTTCATTTCCGGAACAATTTTGGTTCCAGATTTCATCCTGATCGAATTGCAACATATTGCTGATAGTGCTGATAGTTTAAAACGAGGCCGCGGCAGGCGCGGACTAGATGTACTGGAGAATATTAAAAAATCCCAGTATATCAAAACCGTGGTTTATGAAACCGGTCAAACAAATCTCAAGAATATTGATGAGCGGCTGATGAAGCTTGGAAAAACTCTTAAGGCCAAGATTATTACCAATGATTTCAATCTCAATAAGATTGCCACAGTTTCCGGAGTGAAAATACTCAATGTAAACGAGTTGGCTAATACAATGAAGACTCCGATGATTCCCGGAGAAGAGGTGGAGGTTAAAGTTATCCAAGAAGGTAAAGAAAAATCCCAAGGAGTAGGGTACTTACCAGACGGGACAATGATCGTTGTCGAGAATGGAGCCGGGTATATGGGTAAAAAAATCAAAACTAAAGTTTCCAGGGTCATACAGACGGTTGCAGGTAGGATGATATTTGTTCAGTCGGCTGAATAAATATATGTCTGCATATATTTGTAAATGCTAGTGGGAACTAGATTCAAATTAAATTACTTTGCCACCTTTTCAAAAAGGTGACACCAAAACTTTCGCCTTGCTTGCGCTGCTAAAGAAATTCAAATCGCTCGTATACGTCGACAACTCGCCTTCGCCAAGGCTTCGACGATGAGCTCAGCCGAATCGTTCAGGCTCAAACAGGTCCGACTTAATATCTCGCTTGGTTGAATTTCTTGCTTAACGCTGCTCGCAACGGCGTATTTTCTTAACGATAACAAATTCTGATTTGCAAAGAGCGAAGCTTTTTACTAATCAAACGGCGGTTTAAAATATACTGACTTCGTTTGAAGGGGTTTCTCACTGCTTTTAACGCGGGAATCATAACACTTGTAGCCCACGAAGTGGTCGCAGAGCGCGAAGCGATCTATACGTGATTCGTGATACTTTCTCTTTCCCCCAAGTTATCCACAATGTTGAAAAAGACCTAAATCGAAGCTAAATAAACTATAGGGCTCAAGGTATTTTTGACTACTTTCGGCTATAGGTTTGACAAATGTTGACAAAGTTATTATAATGTGTAAAGATAAATTCACAGCAAAAATGCTACACACTTAGATAGCAACTAACTATCTAACTTGTTCTTGAGCCTTACAGGGGTTTTTGAATAAGAGAACTTTAAATTTTGACTAATAATTTGATTATCCCGATAAAATCGGGAAGGAATCATCACTGATTCACTAAAGTGTCTCGTGTACGGGCAGGGACGAGATTCTTTGTTCTCTCCGCAAAACGGAGAGAAGATATTATCTTTGAAACTTTGAAGATTAGAAGATTCTGACGGGTAACACCGAAAGTGTAGTTTATCATCTGGTTGGAAGAGGCTAGGTGAGTAAATAAACTGCACAAGAAAATGGCTTTTAGTCTAACAAAGTAGGTAAGGTCTGCAAAAAACGAAGCACCACTATGGCCGGAAGAGTCTTTGACGCCGATAGCAGTGCCTCGATAATTACATCTGGACAGCAGAGGTAATCTCTAGAGTTAATTAAAGAGATTTTTGAAATAAGTGTCAAGCCTGAAAGCTCGATATAACATAAAGTCTTTTTACAGTATAACTAAATGGGTGATTATAACTGCAAAGTTTAGGTTCAGATTTCTTAATGGCCGGTCCCCGGCGTCTGGTTTGGGGTAACACTCTTACTGGGCGCTGAGGACCGGTCATTAATATTTATGGACAACTTATTTACGCAGACCAATTGAATTTCACTTATACAACAAGCAAATATTAAAAATAGCCTCAAATAGGTTCGTTTTTCTCTTTTCCAGTATTTCTGCAAAAACTTCCAGCTAAACAATCAGAAGAATTACTATAAACTTCTTTCTACAAAAAATATTACACAAATCAAAGCTATCATATAACTCATAGTTTGACATTTTGGCTTAAATGTGCTATGATACAGGCGCTGCAAAAAGCAGTTTTGAAATTTTGTACTTTAACTTTTGCGAATAGCAAATGCAAAAGTGCCCTGCACTTTATAAATTGAATAAATAAGTTCCTTCCTTAGCAATATTTGAAGGCAAAACTTCTGTCTTGAGTATCGAGAAAAACGGTAACACCGTCGTGTTCAAGACAGGCCTTTGCCTTCGAACCCATTGATTAATTTCTTTTTTCCGGAGAAATCCGTTCAGCAAGAAGTAAGCAAATGGATCAAAGTCCTAAGGAGGGACACAATGTTATTGTCAGTAGTCTGGAGTAGTGGGTGGGGAATCTTCCTCATCGCAGTGATGGTCGCCCTTCTGGCGATCCTCATCGGTTCGATATTGGGAGTGGTTCGTTCAAGAGCTGCTGCTAATCGATATAGAGGAGAAGGAGACCTGCATAGTGACGCTATATACATAAGACGTAGTCGTTGGTTGTCACTAGGTGCTTTTGTCACCTTGTTAGTGCTTGGATTCATTCTGTTTTGGGCACTGACTTGGGACAGCAGCGCAAAGACCAGAACGGCTTTTGTGCCGACCGCGACTGCAGTACCAGCTACCTCCGGAGTAGACGTTGGTTGCGATAAGGGTTCCGGGGAATGGGTTCTTGACGAGACTCTGCACGGGCAGGACGGCAAAGTGCTCAACACAGGGATGCAGGTTGGCAATGAGGATGTCCTTAAGGCCGCCAAGCATGACCCCGTCGTTCTGAGAACGTATCTGATCGAGCAGCTTGCCGGTAAGACGTTTAAGGATCGGTCCGATCAGGGACAAGCAACATCACTAGAGCAGGTAAAGGCTGACCTCGACAAAGTCGTGGCCAGTAAAGACCAACTCCAGTGCGTGGAGCTACGCAAACAGGTCTACGGCATTCTCCAAGGGGTACTGGTTGCGGCAACACCATCGACTGTAACTGCTGGACAAGTAGCTGCAGAACAAGGTGTGCCAGTTGAAAACGGCATCGTTCGTGTCAACAACACCTACATGGACAGCAATGGAAATGTGCAAGTAGCAGCCAGTAATGTTCCGGCAAATGAGGTTATTTTCCGGAACACCTATCCGAATGGAGCCAAGGTTGATCACAGATCTTTCTGTGCCAACCAGATAATTCCTGGACCGGTTCCGGCGCCTGGAAAGGGGGGTTTGATCGTCATTAAAACCGATGATCACAACCAACCAGTTCAGGGGTTCAGAATCATTCTCGATGGATCTGTCCATCAAGAAGCGGTAACCGACAACACTGGAGTAGTTCGTTTCAACGATCTGCCTCCTGGTGAATATACGGTCACCGAAGTTCAGCAAAGCGGTTGGGCAGTGGTTTCGCCGGACAACGGTTTAATCACAGTGACAATCGTTGTCGATCGGACGGAAACACGTTGGTTCGTAAACCGAAGGGAGGTGACCCCAACAGCGACGAATACGCCGCCCCCGGGATCAACTCCGCCGCCGTCGGCCACGAACACACCTGTGCCGCCAACCGCGACACCGGTAACGCCGACGGCGACGAGAGTGGCAACTCAGACAGCGGCAGCTACACCAAAACCGTGTAACTGTACGCCTGTCCCACCCGATCGGCCGACAGTAGTTCCGACACCACGAAACACTGAAGTGGTGCCGACAAAAACTACACGACCAACGAACACGCCAGCGACTGACCCACAAAAGAGCCAGACGCCGGTTATACATTAGTTTTAGAAAGAGAGAGGTGAAATAGTAGAGGAGTTATCTGATGAAAATCAGCCCTAACTCCCCTTTTTTATTGTCTAAAATTGGAAATGCTTGACATGCCGATAACCTAGTGTTAAAACTATTGAACAAAATTAACTTTGAATTAAGAACCTAAGGACGAGAAATACCCAGAAACTAACCCTAGACTTGACAAAGACTTATAGTAGTGCTATAATACTTTTGTATTCTGCCTCATTAATATTTTCCTCCTTCGCTAAAGCTTCGAAGGACAAGCCTGCCAAAGATAAATAAATTATGTTTAAAAATAAACTTTTGAAGAAAATTACTTCTATTGCTGCAACACTTGCGGTTTCAAGCGTTTCCTTTTTATCATTAAGTCCTGCATTGGTCGTACCAGTTAGTGCCAACACTGGAGCAAAGCTTGAATTAACTAATACGGTTGATAAAGCAATTGCTGATCGTGGTGATACTTTAGCCTATACAATTGTTTTAAAAAATACCGGTTCAATCGCAACAACCTTTACTCATCTTTGGATTAACCCTTTGAACTTAGCTGATTATGTCGCTGGTTCAAGTACTTATGTTTTCACACCAACACCAAATATTGTTCGGAACTTAACCGATGCTTGGATTACTGATGGAGTTAACTTCGGAACAATGAACTCTGGTGAAACTATGACACTTCATTATCAAACTAAAGTAGCTGCAAACGCTAACCCAAACGATTTGATTTTCAGTGTGTCAGCAGCTGACAGTGATCAAACTAACAAAATTCAAGCTGAATCTGAAACAAAAATGGTTTTCTTATCAACTGCACTTTGTGCAAACAAATCAGCTGATAAGAGTACAGTTAGTGTTGGTGACACCGTTACCTTCACAATCAAGATTTGTAACAATTCCAACATCAACTTAACTGATATCTTGGTTAAGGACGTAATTAACGCTCCTTTCCAATATGTTCCTGGAAGTACTGTTTTGTATGTTGGTGGAAAAATTCTTCCAGTTGCTGACAGCTGGTTACAAACTCAACTTAATATTGGTAATTTACCAGCGGGAACAGAAGCGTCAGTCGTCTTTAAAGTAACTGTTGTTGGTCCTTTGACTGACGGTCAGGTTCTTAAAAATGTAGGTCATGTTAGCGCAAAAGAACTAGATTATGGTTTGGATTGTGAGGTTTTCTTGAAAGGTAAAGTATTGGGTATAGTTACACCGCCAACTGAAAAACCAAAAGTACCAGAGTTACCAAATACTGGTCCAGGAGAAGCCTTGTTACTAGTTTCCGCATTGGCTCCTGCAGGTTGGTTGGTTAAGAAATTCAAATCTAAGATTAAATAAGTACAATTTCCTTAACGCGTCGGATCTAAGGTCGGTTAAAAAACCTACTTGTCGTGACGAGGGAATTGAATCTTGACAAGAGCAAAGCACTGTGTTTAAATGAGGGCGGTTTAGCCCCTAATAAGTTTTCCTAAAGCTAACTCAAAAAAAATATTTATGCCAAAAGCAAAAGAAGCTAAAGAGCTGGAAGAGAAACTTCCAACAAAGACAACTGAAGATGCTGTTGTTTCCGAACCGGCCGTGGAGGCTGTTGTAAGTGAACGCTCAAACGGTAGCTACGGCTACAGTGAAAATCGAGCCGACAACTTTAAAGCAACTCGTGGTAAAGGTGTGCTTGAGTTGATGAGCGAAGGTTATGGATTTTTACGGGCCAATGGTGTCACTCAGGGAAATGGTGATATTTATATTTCCCAATCCCAGATTCGCCGTTTTGATATTCGAGCTGGAGATGAGGTCGAAGGTGAAGTGCGGGCCCCAAAGGAAACTGAGCGTTATTACGGAATGCTTAAGGTTGAAAAAGTAAATGGTCTTGCTCCAGAAGCTGCGATGAAGCGTAAAAAGATTGAGACATTAGTCGCAATTTACCCAGATAAACAATTGAAACTAGAAACCGGTAAGTTACCCCTTTCAACTCGAATGATCGATTTACTGGCTCCGGTTGGTTTTGGTCAACGGGGAATGATTGTCTCGCCCCCCAAGGCTGGTAAAACAACGATTCTTAAAGACTTAGCTCACGGTATTGCCACCAATTACCCCGAAGTTCATTTAATGGCAGTTTTGATCGGGGAGCGTCCGGAAGAAGCGACTGATATTTCACGCAGTGTTAAAGGTGAAGTTTTTTCTTCTAATTTTGATGAGCCACCAGAAGCCCAGACTCGAGTGGCCGAAATTGCCTTGGAACGAGCGAAAAGATTAGTTGAAAACGATAAAGACGTTGTTATTTTACTTGATTCGATGACTAGACTTGGTCGAGCCTACAATTTAGCTTTACCGCCTTCAGGAAGAACCCTTTCCGGAGGTTTTGACCCGGTGGCACTTTACCCTCCGAAAAAGTTTTTCGGAGCTGCTCGAAACTTCGAAGGTGGTGGATCGTTAACAATTTTGGCGACCTCCCTAGTTGATACTGGCAGCCGTATGGACGACCTTATTTACGAAGAGTTCAAAGGTACTGGTAATATGGAACTCCATCTTGACCGATCCCTAGCGGAAAGACGGATTTTCCCAGCGATTGACGTTTCCCGAAGTGGTACCCGTAACGAAGATAAGCTTCTTGGGGAAGATAAATTGCAGAAAGTTTGGCGCTTGCGTCGCATGCTGGAAGCTTTGAACGAACTTGAACGTACCGAACTCCTTTCCGAAAGATTAACTAAAACTGCAAATAACGACGAATTTCTTGAAACTCTTCACAAGGGTGGAAATTAGCCTCAAAATTATACCCCATAGCCAAAAGTCCTTTATTTTCTACAATCTTGGTTTGAATTCGTAATTTTAACTGATATATCAAGCATAAATAAGCTTGATATCAGTCAAAAGCCTGTGCTAGAATTTGCCCTGACTTATAATGCTTGCTTGAATGCAAGAACTGAAAGGTCCTTTAAGGAAATTTTAACTAACTTCACTTAGGGTTAAACAAATTATGCGCGACTCGCTCTCGGACAGCAGCGAAGAACTCTATAGTTTAAGTACGACTACAACCAATATTTTCGATTTCACTTCTACTGATACTTATGTTTCCAGTGAATCTATTTCCATAAATATTGCACAGAGTCGGATACGCCGAATATTTCTGTCTATTCTTAATTCGCTAAAAATTTCTATTTTCACGACTTTAAGAATTGCATTTGAGTTTAGTTTGTTCCTGGCTTATGGACTGGTTTATTACAAAAGTAAGTTCGTCGCACTGGTAAACTTTTTGGACGTTTCCAAAGATAAAATAGTTTCAACACTGATGTGGCGGCGCGGTTTACTTTTCCGCCCAGCGACGCATGGAGGAGTAATGTTTTTGGCAGCTGTTGCCATTGTTGCTGGTGGTTTGTTTTCCCGAGGAGAGATTGCTGCCCAGGATTTAACCGCTTCTGAATCTATTTTAAAATCAACCAATACTCCAACGACAATTGTTCCAACTGATCGGCCACGTTCGGATGTGGTTGCCTATAAAGTGGCTTCTGGGGATACACTTTCCACTTTAGCTAGTAAATACAATGTTTCAATTGAAACCATTAAGTGGGCCAATAGTATGGGTGAATCCGACGCTTTGAATCCAAATCAGACTTTGAACATACCTCCGGTTACGGGGGTTGTTTATAAAGTAAAGGTCAATGATACTCTCGAATCGGTTGCCAAAACTTATGCGGCAGATAAACAGTCGATTGTGGATTTTCCGTTTAATTATATTGATGATTCGCTGAGTCTGAAAGTTGATCAGACTCTTTTTGTGCCGAACGGTTCAATCCCACAACCGGTTAAGAAAGCTCCAGTTTTTACCAGCCGACCTGCTAATAAATTTGTCATTGGCTCCGGTCTTCTTTCGTGGCCAGTTCCAGCCAAGATAAGTCAATACTATAGTTGGTATCACACTGGAATCGATCTGGCTAACCCATACGGTACACCAATCTATGCTGCTGCTAGTGGGACTGTGATTGACTCCAAGAAACAAAATTACAGTTTTGGTTGGTATTGTATTATCGATATTGGCGGTGGTTACACAACCGCTTACGCGCATATGTCGGATCTGGCTTGTAGTCTGGGACAGCGTATTGAGCGTGGTCAGTATATCGGTGCGGTTGGGACTACTGGTCGTGCGACTGGCCCACACCTTCACCTCGAAGTTCGTCAGGGCGGTAAAGGGGTTGATCCACTGTCTTTGCTGAAATAGCTTTCAAATAAATTTCTAATTTTTAATTTACAATTTCCAATGAATTTTTAATGTTTTAATTATTAAAGCATTGAAGCATTTAGATTTTATTAGAAATTACAAATTTAAAATTAAAAATTAACGTGACTAGCTTCAAAAGTCAAAATAATATATACTGCAACCCAAATGATAGACTATGCTCGAATAAAAGTTAAAGCTGGTGATGGCGGTGATGGCCATGTCTCTTTCTATAGACAAAAAGGAAAACCTTTTGGTGTTGCTGAAGGTGGTGATGGTGGGGATGGGGCCGATGTTTATATCGTGCCATCAAAAGACTTAAATACCTTAGCACCTTATCGTTTTAAAAAAGACTTTGAAGGCGACAAAGGGGGATACGGCGGGGGAAATAATAAAACTGGAGCCAGAGCAGACGACCTATTTCTTGATGTACCACTAGGCACACTGATAAAAGATCAAGACGGAAACTTGATCTACGATATCACCAAATTAACTGACAAAGTTTTGATCGCTAAGGGTGGCAAAGCTGGACGCGGTAATATTCACTTGCGCCACGTAATTAAAGAACGTCAAGCGCAAGGCGAGAGAGGCTTGATTAAGGTCTTTGAAAAGGGTTTTCCAGGTGAAGAAATTGACTTAACCTTAGAACTAAAAGTTTTAGCTGATGTGGGGCTAGTCGGATTTCCAAATGCCGGCAAATCAACTCTGATTTCAAAATTGACTGCCGCAACTCCAAAAATAGCTGACTATCCGTTTACAACACTCGAGCCAAATTTAGGCGTTTTACATTACAAACAAAAAGAGATTGTTATTGCCGATATCCCGGGATTGATCGAAGGAGCAAGTACTGGAAAGGGTTTAGGTGATCAATTTTTACGGCATATAGAACGTACTCGTTTACTACTGCATTTAATCTCTCTTGAGTCTTCTAACGCCTTGCAGGACTACGAAATTATTAATAAAGAACTAGTAAATTACGGGACGAAATTAAAAGAAACTGCGCAGATAGTTTGTCTGACAAAATTAGATTTAGTAAATAGAGAAAAAGCAGTTGAAGTTGAAAACTTATTCAAGAAAAAAAGAATTAAAACTTTTGTAATCTCGGCTGTTGCAGAGGTTGGTTTGGAAGAACTTAAGAAAGAGTTGGTTAAACATTTTAAATAATTTTAAATTTGTGATAAAATCGCAAATGAATTTGGGCCCATGGCTCAGTTGGTAGAGCGCCTCCATGGCATGGAGGAGGTCGCCGGTTCGAGTCCGGCTGGGTCCACCAGGTCTGAAGAGTTCGGTCCCGACGAAGTCGGGGTTGAGCGCGAAGCGCTCGCGTTCGGCTGGGTCCACCAGAAATTCTTTTTAATCCCGGGGCCCGTAGTTAAGTGGTAAAACGGATCATTCGCATTGATCAGGCGGGAGTTCGATTCTCCCCGGGTCCACCAGTAAAATTTCCACTCCGGGGGTGGAAATTTTTATTTGGGTGTAATATAGTAGAAGTATGCCGAAGCGAAAAGAGCCCTTAATTAATGGTCAAATCTACCATGTATTTAACCGTGGTGTAGAGAAGAGAAAAGTTTTTTTAACTGCCAGAGATTACAATCGATTTCTAGAGGCGTTTAGCCATTATTCTTCTAACAAACTTAAATTTTCAACAAAATCAAAATTGTCTCCAAAAAGATTGGAATTAAAAGAGCTCGAGTCTGTTGAGGTTCTAGGTTATTGTTTCATGCCGAACCATTTCCATTTTTTGTTAAGGCAGAAGACCGATGATGGGTTATCTAAGTTTGTTGGAGACCTACTTAATAGCTATACGAAATACTTCAACATCAAAAATGATCGAGTTGGACCACTTTTTCAGGGACGATTTAGGGCCGTGTTGATAGATAATGACGAGCAGTTAGTTCATGTTTCTCGATATATTCACTTGAACCCCTTAATTGCTAACCTGGTTTCTGATATTGAATCTTACCCCTGGTCTTCTTACAGAGATTATCTTGGTTTGGGGAATAATACTTTCGTTAAAACTGCTGAGATATTAGATTTATTCAAATCAAAAGAGGATTACAAGCAATTTGTCTTGGATCAAGTTGACTATGCTCGGGTTTTAGATCAATTCAAACACAAGTTTCTTGATTAACTTCAAAAAATTTCCACCCCCGGAGTGGAAATTCATTTCCACCCCCGGAGTGGAAATTCAAAAAAGCAGAAACTAGAAAGGCCGCCGTTAAAGGAGGCCTTTCTTTAATCTTGACGCAGAAGATTATTTTTCTTAGCTTTCCTAAGCGCAGGACGCAAAGCGATCATTAGCTTGTACTCAAGCGCAGAGTGCGAAAGCGATCTAAGTCTTCTGAGGCGCAGGACGCAAAGCGGACTACTTAGTCGTTTTGATCGGTGGCGGAGTTGTCTTCGGAGCAGCAGCTGCGGTTGCTTGTTTGACTTTGTCCTGTGCTTCTTTCAACTCTTTAGCAATTCGATCTTTGTCAGGAGAATTACTTGGCAACAAGCTCTGAGTGTTTTGTAGTTCAAAGACCACTCGAGTTGGGTTGTCACCTTTCTGACGCAGCGCGGTTGCTAGGTTGTAGTGAGCACTAGCATATCTCGGACGAACATTGATTGCTTGTTCGTAAGCTTGGATAGCGTTATCAACGAGATTATTTTTCAACAAGATATTACCTAAAGCTTCCAGCAGCAAAGGATTTTTTGGATCCAGAGCGACTGCTTGTTGAGCGACATTGATCGCGTCAGCGGCGTTTTTATTTTTCAGATCACCCTCAAGATCGAGCGATGACAAAACCCCAGACAGTGCTTCCCAGTTGGCAACGTTCAAAGGCGAAGTTCCGGCCTCTCTTTTGATCGAGAAGGAATTTAGACCTTGACCTTGGTAGCCGGTGATCACAACACCTTGTTGGATCGATTCGTTCACCAAACCAGCAATGTTTTTGTTGTCTTGGTCAGACTTCTTTTCTTTTCTCGAAAGATTGGTTGCCAGGAGTCGATCGAGAACAACCAGTGAGCGGCGATAAGTATCCCGATTCGGATTCTTTTTGATTGCAACAAGTAAATTGTCACGTGTTTCCGCCGCCTTATCTTTAGCACTCGCTTTTAGCGCTTTGAAGTAAGTTGTTTCGGCTTGGTAAGTCGGGTAACCCAACCAGAGAATTCCTAGGAAAAATATCACCCCAACTATAGTAACCGCTGTTCCAATACTGCTGTCACGATTTCTCTCACTCGGTTGTGCAAATTGAACTGCTCCCGCTGTTAGGGCGACAAACTTTACATCAACTGCTTCCACACCCTTGACCCCGGAATCCTTAAGATAGGAATAGGTTAGAGCGGCAAGTAGTACTAAGAAAATCCAGATGCTAGCGGTTGTGTCCTGGAAGAAAATTCCAACTAACAAAACCACGAAACTAGCTAGCAGAAAAACTGAAGTTGGGTTTTCGGTTATTGTGCCAGAACGTAGGTTGAATATTGACACTGACCGCAAGAAGGAAACTAGGATAAAAGCAAAGGCAACTAATCCAACAATTCCCAAACTTGACAGTACTGTCAAATACTCATTACCGGCTAAGTCAAATCGAAGATTCCACAATGAATCCGAGTTGAGCTCCAAGCCTTTCATCGCTGTAAAGCTGTAGGCAAATGTCCCTGGTCCAACCCCGAAGAATGGTCTCTGCCCAACAGCTTGGGTAGAAATTCTCCAAGCCGAGTCAAGCGGCAAGGTTTTATCAGCGGCCACGTTAAAAGTTTGTTTTTTCGCTAGTAGTGGTTCCAAGAAAGTTTGGCGTAATCCCGGAATAAAATTGATTACTGCGAACGCTATTACCACAACACCAAAGACGGCAAGCATGGTTTTGGTTTCTTTGTCGATTCGAACTTTTGGCAAAAAGAGTCCGACAACTGCCAGTCCGGCCAAAGTTGCCAGTATTGCCCCGGTCAATTTGAAAAGGACAATCGGCATCACAATTACAATCGCCGTAGCTACATAAATAGTTTGCAACGAACGGTTTTTAGTTGTAACAATTAAACCAAGAACTATTGGCAAAACTAGGGCGAGGTACAAGCTGAGTGTTGCAGGATTGCCAATCGGACTCCAAGCGCGGCCCTTGGCGTAATCAGCCGAGAAGAGTGGGTAGCCAAAAAAGCTAGTAATTGCTTGGATTGCCAGGACGACACCGCTTCCTAAAAAGGCCCAGACTAGCCACTTGCGACTTTGTCCGTCTAAGTTGGAAACTGCGACAAAGTAGAGGACAACGTAAGCTAGTGCCGAGACTAGACTGCCGTGAAAGCGAGGGTAGAATCCAGCAATCGAGATATAACGATCAACGCTAAAAACAGTGGCCAGTATAAAAGCCAAACCAAAAATTAACATTGGGATATCGAGTGGTGTGCGGACAATCCGGACTTTACCCTCAATACCCATCCGAACCCCCCAAATAACTAGGAGAACGGCAGTGACAACAACCAAGAGGACTTGTTTGTTGAACTGATAGAATTCACTTGTAATTGGTAAGAAGAACAGTGGTGTTAAGAAGGCGAGCCCCACGATCCCGAACCGAATGAGTCCGATTACCAGACCCAAATATTGATCTTTGTCTTTCATTGTTAAAGTTTCCTTTCTGAGTCTATGAAATTATTCATTCGACTGTCAACTAGATATTAATAGTGTATTCTGTATCAATTTACTTGATATCTCAAACTAATCCCAGTTCGTTAGAATTTTACATAAAAACCTCCGTGTTGTTTTTAGCCTGCAATTTACTCCAAGGCCCGGCCTTGTCAATGTAGTTCATAACTGGTTCCCCTGACTTATCTGTTTATTAACCTCAACAAATTTCCACTCCGGGGGTGGAAATTTCCAGACCAAACCTTGTTTTCTCGTCAAGTTTGGCATAAAATAACCCCGTATGAAAGAAATATCTGTTAGGATTTCCAAAGATGGGACCTTAACCCTACCAAAAGAAATGAAAGACGAGTTTAAGAACTCCTCAGTCACTCTTCTTAAAATGGGTGATAAATTGGTCATAGCTAAAGACTTGAAAGAAAAACCAAGTTTGTCTTTAAGCGAAATGGCAGACCAACTTATAGATGCTGGCGACGCAATTACCCAAGAAGATATAGAAGAAGCGATTCGAGAAGTTCGGGCAGAAGAGTTAAAACGAAGGTTCAAATAATTGTTAAGAGTAATCCTCGATACTAATATTTTAATTTCTGCCTTGCTCTGGAGCAGGCGAGTTAACAAAGCAGTTATTTCACCTCTAGATGAAAAAAAGATAGAAATTTTCTTTTCAAAAGAAACCTTAGACGAGCTTTTGAGAGCGCTTTTATATGAAAAGTTTGCTGCTAAGTTCACCTCTTTATCGACGACTCCAAATAGTTTGGTTAATGAAATTATTACTCGGGAAAATGTATTTGTTGTTAACAACCCATTACCAAAAGATCGAAGGCCGATTCTTAAGAAAGACCCCACTGATGATAAGTTCCTATACTTAGCAGAGTTTGTAAAAGCAGAATATATTGTTTCTGGAGATAAAGTTGTACTTGAACACAAAAAGTACAGGGGGATTAGGATCGTTTCCGTTGATGAATTTGTCACCGTTCTCCAAGGACGGGCCTTGTCAATGTAAGTTTCCATAAATTTCTAAACTGTGTTGTTTTCTCGGCAAGTTTGGCATAAAATAGTCTCGTATGAAAGAAATCCGAGTTAAAATTTCAAAAGACGGCACTCTGACGTTACCGAAAGATATTAAAGATGAGTTCAAAGGCTCTTCTGCCAAACTTTTTCGATCAAAAAGTGATCGGTTTACCATTGTAAAAACTGTTTCCAAGGTTGTAAAGACTGACTTGCCAGATCGAGAGACAATTTCTGGTCGGGAGATTAGTCGAGAAGATATTGAAAATATTCTCAGAAAAGTAAGACCAGGTCTACTTGAGAGCGCAAAAGCTGAAAGCGAGAATTTGACGTTTGATGAGGTTGTTTCTCGAATGAGAGAGATTGGTAAGGAAATTACTCCAAAAGAACTAGAAGAGGAAATTAGAGCGGTTAGGAACGAGGAACTGCGTCGTAGAAAACTGCTATAAGCGAAGCTTACGTTCTTGCGAACTAAAGCGAAGCTTACGCCTTCGAAGACTAAAATGAAAGTTATTTTTGACTCAAACGTTCTTATCTCGGCTTTTCTTTGGTCTGGACGCAGCAGCGAGATTAAGCCCATACTAAGAGATGGTTCAATCGAAATTTGTTTTTCTGAGGAAACCTTATCTGAGTTAATCGAGGTAATCTCTCGCCCAAAGTTTGAAAACCAAATCCAAAATAAGAGACTGTCGATACCAAAAATCTTAAAAGAGTTAATCAACCCCAACGCTCGCTTTTTTGAAATACCAAAGAATACATTAAACATCTTAGAAAAAGACCCAACTGATGACCAGTTTCTGTATTTGGCAAGGGAAGCTAAAGCAGAATACATTGTTTCTGGTGATAAAGTCTTGCTCGAACTAAAAAAATACAAAGGTGCAAGAATAGTTTCAGTTGAAGAGTTTCTTAAAGTTTTTTCTAAATAATTTTCTTTTTTTATTCCAACCTTTGACAGCAAAGGTTGAGCCAAACTGCCGCCTGACTGCGCGCGCTGCAAATCTGCAAGTCGCTCAAGCAAAGTTACTAAACTCTCCGGCTGCGCCGGATCAAACAAAGTAACTTGTGCTAGGTCGCTTTGTTGCATCTTTGTTTTACGCGTGCTCGTAACGGCGGTTTTAACCCGCTTAGTTGAATTTCTTCTTAACGCTGCTCGCAACGGCGGTTTTTTCATAGCCTTTTTCCTTGACTTTTCTTGCGTTTTGTGCTAGAGTCTCTCTTGTAAGACCGAGACTGAACGTCGACCAGAGTTGTAAGACACTCTCTTAAACGCCCATCGGTCTTTTTTAGTGCCTCAATAAAATCCCCCAGAGTTAGTAACCTATTAGGTTTAATTTTTTTATTAAATACATCTTTTGCTACGTAGTGAGCTGGAGGTCTATTCCCAATTCGGGAAAATTGAATATAGTGTTTAGGTTTTTTATTTTTTTCGAGTAATTTATTAATAAATTGGCTGATGATTTTATCTTTGCCGGGATATTCGGTATCAACAGTTATGTCTTCAGGTTGTTTGAATTTCTCAATTAGGTAATAGATTCCAACTGAAAATGAATAGTAAATAAATAACGAAGTAAACCCATGAAGCCGAAAAACTTCTTGCAGCCGTCGTTTTAATTTTCTCGGTATTAAAATAGCTGCCTTAGAATTGTTTGAATAGGCAATTACGCTATCTTTGCTCATTTGTTCAATTTTCCCGGACTGATCTATTTGGTATTTCATATTCTTTTTTATTTCAACCTTTTTCAGAAAAGGTTGAGCCAAACTGCCGCCTGGCTTGCGCTGCTAGAAAAATTTAAGCCGCTCGTATACGTCGACAACTCTCTTCGTTCAGACAAGTCCGACTTAATATCTCGCTTGGTTAAATTTTTCTTTAACGCTGCTCGCAACGGCGGTTTGTCGTGATTCATAATTTTTGTTAGTTTTTAGCCTGCAAGGCCCGGCCTTGTCAATGTAGCTTTCCATAATTTCATAATTAGATTCAGATATAAATTTCATCCTTTGTTTCCTTGACTTTTTTGAACATATATTGTATAAATTACTTAATCACGCCCCCGAGAAATCGGGGGACATTTTTTATACAACCCTTTCAAACTCGGTTTTAAAAACTCCTGAACCAAGTTCAACAAAAACAATAGCTTTACCGTTTAATTTGAGATTTATTTTTTTAGTTGTAGTTTTTGTTTTCATATTTTTTTATTTCAACCTTTGACTGTAGATCGCTAAAGCGCTCTGCGAACCACTGCGTGGGCTAAAAGGTTGCGCCAAACTGCCGGCTTATCTTCTTTGGCTAAAAATTACCTACAAATTTCCTAAACTTCAAAAACTCGTCCGATAAATCTGACTCAGACAGTTTGAAGTTTTTCTCAGAGAACCAGAAATTCTTCGTTAATTTTCTTGACGCGTCGAAGCTAACGCCGGTTTTAACCCGCTTTATGAGCATTGCGTTAAGCGAGCCAAAACAAAACGACCTAGCATAAATTACTTTGTTTGAGTCCTGATCAGATCGGGATGAGTTTAGTAATTTTGCTTGAGTGGCTTTTGGTGAGTAGCAAGCGCAGTTTTGCGGCCACTTTGGTTCTACCTTTTTGGCAAAAGGTAGAGAATAATTAGATTTAAAATTAAAATCTTTCATTAAAAATTAATAATTTAAAATTAAAAATTATCTCAGTTTCCCTGACTTATTTGTTGGTTAACAATAATCCAGTTAAAAGTGATGTCTTCGGTTGCTGGGCTGTTGAGTTTTACCTTAAAGCTGGTACCGGCGATTTTTTCGACAACTGCTAGCTGTTGGTCGGTTTGCGTTGTTGGTGTCACAAAGACCAGGGAATCAGCCGCAACTTTAGTCGTATTAATAATTAGCTCTTTGGTTCCGGCCAGAATAGTTGCACTGCCGGCAGTAGCAGCTGGGTCGTTCGTTACAGTTTTAACTTTAAACTCGTTGGCAGCGACAACATCGGCATCGACCTTGCCTGAGATATTAATATCTCCTGTCAGTGTAATCTTGCCGGCAACAATTATTTCACCATTAACCGTCAGTTTTCCGTCTTTATCCAAAGTGATCTTTCCGCCAATATTAATAGAGTTGCTGACGTTCAAATCGACTGCTGTGATATTTATCGCCACAAGGTCAGCGGTGGTAATATTTTCCATGCCGGTTAAACTTGTCGGTAGGCCAGCGTTCAGCGGAGGAGCCCAGTAGCCACCTTGGACAAAGACCAGGATTTTCCCTTGACAAGGCCCGGCCTTGTCAGGGTCACAGGTGAAGCTTTCGAGTGCTTTACCGATGATCGGTCCGGACTTGGTCGCCTTCATGGCCAACCCGGGGTTGGACGAGCTCGTGAGTGGATCACCGACAGCAATTACTCCGTTTTCAGTTGAGACTTTGGTCGGGACTCTTCCCGCGAGCGCCACACGAACGGTTTGGTTATCGGAATTGTTACCCAAGGTTTGGGCTGGGGAGGTGGAGATGATCCCTAGTAATTTCTGATCATAAATTCCAGATGAAAGTTGAACCTTGCCGTTTAGATTAATACTGACCAGGTCTCCTGGTTCTAAGCTAGATCCTTCTTCGGCTTGGTAGTTTTCGGCAATATCCGCTCGGCTAACCAGATCCAGAGTTGGCACGATTGGTTGGGAAGGCTGACCAGTACCAAGATCAATCGGATCGACTGGAGTGTCAGTAACAATTTGTGGTTCGACTGCAGCAGAATCATCCTGCCAGACGCGGAAGAAATCGATCCCCAGGCTCCCAGCGGTTCCAGCTGTATTTCCATAGTTGAGATAACCGTTCAAGGCGACTACTGGAATTTCACTTGTAAGAGTTCCACACAAGGTGAAACTAACACCATTGGAAACATCAGTGTCGATATAGAAACTTACACTAGTGTTGGTCGTTACAACAATCTTGAGAAGGGCAAACTGGGTAGTGCTGATCGCGCCACAAGAGGCGGTAAACTGTTCAGTACCAACACCATCGAAGACAGTTCCGTACCAGTTGGCACTAGCAGCAGCAGCGTTAATATTTGAAAAGACGATCCTGGTATTGGGGAGGGCGGTAGCGCCAGCAGTTGCATCCGCCAGACCGACGACTACGGCTTGGTCGGTCAAAGTACCAGATGGCCTGACTTTCATCAAAACAACTGGTAGGTTGTCAGCATCAAAAAGCTTGTGAGCCGTGCCGGCGACGTTGGTACCAGTGTAGTAGGAACAGCTACTGGCGTTTGATGGTGCGAGTAGGGCAATTCCATTGACAGTGTCATTTACTGTTGAAGCAACACAAACTGTCTCTTCATCAAAAGCAAAGTCATTGTAAACCTGAGCTGTGTCGGCGGTAATATCGGTATATTCTCTTGTAAATTCTTCGCCGAAGTAAGAGTTGTGCGAAACGAAGCCACCAGCTTCCGCTAACGCACCAAAGTTTTGGGAAAGATTTTGAGCAGTGAAGCCGTGGGTAGAAGAAATACCGCCCGCATTAATTGAATAGTCCCAACCAGTGCCGATTTTGATGGCGTTTTCGTCTGCAGCGCCTGCAGAACTTAGGTTAGCGATGTTCAAACCAGTAATTGCCGTTGTAGCGGATCCTGTTGGAGCGGAGATATTGATGTAATTGTCGAAATTACCGGAGCTGAAATTTATACCGCTGGTGATCCGGCCTGCTCCTGAAGATAGTGTTAGTCCATTTGCAGCCGCCACCGAAGAACTTGCATTATCTAGACCCAGTAAGGCGTAAGCGCCTATGGTAGTTGCATTAGCCTGTCTAATTACTCCACCATATAAAGATGCTCCTGTTGCTGTATCTTTGGTTAAGTTAATTCTGAAGGCGATTTGTTGTCCTGTACCCGAAGATAGCTTGTCATGAAAGTCCAGATTAATACCAGTGTGGCCCGGCGCTGCCGCAGTGCTAGTGTCAATGTTTAAATCGATAACCCCAGTGCAGGAAGAAAGACTAGTATTGGGGTTACAAAGATTTGTCCCACCTGCAAGAGAGGTTGGGTTAGTTCTGGCATCTAAGACCAAAGCTTGTTGACTTGCACTATTGGTTAAGTATAAAGATGTATCCCAACCAGTGCCGATGTTGATGGCGGTTTTGGTACAAGCCCCTGTTGTACACTGTGTGATTGTCGGTGCGGCTATGTTAATAGCATTAATGGCCTTTGTTCCTTGTCCGGTGGTATTAATGGTTGTGGCAATATTTATTCCGTTGGTTATTGAATTTGATACATTATTATTAGTTGAAGCGTCGATAAATTTAAGGTCAACTAAACTACCGGTTTCAGCGGTGGTGTGGATGTAAGTATTGTTGCCAGAGGCGTTTAGAAAACCTCCAGTGGTAAGAGTAGATGGTGGACTAAAAGCAATGGCTGATCCAGTTGTGAGGCCAGTAGCACTAATATTGATAACTCCAGTGCTAGTGACATTATTGGCCGTTATACCAATTGCGTTAACATTGGCAATTGTAGTTAATAGTAATGGGTTTACCAGCGAGGCGCCAGTGTTGATTGAAGTTGCTCCGATTCCGGATACAGTAAATCCAGTGGCATTGATTTGGTTGTCCCAACCCGTCCCGATGTTGATGGCGGTTTCGGTTCCAGCACCACTTTTAGTGTGAGCGCCAATGTTTATACCGTTGACACTACCGCCATTGGAAGTAACAGGTTGAATATTAAATCCATTGACTGTTCCACCAGTTGGTGTTGCGATAGTAACATCATAACCAATGGCGGTACCGGATGATGAGACTATACCCAAGCTGGCAAAGAAAGCTTTTTGAATTCCAGAACTGACAGTACCTGTATCAACCTCGATGCCTTTAACGAGTGTTGAAGTTACATTTGGGGTGGTCAGTAGCAAGCCAGTTGATTGGTTAGTGGTTGATGTATTTTGGAAAGAGTAAAGATTCCCACCCGCGACTAAAGCAGTCGAGGTATCAGCTGCATTTTTCGCTAGAAAGCTTCCAGATCCGGTAATTGTTCCCGAACAAGTTAGGTTTCCAGTCGCACCAGCAACGGTACATCCAGTCGCTCCTGAACCACCAGCTAGATCGATAGTAATTCCAATTGCACCACCTGTACCTATGGAAAGGGTATTGGGACCAACAGAACTTCCAATTAAGAGGTTTCCAGCCGAACTAACGTCATAACCAAACCCGGGACCAACCCTCATTCCACTAGCGGCATTAAAGCCTGATGGCGTTGTTAATCCCGACGCATCGCGTTGTAGGTTGAGAGCACCACCATCAGCTCCAAACCAAATTCCGTTGTTAGCCGATGTTGTACCAGTGACATAAAGCCGATCTGAAAAGATCTGGCTGTACCCAGAAGCGCCGGCAAGGTTGATTAGATAGGCATTAGTAGTGCTTGGAACGGCAGCGACTGTAGCACCGGTATCTGTAGTCCATGTGTAGGGTGAACTGCCTGCGGCTTTGTAGCGATCTTCACCGTTGGAACTATTACCTTTGTAGACGCGGTAACCCTGTGCTCCGTAAGCAGCGGTCCAACTAATTTGAACGCTTCCGTTGCCTGAACTACTACTGATTGTACAGCTCACCTCGCTAGATGGGGTCGTCGAGTTAGTACCAAGATAATCATCGGCAGAGGTTACCTTAAAGTAATAAGTACCATCAGCCATAGAGCCACCACTGCTGGAGCAGGAAATTCCTGGAGAGGTTGGAGGAGCTAATTCAGTCGCTAAACTACTGGTGTTGGATAAGGTAACTGTGGCTTGAGGAGTAGTCGTACCAATTCCGAGGTTACCAGTTGAAGCAAAGCGGGCTTCTTCTACATTTCCTGTTTTAAAAATAGTATTACCAGCTGTTGTACCAGACCCAGTTGATAGGGTAATGTCGCCGGAAGTACTACTGGTCGCTGTTCCACTTGAAATTGTGATGGCTCCAGAAGCACTACCACTTGTGGTACCGGACCCGATAGTTATGCCACCTGAGCTACCACCGGTAGCATTTCCAGAATTAAGTGAAATGGTGCCAGTGTTACCAGCAGTTGTCGTTCCAGTTTGTAAAGTCAAGGTTCCGGAAGCAAACGATCCAGCGGCATTACCGCTGCCTAAAGTTACGACCCCACTAGCGCCGCTGGTTGGGTTACCACTCAAAATATTGATTAACCCAGAAGTCCCCGAAGTAGTAGTACCGGTTTTGAGGTTGATCGCACCCGATGCCCCCGATGTGTTACCACCAGCGCCGGTGGTCCAGGTAAATTGACCACCAGTACCAGTACCATTAATAGTTCCACCAGTGAAGGTTAGACTACCACCTTGCCCGCCGCCGACGCCTCCTAAACCACCTACTAGTGTCAAACCCCCACCAACTCCAACGCCGGTACCCCCCGAATTCTGTTGTCCGGCCGCACCACCGGTTAGGGATATTGACCCACCACTTGAAGAAATATTAACCCCGTTACCAGCCCCACCTGTTAGTGTCAAACTCCCACCTAATGTACTTGTCAGCGGGTTCGCCGCCGCAGCTGAAGCACCGGTTATCGCTAAGGATCCACCAGATCCACTAGTTGAGTCCTGAACCTTGATTTGGCTAGTAGTACTAACCCCACCGGCAAAAAGAATTCCATTTTCACCTGTAGACGCAGGGGTTGGTAAATAAATTCCTGATCCTGTTCCAAAAGCTAGCGACCCATTTTGGTCAATTCGGATTCTTTCGGAAAGAGTGTCAGCGGTGGTGCTAGTCGCGGCCGTTCCTTGGATCGAGCCGGCAAACTCGACTGCTGTCGCTGTACTGGGATTACCGAGGGACCACCAAAGGGTTTGATTACTGGCAGCATTGCCCGGTTGAGTACTAGTTGCGCCAACAGTAGTAGTGCCGACAGTGATGTTGGAGCGGGAAGTTTGGCCCGAAATAAAAGAATTGCTGATGGCTACGGTTGGTGTTCCGGAGGTGTTGGTGACGGCCACAATGTCGACAATGAGTTCATCTTTTGGACTGGCAACATTTAGTCTCGATAAACCGAGACAGACGCTGGTGCCGCTGACACCACAAGTAATCGAGTTCGTGGTGCTAAAAGTATTGGTTGCTCCAACGCCAGCGTTCTGGTTGACGTTGTTAAATTGCATAACAGTCGCGGTCCAGTTGCCTGAAGTAGCAAGAGTTGCACTAGCAGTACGAGAACCAGTCACGCCAGTATTGTCCAAGAAGTAATAAATCTCAACTTTTGTATCGCCAGCCCCTGCACCCGAGCTTGCACCAGTTCCCAAACGAGTCATTGCACTACCACCATAAGTTGGTGCAACACTGATTGAATCATTACCTGGGAAATTGAAAAGGAAGACAAGTAAACGATTGTTGCCTGCATTGAGAGTGTGAATACAACTGACGGCGGTGGAAGTAGCAGAAGCAGTACAAATGTTTGTGGCATCAATAGCTGGTGAAGTTTTCGGTGCAGTTTGGAAGATAAGCGAACCACCAGCATTGTTGCCAGTACCAGTCGAGCCGGCTAGAGTGATGTTGTTTCCCGTCGTATTAGCTGCGGTTGCACCAGCAACTTTGAGAAGATGATCAGCACCAGTAGCAAAGAGGATAGAGCTGTCCCAACCAGTCCCGATGTTGATGGCAGTTTCGGTGGTTCCTGTCCCACTTGTCAAGGCAGCGACATTGATTCCAGTGCGGTTGTTGGCCCCGGGGGTGTAGTTGGTATCTAAGTCAACATTGAGTCCTGTGTATGCACCAGATAATGTGGTTGCTACTCCTTGACCAATTTTTACAGCAGTTCCGGTGGTGAGTGAGGAGGAAAGACCTAAAGTTCCGGTACTGTTGATCGAGTTGTCCCAACCAGCGCCGATGCTTATTGCGGTTTCCGTACTTGTCCCACCGGTTATTCCCGCTATATTAATACCGTTTTCCGTAATAGTCGAAGTGTTATTGGTAGTACCAGCAATATTTAGTCCGCTCCAGACACAAGTCTGTGTAGTAACAGCATTACAGGCGGTTAAGGCTGGAGCAGCGACATTGATAGCATTGATTGTTCTAATTCCGTTGGCTGAACCACTACCAGTGACGTTAACGGTTGAGGCGATGTTGATACCATTGGTGGTTGTGGCAATGTTGGTGGTTGGGTTGGAAGCATCGATAAATTTAAGATCGACTAGACTACCGGTTTGAGCAGCGGTGTGGTTGTAAGTGTTATTCAAGTTCGCTCTAATCAAGCTTCCATTAGTGAGAGCAGTTGGAGCCCCAGAAAAATAGAGGGCTGCCCCACTTGTTAAGCCGGTCGCCGACAAACTAAGCAAAGAGCCAATTGATAAATTGTTGGCGGTAAACCTGACGACATCAAATGCGCCGTTACTGGCCGCAGTGAGATCGTAAGCTAGTCCCTCCGCGTTTAGGGTTTGAACGATTGCACCGGTGTTTTTCAAAGTAAAGACACTAGTACTGCTTTTTTGAATATCTACATAGTTACCAGTAAAGGCACCAGAACTGATACCAAGGTAAGTACCGGAGGCACTTCCATTGAGAATAGAACCAAGTTGCACCATTGGGGCGGTTGTACTAGCGATTGGTGCACCAGTCGCGACTAAAGCTTGATCCCAACCAGTCCCGATGTTGATGGCGTTGCGGGTACAAGCCCCAGTGGTACAAGTGTTGGTGATTGGAGTAACAATGTTGATACCGTTAATTGTTTTCGTACCAGCGCCGGTGGTGGCGATAGTTGGAGTAATTAATATTCCGTTAGTAACCCCGCCGTTGTTAGCGTTGGTTGATGTGTCAGAGAAAGCTAAGTTAACAAGACTGCCGATATCATTGAGGGCAGTGTGAACATAGGTTGCGGTGTTAAGTGAAAGTAAACTACCGGAAGTTAAGGCAGTTGGTCCAGAAACATTGATACCAGTGCCAGAAGTCAAAGCAGTATCGGAGAAAGCAAAAGCAGACGAAGCACCGGTTCCAGAAACAACCCCAGAGTTGTGAGTAATTGCGGAGGTATTACCCGTGTTACCTAAAATAATTGGGGTAGTGGTGGTAGTGGTTCCCGTGCCGATATTGATTCCAGCCGGGGAGTTGGTGGCGCCAATATTAATACTCCCATTTGGTGATCCAGCCCCTACATTGATACCAACATCACCGGAAGCTCCGGCACCAGAAGGAGTACCGGAAAGGATGGAGACAAGACCGCTAGCCCCACTTGTAGTTGTTCCGGTACGGAGAGTCAGATTTCCCGATGCTCCCGAAGTATCACCACCAGCACCAGTCGTTAAAGTAATTGCCCCACCAGCCCCAGTCCCAGTAGTAAGTCCACCAGCACCAGCGGTTACGGTCACTGCACCACCAATTCCGGAGGTGGCTCCACCGCGGCCAGCAGTTAACGCTATCGTTCCACCGGCTCCAGTCGTCAGTCCAGCCCCGGATTTAAGGGTTAAATTCCCTCCGGCGGTTCCAACAGTTGTGTCTTCAACTCCAATGGTGTGATTTTGTTCTTTGGCCAAACTAATTGATTTGCCAGTTCCAGCTTGGGAAATTCTGAGGGCGTCGACCGCACCAGCAGCGAGCTGGTCAAGACTGAGGATGTAACCAGAGTCAGTTCCGCTGGAAGAGGGATTCCTAAAGATCAAACTATCATCCCCAGTGGTTAAAGCAATGATAGTGTCACTCCCGTCGACGTCGTTGCCATAAGCAGATTGCAAGGTGTCAACTCCACTGGTAGTACAAGTAGCCAAATAGCCACCATTGTTACAAACTGCGGTAGCCGAACTGCCATTGGCGGTGTAGGAGATCTGTCCAGAACCGTTGATCAAAAACCCATTACCGGTAATAGCGTTGTCCCAACCAGTCCCGATGTTGATGGCGGTTCTGGTACACGCTCCAGTGGTACAAGTGTTGGTGATCGGAGTAGCAATATTTATACCGTTAATAATTTTGGTACCAGCCCCAGTGGTGTTAATAGTCGGCGCAATATTTATACCATTGGTGGTACCTCCATCTAAGGCATTGGTCGAGACATCGCTAAAGGCTATATTAACTAAAGAAACAATCTCGCTCACAGTAATGTGGTTGTAACTGTAAGAATTAAGATTTATTGCTGATTGGGTAGTTAGACCGGTAGTCCCAACAATTTGTATTCCGTTTTGTATTTTTCCAGCAGCAGTGGAGATGTAAATACCGTTAACCACTGTTTGAGTTGTATTAAGGTTCTCTAGCTTTATCAGGGAGCCTGTCGCTGTGGTACTTGCCGCTGTCTGGTTAATGTATAGAGCCGAACCTGACTGTAAGGTTACATCTGCAGTCGTGTAGTTGATAACCGCAGCACTAGCTCTGCTACTAAAACCGGCGATATCTGCAGTTACATTGTAGTCAATATTCAACCCGGCATTTAAGTTTGTCGAAGTACTAACATTTAAGTCAATTACCCCTGAAGTAACTGATCCGATTGTACTAGGAGTGGTAACAGCATCTATGTTTATAGCTTGTCCAGCAGCCGATAAAGTCGTGTTAAAGGCCGTGTCCCAACCAGTTCCGATGTTGATGGCGGTGTCAGTCCCTCCGGAAGTTGTAATATTACCAACATTTATTCCATTAGTTATTCCCCCTGATAGTGTAATTGCCGGAGGAGTGACCGTAAAACCGTTGGAAGTTACACCAGAAGCCGGAGGAGCGATGGTGGAAAGAATTCCGTTGTAGCCAGAGATTGAGCCAGTAACGATCAAGTTTCCTTCTGCCCAAGGGGTGGTAGTACCGTCTAAATAATTATCCGCACGAGTCGGGTTGGCCCCGACATAAAGTGAACCACCCAAACTTGCCGACAGAGCGTAAAGATTGCGGAAACCAAGATTCGGTGAGCCGAGGTCGATACCGCTAGTAACTGCTGTTCCAGTTGATCCGGCACAAGAAGCATCGGCACATTTGGTAATTGCCAGGTCGGTGGCTGTACTATCTAGGTAAGAGATTACCGGCAGACCGTCGGTGCCGATGGCAATCGACGTGTAGTCGCCAACGCTGTTAGCATTAGCGATGGTGGTGGTGGTATTACCGGCCGAACAAGCGGCGTTACCACATTTGGTAATTGCCAGGTCGGTGGCTGTACTATCTAGGTAAGAGATTACCGGCAGACCGTCGGTGCCGATGGCAATCGACGTGTAGGCGCCAACGCTGTTAGCATTAGCGATGGTGGTGGTGGTATTACCGGCCGAACAAGCG
>CAYIWY010000007.1:37960-82253 GCA_964367355.1 uncultured Gammaproteobacteria bacterium
GGTAAGAGATTACCGGCAGACCGTCGGTGCCGATGGCAATCGACGTGTAGTAGCCAACGCTGTTAGCATTAGCGATGGTGGTGGTGGTGCGGGAGACAGTCGTGGTGAAAGGTGAGGTAGTTGGGTTAAGAACGACCCCAGAACTAATACCAGAGCTACAAGCTGAGAATTGGCTGCTTTGGAAAACACAATCCCAACCAGTCCCGATGTTGATGGCAGTTTCGGTGGCGTTTCCTGGAGAGGTCAGAGCAGCTATGTTTATCCCATTTAGACTTCCAGCAGCCGGACCGGAAGTGGTTGGTGCGACGATGTTGATCCCGTTCATTGTCCCACCGGTTACGATAGCGCCCGAGACTGGAATAGTTAGGCGGATACCATCAGCGGTTATAGCCCCAAGTGTTTGGGTGATTTTAGGAAGATTAATATCAACACCGCGCCAGTCAATGACAGCAGACGCATTATTTACAGCTAAATCCCCAGCAGCAGAAAAGTTAAAGCCTTTGAAGATGAAATCGTTGGAATTTGATTCGGTATAGGCAGGCGTTGACAAGGACACTCCGTTCCAAGTACAAGTAGTCAGGCTGAAACAAAAGGTAATAATTGGGGTATTAATCTGGATTACGTCTATTTGTTTGCTGCCGGTTGTGGCTCCTGAATTAAAAGTTGAATTAAGAGTAATACCTCTAGTGGCTTCAACCGTGCCAACTCCAGCCGATGCGTCGGTAAAACTCAAAGTGACCAAGGAACTAGTAGCACTACTGAGATTGTTGTAACTGTAGCCGGATATATTAATAGCTGATTGAGTGGTTAAGCCGGTTTGTGTTCCGGTCATTGCCAATCCGGTATCCCAACCAGTCCCGATGTTGATGGCGGTTTTGGTGGTGGCGGATCCGGCAGAGTTAGCGATATTAATCCCGTAGGAATTTGCACTGGCTGTTTGGCCGGAGATATTAATTCCGTAGGATGAAGAAGTCAATGCGTTGCCTTGATCAGTAATATCAACCCCAAAAGAAGTGGTAGGTGCGCCGGCTGTCCAAGTTGGAGCAATAAGACGAACTCCGTAACTGGCACCAACAGTTCCAGTATTACCACTTGTGGTAGAGTTTTTGATCCGGATACCTTCGAGTGTATTTGAGCCAGTACTTGTATTATGGTAGTTAGCTTGGAAAAGACCGCCAATTATACCACCAAGACTATTATTGCTGTTTGCTGCATCAAAAGTTGCTGTGGCGGAAATTCCTCTTGCGCCTATGGTACCTGAAGCAGTGTTAGTTTGTGTTATATCAAACAAACCACCAATAGAGTTTCCAGCTGCGACAGAAATCGATTCCTTAACCTCTAAAACTTCCGAAGTACTAATTGCCGAAGTTGCTCCGATGGCAGTATGGCCAACACCGTTAACAGTAAAGTTTGGAGAAGCTATAGCATTGTCCCAACCAGTCCCGATGTTGATGGCGGTTTCAGTTCCGGCTCCACCACCGGTAATATTGCCGACATTGATACCAGTTAGAGTTGTAGCTGCTGTAGCAGTAGCAGTGGAGGTGGGAATATTGAGCGAAGTTACATTAGTGATGACCCCAACGCCTGCGGCGGTTGAGACTGTTGGCAACTGCAAACCACTCCAAGCACAGGCGTTGCTACTACCAGTGCAGAAACTAAAGGTAGGGGAGGCAACGTTGATGCCGTTTATTGTTTTGGTACCCCCGCCAGTAGTAGCAGTGACATTGACATTTGAGACAATATTTATCCCATTGGTCGTAGTTGTTGCAGCTGTATCAAGTGAGGTAGCGTCGTTAATTTTAAGATCAACTAAACTGCCTGTTTGAGTAGCATTGTGGTTGTAGGTATTGTTGCCCGAGGCATTTAGAAAACCTCCAGTGGTTAAGGCAATGGGTGGCCCACCCAAAGAAAGGGCTGATCCAGTTGTCAGGCCAGTGGCGCTAATATTGATAACTCCAGTGGTACTTACACTATTGGCAACAATGCCGATCGAATTGGTATCGGCAGTATGTGTCAAAAGCAATGGGTTAACTAACGAGGCGCCAGTGTTGATTGAAGTTGCTCCGGTCGTGGCAACGGTGAAGTTGGCAAAAGTAATCAATGAACTAGCTCCGGTACCTCTCAATACTAAGCTAGTATTGGTATTGGTGCTTTGGCCGATGATTATGGTATTGATAGTTGTGGTGAGTGCACCGGTAGCAATATTGACGTTTTGGGAAGCGGTTGAAGCGGCAGTGAAGAGGTTAAAGGTAGCTGTACCAGAAGTGTAAGCTGTGGTCCCAATATTTATTGTATCTCCACCAACACCTCCACCAGTCGCAATATTGATTGTATCGGCACCAGTACCGGTACCGATATTAAAGGTTCTTGCTAAGGTTCCACCAGCCCCAATGTTGATCGCTGTGGCAGCAGTAGTTCCAATAGTAATCGTTGCGGCAGTTGTATTACCCAAATTAAGAACCCCAGCAGCAATGGTATCAAGACCATAACCAGCTCCGGAATAATAGTTGCCATCAACCGATAGGTTGCCGACTCCAGAACCTGTGTTGATAATACTTAGAGTCGGAGTATTGAGGGCAGAGTTTCCAAAGCCAATTATTGGGTCAGTGTCGAGAAATTGAAGCTCATAATCCCAACCAGTGCCAATTTTGATGGCGGAGGCAGAGATTGTTCCAGCGGTTTCAGTTTGAGTCAAGTTACCAATATTCAAGCCATTGATTGTTCCGGTATCTCCAGCCGCATTTTGAGTGGCGGTAAAAGCATCAATGTCGATAATATTGTAGGTTTCTGGTGTACTGATAGCGGCTGTGTCGGAATAGGAAGGAGTAATGTCGATAACATTCCCAGAAGCAGCCGAGACCCCAAAGGTGAGCTGAAGGGCATCAACCCCGTCGGTAGCCGAAGATAAACCGCTGTCAGTAAACTTGACTAGATCGATGGTTGGGGCAACGGTTGCTGCGACTTGGAAGTTGGTTCCAGCGATTGTTTGGAAAATAATACTACCGTCAGCAGCTGTCATAAGAACAGTTGCATCAGCACCAGCATCATTGTCGTAAGCTATTTGCAATGTCGTGGCCGTGACGCCAGCGTCAGTCTGACAAGAAAATAGATTGGTTGTGTCATCATAATGAAGTTTGCCAGTGACTGAGTTACAACCAGTCGGTAAGCCAGCACCAGAAACACCTTCACCAGAAGTATTTGAAAAGACAAGCTCGGCGTTGTTGACAGTAATCGTGTCTGGGGTTGCTGTCGAGTCAAAGACAAATCTACCCGCAGTTGAACCGAGACCGAACGATGTAGCGGTCGGAACTAACAAATCCCCACCACTTGGGGTGATGGTCAGATCTCCGGCTGAGTCTGTGGTCAGAGAAGTGTAGACTGTACCATCAGTGTAGGTAAGTCGAAGCTGCTCGGTGGTTGCAAGAACATCTAATTTTGCATCAGGACCGACAGTTCCAATACCAGTTCTTCCACCTGCATTTACATTTATATATGTGTTGGCAGCGATGTCTTGGATATAAAGGGCGACGCCACTGGTCTCCAGGTCAATATTGGTACTTAGATCGGTTCTAATTCGGAGGTAACTTGCGTCCGCCGGGTCGTCAACTTGAAGGTAGCCAGTAGTTACCCGGACCGAACCATTGACACTATTATCAATCGTCTCGCCGTTGGCCAAACTAATATCCGCTCCGGTACCGGAGTTACTTATATTGAGGACAGCTCCGGAGGCGGAAGCATAACTTTGGGTTAGCGACAGGACATTGGCAGTGTTAGTACAAACGTCATTACCAGCCCCAATACTACAATTGTCTGTTATTGAGACGACGGGACTACTGACTGTCAGGGTAACCACTGGAGCTCCACCATCATTAATTGTTAAGCTGCGGGAAAGGTCAGCGATATTTCCCGAGACCGTTTGAGCAGTAGTGTAGGTCGCAGTGTGGTCGCCCTGGATCAGGTCAGAAGAGGTCGCCAGCGTCGAGGAAGAGCTAAGATCAAGAGCATTTCCAGTGGTGAGCCCAGTTGCAGATAAACCTATTACATTGGTAGTTGTCGCAGCGGAAGCAACCGCCAAGGCTGTATCCCAGCCCGTGCCGATGTTGATGGCGGTTTCATTTCCCGCCCCAGGCGTGGAAAGGGTACCGATATTGATACCGTAAAGAGTATCACCTGCTTCAGATGCTCCAGAGGTAGCATCGATCTTAAGGACAGAGTTGGTTCGGGTTCCGACAACCGCAACTTGGGTAAAGTTTAGTGAGGCGAGATTGACCGCATCGACATTGGTCCCAAAACCAGTGTTGGTAACTTGGAAAAGATCAACACTTTGGTCGGCGATAGAAGTGTCAACTTTCAAACCATAATCCTCAGCTTGGGCGGCGGTAAAGTGGATCTGATCATTGACGAAAGAGGTGTCCTTTTTGATTTCCCCCGCAGAGGAGATGAACGGTGAGTTAGCCCCAGTGGCACAAGAGGCCCAAGTTGGTGCTCCAGTACCAGCAGTACCAGATTGCAAACAGAATCCAGCTCCACCAGCAACAGCAGTTAGCTCGAAACTATCTGAGTCAGAGTAAACAACTGCTCCGGCTGCTGCAGTAATATTTTTGTTAGTTCCACCAAGTGAAAGTGGCAACAACGAATTTACACTCCAAGTTCCAGCTGAAATTGAAGGAACTCCGGTTGAAGCACTAGTATTTATTCCAGTACCACCGTACTGAGCACCAACTGCAGTTGCATTCCAAGCTCCGGTAGTGATAACGCCGGTATTGGTAGTCACTACCAGACCGTTGAAACCGGTAGCTCCAGTAACTGCTCCAGCGGCTGAGATATTAATAGTAGGGCTGGTTAGGAAATTATTAAAACCAGTTCCGAAAGTTAGGCCGTTAAAGGTATTGCCAGCAATTGGGGTGACGTTTGCAAATTGAATTCCGGTAACTGTGTTGGCTCCGGAAGTTGCTGTTCCCACAAGAGACAAACTTTGTCCAAAGACACCAATTGTTCCGGAAGCAGCTGAATTGGTTATTGAAAAAGTTTCACCGGAAGTTGAAGTTGTACCTGAGGAAAACACTTTTATTAGAGTTGAGTCAGCGTCCAGATTGATCGTTAAATCATTGGTAGCTGATGGGGTGAAGGTATTGTTGCCAGTGAAAGTGAAACCAAAAGTCTGGTCAACGGAAACCGCGTTGGCGGCCCGTGTGACGCCGTTGCTGAAGGTAAGCGGGTTTTCGTAATCGACTCCGGCAGCTGCAATTGAAAGCCTGCCGGTAGTTACAGCGGCTTTAACAAGACCACCAGCACTGAGAGATGAGAAATCAATGTTACCGGAAGAAACCACCCCAGTCGCGCCGCTGATAGCTCCTGTAGTAGAAATGTTGACCGTGCCATTGACATTAAAAGCATCATCGGTCTTGAGAGTGTCGTTTGCAGAACGATATAGATTGACAGAGTTTGCATCGGTGCCAAACTGGATTCCCGAAGCCACCGTACTTGCTGTCCAAGTCCCATCACAGTCAAAACACAGACCTACGGCAGTGGTTGAGGTAGTCTGCGGGTCGATGTAAAGACCAAAAGCATTTTCACCGGAAATCTGACCTTGATTACCAATCCTCAATCCGTAAGAAGTCTGGGTTCCAGCCCCAGCTGCACCAGCAATATCTTGGATCCTGATCCCGTAATTTTCATGAGTGCCACCCGCTCCAGCAGCGTTATTGGTGGCGGCAATGTTCAGTCCGGTTGTCACCGCTATACCAGATACCGAGGTAGAACCATTGCTAAAGGTTAGGTTAACAAGATTACCAATTCCAGCAGCGGCGACGACAAAAGAAGGATCAGCGAGAGTGTTAACGTTACCGGTAGTGGTGGTCGAAGTCTTACTTGAAGTCCCGTAACCAGTAATTGATTCAGAACCAGAAGTCGCGGTTAAAGTTAAAGCTCCGGTAGTTTGAGTCAGACCATTGGAGGCAGTTAAGAGTCCAGCTGAGGTAACGGTTCCCGTACTTGAGGTGGAGATATTACCGCTGGTGGTGACATTGTCCCCGGCGGTTGAAGGTGTTATTGAGTTAGGACCAGTCGATCGGTTCCAGTAACCAACAATTCCAGTAGCAGCACAGGTTTGTCCGGAAACACAAATGGTTGCTGAACTAGCTGCTGCCAAGTCGGGTAAGTTAAATGTTTGGCTGCCGATAGTGAGATCGGAAGATGAAATCGTCGCCGTAAAGGCAGCTGCACTTGTACTATTTGGTTTTAAGGCGATTGAGTCAGAATTGGCTGTGGTTGATGAAAAGAGTGCGGAGTTTGTTGTGGTTAAAGTAGCAGCAAAAGCGCCAGAACTTTGGGTGTAGCCAGTAACTCCAGACAAAGCCCCAGCAGTTGTTACGTTCAGGCCTCCTGAAGAAGTAAGTGCGAAAGTTCCCGAGGTATTACCAACCGAGATGGCGGAGGCATTAGTTGTCCCGATAGATATTGTACCTTTGGTCCCGGAAGTGACAGCGCCAACATCAAGGCTTAAATTCCCAGAATTTCCTGAGGTACCCCCACCAGCGCCAGTCAGGATCGATATTGTGCCGCCATTGCCAGACGCACCACCTGCACCTGAGCGTAAGTTTAGCGTCCCACCATTGCCAGAAGTGCTGCCAGCCCCCGCCCTAATAGTTAAAATACCTCCCAAGGCTGTGGCTGTAGTGGAATTGTCAACGGAGATGACATGATCTCGCTCCTTTTGGAAACCAATAGAAGAGCCAGTACCGACATTGCTGATCTGCAAGACATTCCCAGAAGCATTAACGTGAGATTGAGTTAAGGCTAATACGTTAGCAGAGTCGGTACAAACGTCGTTGGTACCAGTACTACAGTTGCTAGACAAAGAAGCGAGGGCACCAGTTAGGGTTAAAGTTACCGCTGAAGCTAAGCTATCATCTATAGTGAGGGAGCGGTTAAGGTTAATTAAGTTGGAATTGTTGGTATTGTTAGCGGTGTAAGTTGCGCTGTGATCTAATTCAGCTAAATTGGTAGTGGTTCTCAGCCCTGTTGAAGAGAAGCGTGATTTTTGAGTAGCTGCCGCGTCAACAGTGAAATTTGCTGAAGTCAAGGTTATAGCTAAATCACCTTTAGTGCTGAGGGCGCTGATGGTGTTACCTATCACATAGGTATCTTGCAGAGATTGACCTGCTCCGCCACCCCCGCCGCCCGCATCAGCTGAACAAGTCCAGCTGCCGGTGACTTTTTTCAGAATTAAGTCGTCAGAACAAGAAAGTAGACTCAAACCACCGGTAGTAGCGTTTGTGATTTTCTGCAAACCAGAGAAGCTGGCAGTCGCAGCTCCTCCAGTAGTGGCCAATCTAAAAGTTACGTTAGCAGTGTTTCCAACCGGTTCTGTAACATTAAAGACATCATCATTAAAATCTAATATAGATAGTGATGAGACCACAGGGACAGTTCTTAAACTGACTGAAGCAGCCCCGGCACCGGTGTTATCCGAGTTACACTCCCAACGGTCACTTGTTTCATTCCATTTAAGAATTTGACCAGTAGAACAGCCTTGCAATAGGGTAAGACCCGGCGCAAGAAGTTCCAGACCAGAGCCAGAAAAAGTTGTCGTAGATAGCCCATCAGTTGGGGATGGTAGAAGTATCCCCAAGCTAGCGCCTTCTGTTCCTGTTAGCGTTAGACCACCGCTGGCAGTAGCACTAGATACGTAGTTTCCAGTCGTATCAGTACCTAAGGCAACAGAATCAAGTGCAATAGTAAGAGCAGTAGTACCACCAGCGCCTAAAGTGGCGGTGACATCGCCGGTGAAAGTGTGGCCGGAGAGAATAATTGTGCCGGAGGCATCAGGTATTGTGATAGTTTTGTCTGTAGTTGTTGGGTCGGTGACGGCTATGTAGGTTTCGATCAAATTATCCGTTAACCCTTCAAAGATCAGACCAGACTGACCAAACTTTGCTTGGTTAGTCGTGAGTGTATGATCACTAGATAGGGCAGCGCTGGTATCAAAGCTCAACGTTACCGCACCAGCCAAACCACCGCCGGTTAGACCAAGACCAGCAGCGACAGATGTGATGACACCAGAGACTTCAGTTTCATCAATACCCCCATCCAGGACATTTAGTTCAGCAGAACTAATGGAAACACTGTTGGAAAGAATATCGTTAGCTCCGATATTAATGGCGTTAACAATACCGGCAGCAGATACATCAATCGCGTCAGTGATGGTACCAACAGTTGTAGTAAAAAGAATCCCATCAGTGTAGGCGAGGGCTACGTTGGCGTCAAAGGTTAGGTTATTTCCAAGGGCATCGCCTAAATTAACTTTTAGGTTGCCGGTAGTAGTCAGCAGAGAAATAATTGGCCCCCCAGTATAGGCATCCTGCAAACTAGCAGCTCCGGTGTTGTCGTCAGAACAACTAATGACACCGGACGCGTTGGCTGTTAATGCACCTCCGGCGGAGTTTCCAGTACAGTTAAATCCGGAAAAGGTGAGGTTGCCAGTGCCTTTATCTAAAGTAAGACCATTAGCAGAAACAGTACCGCCTTCATTCGTATCACCCAATACTAGATTTACATCGTTCGAGATCCCATCGTTGTCGTTTAGTGTCAAAGTCCCAGTGAGGGTACCGCCAGTTAGTGGGAGGTAGTTGGAAGCAGTAATTGTGTCTGGTATATCACCGTCCACTATTGCACTAACGGTAAATGTGCCACCGGCAGAACTTTGTCGAACAAATTGATTAGCACCACCAGTTGCTGAGAGATCAGCCCCAGTCCCACCATTTGCAAGAGCAACGATTCCAGTTACGTTACCAGCAGTAGTTGCCGTTGTTGATGTAGCAGCATTTCCATTAATATTAATAGAATAGGTTCCCGCAGAAAGAGCATTGGCAGTAATTGTTCCAGTACCTGTTGGTGAAAGTGTGCTGAGATTACCAACCTGTAAAGCTTGATTTGTATTAATTCCTGATGTAATTGTGGCGAAGGTTGGTGTCCCACCGGTCGTATCCGCTGCACAAGTTAAACTGTCGTTGATTGCCTGAACATAGAAACCAACTCCACAGTCAGCTGGGTAGTTATTCAGGGCTGCCCAGTCAACACTTCCCGAAGCATTGATAGTTAAAGTATCAGAAATATAGGTATCTGTTATAGACACAGCGGCCCAAGTACCGGAAGTTATGGTTCCTACAGTTGAGATTGAACCCTGGCCAGAGTAGTTGCTGGCGATATCAACCTGACTTCCAGAAACCGTTATTCGATTGGTTGTTCCATTTACTGAACCAGCCGTGGCCGAGATGACTGCGTTCTGCCCACCGCTAATCGAAACATTGGTCCCCGCAGTCAGCGAGTAGATGACATTGCTGGCAGTCAATTTGCCGGTCCCAGCATCGACATCTGTGTTGGCGGTTGTGATCCCACCACCAGCAGTTAAATGGGCCTTGATATTAGTCGGAACATTTATCCCCAGATAACCTAGCTCTGTTGTAGTTCCTAAGGCAGAGCCCGGAATTTGTAGAGAAGGTAAGCTGCTCTTATCAATCTGCGCAACCTGCTTCTTGTTATTATTTGAGGTATTTTGATACCCTAGCCAAGCAGCCAGACCAACTGCTAAAACTAAGACAATAGCCCCGACGACACCGGATGCAACTAAAAATTTAGCCGTCGGGGTTTTGCTTCCCCTGAAGTATTTGAAACGATCAAGGCTTGAGACCTCATTACTCGTATTATCCAGACTAGCAATCGTCGGTTGCTCAACAGACGTATTAAAATTGCCGGGCATATTAATATCTGAAAGCCCAGATTCATTTTCAGTGGTCTGTGGCGGGAAAGTGCTTGCCGTAGCGGGAATTGAAGCTGGTATATTAATAATAGTTGGCTCAGATTCAATCCCGGAGAGGTCGATAGTTTGGCCGGTTACTTCCTTAATAATTGTTTGGATACTTTTGCCGGACTTTATGTCATTGTCAATCTCGACCAATTTATCGACAGTATTTATTGGCAAGGCACCGGCGGGTGGGAGACCGTTAAAAGATTTACGCAGCGCTTTGGGAAGTAGACCTATTTTGATGTAGTAACGTAGGCGATTGTATGGGTCACCTTTGCCGAAGTTAACTCCCTTTAGCTTTGCTAAATTAATTACCTCGTCAAAGGATATTAGATTCTGAGTATTATCTTTGTTCATCGGCAGGCCTGCAACAGCCCAATGATAATTTGGTTTTTCCCCAAGATTGGTATTTTTAGGTAGGAAGAGTACCTATGAATTTACCCTTGAAAGACACTTTGGAAGAGAGAGTTGTGAAAAGTGTCAAGGGGTCAAATTGAGTAATTTAGCCCCTCCATCGCGGGAAATTCATTTACCATTACGGGAAATCCTATCTAAATTATGACACCATCCGAAAATTAATGTCAAGAGTAACTTACCTTTCTATATAGGAAAAATAATTTCCATGGTAAAATTTCTTTAGAATAACAACCTTTGACAGCAAAGGTTGCGCCAAACTGCCACCTGGCAGCGTAAGCTAAAGAAATCCAAGTCGCTCGTATACGTCGACAACTCCTTCGATAAATCGGAGTCAAACACGTCCGACTTAATAGCTCGCTTGGTTGAATTTCTTTTAGACGCTTACTTGCAACGGTGGTTAGTGAAGCGAGAATCTGGTACACGTGCTTGTAACGGCGGTTATGAAAGATAAAACCATGGATTCTGCCTTGAAAGTGAAATATTCAACAATAATCGCTGCTTTACTGCTTATCTTTAGCACTAACTTTGCTTTTGCTCAGATTAGTGATCAAATTGCCTACAGCGTCCAGTTAAATAATCCGGACGCCTCTACTGGTCAAATCGTTAGCCAAACAGATGGGAAATATGCTCTTTCCACCAAAGAATATGATAGTGGAGTATATGGTGTGATAGTCAATGATCCAGCAGTCTCGTTAAATCAAATTACAACCACGACAAAATATGTTGTTATCAACGGCCAAGCGAATGTGAGCGTTTCCAAGAAAAACGGCGACATCAAAGAAGGCAATTTAATAACTACTTCAAAAGACCTCGGAATAGGTCAAAAAGCTACAAAATCTGGACACGTACTCGGCAAGGCGCTGAGAGATTTTCCAAACGAGACTGACAAAGGTGAAATTGGCAGTATTCCCATTTTAATTAATGTTAACTACAACCAAGTTTCCGCCCAATCTGAAAGTTTGACCCAAACCGGGCTTGACCAAGTAACCAAAAAAGTTTCGTTGGCACTAGTCTCAGGAAATCTGCCGGATTTGCTCAAATATGTCTTTGCTCTCTTATTGGGATTAATTAGTTTCTTTGTTGGTCTTTACCATTTTGTAAAAAGCAACCGGACCGCAGTTGAGTCAATTGCCAGAAATCCAATGGCGAAGCATGATATCCAAAAGCAGCTGGTTATTGGAACTGCTGGCATTTTGGCGGTTTGTGGTATTGGTTTAGCAATTGGGGTTTTGATTCTGTTTTTCCTTTAGAGGAGAAGGTTTATAGGAGGAAATTATGTTGACAAACATTTTAATTTTTATTGCAATACTTACCAATATCGTGACTCTAGCTTTAGTGTATTTTCTTTTCAAAAAAAGTACTGAAAGTTCAAATACGATTAAAACCAACGCTGCGTTTTTGGAAAATACTGAGAAGCAAATCGAAAGCTTGCAAAACCGTTTTAAAGAATCGTTAGAAAACATTATATCCAAAGACTCTTTAATGATCGAAAATACATCAAGTAACATCATCAAATACTATCAAGATACGGTCAATTCCCTGACCGCAAATTACAACTTCAACAGTCAAAAGTTGACGGAAAATCTAAACCTGGAGCTGAAGAAACGAGTCGATCAGTTAGCCACAATCGTAGCCGAGCAATCCGAGGAATCAAAAAAAGTTTTCAGCAGTGAAATACAAAAAGACCTTGTCTTAATCAAAAGAGATTTGGCCAATTATAGTCAAGGAAAGTTTGCCCAAGTCGATGCTAAAGCTTATCAGATTATCTCGGAAACTGCTAAGAATACTGTGGGTAAAGTTATTAATATGGTCGATCACCAAGAGCTGGTTATGCAAGCCTTGGACGAGGCTAAAAAGGATAAGTTTTTTGGATGAAAAAAGAATTTACGTTATTTACCACGGCAGTTTATGACACTAAAGGTTTATATCGCTTGATTGACCAGATTACCTCAATCAACAAAAACCTTTATCACAATTTGCCGGGAACGATTGTTAGTAAAACTAAAGGTCTTCTCGCGCCAAGTTTAGAGGCGATCTTTGGTTATATAGAAGAGGCGGGTTTAGAACCAGAAGGTGACGGTGCCCAAAAACAATTTTTAGAACAAATCGTCACTGAATTAAAAGCAGTTCCACTGGTCAAGATAACCTTGGCTTTTGAACCGGATGATAGTTTTACCTCAAAACTAAATGAAACGATCAGTGCTCAGGCAGGGCAAAAGGTAATACTCGACATCAGTGTTAATCATCATATTGTTGCGGGAGCAGTGGTTGAGTACCTAGGAAGGTATAAGGACTACAGTTTGGAACCAAAAGTTGACCAGTACTTGAAAGAAACGGTTAAGAAAGAGATGTTAACCGAAAAGGAAAATATCTAATTTCCACTCCGGGGGTGGAAATACGAGGCTAAAGAAATTTAAACAAATGAAAGATTTCAATACATATTTAAAAGAAATTGGTGAAGTTGGCTACGTCGAGTCGATCATTACTTCAGTTTTTTATGTCAACGGCTTGCCTGGAGCGAAGCTGAACGAGCTGATATTAGCGGAAAATGGTCAGATAGGGATTGTTCAAGGTATTTTGCCAGAGCTGATCGAAGTCATGCTTTTTCAAGGTGAGGGTTTAACTCACAACATGAAAGTTGCCAGAACCAATGAAATTTTTGAAATGCCCGTATCAGAAGATTACCTCGGCAGGATTATTAGCCCTTTTGGGACGGTGCTTGACGATCAGGGACCGATAAAAGGGACTTTTGTTAACTATCCAATTGATCCTAAAGCTCCCGGAATAAACGCCCGTAGTCGGGTTAATACCCCTATGGAAACTGGTTTGATGGCGGTTGATATGCAAGTTCCGATTGGCAAGGGTCAAAGAGAGTTAATCTTGGGTGATCAGAAGACCGGCAAAACTACCTTTGCAATTCAAGCAATTGCCAATCAAGTTCGGGCCGGCGCAGTTTGTGTCTACGTCTCGATCGGTAAGAAAAAGTCAGATTTAAAATTTGTCCAAAAATCACTTCAAGAAATGGATGTTTTGAAAAGTACGGTGATTATTTCAGCTTCAGCTTCGGACCAAGCACCGTTGATTTATTTATCACCTTTTGCCGGATTGTCCGTGGCTGAATTTTTCCGCGATCGGGGACAAGAAGTTTTAGTAGTTTTTGATGATCTGACCACTCACGCCAAATTTTACCGCGAGACTTCTTTGATTTCGCGCCGCACTCCAGGTCGGCAAAGTTACCCGGGGGACATCTTCCATCTGCACGCCCGCCTTGTTGAACGCGCCGGCAATATTAAACTTCAAAACGGAAAAGTTGTCGCAATTACACTTTTGCCAATCGCTGAAACTCTCGAAGGCGATTTGGCCGGCTACATTCAAACTAATTTAATGGCGATGACCGACGGTCACGTCTTTTTTGATATTGCTGAAGCCAAGAAAGGTCGGCATCCGGCCGTGAGTTTCACTCTTTCGGTTTCCCGAGTCGGCAATCAGACAAAAACTCCACTCGAGCGAGAATTAACCGGTCTGATTACCGAAAAACTAACCGCTTACCGCAAAGCTGAAGAGGTTAGTCGGTTTGGGGTTGAGCTGACAACACAGACTTTGCAGGCACTGGATAGCGGCGAAAAATTGATCGCGCTTTTTGATCAGGAGAGTCAAATTGTTATCCCCAAACCGCTGCAACTGGTTTACCTGGGGTTGTTTTTTGGTGGAGCCTGGAACCGAAAAACGAGTAAAGAAGTCAGAGTCGAGAAAATTCGTTTGTTTGGGGAATATTTAACCGGCAGGTTTGGTAATTTACCAGTGGAAGCTAAACTCAGTAACTCACTGAAGGAATTAGTTACTCGAGTGACCAGTTTCTTTAAGATACCGGAAGCAGCAAAGGCTAAATAATGTATTCAAAATCTGATTTAAAAAAATATTCTGAAGCAGTGGCCACCATAAAATCCATCACCCGGGTTTATGAAGAGGCGGCTGCACGAAGAATCAAATTAATTCAAGTTTCAGTGGGGAAAGTGACAGAGTTTATTGGCGACGCCGCCGATACCTATATCAACGTCAAGTTTGGGGTCGTGGCGGATCAAAAAGCTAAGGGCGGAGTGCAAAAAAATATTTTAAGTAAAAGCTTCCGTCCAAAAACAAAAAAAGGAGTTTTGGTTTTGATTTCATCGCGTGACCAATATTTCGGAAATCTTATCCCCAACCTTTTTCGTGAATGGAAAGTCGAGATGGTGAAAACCGGGTTTGATGGAATTATTTTAGGTAACACTGGTAAACGATTGTTGGATAAAACCGATTTTGTGCCAAAAAACTTAAAGACCCTTGACTTAGACGACAACAATCCAGACTGGAATCTGGTCAGTCAGGTTGGTAAGGAAATCGGAATTTATGAAAAAGTAATTATTTTTCACGGTCAATACAAGACGGTTTTGAATCAAGTTGCAACTCGCGCCGATGTTTCCGAGACAATTACAGTTGGGCAAGTCCAAAACGTCAAGAGATACCTTTTTGAAGCCAATTCCGATTCGATTCTGGCCTTTTTTGAAGAAGCAGTGATCAACGCTATGTTGCAGCTCAAAATTTATGAATCACAAATCGCCCGCTATGCCGCCAGAATAAAAATTTTGGAAATCGGTCAGGTGGCTGAAAAAATGAGCCAAGTGATTGGGGACCTTTCTCGTGGTAAGCGCAAGGTACGGAAATCTTTGTCGAATAAGAAACAGCTCCAGCTTTACACCGGAGTAGATCTTTGGAGTGGAGGTTAGATATGAACCATAGGTTATCAAAACTTAAAGTAATTGTTTTTTCATTCTCGGAAGAAAGTAAAAAACAGCTGCAGCTTTATACCGGGGTTGATTTATGGGGAGAATAGTAGCGAATTAAGAATTATTAAATGTACACCTCCGAGGTGTACATTGGAGGAATAGATGGATAATGAAAATACAGGTTCAATAGTTTCAATCAGAGGGGATGTCATCGAGGTGAGTTTTGCTAAGGTAAAACCGAACCGCTTTGAGTTGCTTGCTTTTGTCGATGATCCGACTGTTAAGCTTGAAGTTTACTCTTCGACAAATAAAGACACCGTTTACTGTATCTGTTTTTCTAATCCAGGTAAGTTTTATCGTGGTGCCAAAGTGACTCGTTTGTTTCAAACGATTACCGTGCCAGTTGGTCCGGAAATGCTCGGGAGAGTTGTCGATCTTTTTGGAACCCCACAAGATGGCCTTGGTCCGATAGAATCACGTCAGCTGCGGTCCATTTATGCACAGGCGCCGGGATTTTCTTCAACCAATATCACCCGGACAGTACTTGAAACAGGAATAAAAATTATCGATTTCTTCACGCCGTTTCTAAAGGGCGGAAAGATTGGTCTTTTTGGGGGCTCAGGGGTCGGCAAAACTATTATTCTCACCGAATTGATGCATAACACCGCTGTCTATCATAAAGGCATCTCGGTCTTTGCTGGGATCGGAGAGCGTATTCGAGAAGCTCAGGAGATGATCGAGAATTTGCAGCAGAATAAAGTCTTGCCCAATGTTAGTTTGGTTCTGGGGCAAATGAACGAGCGGGCGGCAGTGCGTTTTCGAGCTGGGTATAGCGCCATCACCATCGCTGAATATTTCCGTGATCGGGAAAACCGCGATATTTTATTTTTCGTCGATAATGTCTACCGTCTAGTTCAAGCTGGCAATGAACTTTCTACTTTGCTAAACACAATACCTTCAGAAGACGGTTACCAAGCAACATTAACTAGTGATATTGGTCAATTTCAAGAGCGAATTGTACCAACTACGGGGGGTTCGATTACTGCGATTGAAGCTATCTATGTGCCAGCTGATGACCTGACCGATTCTGGGGTTCAGGCGGTAATGCCTTATTTTGATAGTGTTGTTAGTTTATCCAGGTCTATTGCCGAAGAAGGTCGCCGACCGGCGGTTGACATTCTCAATTCGTCGTCAAGTTTAATCGAAGCTTCCGTTATTGGTTTACCGCACTACGAAGCTTATCTTGAAGCAGAGAAGATTTTAACTCGTTACGTTTTCCTCGATCGAGTAGTTTCTATTGCCGGGGAGCAAGAACTCTCTCCCGACGATCAACGAGTTTACGCCCGGGCAAAAAGAATCCTCAATTATATGACGCAGGATGTTCATATGACTGCTGATCAAACCGGGCGCCCGGGGGTCTACGTACCACGAAAGAAAGTAATTGAAGATGTCAGCGATATTTTGTCGGGAAAAACTGATGAGATCCCCCCGGAAAAGTTCTTGTACGTTAAAGATATAACATCAGTTAAGCCCTAACAACACGACAAGGACGGGCCTTGGAGGATAAAATGGATATTGATGTAACAAAATTATCAACTGCTTCAAAATATAAGATTGATCGACTGTTTGTCACGGTCTATTTAACTGATAAACTCGAAAAACCGGGCTTTAAAGGTTTCGCCAAATCCTTAACTTCGTTTGATAAAAAAGGAACATTTGATGTTTTACCAATGCATGAAAATTTTGTCACTGAGTTTTCAAAGAATTTAGAAATAATTCCTGAAGAAGGGGAGAAGGTCTCTTATCAGAATTCAACCGGAGTTATTGAAGTTGCCAATAATGTTGTCAGGGTTTTTTTGGAGGAAAAAAATAATCAATAGACAACTATCTGTTACAATACTATTTTCGCGGGCCGAAAACCGTGGATTCTTAATCCACGGACGAAGGCCAAAGAAAACGAAACTTTAGAGATGAAACCGAGGATTTTAACCCTCGGAGGTTCATTAATTGGAGGTTTATTTTGAAAACTGATGCGCAACTGCTAAAAACATTTAAGATCGAAAAGCTAGAAAAGAATATTATTTTTGTTGAGATGTTTGGTTCAGAAAGCGAAGATGCTAACAATGGTCGTCAGGCGGAACTCGTTTCCGAAGCAATAATGAAAGTTGTCAACCAAGATCCAAAAACACTATACAATTTTTTGGTTGACATGACGCTTACTGGAACTGTTAGTCGTATTTCCCCACATGCCAAAGAGGTTTATATCAATTTATCCAAAATTTCAAACCAAGACAAAGCTGCAGTTATTGGAAACAATTTAATGCTGGAGGTTTCGGTCAACCTTTTGATGCAAGCTACTGGTCGAGGCAGCAGTTTCAAATGGTTTAAAGATCGGGAGGAAGCATTGGAATGGTTGAAAACAGAAGTATCTACGACCGCGAAAACACCTAATTTTCCATAAATATATTGCAGATCGCCAAAACTAACCACCAAATTGCTAGCACTAACAGCTAAGATTGCTAGTCGTTGTCCATCCCCGGAATGGACATTTTCTCCACAAGTAAGGTTTAATTTGTTGTCGAATCGTGGTATAGTTTTTTTATGAAGCTCCCTCGACCTTACGGTCGGGGTATCTTCTCCCCACGCTTCGTCGGGAGCAGAATCCCTCCGAAGCGAAAACATCTTCGCTTTCATCCGCGGGCTTACGCCCGGGGTATTTCGCGAAGGGGGATAAAATGCCGAAAGATTATTAACTTGAGTTAGGGGAAAATTATAGCGCTCTAAAGACCGATGTTTTCCAAAAGATAAGAAAAATAGCGCTCTAAAGACCGATACTTTCCTTAAGAAAGAAAAATGACAAAAATTTTAATAGTTGAGGACGATATCAGCCTATTAAATCTTTACAACGAAGTATTAAAAAAAGAAGGTTTTGAAATTGAGCTAGCTGACGACGGTCAGCAGGCTTTACTAAAAGCTGAGACGTTTATTCCAGATGTGGTCTTGCTTGATCTAATGCTGCCGTATATTGATGGTTTTGAAGTTCTGGAAAAACTAAAATCAAATCCAATCACAAAGGACGCTAGGGTAATAGTTCAGACCAATCTTGATTCAGAAATCCAAAAAGAAAAAGCGCTTAAACTTGGAGCCTCTGAATTTTTAGTAAAATCAGACGATAATCCAGGAAGTTTACTCAAAGAAATCAAGAAACTCCTCGCAATATATTGACAAGGCCCGTCCTTGTCAATATTTTTTGGGTTTGATTAGTTACGTTGTTTCCTCTAAAATAGAAGTAATGCCCAAGTTTGTTAAAAAACTAGTTTCAGTAGCAATCGTTGTCGGAATTGCTTTTCAGCTTGTTCCAACCACCGAAGTAAAAGCAGTAATTTCTTCTTGTGGTGCTGAAGTAGATATTCATGATGTCGTCCCGACAAGCGAGAATCTTTTTAACTTCACTGTTAACAATACTGATTCAAACACTGTGCAATGGGTAACCATCACCAGACCTTCCGGCAACTTTACTCTTATCGGAGCACAGGTGAATGGTTGGGGCAGTTCTGTGACAGCTGAAGTTGCTACTTTCACCCTTGGATCAATTGTTTCTGGCGGAAGCCACAGTTTTGGAATTCGAGCTTCGGCTGCCGATGTTCAAGCAAGTTCAGCCAATTGGGTCGTTAAAGTGTCAGACGACCCAAACGGTGCCAACCCTTTTAGTTGTGCTGGGGCTTTGGGTACTTCGATTAGTGGTTCAGCACCCGATACCACACCCCCGACGATTTCAAACATTTCAATGTCAGGTCTGACCTCCAACTCGATTACCATCAGCTGGATGACTGACGAGCTGGCAACTTCAAAAATTTACTATGGATTGGATGATAGCTACGGTTCTGAAAAAAGTGACTTAGCTTTGAAAACAAGTCACACAGTTACTTTAACAGGATTAACTTCAGATATCGGTTACCATTTTCAGGTGGAAAGTGTTGACGGGTCTGGAAATAGCGCTCAATCTGGGGACAATACTTTTCTCACACCAGTTCCTAGTCAGTCTGGATTTACAAATAATGCTAGTTCCAGTAACTTTTCTTCCAGCGAAAGTACTTTGAAAAAATTGAAATTAACTTCAACTGAAAAAATTCCCCCCACAATCACAATTGCAACCGATTTTTCCAAGCCTTTCGTGACTGCTCCGACAATAGTTGGGACAGCTGCCGATAATGTTGGTGTTTACAGTGTTGAGTATTCCACTGACTCTGGTAAAAATTGGCTGCCGGCCGATAAACAAACTGGTCTGGGCGGGAAAAGTGTTAGCTTTGAGTTTAAACCGCTAAATCTTGATGATGGAAATTATAAGATCGTCGCTCGGGCGACCGATACTTCCGGCAATCAAACCCTCTCGCAAACTTACACGTTGATTATTGACCGTCTGCCGCCAACTGTTGGGGGTAGTGTTATTTCCATCGGTCCGCAAATCCTCAAACCCGATAAAGATGGAATCGTCACTACGGTTGTCGGTATTGATCAAAAAGTTACGGTTAGTTCGGTGGGTGGGGCAACGCAAGTCAGTATCCGTGCGATTACTAGTACATCTAAGACAAATTCCGACGGCAATGTTTTTGCGCTTTCACGCTCGAACCAAACCGGTCTTTGGTCAGGAATCTTAAGTTTTTCCAAAAAAGGCCTGCACAATTTAATAGTCGAAGCAAGTGATGGAGCCGGCAACAAGACAAAACGGGACTTTGGCAAAATCTACGCTTTGTCTGGTGGTCAAATAACCGAGAAAGATTCTAAAAAAGTAGTAACTCAAGCCAAAATTACCCTCTTTTATCTCGAGCCGGATTCAAATTCCTGGGTGGTTTGGGACGGCTCTTCCTACGGGCAGCAAAATCCGCAGACGAGTAAGGCTGGTCAGTTTAGACTTTTTACCCCAGCCGGAAAGTACTATCTGCAGGTTGCTGGGGATGGTTACAAAACCGTGATCAGTAAGATTTTTGAGGTAAATCAAACGATGCCGCTAGCTAAAAAAATTTCCCTCGAGAAAGCTACCAAGATTGGTTTTGGCGCTTTTTCCTTCACTATCCCGTCTTTGACAATTGAAAAAATCTCTCTACAGCAAGCCCCTGAAAAAGTTAACCCAACCAAGAGCATAGGATCTCTGGTAAACAAAACCCTACCGAGTTTTAACCTTGAGAAAACTAGTGGGGGAACAATCAATCAAGTGCAGTTGGCCGGTAAGCCAACTCTCCTTAGTTTTGTCTCAACCTGGTCGCCAGCTTCACAGGAGCAGTTTCAGGTTTTGGATAAATTGCAACAAAACCAGGATTTAAATATCACCCCGATTGCAGTTATGGAATCTTCAGCGAAAATTGTCGCCTACAAAGTAATTTCGAAACTAAAATTGGATTATTTAGTTGACCCGGATGGAGCGACCATAAATTCTTTCGGCTACCAAAGCTTGCCGACCCACTATTTTGTCAACCGTAAAGGTCTTATCAAAAGAATAGTGGTTGGAGTATTATCAGAGAAGGAAATAATCAACGGTCTAGGAGGTTTATAACATATGCTGTCCCTTGTGTTTATCAGTCAAAACTTACACTTCGCAATCAACCTCTTTGCTGCATTAGTGTGTTTTGCTGTTTTTTGGCTCTATTTTGACGCTTGGTTATCCCGAACGAAGAAGAAACAGACCCTGCTTTGGTTGGGATTTCTGCTGCTGTGTGTTTCTTTCTTGGTTCAGGCTACGGTGATCGAACAAGCTGTTTTGGGGAATTCTTTTCTAGGCAATTTTTCCGAAGGGTTATCTAGTGCAATTAGGATCTTGGGGTATTTACTGATCATTTTTGGTCAGATCAGAGACCCACTGCAGGCTGTTCCTACTACCGAAGGGCTCAAACTAGAAAAAGCCCCAGCTATATCTGGCCTTGGGTTTATTAGTAATAGTTTAGTGTTGCTACCACCAGTCGGTAGTTTGGTCTGTGGGTTGCTCTATTGGAGGAGGGCAACTACTGGTCTGGAAAAACATTTACGCCGCGTGGCCCTAGCTTTTTTTGGTTTAAGTCTTTTTGAGTTGCTGTCTTTATCAAAGTTCTTGCAAGGCTCCGACAATCCTTTTTTGTACAGCCTGTCATCGAGTTTTGGTTTGATTTGGTATCTGGAACAGATAGTTTTAGTAGTCAGTATCGCTCTTCTTGGTTTATGGGTCTGGCAATACCTGGTGACGCGTCTGCAGAGCCAACTGTTTATGATTTTTACAAGTGCGGTTCTGGGAATTTTCCTGCTGACAACGGTCAGTTTTACCTTCCTTTTGTTGAATAATATCCAGAATGAGTCTTTGAGCAATCTCGCCACAGCCACGAATGTTTTGAATTACTCACTCGGTTCCAAAAAAGAGGAAATTTTGTCGACAACCGAGAGTCTCGCATCCAATCCCGATATCGTCAGGGCACTTGCTGAAAAGGATCACAAAAAGTTGAATAGCTTGGTTCAAAAACTTCTGGAAACAAAAGCAAAATCATCGATTCTAGTTACGGATGAGTCCGGAATGGTACTCTCAAGAGCCGAAGAACCCGATCGTTGGGGTGACTCAATCTCTGATGACCCACTGACGCGGCGGGCGCTAGTCGGGCTTGCAGGAACAAGTACGGTCGCGCAGGAAGGAGTACTCGCGCCTTTAGTTTATATCAAATCAGCAGTTCCGGTGCGGGATGCCAACAAAAACATTATTGGCAGTTTGACCTCTGGGGTTTTGATCGACAATGCCTTTGTGGATGGAGTAAAAACTACAACGGGGTTGGACAGTGCGATCTATGCCGGCAATGTCCGATCTGCCACTACCTTTCTGGCAGCCGATGGCAAGTCGCGCTGGATCGGGGTCAAGGAAGAAAATCCGGAAATCAAAGACCAAGTTCTCAAAAAAGGGGACACCTTCAAAGGTAGCGTCGAGGTGCTCAACAGACCCTTTATTGGCGCCTACAGCCCGCTGCGCGATGTCAATAACGACATTGTCGGTATGATCTTTATCGGCAAGCCGCAAAGCTCAATCTTGTTGGTGGCAGGCAAGAGTATCGAACTGACCTTTTTAGTGGCAGTACTTCTGATCTCACTATCGATAATTCCGTCTTTCTTGGTGTCGCGTTACCTGAGTAAGCAGCTTTCTTAAACTATGAACAAAGTCCAAACAAAATTAATTATCTTTGCATTTTTTCTCGCTATTGGTTTGGGTATTGGTTCATTTTATTTTAGTTACTCAAATCTTCAAAGTGTCGAACAATTATTCAACTCAAGGCAAGAAGAAAAGGAGACTCTTTTTGATAGTCTAACCAAGCTTAAATCTTCTTCCTTGTTGGCCTATGCTTACGATTACACTTACTGGGATGATATGGTGAATCTGGTTGAGAAGGGTGATGACAAATTTGCCAAAGAAAATATTGATCCCAGCCTTTCCACGTATAAAGCCAACGCGGCTTGGGTGTATCGACTAGATTTCTCGGGAGTATACGCAGTAAACGACCTTGAAGATGAGGACTTAAAAACCTTTCCTTTACCAACAGCGTCTCTTAAAAAAATCTTTGTCGGTAGCCTTTTTCCGCATTTTTACGTTCTCACCCCCAAGGGTGTTATGGAGATAGCCGGTGCTCCAATCCAGCCCAGTACTGATGTTGAGCGCAAAAGCTCACCTCGTGGTTATTTTCTAGTCGGAAGGCTTTGGGACAAAGCCTATCTTGATGAATTGTCTACTTTTATGGCAGGCGAGGTCGAGCGGGATGCTACAGATGATACCAAACACGAGTTTGTGAGCGATCTGAAGCAGGGTATTGTTATTTTTCGACGCGAATTGACTGGCTTTGATGGGAAAAGTGTCGATCGTATCCACGTTGAGGTCAAAACACCCATAACCACAGTCTTGAATAAAACCTCAACCAACCAATTTGCTTTCCAAATCATTGGACCGCTTTCGGCAGCTATTTTGATGATGGCTGTTCTTTTTCTTTGGGTAATTCGACCGCTTGGTTTGGTTTCCAAAAGTTTGGAAAAAGGAGATTCTAAGTTTATCGAACGTTTGCGTAATAGTAAATCTGAGTTTGGTCAGATTGCTAACATGATCGCCAAGTTCCTCGAACAGAAGACTTCTTTGGAGAAAGAAGTGTCAGAGCATTTTCGGGCGCAGAAGGAATTGGAAAAACAAAAAGACGAACTAGAGCGGATCAATAAAACCATGATTGACCGGGAACTGCGAATGGTTGGGCTGAAAAAAGAAATTGAAAATTATAAAGACCAGCTTTCCCAAAAGGAGAAAAAAACTTAAACATGGTTGAAAGTCTGTTAACCCCAATCTCAAAGGATGCAAAAGAAATAAAAACGAAAGCCAGGCTGAGCGCGCTTCTAGGTGCCTTGGAAAAAATTGCCATAGTTTCCGCGACCGATATAGGTGGAAATATAACCTACGTCAATGAAAAATTTATTGATATTTCCAAATATTCCCGAGAGGAACTCATCGGCAAAAACCACCGCATTCTGAAGTCCGGTTACCACGACGAAGCATTTTTTAAAAATCTCTGGGAGACGATTTCGACTGGGGAAATTTGGCGCGGAGAAATCAAAAATAAGGCCAAAGACGGTAGCTTCTATTGGGTTGATTCCTCAATTAGCCCGACATTTGACGACAGCGGCAAAATCATGGGCTATGTTGCCGCGCGTTTTCCGATAACCGAGCTGAAGCAGGAGCAAGAGGCCTTGAATGAAAGCGAGAAAAAATTCCGTGCTCTAATCGAGAATTCAAAAGATCTCATTTCAATTCTTAGTTTTGACGGGACGATAAAATACGAATCGCCTTCGATTAAGGAAATGTTGGGCTATAGTCAAGATGAGCTTGTGGGGGAAAATGCCTTTAATTTTATTCACCCGGATGATTTGGCAGCCGTGAAAGAAAAATTTGCAGAAGTAATTAAAAATCCGGGAAAAGTGCAGAAGGTCGACTTCCGTTTCCTTCACAAAAGTGGTACTTGGCTGGTTTTGGAGTCAATTGGAAATTATGATACTAAAGATGCTGTCCCAGAAGTGGTGGTTAATTCTCGGGATATCACTGCTAGAAAAGAAGCTGAAAACAATCTTGAAAAGATGAACCAATTTATGATTGACCGCGAACTGAAAATGATTGAGTTGAAGCAAAAGATCGCCGAACTTGAAGGTAAGCCGAAGGAAGAGAAATAAATGGACACCCCAGAAAAAGTTTCGGGTAATATTGATTTTTCTCAGAAGACCAAACTGATTTATCAGTTTTCCAGTGTTGGTTTTGTCTCTTTGATTATTTTCGGAATCGTTAACTTATCGCAAGGGCAGACTTCTTCCGGAATAGCTGAGCTTGTTTTTGGCCTGGCTATTTTAGGTAATGTTGTCTATCTGCGCTGGCAGAAAAGTGTAGAATTTGCCACCAACGGTGTACTTTTCTTGATGTTGGGCGTTTTAGCTTTTCTCTTGGTTGATGGGGGGATTGATAAATCCGGGCTTTTTTGGTTTTATACCTACCCAGCTTTAGCCTTTTTTCTCAAAGGCCGCAAGAAGGGATTATATTGGATTTTAGTACTATTATTGATGATCGCCACAGTTACAGTTATGAGTATGTTAGCTTTGGTGGAAATACCTTTTTCCGAGGTGATTGTCCGTCAGCTCTTGGTTAGTTTAGTGGCGGTTTCCTTTTTAATCTATTTCTACCAACAGGTTAATGAAAAAAAAGAAAAATTGCTCGACATTGATCGAGCCGACCATGAAGAACAAGCAAAGATTCTTGTGGAGAAGGACCAAGTTATCGAGGAAACGCTAAAAAGCATTGAAGGGCAAAATCAAAATTTGTCCAATACTAAAATGGCCATGCTCAATGTTTTGGAGGATGCCAAAGAACTGCAGAATAAACTAGAATCCCAAGCTGACGATTTGCGCAAATTCCAACTCGCCACCCAAAGTTCCTATGAGCACATTATCATCACGGATAGTAAAGGTGTGATACTTTATGCCAATCCCGGGGCGGCTCGAAACACTGGTTACTCAATTGAAGAAATGATTGGCAAGACCACCGCTCTTTGGGGTGGGCAAATGGATAAAGAGTATTACAAGGAGATGTGGCAGATATTGGTAGTCAAAAAACAGCCCTTCGTTAATGAGATTACCAACAAACGCAAGAACGGGGATAAGTATATCGCACAGCTAAAAGTATCACCGATATTGGACGATCAAGGTGAGATTAAGTTTTTTGTTGGGTTGGAAAATGATGTTACCACAGAACGAAAATTGGCAGCCAATTTGCGAGAAGAGAAAGAGGGTGTTGAGATCAAGGTTAAAGAGCGGACTAAAGAACTGCAAGCAGAGCAAGGGAAACTACAAGCCTCAATCAACAGCTTAAACGTTGGTTTCGTCATGACCGACACGCAGTTTAAGGTTGTTAATATCAACTCTACTGCCAAAAGAATCCTTTGTATCGACGATTTCAAAGCAATATTGCATGCTCCGGGTAATATTGGTTCCAACTGTAGTCTCGAAGATATTGAGGAGAACCTTAAAGGTGTGGTTGATATTCGAGAAAATATCAAAAAATGTTTGAACGAGAAAAATATTATCAATATTGATGACATCAGTTTTAACAATCGCTTTCTACATTTCTTCCTCTCCCCAATTGCACTCTACAGAGAAAAACTGGACATCATCGGGGTGGTAATTTTGGTAGAGGATGTTACGGAAGCCAAGATTTTGGCCAGAAGTAAAGACGAGTTTTTCTCGATTGCTTCCCATGAACTGCGCACACCACTGACCGCGATCCGCGGTAATACTGCTTTGATGAAGGACTACTACTTTGACAAAATTGAGGATAAAGATCTGAAAGTTATGATCGGTGATATTCATGAATCCTCGGTACGTCTGATCCAGATCGTCAATGATTTCTTGGATACTTCCCGTTTGGAACAGCGCCGAATCGAGTTTCACAATGAAGATTTCGACCTGCCGACTGTAATTGAGGAAGTCAGCAAGGAACTGGAGCCCAATCTGGCAACTTCAGAGCTATATTTAAAACTGAAACCTTCTAATGTGCCGGTTCCACTGGTGATTGCCGATCGTGACAGAGTTAAACAAATATTGATCAACTTAATTGGCAACGCCATTAAATTTACCAAAGAAGGTGGGATCACAATTGCTCTTACACCAACTGGTTCGGTTGTAAAAATCTCAATTACTGATACTGGCCAAGGTTTGACTGAGGTGAGTAAGAACTTACTTTTCCGTAAATTCCAGCAAGCAGAAGACAACATTCTGACTCGAGACGCGACCAGAGGAACAGGGCTGGGGCTTTATATCTCCAAACTTCTGGTTGAAGGTATGGGCGGAAAAATTTATCTGGAAAACTCGCAGGAAAAGAAAGGCTCAACCTTTAGTTTTGAGCTGCAGGCAGTAGCTAAGACAGAAGTGATCGCCCCGAAGGAAGAGGTTAAAAAGAAAAGAGTGTTCAAATCAAAAGCTAAAAAGGGAAAGAAGAAGGTTGCTAAAAAATAGCTGCTAGCAGTATAATTTTTCTAATATGGCTAAACTTTTAATCGTTGAAGACGACCAACTTATTTCCAGGTTGTATGAGAAAATTTTTACCTTTGAAAAATACGAGGTTATTTTAGCGGATAACGGTCAGGATGGTTTAGATAAGGCCAGAACCGAGAGTCCGACAATGATACTGCTCGATATTATGATGCCGAAGATGAACGGTTTGCAGGTACTGGAGAAGCTTAAGGCCGACCCGGACCTGAAAAAGATCCCGGTGGTGATGCTCACCAATCTTGCCGGGGATAAAGATGCCGAGACCGCGCTTTCCAAAGGTGCGGTCAAATACATCATCAAATCCAACCAAGACCCCAAGCAAGTTTCCGATATGGTCAAAGAAGTTCTCGCTGGTTACACCCGCGACGAAGTCCCCGGTGGTTGATTGTGCAACCCGTCGTTCTCCTATTGTTTCAAGTCTCAAAATAGGATAATATTTTGCAATCGTGAAAATAAATACAACTGTTTTAAAGATAGCTGTTGTGGTGAGCCTAATACTCAATATCGGTCTTTCCGTTTTTATTTTTACCAGACCAGAATTGGGGAATAATGAACAAGCAAATTTGCCCTATCTTTCGAAGAGAGTATTTCTTGAAGACCCAAACGATATTTTGATTAATTTTGTTCCTTTGAGGACTAAGCTTCGTTCTTTCTTGGATACTAAACCAAACGTCAGTATTTATTTTGAATATTTACCCTCTGGTACTTCGATTGGGATAAACGATACTACCAACTTTGCTCAAGCAAGTTTAGTCAAAGTACCGGTAGCGATGGCAATTTACAAGCAAATTGAGAACGGCCAACTTAACCTTGGAAAAACCTTAGAACTGAAAAATGAGCATCTTGATAACCAGTTTGGCGAACTTTGGAAAAAAGGGGAGGGTGCCCAAATTACAGTTGAGCAAGCAGTTTTACTTAGTCTCATAGAGTCCGATAATACCGCAACGAAGCTTTTGATTTCTATTCTACCATTGGGGTTTGCGGATCAAGTCTATGACTATCTTGATATACCAAAGCAAAGCCTTGGAAACATGCCAATTATATCGGCAAAAAATTATTCCTCTATTTTCCGAAGTTTGTATTTGGCTGCCTATCTGACAGAAGAAAACTCGAATGAGATTCTTGATATACTCACCCGGACAAAATTTAACGACAAACTACCAGCTGCGGTTCCAACTGACATAAAAATAGCCCACAAAGTAGGAGAGTTTGAGGATCAAAAATCTAACAAATCAGTTTACAGTGACTGCGGTATCGTTTTCCTGCCTAAAAGAACCTACAATCTTTGTATTATGGTCTCCGATTCCACCGAAGCGGACGCCGCTTCCAGCATACAGCAAACCTCCAAAATAGTATTTGAGTACGTTCATTCAGTCAACAGATAAAAGCTATTAAACATAAGTTAAAGAATTGAGCTATTGTTGGTTGAGGACGAACCAAGTAAACTTGATCGCTTGCGCTGCCGACGCAGTCGCTTGGTCTGGTAGATCACCACTGTTGCGCTCCAGAGCCACTACAAAGCCTTCTCCGGTTTTTTTCTCTTTGACGTAGAGCGACAGACCTCCAGTTTTGGTTGAGGCTGTTATGTTAACTAAAGATTCTTCAGTTATCTTGTCACTTTCGACGAATACCTCAGTTTCATTCTGTGCAAAACTCGCTTCACCAGCCGTCTTGGCCTCTTTCTTGACCACGGCTTCGCCAAAGACCAACTTTGTAAATTCTCCCAAAGCTGCGGTTACAGATTTAAAGAAAGCTTCGCCAGTGTCAGACACCCAGGCTACTACTTGACCGGCTGAATTTTCCCAGGCAAATTTCAGGCCAGCAGAGATAGTCGCCACCAAGTTATTGTCCGAATCTAGCGAAATCAAAGCAGATGAAGTTGCAGCGGTGGGACTTGCTGAGGCAATAGCAACGGAAGGATCAAGCTCAATTAGTTTTTGTGGGTCAGCGTAGTGAGTATTCACAAAGACCACAACCATTCCCTGACCAGCGCCATCAAAGGATGTCAACGCTCTACCCAGGACGTAGCCGGGTTTGCTCGCCTTCATACCTACACCAGCAACAGAAGAACTGGTGATTAGATCCCCAGGCCTTATCGGACCGTTTTCCGTAGTTACTTTCACTGGTACCCTACCGACTAGGGCAACCGGTATAGGTCGGCCGTAACCAGCGCCAAAACCATCATCCAAAATTTTCCCTGGTTTGGTAGATACAGCACCCAGTACTTGGTTGTCGTAAGGTCGTCCACTCTTAGCTGTTCCAGAAGGAATGGCAGGGTCTATGCTGACTATATCACCGGCAACAATCGTACCATCTCTAGTGTAGTAATTCTCAGCTAGGTCAGCTCCTACTTGCAGGAGTGCAACGGTGATGGTACCAATGGTACCATCGTCAGAGCCGCTACCGGAAGTACAGATGGTGTAGTTGACCTGTGAGGTGGTCGAAGGGTAGTCAATAAAAGTGGCACTGGCTGCTGTTTGTTGCCCGCTTGTGGTTCTGAACGTTCCCCAGAAATCAGTGCCGACAATGGTACTGGTACAAGCAGCTGCTGAGCCAATGTTGCGGCGGACGTGAAATTCCGGTTCTTCATCGTTTGCTTCGTCAGAATTGAGCTGTATTGTGACTGCAATCAATACACCCTGACTAGTGGCAGTAGGGGTCATATTTGGTTGAGTACCATCCCAGACATCATTTGCCGAAGTGTAAGCCACAGTTTCACCGGTTGAGTCGGTAAAGAAAGCTGAGTCTGGTAAACCACTTCCACAACTAACTACCCCTGATCCATTTGTAGTTAAACTAGCGCAGCTGGTCAGCCCACCAAATGTAATAGTCCCGCCAGTGGAGTTGCCAATCGTAATAGTCTGGGCTCTTGCGGCTGTACCAATGAGAATTGAACCGTTACCAGAGGTCGAGGTACCGACGTCCAGCGAGATGTTGCCAGCCGTTCCCGCCGAAGCATTACCTGTTACCAAAGTAATTCCACCAGTCGCAGTGGTACCGGTCCCAGTATTTAGAGTCACCAAACCAGAGGCTCCAGCACCGTTGTTGGCCGAGCCGATGGTAGTCGCTGCTCTCGAAGTTAAGTTGGGACCAAAATCGAGCAGGGAAAAATTGTCTGCATCAATGTCACTTGTCCAAGGGGTTTGGGAGCCACCCCCACAAGCACCGTCAGTTAAGTTACAAAGAATTTTAGGTCCAGTAGCCTCATAAATTTTGAATTTGCTAGCATTTGTGTCGTACCAAATGTCGCCAGCTGCTGCTCCGGTCACACCGGCGACACTCGTTTTCAAGAAATCCCCAGTAGCAATTGCCACTCGACCATCGGCTGAGTCCAGAGTCAGCCCGGCTGCGCCGGAGGATATTGTCAAAGCACCACCGGCAGTCATTGTTGTCGTAGTTCCGAGGGAAAGGGTATTGTTGGCACTGCGGAAAAGTTGAACTGGGCTAGTTACCCCAAGTGATATACCCGATGTTGCTGTTCCGCCGTCATCCCAGGTTTGAATTCTTGATACGATTGTACCGCCAGCCGGATCCCCGACAAAGAACCTGCCGACTCCGGAGTCGCCGTCAATACCTAAAGCCGGCTGACCGTTGGCCACGAAACTCATCCGATTAGTAAGGCCGCCGACAGTAGCTCGGTAGAGTCCTAGGTTAGTTCGGTTAGTGAAACCAAATGCGGGCGAGTTAACAGCCCCGTCAGGAATAAATATTTGTCCTGTTGATATTAAATAAGGACCGGTATTAGCGATACCGCGGTAAAGAGTAACCGCGTTGGCATCATTGCCCCATTGAATTCCGTTGGCCGGTTGGACGTTGTTGTAGGTGGCTCCATTACAGTCAAAACAAATTCCGTAGTGGGTACCAGTAGCATTATATTGATCAGCGATGTTGATAACAACCGAAGTTTGGTCAGCGTCAGCAATTGCGTAAGAACCAATGTTAATAGCGTTGTTGCGGCAGGTCGCGGTTGCCGGGCAAGCCCCAGCAATCGTGGTTAAATCTAGTGAGTTGGTGGTGTAGGCATTAGCTGCGGCCGTTCCGGCAATTGTCGGCGAGATTTGTAAACCAGTGGTGGTTGTGCCGGTAGCCGTGAGTGCAGAGGTAAAACTAAGCGCAGCCAATTTTCCGGTGGTCAGGGCGGTGTCACTTAGAGCAAAAGCGTTACCGGAAGCTGTAGCCGAGCTAGCAATAATTACCCCGGTAGTGTCTGGGGTTAAGGTAATATTACCGGCACTTCCAGTCCCAATGGTTAAACCTGCGGCTGCAGTTAAGTTTGTTCCCAGACCAGTGATATTATTCGAATTGAACGCTAGTCCAGTTGAGGAGAAGTTGTATTCATCCGCTCCGGCAATCTGCAGGTTTATTGTTTTCCCACTCACAGCGTTGATATTTAAATCTCCGGTATTGTCTCGGAAGATTGAGTTCACTGTTCCAGCTGGTGGGCTGGCATCGTCGCTTGTAAAGGTCAGCGAACCATTGGTAGTGGTATCGACTTCTCCGGAAAAACTACCCCCCGGACAGGCTCCCCAGACAGGGATACCGCTAGCACCTGCCCCAGAAAGAAGACACTGGCTGCCAGTCTCAGTCTCAACCACTCGGGTGACCACCCCACCAGTAGTAGTGTAAAGAACAGCATTCGCATCGGTAATCATGGTGGAGAAAGTGATTGTGCCCGAAGAAGTTAGTCCAGTGGCGCCGGTGATTGCTCCAGCGCCGGTAATATCAATAGTTGGTGTGTTTAAGAAATTGGTGTAACCGCCACCGCCACTATTCGAGAAATTGAGACCATCAGCGATTGCAACACTGTCATCGGCATTGTCAATGGCGATTCCCACGTCCAAACCATTGGTATTGGCACTGGCGGCTTGTTGGATAAACAGCCCTTGGGTTGTCCCGGCGGAGGCAGACGGTGTGCCAATGATTGAAATAACATCAACTGTTCCAGCCAGGTCTGAAGTCATAGCGACATTTTCTGTACCCAGTAAAGTAAAGTTTGTATCGGTTGTAAAAGTAGGTACGCCGTTAACAGTAATCGTATCCCCGGTAGTATTACCGATTGCAATTGTGCTGGAGTTTATATTTGTAGTTGAACCATCTGCGCCAGTTAATGTTGTCCCGGAGTCAAATGTCAGGGTTCCCGAGATAAAGTTGTCAGTCGTATCGCTTCTTAAGAAAGATAATGAGTCGATACCGTCCAAGGAGTCGGAGTTTAGGGCGTAACTAGATGAAGCAATTCTTTGACGTGGGGTGGCCTCAGCATCGGCACCAATCTTTACGCCTAGGTAGAGTGTGGAGTTGTCAGAGAAAAGACTTGCAGGGATAGCGGTATCGGCTTGTCCAGTGTCTCCAAGTTGAACTGAAAAGATCCCGTTTTGATCTGGTGTCACTGACCAAGTTTTGGATTCCCAAAGACAAGTGTTGGCACAAGGAGATCCCGTGTCCCCACTGGTTGAGGTGTAAATCCGATAGACTATGTTGGTTGCGGCAGTCACTGGGTTTCCCGAGGGATCGGTCAATCTTCCCTGGAAAGACAATATTCGAGGTGGAGTAGCTGCCAGAACAAAACCTTTCTGGATCTCAGTTTTTAGATTGGTAATATCAAGTGGTTTCGGTGCAAACAAGCCTTCCCAGACAAGCAGACCAACCACCAAAACTGCTCCAGCACTAGCTGCCCAATTAACGTATTCGCTCATCGGGTGACCACGATAAGCATGCCACCAGCGTGGTTTTTTTACTTTAAACCGTTGCCAGAAACGCCCACCGTTGACAAGGCCCGGCCTTGTCAAGTTAACAGGATTTGTTTCGTAGACAATGTCTTCCTTATGGAAGTTGAAGAAGTCTTTTAATGAGTAGAGGTAACGGTTAATCGATGCTGGTGAAACCTGTTTGGCTTTAAGAAAAGAAGTATATCGGTTTATATCAATCCGACTCACATGGTCAATAACTTTTTGGTTAATACCGCTGCCCGCAGGTTTTAGCCAGGCAAAAAAGGAGTTGAGATCAGAACGATATTGCTTGGTCGTACTTTCAGGTGCGCCCTGTTCCTGGATGTGTTCAACGTAGGTTTGAATTGGAGATACTTTGATTACTTCTGATACATTTACTGTGGTTATGGGTAAGACTTGCTCAACTTTATTTAAGTCGTAGCCTTTTAAAGCCAACCAGTTGGTAAAAGCCTTTAAACTGTAGCCAAAGCGACGAATCGTGCTTTCGGAAAAGTCGGCTTTTAAAATTGCGAGAGCAGCGCTAATGTGCGAATTATCAAGTTGCGTTTCCGCTGGGAGTTTTTCTAAAACACGGCGAAGATCGGAAACGTAGTTCTTTACTGTGGAACGAGAAGAGTTAGTTGAGATAAGGTGATTTATGAACTCCGGTAGGAGATTTTGTAGATTTTGAGCTGTTAACATTGGGCAGAATGTTGCTGATTTATTGTATAACTTCTTGATAAATCAATCAGTTATACTTAAATTCTAGACTAAAAAGAGGTAGGTTGTCAAGTAAGATTGAGTAATAAAATTATCATGTGGAAACCTGAGCGGTTGGGGTTTGAAAAGTCTAGAAAAAGTTAATTGTGGAAAGAAAAAAGTACCAGCAAAAAAAGATTGATAACTCAAAGAGTTATACGATTCGAAGAAGACTATAATTCAGCCAGTTATACCAAGAGAATAATATACACCTGAAATGTACACCCGGAAATGTACACCCGGCGGGTGTACATTTATTTGCACTTATTGTAGAGTGGAAGTATGGCAACAAAGAAACGTTATTTTGTTAATGGAAATTATTATCACGTCTTTAATCGGGGAGTCGAGAAGAGAAAAGTATTTCTAAAGGATAACGATTATAAAAGATTTTCTGAAACGATGGAGCATTGTTTAAAAAATGCCGGTCAGATAACGCGAAAATCTTTAAGGAAAAACACTCAACTTGCACTAGCTCCCGTTGATGTAGTCGCTTATTGCTTAATGTCGAACCATTTTCATCTTTTAGTCAAGCAGAACTCTGAGAATGGTATTTCAACCTTCTTCAGTCGTCTGTCTAATAGCTATACTAAGTATTTCAATACGAAATACGATCGGGTCGGGCCGTTGTTTCAAGGACCATTCAAGACGGTAAATATTGAAACTGATAGCCAACTCTTGCATCTCTCACGTTACATTCACCTCAACCCGGTTGTTTCAGGTATTACAGACGATCCTAGGGCGTTCCAGTGGTCTTCGTACAAGGATTATATTAGCGACAATGAGACTTTTATTAAGCCTGAGATTGTTCTTGGAAATTTTATCAGTCGAGAGGACTACCAGCAGTTTGTCTTAGATCAAATAGATTACGCTCGAACATTGGAGGAACTAAAACATCTCTCCCTTGACTAAGAAAGTGTCCACCCTCCGGGTGGACATTTTACGATTAATTCAGCACAAAAAGTTTAACTCTAGTTACACTTTATTATTTATTCGGAAAGTTTGTTTGGGACAGAGAATTACTGCTTGTTTTGAGCTTTCTTGACGATCCAGGCGTTGTATACGAATTAATTCTTGGAAGATGCTTTGGATATTATCCAAGCATTGTATCGGAATCAACCACAAAATTTAGTTAAATAAATGAAGAAGATTTTATGCAACGGTTTTGTTGTTAGACTTAGAAATTATCCAGTGGTTGTATCGCTTGATGGCGAAGTAGAGAGCCACAATGAGAAGTATCAGTAGGACAGCTAATACTAAGAGCGTCATCCAGGGGATAATCCAGAAAGAAGTTTGAGATGTTATTGTTTGTGCTGGACTACCATAATTTAATGTGATAGTGGCCGTGTAATAGCCAAGTTTAAAGCCTGGGTCTTTCCAAACAGTGTCAAAAATTCTATCAGAACCAGGTAATATGTTGGCAGAGAGTTGATTCACGTCAGCTGCAGCTACTTGTCCGCCAAATATATTCTTAATAGTAATAACACCTTTTGGTTGAACGTGAACGTTGCCGTTGTTGGTTACAGTTGTACTGAACTTTACTGCAGAAGCATTGTCGTAACTTTGTTTGTCAGAAGTAAATGATTTTATGACTGCCGATTCTTTAGCCGTACCAGCAACTCTTACTAAAACTAGAGAACCAACTTTAGAAGCCAATCCAATCTGATTGGTACCAGTTGGGTCTGGAGGTTGAGTTGAGAAAAGTATTCCAGCATAGTGTCCACCAGGTTCGGCATCAGCGGGAACGGTGATGTTGAAGTTAAGTGCAGCTGATTCGTTTGGACTTAGGGTAATTCCCACACTGGAAACACTAACCCATTTGGCTAGGGAATAAGTTCCTGAATCTTCACCTTTGTTGAGGAAAATCGGAGTACCGGATTTGTTGTCAGATTTAAAATCAAGGACTTCTGGATAGTATGTTTGCTCTGAGCCACCAACATTTTTGATCTTGATAATATCTTGTTGGACTTTCCCTGCGGCAATTGTGTACTCGTAAAGCGGCGAGCTGACCTCAATACCAACACCGCTGTTTCCTGAGGATTGTTGTGCAAAAATTGCAGGAGCAAATAAGCTTGATGCAATTACCGCACCAGCGGTTATTTTAGCGATTTTGGACAGATTTTTCATTTTCAAAAATTATACACTAACCGTTTATTCTGTAAAGACTTAAAAAGTACCAGTTGTAATGTGAGTCACGATGTGACTGTAAGCACCAGCTGGTGTCGAACCAAGTATTGAGGCACTGTGACAAACAGCTGTAACTGCAGCAGAAACCGGACCAGTATCTCCATCACCACTGTCAGCATAAACCTTGGCTGTTCCAGTAATAGCAGTGGCGGCTTCTAATATGCCGCTGTCATCACAGCCAGTACTATCAACAATATCCTGGGTACCTATCGCATCGTTACTAGAAACGCCGTATTCCTCGGTGCCTTCGTCAACATCATTGTCACCGGTCTCATCGTCAATATTGTTGGTACAGACAGCAACTGAAGGTGAGCAGAGGTTCCCATTCTCTACAATAGTTGAAACATAGCCTGAAGAGGCATTGGTACTTACAGTATTATTATAAGTACAGAATCTTATCGCGCCACTACTAAGAGAACCAGGGCCCAGTGCACAGGTGCTAGCGGATAAGAGTGAAGTAACGGAAGGATCCACTGTGGCACTAACAGTTACCTGATCTTCAGTCATAATCGCAACCGCAAGTGTTCCGGAGTCGGAGGCACCGGCAGTGATTGCTATTGATTTGCTTCCGTTAGAACCAGGGTTGCTGATTTGAGCATTTCCACCAGCGGCGGCAAGGCCAATGGTGATAATCACTTTGTCACCAGCGGTAACAGTTCCTGTACAAGAAGTTATGGTCAATACATTTGTGGCAAAAGCAGCTCCCCAGGTTGTGCCCGTACAAGTAGCAGCTAAAACTTCGCTTGTTTCCAGACCGGTCGTTGCACCATGGGTAAAGTCAACATCACCAAATTCAGTACTACCTGAGGAGAAACCACTGGTGTTAAAGTTAATCGTTATTGTTCCGGCGGCAGCGACTCCAGTCGGAGTAGTAAATTTGATAACATGGTCAGAAGCTTGGCTTAGTTTTAGCCTTGTCATTGTATCAGACATTGCGGTCAAACTAGCTGAGCTAACAATTGTTGAGAAAAGAGGATAAACTACCGTAACAATAAGAAGGGCAGTAAGTAAAATTCTGATAGCTTTATTTGATACAGCAGTGTTCATCTGAGTAAATAGATTATCCGTTAGGCTAGGCTTTACTGTCAAGTATTTCTTAAAAAGCTCCAGTAGTTATGTATGTTAAAACTTGTTGGTAGGTTCCAGCGGCAGTAGTTGCAGCATTGATTGAAGCTGCATAACAAAGTGTTGTCGTCTCGGCAGTGTAGGTAGGACCGTTTTTGTAGGCAACTGATTGTGGTGCAGCGGTGATTGGACTTGCAGTAAACGGAGTATTACTACAATCAGTGTCCTGAGAAATATCTCGGCCAGCTTGAGAAGTTGCTAGACCGTATTCTTCTGCGCCTGCAGTCACAGCCCCATCACCAACCTGATCAATATCTGCTGTTCCATAACGAAGTTCACCATCTTCAACTACCCTTGTTGTATAACCCCCCACATTTGTTGTAACTGCAACAGAATGGCTTAGGGTTGAAACAGCAGAACCTGTAAGTGTACCGAGATTAATAACGTTTGAACTGAGTGTTACTGTGATTTTTGGAATGTCAGCGATAACACATTGAAAACCACTACAAGCTCGGTAATTGGTTGAGTTACCGATACCAGGAGCAAAGCCGCCACCGGTGTCGGTCAAATTGTAACTAGCCGAGTTTTTTGCGCCCCCAAAATCACCAAACTCGCCTTCAAGTTTATAGTTGGTTGAGCTCGAGGGAAAAGCATAAGCTAGGCCAGCAAAAGAAAAGGATAGCAGAAAGAGGGTGAGATAGATTAAAATTGTACCAGAGAGTTTTGGCATAATTAAATTTTAGTGTAGTTAAAATAGATTAGCAAATTACAGGTTCTTGAAAACGCGGCAAAAGTATGTGAAAATTAGCCGAAAGTTTAAAAGTGAAACTTTTCGAATATAAAATGTCTACAGAACGATACAACCCGAAAAAAATACAGGCCAGGTGGCAGAAGAAATGGTCGACTGACAAGATTTTTGTGGTTGATTTGCAAAAATCTGCAAGGCCTTTTTTAGCCCAAGGGTCGCAAGATTTTGGCGTTAAGCCAAAATTTTACAATCTGATGATGTTCCCTTACCCCTCAGGGGATGGTCTTCACGTCGGTCACGTCTATGCTTTCGGCGGTGCCGATACCTACGGCCACTTCAAAAAAATGCAGGGTTTTGACGTTTTTGAACCCATGGGCTTTGATTCTTTCGGGATTCATTCGGAGAATTACGCACTCAAAATCAAGAAGCATCCACAACAGTTGATCGATGAGACCACAAAATACTTCCGAGAAGAGCAGCTCCAGAAGCTCGGAGCCTTGTTCGACTGGGATCACGAGGTGATCACTTCTGACATACATTATTATAGATGGACACAGTGGCTCTTTGTCCAATTGTTTAAAGCGGGGTTAGCGGTCAGAAAGAAGGCCGCGGTTGATTGGTGCCCAAGTTGTAAAACAGTTTTAGCCGACGAGCAAGTGATAGCCGGTAACTGTGAGCGCTGCGGTACCGAAGTGATTCAGAAGGAGCTTGAACAATGGTTCTTTAAAATTACCGTTTACGCACAAAAACTACTGGATAATCTCGAGACTATCGATTGGTCTGAAACCACCAAAACAATGCAGCGTAATTGGATTGGTAGAAGTGAAGGAGCTGAGATTGAATTTAGAGTTAAGAATTCAGAGTTACAACATGCGCTAGGAAGCGCGGCATTTGCTGACGCAAAAGTATCGGAATCATTTGCTGACGCAAAAGTAAAAGTTTATACAACCAGGCCAGACACAATTTTTGGTGCTACCTTTATGGTCATTGCGCCCGAACACCCACAAATAGATCAATTAATAACAAAAGACAACACAACAAAAGTATCAGACTATATCAATCAGGCTAGGAACAAGAGTGAAGTTGAAAGAGCCGCGGAAAAGAGTGGAGTTTTTACTGGAAGTTACGCCATTAACCCGTTAACTAAAAACGAAGTCCCGATTTGGGTGGCCGACTACGTTCTGATGGGGTATGGAACCGGGGCAGTCATGGCCGTTCCGGCCCACGATCAGAGAGACTTTGAGTTTGCCAAGAAGTACGATTTGGAGATTAAAGCTGTCATCTCGAGTGAGTCTGCGAGCGAGAGATCTCTCACTGGCGTTCGAGATGACAAAGAAGACAATTTGAAAGAGGCCTTCGTAGGTGAGGGAAAGTTAGTTAATTCAGGAGAGTTTAACGGACTAACTTCAGAAGAGGCTAAAGAGAAGATATCAGAATATATCGAAAGCAAAAATATTGGATCAAGAAAAGTTAACTTTCATTTGCGTGATTGGTTAATCTCCAGGCAGCGTTACTGGGGCCCACCAATCCCAATGATTCACTGTGAAAACTGCGCAAAACAAGGCAAGAGTTGGTTTACGACTGAAGAAGCAGAGAAAAGATTAAAGGATCAAAGCTCACAGATGAAAGAAAAAAACACTAGCCAAGATCTTAAATCTGAAATGCCTGGTTGGCCCGCCCGCCACGCGAGCGAGAGCGTTGCGGGTTGGTACCCAGTTGCGGAAGAAGATTTACCGGTGAAACTTCCGGAGGTTGAGGACTATCAACCAAAAGGTTCAGGCGTTAGTCCGTTGGCGGCGTTGGAAGATTTCGTCAACGTCAAATGCCCAGCCTGCGGTTCAAATGCAAAAAGGGAAACCGACGTCTCCGACACATTTTTAGATTCGAGTTGGTATTTTCTTAGGTATCCCTCTGTTGGAATTAAGAATTCAGAGCATGCGCTCGGAAGCGCGGCATTTGCTAACGCAAAAGTATCGGAATCATTTGCTAACGCAAAAGTTGAGCTTCCCTGGAACCAAGAAATAACCAAGAAATGGTTGCCGGTTGACAGCTACATTGGCGGCAATGAACACGCTGTTCTGCATTTGCTTTACAGCCGGTTTATCACCATGGCGCTGCACGACATGGGTTTGATCGATTTTGAAGAACCATTCAAAAAGTTTCGCGCTCACGGCTTGATAATTTACAAGGGTGCCAAGATGAGTAAGTCGCGCGGAAACGTGGTCAACCCCAACGAATATATCGATGCCTACGGCAGCGACGCTCTGAAAATGTACCTGCTATTCATTGGGCCGTTTGAGCTTGGGGGAGAGTTTAACGATCGGGCGATAACCGGTGTCTACCGCTTTTTGAATAGAGTTTGGACTTTGGTTCAAGAAGGTAAGTTTGTAACTAACACAGACCCAGTCTTAGCAAACGAGCTAAATAAACTCAATTCTAAGGTTGAATCAGATCTGGAAAACCTGAAATTTAATACAGCCATCGCCGCATTAATGGAGTTTTTAAACGAACTTTATAAAAACCGTTCAAGCCTATCGCGGGAAATCGTGGTTAATTACCTACTTTTACTAGCCCCACTTGCACCATTCACAACTGAAGAACTTTGGGAAATTCTGGGCGAAACAAGCTCAATTCACCTGCAGAAATGGCCAGATCAACTTAATACCACGGTCAAAGAAGAGCAAGATACGATTATTATCCAAGTCAACGGTCGTTTCCGCGATAAAATTGAGGTTGACAAAGATGTTTCTAAGGAAGAAGTTAGCCGCTTGGCTCTTGACCAACCCAAAGTGAAGACTTACACTCAAAATAAGCAGCCTAAAAATATTATCTACGTGGCTGGTAAGTTGATTAACATTGTAATTTAATTTCCCTTAATGACTAGTAATCTCAGAGATGACAACTACCTTATTTCTCGGCTCGATCATTTATGGAGCACTTATTTTGGTGATGTAACCCAAACCAATAAAGTTTTTATCAAGTTTGGACGTTCTTCAAAATACCGCTTTGGTTCGATCCGTTTAACTCCAAAAGACAAAAGTAGCCGAGTCATAATTAACGGTATGTTTCGCGACCCAAAGTACCCAAGCGAAATTATCGATCATACAATTGCCCATGAACTAGTTCATTACACGCAAGGTTTTTCCTCACCGCATCCAAAAATGCATGCCTATCCTCATCGTGGGGGAGTAATCGATAAAGAACTTAACGCCCGCGGACTCAAACATCTGGTTTTTATCTATAATGTTTGGGTTGTGGATTATAAACGTTCTCTAGGAATAGTAACTAAATAAGGTTGGAACGTTTCATTTTCACTTTGTGAAAAAGTAAACGGAGTTTGGGCTAAAAGTTAAAATTAGCCTGCAATATACTCCAAGGACGGGCCTTGTCAATGATATTATTCTTTGGTAGAGCGGTGGAGGATAGAGGATGCAAGGGTTTGATATGGTATTCCTTCCTCGGCTGCTTTAACTTTCAACTTGTGTAAATCCCTTTCGGTCAAGCGAATATTAATGTTTCTGGTTTTATTTAATGTATTTCTGGCCGCTTCTTCAAGCAATGCTTTTTCCTTGGCAAAATCTTTAACTCTAACTAATTTGCCTTCTTCAAAGGCCTTTACGATTTCTTCTTCTTCTTCATCTAAAGTATAGTACTTCATAATTTATTTACTCCTTAAATATTTTTTAGTCGCCTTTCTGTTAGGAATAATAGTTTTTAAAAAAGTTTTTTTCTCCTCCCTAACATAAGGCACTAAGTAAGCATAATTATTAATTTCTACAACCATAATTCTTTGATTAGGATAACGTCTTTGGTTGGGGTGAGGGAACGTATCCAGTAATCGACCTTCTTCTACAGCTAATTTTACTTCTTCAAAACCAATGTTTCTTTCTTTGTTTAACTTTTTATTCTTTTCCTCATCCCAATCAAAGTACACACGATTATTTTATGACAAAACATATGATTTGTCAATTTTAAACAGTTGGAAAATTTTTCCTGCGGAAACTAGAGGACAGCCCTGCACTTTTTTAACCTGTCTGCCGACAGGCAGGCGCGTCGAAGCTAACGCCGGTTTTAACCCACTTTACGAGCATTGCGTTAAGCGATAATTTAATATTCATCTTTATCCTTAATACTTGTAACATGACACTTGTTTCTAGCCTGTAATATACTCCAAGGACGGGCCTTGTCAAAAATCAAAAGACTAAAGATAAAAGACAAAAGATTAAAGAACAGATCTCCTAACCCTAACCTTTGATCTTTCATCTGGAATCTCTCATCCTTCGTCTGTAATCTGTAATCTAATTGACAATCCACCAATCGAAGGATAGGTCAAAGTTTAGAGCTTGATCGAGTTCAACTGTGAAATCTTGATCAGGATTTTTTGAAGCAATAAATAGCGATTGGCCTTTGGCCGAATTCAAGAGCGAGGTGAATATTTTCGAATTAGCCTTAACCAAGCTTGATTCTATAATTACCGAAGTTTCTCCGGCTTTAATTACCATCGTGCCGGAAGTTTTATCGCCGGCTATTTTGAGTTCGCCGGTAGTTAGATCCTCTGTCTCGATCGACTTGGCAATCAGTTTATTGGAAATTGTCAGATCGCCAATTAAGTTAATGGAACCGGAGATTTCAAGCTGACCTTTACTATCAAGCTTGATCAGGTTGGACCCAAGAGTGATCGAGTTATTGACAACCAAGTTGTCAGTCGTGATGTTGATCGCGACCAAGTCGGCGGTGGTAATATTTTCCATTCCGGTTAATGTGGTTGGCAGCCCAGCGTTTAGTGGTGGTGCCCAGTAACCACCTTGGACAAAAACCAGGATTTTCCCCTGACAAGGCCCGGCCTTGTCAATGTCGCAGGCAAAACTTTCAAGTGCCTTTCCAACAATCGGTCCAGGTTGAGTGGCTTTCATTGCAACCCCAGGGGTTGAAGAAGACGTTAGATAATCACCAACTTCAATTGGGCCGTTCTCACTTGAAACTTTGGTTGGCACGCGTCCCGCGAGTGCAAGTTTCGCCAAGTATTGTGGTTTTCCAAGTTCGTCAGGATTATCAATAAATGTTGGATCGGTACTTTGAATTCCCAGTAAGGTTTTTTGATAAGGCGAACCAGATTTCTTGACCGTAAAATCAGTTGCAGCCGTATCAATTGCCAAAACATCACCAGCTTCTAAGGACTCACTGGCAACTGCTCGTTCGGCGATATCAAAGGTTCCGGTCCGGTTCCAGTAGCTACAAGTTCCACCAGTTCCTTTCCAGAAAATTCGAGTATTAGTGGAGTCAAAACCAAAGTCACCATTGGCTAGGGAAGCACAAGTTGGTGCGGCTTGGGCGGTATTAAGATTGAAACCAACGGCGGTGGTTGAGCCACCCGAGGCAGTAATTGCTCCACTAAAATAATTGAGTCCACCAGCAGAGTAGATCGAATAGCTAGTCGTAGATCCAAATTGGTTGGCGATATACAAACCATAACTGGTGGTTGTACTGGCATCCCCAAAATTAACAATATTGATTCCATATGCAGTTGTTGGCACTGAACTTAACCAAGTTTTTGATAAGCTGAGTCCGTAAGCGGTGGTAATTGCACCACCAATTCCACCTGCGGATCTTACAGCAATAAATGTACCGTAAAGAGAGGTAATTGCAGTATTGGAAGATTGGTATGCGGTAATTTGAGCGCCTAGTACTGAGGAAGCGGTTGAACCAACCCCACCCTGCCAGTTGGCGCTGGTGACCAAACCCTCTAAAATTATTGGCGTATTTGTTCCAGTATAGAAAGCGTTAAGCTCTTCTCCATAAAAGGTACCGCTACCGGTGAAACTCTCATCGGCATAAATTATTCGGTTAGCGTTGACACTGGCGTTGCCACCAAAAGCGGAGTTTCCCCAGCAACAGCCAGAGTAGTAGCGATACTAAGGCCACCACCGGCGGTGAAGTTAGTCCCGGCGGCACCAATATTGGTTGCGAGATTATTATTAAAATTTATGTTTCCGGCCATAGTTCCACCGCCTAAAGGAAGGTAATTTGAAGCAGTAATTGTATCGGGAATGGCAGCGTCACCAACACAATTAGTACAAGTGAAGGTTCCCAAGACACTCAAAGTCGTTCCGGCATCAAGTGTCAAAGTTCCGGAGGTAAAGTTATCCGAAGTATCAGATCGTAAGAATTGAGTTGAATCGATTGAATCAAGCAAGTCAGCATCAACCCCACTGCCAGCTAAATTAAATGTGATCGTGTTGTTGGCATCATTAGCTGTGATCGTGACTCCGGCACCAGCAACAAAGGAAATATCCCCACCATTATTTTTAACTCCAGCAATACTGGAAACAGCTTCGTTGATTAGTGAAAGAGCAAAAGTATTACCGGTTCGGGCGACATTTATTCCGGTTCCGGTCAGGTTTAATCCCGAAAGGCCAGTGTTAACCGAGGTATCGGCAATATCTTTTATCGTCGCGGCTGTCCAAAATTGATCAGAACTACAGGTTAAAAGCTGGGCAATGTCGAGGGTTAGCACACACGCCCCAGTTGCTCCGGAGAGGTTAGGAAAGGTAATTTCTTTACTCAAAATCTTTTTTACATCGATCGTTTCAACCTCTAGGCTATCGTTAGTAATCAGAGAATTATCGGCAGAAATAGGAGCCGAGGAGTCAGAGATAATGGTTTTTTGGATTACGACTTCTTGTTTTTCGTTAATTGTTATAACTTTGTTCACATTGGTTAAGCCTAGTGGATCAGTTGAATTGGAGTTAGCAGGTTTGGCTTCTTTGATAAATTCCGCTAGAACTTTACCTACGGGGCGACCAACACTTTTTTTAAAGCTCGAATCGGGGAGGTTGATAAACACACTGGTTGATAAAAAGATGACAAAACCGACCGATCCGAGCATTAACAGAGATTTACTAGCACCTTTGTAAGCGCTTACCAGGGTCGAGAGATCCATTGGTTTTTTTAGAAATTTCTTTCTCTCTTCGTCCAAAATCTTTTTTATTTCCTCGACACTTTTTCCTGCCTTCAACATATTGTCAATAAAAACTAGACGATCAAGAGCAGTGGCGGGAAACTGACCGTTGAGAAGGCGGGGGACTAGGCTCGCATTAACATAATTTTCAATTGTTTGGTGGTGGTTATCCCCAAGCTCAACACCGTGGTCTAAAGCACGGCCGATGAGTTGGTCAATATTAATTAATTGATCGCGTTGATATGGACTTTGTTCTAAATACATGGGATGAGTTCGCAAACGAAATGCACCACTTAAGGTAAAATTACTAACCTTAAGGAG
>CAYIWY010000008.1:0-82054 GCA_964367355.1 uncultured Gammaproteobacteria bacterium
CTCCTTAAGGTTAGTAATTTTACCTTAAGTGGTGCATTTCGTTTGCGAACTCATCACGTCTTGACCAAAATAGTCATTGGCACAGAGAGACTTCCGATCAAGCTTTGGTCGCCCAGTCCCATCGAGGAAGGTGACAGCAAAGCGCTGGCGCAATTTAGGGATTTGGCCAACCACCCGCTTGCTTTCAAGCATGTCTGTGGGATGCCTGATTTCCACGGTGGTTACGGTATGCCAATCGGCGGAGTTCTCGCCACCATTGGTGGTGTGATTCCAAACGCCGTTGGTGTCGACATCGGTTGCGGCATGATTGCCGTCAAAACCCAAATGCGGGCTGACCGCATCAGGCGCGACAAGTTAGAGAAACTGCGTCTGGCAATCCACGAGCGTGTTCCGGTCGGCTTCAGTCGCCACGACAAGACTCAGTCCTTTGGGAATTTAGCCAAACCGGAAGAAACCTGGGACAACCAGGATTTTTCGGTCCCGGCCCAAGGTTTTGTGGCAACGCGGGAATGGAACAATGCGGCGACCCAACTTGGAACTTTGGGTGGAGGCAATCACTTCATCGAAATTCAAAAGGATGAAGAAGGTTTTGTTTGGATCATGCTCCACTCCGGCAGCCGCAATGTTGGCTTGAAGGTTTGTGAGCATTACCACGGACTTGCTACCGAATTCATGGAGCGCTACAACGTGACCCTTCCCGATACGGAACTTTCTTTCTTGGCCGAAGGGTTACCCCAGTACGAGCATTATCTTCATGAAATGCGCTGGTGCATGAGTTACGCGGAGAGAAATCGTGAGCTAATGCTTCAGGCAGTTTATGCTGCCTTGGAAGAAGTTCGCGGTGTTGAAATTGAGGAAGTCCTCAAGGTCGATACGCACCACAACTTTGCCCAAATGGAGAACCATTTCGGCAAGGACGTTTTGGTCCACCGTAAGGGTGCCGTTCGGGCAACTGGTTTGGTCACTATACCTGGATCGATGGGTACCGCTTCCTTCATCGGCCGCGGTTTGGATCCAGAGGAGTCTTTTAACACGTGTAGCCACGGCGCCGGGCGGCAAATGAGTCGTAGTCAGGCCAACAAGCGGATTTCTCCGCAAGAAGCCCGGGAGTCGATGAAACATGTCGTCTTCGAATTTAGCTCCAAGAGGGGTAAGCCGGATCACGAGGAGATGCCCCGGGCTTACAAAGACATTGACGCGGTCATGGAAGCTCAGGCCGACCTGGTCGAACCTTTGTACCGACTTGTGCCATTGGCAGTCGTCAAGGGTTAGCTTGTAAGCAGTTAGTTTTGAAACCGTCTGATGAAATCTTCATCCGGCGGTTTTTATTTTCGAACGGAAAACGAATAGGCTTAGCCCTTAGGATGAAAATATAATCCGTGAGAAAATGTCGGCCAAACACCGATAAAATCGGGGTGAAGGGCGTCATATTTCAATCTTGAGACAGAAAAGTTAAAGTGGTAGACTTTGCTCAAATGGAAATAACAGATTCCCAAAAAGAAAAATTGATTGAAGAAGCCAAAAAGGCTTTGAAAAATTCTTATCCGCCAAAGAGAGAAGCGGGAAATTCTTATTCAGCCGCGGTTTTAACTAAAGCGGGAAATATCCACAGCGCGGCTAGTTATGTTTCCGATACTTACAGTCTAACTCTGCACGGAGAACAATCAGTTCTGGCTCACGCAGCCGCGCATGGAGAATTCGAAATAGTTGCGATTGCGGTTGCGAGCACGGAAGATTTGCCAAAAGGAGAATTTACTCCACCATGTCATATGTGCAAGCAAGTTCTCTATGAAAGTTCCCTCCATTCCGGTCTGCCGATGCTTGTGATACTAGCGAATAACCACGGAGAAACTAAAGAAGTAGATCTTTCGGAAATGCTCCCCTACCCCTGGCCAAGAAAGTAATTTTCAAACTCGCGTTTGGGTTTGGAAAGTGGTAGAATCCTCTTGAAAAAGGAGGAAAGAGAAGTGATCACTTTTCGCTTGGTACCCCATTCGGGAGTTCCCGGTATAGAACTTTGTGAAATTTGGGATCAAGATACATTTATCGGAGCAATCTATCCGACTGATCAAGGGATTAAAGTGGTGAGTAAATTCATTATTGATGATCCTGAAGGCGCAGTGGTAATCGACAGAAGCAAACTCCCACCAATCCCTGCTATTTTGATCAACATTAAGCACTAGGAATGAAAGGAGTTCAGAGATGCCGCTCTGGTTAGAGGTACTTTTCGTCTACTCTGCGATGGCATTGCTCGATCGGAGCGGGGAAATCAGAGAGGCATTTTCGCCCGCCACAACATATCCGTGGTATGAGAGAGTATTCTTTGCAATTGTCTGGTGGTTTATCGGGCTTTCCTGGCCATGGCAGAGGATAATTTTACCAGTAGCAAGCTGGTACATTCTTGGGCGAAGAAAAGTAAAAGCTTGAGTTGGAAACGGCAGTTTAGTCAAAGGCACAGTTCAAAAAGAACGCGTGCCTTTTCTTTTTAAAAAACTTGAGGAAGGAAAATTTCTTTTGCTTTGAAGCGGAAAGAGGAGTAAAATAGCAGGCAAACTAGTAGTGAGTATTATCGAACTATCTTAGAGTGATAGAATTCAGCCAACAAAATGGATATTAAAGAATTACAGGAAAAAATTATACAGTTTCGTGACAAGCGCGACTGGAAACAATTCCACAACCCCAAAGACCTAGCAATTTCCATGTTACTCGAATCCGCCGAAGTTCTCGAACATTTTCAATGGAAAAATTCAGAGGAGATGGAAGAGCACTTAAAGAAAAACCGCAACGAGGTTGCCGATGAACTAGCAGATGTTTTTTATTGGATACTCCTCATGAGTTACGACTTGAAAATAGATTTGGTAAAAGCGGTAAACAGAAAAATGAAAGAAAATGAAAAGAAATATCCAGTTAAAAAAGCTAAGGGGAAACACACCAAATATAGTAAATTATAATAATGATTGTTTACTCATCTAACAAGAAGGATTTTCTAAGCGATGTTTTGAATGGGCAGGTAGAGCAACAAATACTTACCTCTTTTGTTCGAGAAATGGGACATACTACTGGTAAGAGTGAAATCAATTCTTGGCGTAAATCTATGCCATACATGAGTAACGTAATTAATGATTCGAATATCCCAGATGATGCTGGTATTGCAATCGAGTATAAAATTCCTCAAACGTCAAAACGTATAGATTTCATAATTACAGGTGGGAATGGCGAAAATAAAAAAGTAGCTGTAATTGTTGAACTGAAACAATGGAGTGATGGCGTTAGCTTGACCGAAAAAGATGGGGTTCTTAATACAAATTTTTATGGGGAAGTTCCACACCCATCCTATCAAGTCTGGTCATACGCAACCTTACTAGAGGATTTTAATAGTAATGTTCAAACCGAAAATATTTCATTAAAACCTTGTGCGTATCTACATAACTACGGTAACGATGGTGTTATTACCAATAAATTTTATAAAGAATATATTGACAAGGCTCCGGTTTTTTTAAAGGATGGTGCACTAGAATTACAAGAATTCATAAAAAAATTTGTAAAGTATGGCGATAAGACAAATATTTTATATGAAATAGAGAATGGAAAGATTAGACCATCAAAGGTACTAGCTGATAGCCTTTCTTCAATGCTTGAGGGCAACAAAGAATTCATACTAATCGATGATCAAAAAATTGTATATGAAACCGCACTAAAACTTGCAAAAGATTCGTCTGAATTAAACAAGAATGTATTAATCGTTGAAGGTGGGCCGGGTACAGGCAAATCAGTAGTTGCCATAAATTTACTTACGGAGCTTACAAAAAGAGGTGATGTTACCCAATATGTTACAAAAAACTCTGCCCCTCGTGAAGTGTATCAAGTAAAGCTAAGTGGTAAATTTACAAAGACACGTATCTCGAACTTATTTAGTTCATCAGGGTCATTTTATAATATTGAAGCTGATACTTTTGATTCACTTATTGTTGATGAAGCACATAGACTTAATGCTAAATCAGGACTATTTAGTCATTTAGGTGAAAATCAAATTAAAGAGCTGATAAACGCGGCTAAACTTTGCGTTTTCTTTATCGATGAGGATCAAAGGGTTACCTTGAAAGATATAGGTAAAAAGTCCGAAATCATAAAATGGGCTGAGATCCTGGGTACAAAAGTCACCTCTCTAAGATTAGCTTCTCAGTTCAGATGTAATGGGTCAGATGGTTATTTAGCTTGGATTGATAATTTATTGCAAATTAGAGAAACTGCAAATGATTCCCTCGAAGGTATCAACTACGATTTTGAAGTTATAGATAACCCTTCGCTACTTCACGAAAAGATTATTGAACTGAATCTGAAAAAAAATAAATCAAGATTATTAGCTGGTTATTGCTGGAAATGGATAAGCAAGAAAAATCCTAACCTAAAAGATATCGTGATTGGTGATTACAAGGCAACATGGAACTTAAATTCTCATGGGCAATCTTGGATAATTCATCCTGATTCTGTAAGCGAAGTAGGTTGTATACATACGTCTCAAGGGTTAGAACTAGATTATGTAGGGGTAATCATAGGCCCAGATTTAATTGTCCGTGATGATAAGATTATTACAGATGTAACAAAACGAGCATCGTCAGACCAGTCGGTTAAAGGAATAAAAAATAGACTAAAAGAAAACCCAGAAGAAGCAAAAAAGGAAGCAGATATTATTATTAAAAACACCTATCGAACACTCATGACAAGAGGGATGAAAGGTTGTTATATTTATTCAGTCGATCCAGAGACACAGAACTACTTCAACAAACACTTAAATAAGCAGAAAGATAATTCTACTGTTTATGACAATGATTCTGATGGCGCCTCGGTAAGTTTTGACAAATAGATTTATGAAAGTGGAAATACCTAATTCAAATACTAACAAATCGTATCCAGCTAACGGTCACAGACGAAGAATAAGAGAGAAATTTCTACAGTCTGGTCTTGCTGGTTTTCTCGACTATGAAGTAATTGAACTATTGTTAACTTTAGGAACTCCACGTAAAGACTGCAAGCAGATAGCAAAAGAAACAATAAAGGAGTTTAAAAGTCTTAAGGGGGTATTAGAAGCTGATATAACAGAATTAACTGCAATTAAAGGAATTGGTCCGTCAAATGTTTTAGGTATAATATTATTTCAAGCAATTACAGAACGATATTCGAAAGAAAAAATATCATCAAAGATATTATTAAACTCATCTAATTTGGTTTTTGAGTATCTTAGAATGAAAATAGGGAACAAAAAAGAAGAACACTTTATGATTTTATATTTTGATACAAGGAATAAGTTAATAAATGAAGAAATTAGTATTGGAACATTAAACGCAAGTCTAGTTCATCCCCGCGAGGTTTTTAAAAAGGCAATTAAGGAAAATGCTGCGCAAATTATCATTGCTCACAACCATCCATCGGGCGATCTCAAGCCATCAGAGGAAGATATATTAACAACTAAAAGATTGGTTGAAGCAGGTAAATTAGTTGGAATTTCGATAATTGATCATTTGATAATTACTTCAGATAAATATTTTAGTTTCAAAGAAAACGGTAATATTACAAAATATCTTTAGTGGACCATTATTTAACTGAACAGATAAAAAGGTAGATAAATTTCAAAATATCACACCGGAAGAGATAGAAATTGTAGAAAACTCAAAAATCTTGATTATTCAGGCAATTGGAGTTTAGAGTAAACGTTACCCAAGTTTTTATGACAAAAGTTGATGTTTCAAAGATTGAACTTAAATTCTTGAGAACATTAGAATAAATAATTTGTTTTCTTGACACTTCAAACAACAATCCTAAGTTGACGAAGTCCCAAGTATTGTGTACAATAGTTGTGTATGAATAAGCGAATCAACATTTCTCTACCAACATCTACCATAGAAAAACTTGAGACTGCTATACCAGAAGGCAAACGTAGCCAATTTATCGCAGAAAGTCTTGAAAAAAATCTGCAAGGAAAAATAAACCTCAAGGAATCTATAATACGAGACCTCAAAGAAAACCGACACATTCATGAAGACGCGATGAAAGAATGGAAAGGGACAGAGACTCCCTGGCCGGAATATTGATGGAAATAAAACGCGGTGAGGTATACAGTACGAACCTGCTCGACAAGGATTCAAGGGGGAACGAAATAGGTAAAAAGCGCCCAGCCCTAGTAATTCAAGCTGATACTTGGAACGAGCTTCTTCCCTCTACAATTGTAGTTCCACTTACCTCACAAATGCCGATCTATATAAGCGCAGGCACTGTTACTATAAACCAAGGAGTAGCTGGAGTTGAAAAAGATTCAAATATTCTATTTTCCCAGATGCGCTCGGTAGATAAATCCAGACTCGAAAAAAGAATAGGAAAACTGCCGGAGGGAAAAATGAAGGCAGTAGATAAAGCCCTATCCCTAACTTTAGGTTTAGAACGTGTTGATTGATCCTCAGGCAAACCCAACTTCGCTTTGCAAGCTACGATGGGCAGGCAGGCTTCTGTACTCCCAAATTCTTCCTCTGACTAGTTCGTTATTCCTAAATTCTCAAGAACATGAGAATATGATAAACTTTGTTCATGCTAAAACCGCGCCAATTGGAACGGATCGTTAAAGGTTTTGCCAACCACAGGCGAATACAAATTCTGCTACTTTTGGCCGATGAACCAGAGCTTTCAGTAATCGAGATTTCTCAGAAATTGAAAATTAACTTCAAAACAGCCAGCGAACATATACGAAGACTAAATATTTCCGGAATCGTTCTAAAACGGAATCAAGGATCAAGTGTCCGACATAAGGTTTCAAGTTCTGGTAATAGTATTCTTAAATTCTTGAGAACATTAGAATAACTTTTCTTGACAGCTTGTCACATTTATGCTAGTGTGTAAGACATGCAACTAACACGGACCACACTGAGACTGAGAACAAGTTTAAAAAAAGATGCAGAAATACTGGCTATAGAAGAAAATACCAGCCTACAAGAGATACTCAATCGGGCTCTACAAAAGTATTTAGAAACAGCTAGTAAAAACCACGCTAGAAAATTGGTAATTAAGACCTTAGATTTGGGTGTTCCACTTGACAATTTAACCCGGGACGATTTCTACCCCGACCCAAAAAATTGATGCTTATCGATTCTAATATTTTGATATATGCTATCAATATCTCTTCCCCAAAAAGTAAAGTGGCAGGGCAGTTTTTGAAAAATAACGAGAAGCAGTTGGTCATCGCCCATCAGAATATTTTTGAAGCTATACGGGTGCTGACTCATCCAAAATTTGGTCAGTCTGTTACAAGCAAAGATGCGATAAAAAGTGTAATGTCCATCGCCTCCTCGTCAAAGGTTATCACCCCAAATTTTAAAACACATTTTCTCGCACTTGAACTAATTGAGAGACATAATCTAGTTTCCAACAAAGTGTTCGACGCTTACCTAGCGGCTACTGCCTTGAGCAGTGAGATTGATACTATTGTTACGGATAATGTAAAAGATTTTCAAAATTTTCCAATCAAGATAATCAATCCGTTTTCTTGACACTTCCCTTCGACGCTAAAACTTCAGAGGATAGGCAGGCAAACATCAGTTTAATCCCAATTATTTAAATAATCTAAAAATAAACACCTTACCAAAACCCCCATTCAAGGAAACAAAAACAAATCCTTGAATTGACAAGTAAGACTTGAAAAGTTAAGATATCCTTGTATGAACAAGACAGCCACCATCACTGGTAAACGCCAAATCACTCTATTCCCATTAAGCTTTTTAAAGCGGCTAACTTTGATAAAAATAAAAAGGTATTGGTTTCTGAGAGGGAAGGAGAAATTGTTATCACATCCCTTCTGGCTAAAGTTGAAAAACTTGCTGGATCTTTAAAGATGCCTGCCAAATGGAAGGGTAAAGATATAGACCTTATCATTGAGGAATCAACCCTTGAATATTTTCGAGACCGAGAATCCAAAAGACATCCAAAATGATTTTCGTAGATACAAATTATTTTCTTCGTTTCTTTCTGGCTGATAGTGAGGAGCAATTCCGAGAAGTTAAGAGTCTTTTTAACCAAGCTGCGGAAGGGCGAGTCAAACTTTTTACCTCGATCATTGTTTACTTTGAAATCTACTGGGTTTTGAGCTCGTTTTATAAACAAAACAAAGCTTCGATAACCACCACTCTTGAGCAGATTCTGGAAATGGAGTTTATTTCTCTTGAGGAGCAGGAGGTATTGGAGGTCGCCTTGAAAATATTCGCCGGCAGCAACTTAAGTCTGGAAGATTGTTACAATCTAGCTTTCGCCAAAAGTACAAATGCTAAAGCCTTCAAAACTTTTGACAAAAATTCGCTAAGTATTTTTCTTGACACAGATCTAAAACAAGCCTAAAATTCTCAAACATGGACAATAAAGCACAATATAAACTCAGTCCGTCTGATTTTGCTTATCTTTGGCAGGAATGTAAGTACTGCTACTATCAAAAAGTAAAATTTGGTGTTTACCACTCTGGTGTTTTTCCGGCAATGTTTGGTCGCATCAATAGTTTATTGCAAAACTCGATTATGGGAATGAATCTTCAAGATATTCACCCTGATTTACCAAATGGAATAGTTGAAATTCAGGAAGGTTTTTTAAAATCAGTTCCAATTCCAGGAGCGGAAGAGCTTTTTATTGGTGGTCGTTTTGATATTCTTTCCCGACTTGAGGACGGATCTTACGCCCTGATTGACTTTAAAATCACGACTCCGGACGAAGATAAAATCCAAAAATACGCTAGTCAACTTCACGCTTACAAATTCGCGCTCGAAAATCCAAGTAATGGAAACAAGCCTTTAAAGATTACCCAGATGGGAGTGGTCAGTATCAATCCCGAAGAAATGAAACTGGTTGACGGCAAAGTCGTTTTTACCAATAAACCGACTTGGCATCCAATCAGAGACAATAAGGACGAGTTTAATAAGTTAATAAAAGAAATATCTACTGTTCTAGGTGGGGAACTTCCAGAACCAGGGGAAACTTGCGGTTTGTGTTCGTACCGACTAAAACTTCAGCCGAAAACAGAAGTTGTTGATGACATTCCTTTCTAATCGAACTAGATTTCAAAATTAATATTTCTATATAATAAACATATGGAACCGGAAAATCTGCTCAAGTCTAAAAAAGTATTTTTCAAACGCTTTTGGTGGATGTTTGTACTTGCTGTAATCTTGCTACTACTTACAGCCTTTGGTGTATTTACTTTCCTTGGAAAAATAAACGGATCAGATACTGGAGTGGTTGATTCTAATTCTCAAAACGCTGATAAAACTAGTAAGCAAGGAGATAGCGAAGCAGTAAAGCAGGGTAAAATGCTGAGCAACGGTAATTGCACTGGTGAGGACAAGCCAAAACTCACCACTCTGCCGATGAAATACGATGATTTTAAAATGATAATTCCCTATGGTCTTGTCATCGGTGGACACGTTACACCTATTGATCATCAATACTTCTCCCCGACGGTTTTTCAATTCCCAAGAGATAAATACGAAGTCTACGCCATGGCGGATTCAAAATTGGTAGATATCGGTGAGAGAATAAATGATAGAGGTACTGAGTATCGTCTCGTGTTTTCACTGAGCTGTAAACTTTTTTACTACTACGACCTTGTCACAAGTCTAACCCTCGAGCTGAAGAAAGCTTATGAAGATAACAAAATTGATAAACAGAAATCTGCGATAAATATTCCTGTAAAAGCCGGAGGTTTAATTGGTCGTATTGGTGGGCAAACTCTTGATTTTGCTGTTTGGGATACTGACATTCGACTAATTGGTTTCGTGATCCCAGAGCATTACGCCGGTGAAATATGGAAGATACACACTGCTGATCCGCTAAACTACTACACCACTGAGCTAAAAGCGCAAGCGGTTTCAAAATACATTCGAACAGCAGAGCCTATTAGCGGCAAGATCGACTACGATATCGACGGTAAGTTGGTCGGGAATTGGTTTCAGGAAGGAACCGGTGGATATACGCCAGCAGGTACGCGAGGTGGGGAAGGGTACTGGAAAGGGCACCTTTCGATAGCTTATGATCATTATGATCCAACCAGTATTGTTATTTCGATGGGAGAATACGCTGGTAAGGAGGCTCAGTTTGCCGTGAATGGTAATACTCCAGACCCAGTGACTGTTGATGTTGCCAAAGGGTTGGTGAAATATGAACTCATACTGCAAGATTGGGCCGACCCAAAAACCGGTAAGATGTGGGATAGAGATAGTTTGGTAAAAGGTATTGTTGCCAAAAACCACGAAAATCAAGTTGAAGGTACTGTCTTTGTCCAAATGCTTGAAAATAGGAAAATAAAATTCGAGGCTTTCCCTGGCAAAAAAGCTTCCCAGGTCACTGCCTTTACTACGAACGCCAAGATTTTTGAAAGGTAAAGACCAATCTCTAAATGGTCAACGAAAATATAAAGGTACAAAAGAAAGCGCTTTTCAAACGGTTTTGGTGGGTTGGTTTAATTGCCGTAGTTTTAATATCTGTAGTTGTTTTTATAGGTTCGCTAGGCAATAAAAAAATCGGTCCTGCCCAAGACAGCCCCACTCAAAAAAGTCCAACCCAAAACAAAACCACTCAAAACAAGGCAGACAAAAAACCAAAAGATGAAGACGAAATGCCTGTTTTGAAAAATCTTTCGGTTGATTTTGGACCCTATGATCCAGTCACTAAAAGAGCTGGAGTTTTCCTCTTTAAGTCAGCTGAAGATATGATTTTTTTGAATATTGGGGCCAGAGTAAAAGGACCGGATGGATGGAAAATTATTCCAGAATTCGAATACAGGACTGATCCAGAAGCGAAGGTCTATGCAGCCGCTGCTGGCGTAGTCACCAGAGTAGAATTGCAAAGCGGTTCAAATGACTACGAAATTGAGATCAAACCCAACATCAAATCCACTTATTCGGTTATCAATGATCATATAAAAAACGTCACTCTCAAGGTAGGTGATGAGATAGAAGCGGGACAGCTGTTGGGAACTGCCGGAACCTGGGGGAATGGTTTAGGACGAACGGAACTGATGGTAAATAAAAATTTAAGTATGGGTATATCTGAGCATCACTGTCCTTTTGAGTTTTTTGATCAGGTTCTACTGGAAGAATACAAACAAAATGTTTCTACCCTGATGAAAGATTGGGAAAGTTTCAAAGGAAACACAACTCTATATGATGAAGCAAAGGACATTTGGCCGGGATGCGCCTATGAAAAACTAATTGAGGATAGTACTGGAGTGCATCCATAATAAGGAAACTCGAAAAGATTTCTTGACACAGATTGAAAAGATCACTCGATGATAGCTTTTATTGGGCTCAGGCCTTATAATTAAGTTATGGCGCATTCTCAAGGTAAGCAGAAAAAAGAAAAAAAGAAACCTAAGAAAGATAAAAAGAAGTAGCTGACTCATTTCTCAATAAACATGAGAAAAGTAAGAACTTCTTTTTCATTTCTTACGAAAAGTAAAAAGAAATTAAACTATGGACGAAGTTAAGTGTCCTTATTGCAACAGTAAAGATTTATCTATAATACCTGTTCTTGCCGGTACTTCCTCGAACACTATCACATACAAATGCCAAATGTGTCGTCGAACTTTTAGTAAAACAACCGTCCCGGAAGAGTAATTAAAAATCAGGAATTTGGTTCTTTTGGTAGAGGTTCGTCTTCTTCCGCCGGCTCGGGGCCGTCATAAGTTTCATATTCTCCGCTCTTGAGCCATTCTACGTATTTACAACCAGTTGCTTCACGGGTTTTATTATCCCAACCAGCAGTTGAGCATTTTTTCATTCTTTTCCCAGCATTAGTTGTGAAAAGAACCAGTTTTTCTCCACAAGTAGGACAAGCTTCATCTAGAGATTCGGTCGTACCGTTAATCCATTCAACAAAGTCACAACCCTCAGCTTTCTTGGCCTCAGCATTCCAAGAGTTGGTCGAGCACTTTTTCATTTTCTTGCCAAACCGGGTCACAACCAAGACAACTGGGGAACCGCATTTGGGACATTTTTCGTCCAGTGTTTTTGGTTCAGCGACGATCCACTTTACATAATCACAACCGTCATTTTTTCGAGTTTCAGCGTTCCAGTTGGCAGTCGTGCATTTTTGCAACTGCCGACCAGTCGGAGTTTCGCTGATTTCTGCTAAGGGAGAACCGCATTTAGGACATTTTTCTGCCATAAAGTAAATAATAACAGACATTGAGAAATATTGCTCGAACAAATTAGCACTTTTTTGAGAATTGGTTTAAAATTGCTAAGAATGAACAAGATTTATCCGGAAAAATTAAAAACTGGTGATGCGGTTAGGATTATTGCACCGGCGCAATCGTTAACGATTATCTCGAAAGAAGTTAGGCAAATTGCCAACAAGAGATTTTCCGATTTGGGATTAAAAATAAGTTTCGGGAAACACGTTGAAGAAAAAGACGATTTCGCCTCGTCAACTATTAAATCCCGCATTGATGATCTCCACGATGCTTTTGCTGATAAAAAAATTAAAGCTGTTATTACTGTACTAGGAGGTTTCAACACCAACCAGCTTCTAAAATATATCGACTGGAATTTGATTAAAAATAACCCTAAAGTTTTCTGCGGTTTTTCGGATATTACTGCACTCAATAACGCAATTTTTGCGAAAACCGGTTTGGTTTCATATTCTGGACCGCATTACTCGAGTTTCGGGCAGGAACTTTATTTTGACTACACATTAGAATATTTTAAGAAATGTTTGTTTGAGAGTTATCCCTTCGAAATCAAACCGAGTGAAAAATGGAGTGATGATCTTTGGTACATAAATCAAAAAGAACGAAATTTGATTGACAACAACGGCTACTTAATTATAAACGAAGGTGAGGCTTCCGGAACGATTATCGGTGCCAATCTTTGCACACTGAATTTATTGCAGGGGACAGAATATTTTCCAGGTTTAGAAAATTCAGTTCTTTTTCTTGAGGACGACGAGACTACCACCTCTAATTTAGTCGATCGTGATCTTCAATCCTTGATCCATTTGCCAAATTTCAAGGGTGTCAAAGGTCTTGTGATCGGTCGGTTTCAAAAGAAAAGCGAGCTACCAGATGATCTTTTAATTAAAATCGTCAAAACTAAAAAAGAACTCGACGCTATACCAGTTTTAGCCAATGTTGATTTTGGTCACGCTGATCCTAAAATTACTTTTCCGGTTGGTGGAACAGTCAGAGTAAACGCCCGAAAAGAAAATCCAAAATTAGAAATAATTGAACATTAAGAAATGTACTTTCTTTATATTCTTGAGTGCTCCGACAAGAGTCTTTACAGTGGAATTACTCTAGATCTAAAACGACGAGTTAAAGAACACAACTCTTCTGAACTTGGAGCCAAATATACCCGAGGTCGCAGACCGGTGAAATTAGTTTTTTTTAAAAAATTTAAAAATCGTTCGACTGCTTCCAAAGAGGAAGCCAGAATTAAAAAATTATCCCGCGAAGAAAAATTGAAATTAATAAAAAATTACCCCTGAGTATCTAAACTTCTCATTTTAAGATAAGATCTAATTTATGTTAGAAGTTAATTCTAAAGCACCGGATTTTGAGCTTTCTGACCAAAATGGTAAAGATCGTAAACTTTCTGACTATCTAGGCAAGAAAGTTTTGCTCTATTTTTATCCCAAAGACGATACTCCGGGTTGCACGACTGAAGCTTGTTCTCTGCGAGATAGTTTTCCAAATTTCAGCGTAGTTAATGCGGAGGTAATAGGCATCAGTACGGACAGTGTTTCGAGCCATAAGAAATTTGCCGACAAGTACAAGTTACCCTTTACCTTGTTATCTGACGAGAAAAAAGAGGTGGTTAAACTTTACGACGTCTACCAACCAAAAAAAATCTTCGGAAAAGAATTTCTTGGAACAATACGAACCTCGTTTTTGATCGATGAAAAAGGTGAAATCGCGAAGATTTATGAAGGTGTTAAACCAGCGGTACATGCAGGGGAAGTTTTAGCTGAGTTAGGTTTAATTTCTTGACAGTTGATACGAGTTACGATTAAGCTTAAGTAGATGGATATTGAAACTGCCCAAAAGAAACCAAGCAACAAGAGACCACTCACTGTTCTTTCGATTCTAGTCTTGTTGGTTATCGCGGCCGCTGTCTTTTGGTACTTCTTTTTGCGTGAACAGACGACAACTTCCACTCCCACTCAGAAAACGATTACAACTACGACGACTACGACCACAACAGAAAAAACTACCACTCCTGAAGTCGCGGTTGTTGATGATACAGCCTTGATTACAAAAGCTTTGGTTTCTAAAACCGGAATTGCGGTAGACAAGATTGATGTTACAGTTAGCAATAAGGTCGATAATTTTGCCAAGGGAATGGTTAGTACAAAAGGAGAAGAAATTGGTGGTGGTTACTACCTTGCGGTTAAAGTTGGAAATGACTGGACAATTGTCTACGATGGTCAAGCAACACCAGACTGTAGTGTTATTACCCCTTACAATTTTCCAGCGTCTATGGTGCCAGAATGTCTTGACGCAGGCGGAAGCTTAGTTAAAAGATAGATTTGAAAAAATTTTCCAAAAACCAACTTTATAGATGTCCTTGGTCAGAAGTTGACCAACTGATGAAGGACTATCATGACAAAGAATGGGGAGTTCCGTTGCATGATGATCGTAAAATCTTTGAATTTATGGTTCTCGATGCTTTTCAAGCTGGCTTGAGTTGGAAAACAATTTTGCATAGGCGAGACAATTTCCGTAAAGCTCTTAACAATTTCCAACCCGAAAAAATTGCTCACTACAATAAGGAAGATTACGAACGGTTGTTGGCCGATGCAAGTATTATCCGTAATCGCGCCAAGATTAATTCGACGATAACCAACGCTGAGTGTTTTCTGGAAGTTCAACGAGAGTTCGGCAGTTTTGATAAATATATCTGGGGGTTTGTTGACAATATGCCAATTGTGAACAAACACAAAAAACTGGAAGATTTTCCAACCAAATCTGATCTTTCGGATCATATCAGTCGTGATTTGGTAAAACGAGGTTTTAAATTTGTCGGCACGACGATAACCTATTCTTTTCTTGAAGCTGCTGGCCTACTCAACAACCATTTTTATGAGTGCTTTCGCTACGAACAGTTAAAATAGATTATGACAAAGACAAATCCTTTTCACGAATATGTCATGAATGAAGTTTTCTATGAAATAGATGGGATAAGTTCGCGGCCGATGTTTGGGGGTTTTGGAATCTATAAAGACTCTCTTTTCTTTGCCTTGATTTCAGATGACGCTCTTTATTTCAAAGTCGATGGTAGTAACAAAAAGGATTTTGAAAAATTTGGAAGCAAGCAGTTTACGTACACAACGCTAAACGGAAAAGTTACGAGGATGAATTATTGGGAACTTCCGGAAAAAATAATTGACAATCGTGAGAAACTTGCCAAATGGATCGAAAAGTCAGTTGAGGTTGCCCAGAAGGCGAAAAAGAAATAAGTTGCTTGCTTCTTTGAGGCTAATTTGTTATATTAAACAAGTTCTTATAAAAGACAACCCTTCGGGGCTGTTTTTTTGTTTCTCAAAGTCAGTTAGTTTAGTGAATGGAGTCAGGTGTAGTGGTTAGTGAAATATTAAAGATCAGTGCTACTCTTCGCGGAAAGCGACGGCTTGAAGCAAAGATGAGGGCAATACAAGCACAAAACCAGCGGATATTCCGAAGCAGTCAGAAAACACGGTTTCTGGAAAACAAACTTCCCAAGGGAAATTTCTACTGTCAAGGTTGTCGTCGTACGGAATTCATTATTCCCGGAACTGAAATAGAACGGGCAAAACGCAAACGCTGTGTTCCCTGTGTGGAATTGCTTTCGATGTAGTCGAAAAAAGAGAGTTAAGATCAAGGAGTTCATTATGAGCTGGACAATTCTGTCCCGTACCGATGTTTAATTATCGGTACGCCTTTCCTTTTTTTCAAAAAACTAAAATTTGTCTTTAAGTAAAAAGCGAAAACGAACTAAACCAGAAAAAATTTGACACAACATTTCAAAGCTGTTATAATATTATTACTTAACCGCTAAAAAGAGCGGTTTTTTTGTACCAATTTTACTCCTAAAATTTATTTAGTAAATTTCGAATTTTTCGAGTAGTTTGCGGTTGCCTTCAATCTGATAATGAAGTAGCTCTGAATAAATCCCTGGTTTTTTGGCCAGCTCTCCAGGGTTGCCACTTTCGACAATTTTTCCTTCATCTATTACTATAATCTTATCAACATTTTGAATCGTGCTAAAACGGTGGGCAATAATGATGACCATTCGATCTTTCATCAATATATTCAAGGCTTCGTGAACTTCTTTTTCACTTTTAGCGTCAAGTGAGCTTGTTGCCTCATCGAGAATTAAAATTGGTGAGTTCTTGAGAATTGCTCGGGCGATTTGGATCCGTTGTTTTTGTCCACCGGAAAGCTTGACTCCGCGCTCCCCGACTTCACTATTAATTCCGTTTGGAAGTTTATCAACAAATTCGAAGGCATTGGCTTTTTTCAAAGCCTCGATGATTTCTTCGTCATTTGCTTGAAGGTTGCCGTAGGCGACATTTTCACGGATACTGGTTGAGAACAATTCGTTTTCCTGAAAAACCAAAGCAATATTTTGTCTTATCGATTTGTGGGTCAGGATTGAATATTTTTTACTGTTAAGTAAAACCTCACCACTATTTGGTTCGTAAAATTTCAGTATCAAGTTGATAATCGTCGATTTCCCGGCACCAGAATGTCCAACTAAAGCCACACTTTCTTTTTTATTTAATTTAAAACTAATATCGTCCAAGACTGATTCGGATTTTTCATAACTAAAGGAAACTTTTTTAAACTCTATTGTTGGTTCCTTGATAATTTCAGTTTTTTCTTCTTTCGAGTAATCTTCTTTTGAAGGCAGTTCCAATATTTCAAAATATTCCTTACTACCAGCTTCAGCGTTCTGGATATTGGTCAAAATAAAGCTCATTGCAAACAGTGGCCGACGGGCTTGGTTCACGAGCTGTAAAATTAAAACCAAAGTACCAATTGAAAAGTTCCCCTGAAAAGTTTGATAAAAAGCGATAATATTGATCAACAATAAAATAATGATTAGGCTGAGGTTGCGGAAAAAATCAAAAATGTGAAAGGTGCGACTCTGGAGAGCATAAATCTCATTTGATTTGTCCAGGTTGGTTTGAATAAATTTAAATTCATTCAATTGGTTGTTAAAGCTTTTGACTAGTTTTATGTTACCAACGACCTCGTTGATTCTTCCGCGCGAAAGATCCTCAATCGCATTTTTCTTTACTTCTTCCCTGCCCCAACGTTTTGAGGAGTAATAGCTTAAACTTAAATAAATCGGAAAAAGGATAAAAGTGAAAAAGGCAATTGGTAAACTATAAAAAGCTAAAACTGCAATAGTTAAAATACTTTGTAAAAAGGTCGGAAGAATAAAATTGGTAGCGCTATTAATGAAATTTTGGATGGAGCTGATGGCGCGATTAAGTTGGTTAATTATTTTTCCGGAAATCTCGCTATCAAAATAACTTTGTGGTAGTCTCAGAACCTTATCATAGAATTTTTCAGTTAAAAATTTGCGAAGTTTGCCAGCAAAATGATCCCCAAGCCGCTCACTTACTGTATCTCCAAGGGTTCCGATAAAATTAAGTGAAAAACCAATCCCGATAAGAACAGCCAAGAAAGTTACACTACCACCTTGGTTGTTAAGTTTTTTGACGATTTCATCAACGATGAATTTAGATAGAATTGGCGGAATTAGATCCAGTAGTGCTCCGGTTAAAATTAGTGAGCCAATTATCAAAACCAGCTTATGTAGGGGTTTGGAGATAGAAACTATCTTTAGTATATTTTTCATGGTGGAGACCTTACAATTTAGAAATTGTGAGTTTCTTAACGATATAATAACAAAAGAAATATGAGTACAAAAGAAGCAGTTTTTCTAATGGTTAAAACTATCCCTACGGGCAAAGTCGCAACTTACGGACAGATCGCCAGACTTGTCGATACTGGTCCAAGGGTTGTGGGTAAATATCTCCATCAAAATAAAGATCCAAAAACTGTTCCCTGCCATCGAGTAGTCCATGCGGATGGTAGTTTAGCTCCAAGCTATGCCTTTGGTGGCAGTAATAAACAAATGCAGATATTAATAAAGGAAGGCGTTAATTTCAAGAATTACAAAGTTAACCTAAAATCCTCACTTTGGACCTCAATTACCTAGCGTTTTACTTGACAGAAAACCTACGAAATATCAGAATAAGCTCTCTATGAAAAAGAATATAAAACCAATTGTCGATTTTTTGTTTGAAGTTGGGATTCTCGCTAAAACTCCCAGAAGCGGTTTTCATTTTCTGGGAAGCGGTGAACAATCGGTTTCCGAACACATTAATCGCGTGGTTTATGTTGGTTATGTTTTATCGATAATGGAAGGCAAGGTTGATACCGCCAAAATTCTCAAAATGTGCCTTTTTCATGATCTCGCCGAAGCTCGAACCAGTGATCTAAATTATGTCCATCAAAAATATACTGAATCGGACGAGTACAAGGCGATTTCTGATTTAGCTAAAACTTTGGAATTTGGGGAGGATATTGTGGACACTCTAAAAGAGTTTTCCGAGAGAAAAACTAAAGAGTCGATTCTAGCAAAAGATGCAGACCAACTAGAGTGGATTCTTTCACTTAAAGAAGAAACCGATACTGGCAATTCTCGAGCAGAAACTTGGATACCTTCAGCAGTAAAAAGATTGAAGACAAAATCAGCGCAAGAGCTAGCGAAAAAAATCATCGTGACCAATTCCGATGATTGGTGGTTTGCAGATAAGAAAGATTCTTGGTGGGTTACTCGTGATCAGGAAAAGATGAAGAGAAGATTTTGATATGGAAAATAAACGTTGGGTAGTTTACCCTAAAGTGGAAGGAGACCTTAAAGAGCAGTTACTTTCAAACCGGAAGATCGATACAAAGGTCGACCAAGAGAATTTTCTCCATTCTCATCTCACAAAGTTAATTTCAACTGAAAAATTGTTTCCCCAAATCACTAAAGTAACTAATCGAATAAAAAAAGCAATTTCGGAAAAGGAATTACTTTACATTTACGGCGACTATGATGTTGATGGAATTACCGCCAGCGCGATTTTGTGGGAAACATTAGACTTGCTCGGGGCAAAAGTTTTGCCATACATTCCTAGTCGTCATACAGAAGGCTATGGTTTAAATAACGAGGCATTGGAAAGTTTAGCTAAAGAAGGGGCCAAAGTTGTTATCAGTGTTGATTGTGGAATAACAGCCGTTGAACAGGCTAAATTTGCACTTAGTCTTGGTTTGGATTTGATAATTACTGATCATCACCAACCGCAAGAAATCCTTCCGAAAAGTTTTGCAACCTTGCACACAACAACTTTGTCTGGGGCAGGGGTTGCTTTTAAACTCGCAACAGCCTTGCTTGAGGAATTTGGTAATGGCGAAGGCGAACAATTTTTCAAAAATCTTGAATTAGCTACCTTGGGAACAGTTGCCGATATGGTGCCTTTGATTGGCGAAAATCGGGTTATTGTTAAAAATGGCTTATCAACCCTTGGAAATTCAAATAGGATTGGTTTAAAAGCACTTTACAACGAGGCTACAATTGGAAAGGATATTGGTACTTATGAGATTGGATTTATGATCTCCCCAAGACTAAACGCCATGGGGCGGATGGAAAGTGCCTATGATTCTTTGCGTCTTCTTTTGACGCGTGATGTCTCGCGTGCCGAAAAACTTGCACAAAAGCTTGGGCAAACAAACAAACTAAGGCAAGACTCCACCCAAGAAGCGTTAATACACGCGAAAAATGAGGTAGAAAAAAAATATCTAGGAGGAAAATTGTTTGTAATTTCGTCTGAAAAATACGAAGAAGGGGTAGTCGGACTTGTTGCTGGGAGAATTACTGAAAGTTATCACCGGCCAACTGCTGTCATTAGTGAAAACTCTGTAGTTAGCAAAGGTTCGGCTCGATCCATCTCTGGATTTAACATTACAAACGCAATTGGAAAAAGCTCACCATTACTTATTTCTCATGGCGGGCATCCCATGGCTGCTGGGTTTTCGATAAACAAGGAAAATATTTCTAAATTTCGCGCGGATCTGGTCAAAGTTGCTGAAGAAGAACTCACCGAAGAAAATCTAACCCCGGAGATAAAAATCGACCTAGAAATAAGTTTTAATGAAATCAACGAGGATTTAAATGTATTACTTAAAGAATTTGAACCTTTTGGAATTGGCAACCCAGAACCAATTTTTTTAACAAAAAGTCTTGAAGTTATTGCAGTAAGGTTGGTTGGAAAAGAAAACAACCACCTAAAGCTGACTCTAAAAGATAAAGAAGGTGTAGTTTTGGAAGCAGTTGGTTTTAGCTTGGCTGAGAAAAAACCAAGCGAAGGTGATTTGGTCGATATTGTCTACAATATTCGCGAAAATTTCTGGAACAGCCGCAAAAGAATTGAAGGTAGAATAAAAGATTTAAAAAAGATGAGTTGAATCTGGACAAACTGATCACTTTAGAATAGAATGGTGGCTAAATGAAACGAACTTATTTATTAAATACATATGAATAAACAGAGAGCAAAGCGAATCTACATTACAGATTTATTAGAAAAATCCGGTTCTGAAGTCGAAATATTTGGTTGGGTAAATTCTCGCCGCGATCATGGAAAAATTATTTTTTTTGACCTTCGCGATTCTACTGGTTTGCTCCAAACTGTAATTACTCCAAAACAAGAAAAGGCTTATAAAATTGCTGAAGGTTTAACCAGTGAAGATTGTATCAAAATAAAAGGTGAACTAAAAAACCGACCTGAAGGTAATATAAACCCCGATCTTGCGACTGGGAAGTTAGAGCTAACCGCCACTGAAATTGAAATAATCGGAAAAGCGAAAGAATTACCTCTGCCAATTGATACCGATGGTCTAGAAATTGACGAAACCGTCCGTTTGAAATATCGTTATATTGATTTGCGTAGAGAACGTTTGCAAAAAAATCTCAAAGTTCGCCATGAAGTAGTTACTCATATTAGAAATTTTCTTAATCAAGAAAAATTTATTGAAATCGAAACGCCTTACATGAGTAAAACGACTCCAGAGGGGGCTCGTGATTTCTTGGTACCTTCAAGGTTGCAAAAGGGTGAATTTTACGCTTTAACCCAATCCCCTCAGCAATACAAACAGCTTTTGATGTTAACCGGTATCGACCGTTATTATCAATTCCCGCGAGCTTTTCGAGATGAGGATTTACGAGCTGATCGACAATTTGAACACACCCAACTAGATCTAGAAATGGCCTTTGTTGATCGGGAGGATATTTTGGGATTAATCGAGGAGTTAATGATAAGTTTAGCCGAAAAACTTGGTAAGAAAATAACTACGAAACCTTTTCCACGCTACACTTTTGCAGAAGCGCTGAAAAAGTTTGGTGCTGATAAGTTTGACAATCGTAAGAATAAGGATGATAAAAATGAGTTGGCTTTTGCCTTCGTCATTGATTTTCCTTTATTTGAGTATAACGAAGAGGAAAAACGTTGGACTTTTTCTCATAACCCTTTCACTGCCCCGGATCCAGACGATATAGAAAACTTAAAGGTAGAAAAAGATATTGGCAAAATTGGGTCACTTCAATACGATCTAGTTTGCAATGGATTCGAACTTGCTTCAGGAAGTATCCGGATTCACGAACCAGAAATCCAAAAACAAGTATTCAAGATAATGGGTTACTCACAAAAACAGATTGAAGATGATTTTGGACATATCCTGGAGGCCTACAGTTACGGTGCACCAGTTCACGGAGGAATTGCGGTTGGGTTAGATCGACTGGTTGCCGTAATTCAAGGCGAAAAATCGATTCGTGAAGTTATTGCTTTCCCAATAGCATCGTCTGGGCAAATAGCTGTTATGGACGCTCCAAGTGAGGTTTCTGAAAAAACTCTAAAAGAATTAGGTATCAAGCTAAATAAAGAAAAAGAGTAATAGTATTATCAAGATAAATTTATTGAGCAAAAAAGTTAATCAATAAAGAAATTTTATTTGATATAGTCGTCAGTTACTGCTAAAATGTAAGCCTGGAAATCCTTCTTTTCCCCATTCACCAAACCTTCACCTTCAAAATTAAAGACTGGTTGCAGAAAGCGTACTACGCTGGTTGCAGGATTGAAATAGCCTAAGGAGGTTTTGGTAATTGTAATATTTTCAAATTTTATCAACGGGTCTGCAACTAGAGCTTTACCGCGACGGAGGTCATTGTAAGCTTGATCTGTTGTCTTAACCCCATAGGTGGCTATTTTGCTGAAATCTACATTCCAATAGGTGAAGTTTACTTCTAAAAGATTTATTGGAGCAATTAGTAAATTGATTAAAGATAGTGAATGATTGGCTTCAAATACTGGATATTCTTTAGTTTTATAGCTGATATTGTCGCGGAATAATTCCACTCGGACGGCATTGGCTTCTGAATAACTACTGACTGGATTAACATCTTTCCCGACTATTTTAAAATAATTTACTCTTCCTGTTCCGGATTTTAGATCTGTTTTTAATGAAAGGAAGTTTCCGAGATACGATTTTGCTTTTGCGATCATTATTGAATCACTAGTTTTGAAAACTCCGTTTAAGCTCAAATTGTCAGTCGTCCAATCATATGTGTAAGCAAAATTCTTTGTCACAATATTTACCTTCAGAGATTTGTTGGGTTGGCGTTTACTACCAAAACGCCACTCAAATTCTGAGAGTTTGGTTGGTTCTGAATCAAGACCACCGCCGGTAGCAATTTTTTTGCCTTCATCGAGGGATTTAAATTTTGATTCTGGCAAAGGGATAACAAATACTGGAAGGATATTTGTTTCAGCAGGTAGCTTTCCTCCGGGTGTATCAAGTTCAAAAATAATATTTTTAGGATCAAAGTTGTAATCAAAAGGTTTGCTTATTTGGCCAAAGAGCGTGTTTGGGTCAGGAGATGGTGGTGGAAATACTAATTTCCAAACAAAAGATAGCAGTAACCATAAAATCCAAATCAAGGCTAATGCAGCTAGACCAATTCCTAACCAAATAAGTGCTTTTTTAAATTTTTCTGCAGCAGTAGACAGACCCATTAGTTGTTAGTATAGCGTTGTTTTTAATACTTATTCAAGTTAGGCTATTATTAGTTAGGATATAATCAATTTATTAACAGGCAAAAATCAATGAAAAAAGTCAGAACTAGGATTGCCCCATCTCCAACCGGCAGCCCCCATATAGGTACAGCCTATGCTGCTTTATTTAATTATTGCTTTGCAAAACAACAAAACGGTGATTTTATTTTGCGAATTGAGGACACAGACCGAACACGGTTTGTCGCTGGTTCAGAAAAGGAAATAATGGAGAGTTTGAAATGGTTGGGATTAAATCCTGATGAGAGTCCACAGACCGAGGGTAATTTTGGTCCCTATCGTCAATCTGAAAGATTAGAAATCTATCAAGAACACACAAAACAATTAATTGAAAGCAAAAAAGCCTATTATTGTAACTGTTCTTCAGAACGACTGGAAAAACTTCGAGAAGAGCAGCAGGCGCGAAAGGAGTTGCCTCGTTACGACCGAAAGTGTAGATTTGATCCGCCGGAAAATAAAGAAAATGCAGTTGTTCGACTAGCGGTTCCAGATGAGGGTGTTACCATAATTACTGATAAAGTCCGAGGAGACATAGAGTTTCAAAATCAGGGAATTGATGATCAAGTTTTGCTGAAATCAGACGGGTTCCCAACCTATCACCTAGCCAGTGTGGTTGATGACCATCTCATGGAAATTAGCCATGTAATTCGTGCTGAAGAATGGTTGTCCTCGACCCCAAAACACGTACTGCTTTACAAAGCTTTTGGTTGGGAAGTACCTGAATTTGTTCATTTGGCACTGCTTCGCAATCCAGATCGGTCAAAAATTAGCAAGCGCAAAAACCCAGTTTCCCTAACCTTCTATCGAGAACAAGGTTATCTTCCGGAAGCTTTTGTTAACTTTTTGGGTTTGATGGGCTGGTCAATGCCTAACGACCAGGAAATATTTACTTTGCCGGAAATGATAAAAGAATTTAGTTTTGAAAGGTTGGATGTAGCTGGTCCTGTGTTTGATATTGAAAAGTTGCGTTGGCTTAATGGGGAATATATTCGAGCAACAGAAAATGAAAGCTTACTAATAAAACTCCAAGAATTTTCAAAATATTCTAAAGATCAAATCGAGAAAGTTTTACCTTTGGTGAAAGAAAGAATGAAGATCTTGACTGAGTTTGATCCTCTAGTTAATTTCTTTTTTGAGGAGATTACTATTCCGAAGAGTGAATTTTTGCCAAAAGGAAGAACAGAGGTTGAAATAAAGGAAATTCTTGAAAGAGTTTTTCAAGATTTAGCAAAAATTGATTGGAGCGAACAAGAAATCGAAAAGATGGTTACTTTAGTTCAAGAAAAAAGCGCTTATGGCCGGGGGGAACTTTTTATGCTTTTAAGAGTTGTCGTTACCGGTAGCAAAACTACCCCTCCTTTATTTATTACAATGGAAGCCTTGACCAAGGAAGTTACTCTCAAAAGACTTAAAGCAGCTTTTGATAAACTTTCCCACTAGGTCAATTTCTAGTACAATAGATTAAATGGTTACTGCCAACCAACCTGTAAATTCCACTTCTCTTCAGGAAAAAGAAAAATATTACCGTTTTGAAAGAATCGCGGAGGTATTTACTTATCTTGGACTTGGTGGAGCACTGTTTCTCTCGTTTTTAAGCTTCTCATTACCAATTGATAAGGTAAGTCTTTGGAAGCTATTTGGTTTTGTTTTTATATTTGCTTTTTCTTGGTTTCGACTTGTACCCAAAAAATATTCCGGTTTAACTAAAATTTTGATTTACTACTACTGTACGATACTCTTTGTTTGGTCTGGTGTGCATTTTACTCAAGGGGTTGGTAGTTTAGTCTTATTTTTCTTTTATCTAACGGTTTTGAGTGCCGCTGCTTCAATGGAAATAAAGTATTTTATCTCGATTGTTGTGACGATTGCAGCTGCTTTAATTATTGAAGGGATATTTTTTAGTACTTCTTTTTCTCCGGAACTCAGGGTTAATTTAACAATACTTCATCTTTGGGCATTAATAATTGTAGCACTGTTTGGAAAATCAGTTTTCAGTCAAGAAAAAATTGCGCAGGAATTTGGTGAATCCTCGCAACTTAAAACAGCCAAGCAAATCGATGTAGTTAAAAACGAATTTGTATTTATTATCAGCAATAAACTACGGCAGCCAATATTATCGCTTCTGAACTACCTTAAGGCTGCATTGAAAGCCGGAGAGCAGCAGTTAAGCCCGGATATTTTTGATTTACTGAAAAAAACAAATGACAATACTGAGCGATTGGGGAGTTTGGTTAACGATCTATCTGATTTATCTCGAATTGAAAGTCAGAAGCTAAAACTTAGTTTGCAAGAAGTAAATTTAAATCAATTGATCGGTGCAACACTGTCGGATTTTAGTATGTCAGCAGCAGAAAAAAATATTAAACTAATTTATCAACCAAATTTCGAAACAATTATTGTATCGGCTGATCCTTCCCGTTTGCATGAGATTCTCGCCAATTTGATAGACAATGCGATTAAGTATTCTCCTTCAAACACACAAGTTACGGTTGGCTTTTCTAAAGAGGAAGATCAGGCCGTAACTTTTGTAAGAGATAGTGGTTTTGGTATTCCGGAAGAAGCAAAAGTACATTTGTTTGAGAAATTTTATCGTGTTAATCGTAGCTCCAGTGAACCAAAAGGTACCGGATTGGGTTTGTTTGTTACTAAAGAGTTAGTCGAAAGACAAGATGGAAAAATATGGTTCGATAGTCAGGTTGGCCGGGGGACTACTTTTTATTTCTCACTTCTTTTAAAAACGGAAGGAGGAGTAACTTAGAAAAATTATATGTCGTTTGCACGCCATGTAATTTAAAATAAATAGTATTTCAAAAAGTATTTTTAAATTATGGAAACAACTACTCAAAAATTTAAAAGACTGGAAAGAATCAGATTAGTATTTCTTGTTCTGCTAATTGTTTGTGGATTGGTAATAATTCAAATAAAACTTCCCAACCCAATCATAAAGGATACTTTGATTGAAGTTAATAAATTTGGTGTGTATACTGTTGCAGCTTTTTTACTCGCCTTTGCTACATTCTGGAATTTATTTGCTAAGAAGAAATTTACCCATACAGAACTGGCAATTTTTACTGAAACTGTTATTTATTTGATGGCGATAACCCTTATCGTCAGCTTCACCGGCGGTACTTATAGCTTGTTCAATTTTCTTTATTTTTTACCTGTTTTGAATGTAGCTGCAAAGCTTAGTTTAAAATACTCAATCACTACTTCGATTATCGCGGCAGTAATGTTGTCATTACATATAATTGGAAATTATCGAAGTATTGGGTTATCTGACGCCACCAATCTTTATTTGGTTAATTTATTTGGGATTATTGTAGTTACTGCTCTAGGAAGATTTTTAGTAACAGAATTAACCATAATCCAAAAAAAGCAGGAGTATTTGAAAATAGAGCAGATCCACCAATTAGATAAAATAAAAGATGAATTTGTCTTTATAATCGCACACGAACTTCGCAGCCCGATTACAGCTATCAGAGGATACTTAGAGTTAATCAATACTGATTCCAAAACAAAAGTTGAAGTCAATCTTAAAAATTTATTGAACAAGAGCTTTTCTACTGGAAATAAATTGGCAAGTATCGTTAGCCTGCTTTTGGAAGTAGCTAGAATCGAAACTGGGAAAATTAGTTTTTACTTCCAAAAGATTGATGTTCGAAATTCAATCGAATTTATACTTTCTAGTATGCAGAAAGATATTGATGAAAAATTTATTCAACTCACAATTCAAGTCCCAAAAGAGAATCTAGTTTTAATTGATAAAGAGCGGCTAGAAGAAATACTAATTATTTTGGTCGAGAATGCAATTTCGTTTACTCCAGAGTATGGAAAAATTCTAATTTCTTCTCAAACTACAGATAAACATTTAATTTTGTCAGTTGCAGATTCTGGTGTGGGGATCCCTGAGGAAATGAAGAGTAAAATGTTTGAAAAACTTTACACTGAGAATACCAATACAGGAGAGGTAAAAATAAAAGGTTACGGAATTGGATTGTACGTGGCAAAACAGCTACTCCTACGGATGAATGGTGACATTACTTTTGAGAGTGTTTTAGGCAAGGGTACAACCTTTACATTAACCCTACCAAAATATTGGGCCTTTGGTAAGTAGATCAAACCTGAAGTTTCTGGATCTTTCAAAGAACCAGATTTTTTAATACAATAGAATAAATCGATTTTTTTAAACAAGTTTTACCCAGTACTGATTCGAAGTTCACTTTTTAATTATGTTAATTAAAAATACACTTTCTCATTATGCTAATTCGAAATAAAGATTTACTATCAACAACACCAACTCGCGATCGGGCTTTAAAAATTCTCAATGCAGGCCTTGTGGCGATAGATACAAAAAAAGTAATTTCAGAAACTGTCAAATTACGGGATAATTATCTCTTTATTCGAGATCGTGCCTACGACCTCTCGAATTATCGGAAAATCTTTTTGGTTGCATTTGGTAAGGATTCATTTGTCGCTTCGTCTGAAATAAAAAATATTTTGGGGGATAAACTAAGCGGCGGTATTGTATTGTCTTTGAAGCCAGATAAAATTTCCGGTTTGGAAACTTATCAATGTACCCATCCTCATACTTCTTTAAACAACGTTGTCGCTACTAAAAAAGTAATTGATTTATTTAAAAAAACTACAGAAGATGATTTGATTTTGGTAGTTATTTCCGGTGGAGGTTCAGCGATGCTGACTGCTCCTTATAGTATTACTTTTAGCGAAAAAGCAACGATTGCAGAAAATTTAATGGATTTAGGTGCGGATATAGAGGAACTGAACATTGTTCGCAAACATTTGTCGGAAATAAAAGGTGGCCGACTAGCGGAGCTTGCTTACCCATCAACGTTAGTGACTTTAATATTTTCCGATATTATCGGTAACAATTTGAGTACAATTGCTTCTGGTCCGACGGTGATGGACCACACGAGCGTTGAGGATGCAAAGAAGGTATTGGACAAATATAAAATTCTCGAAAAAGTCTCAATAGCGGATTTGGAATTACACGAGACTCCAAAGGCCGAAAAACTTTTTCAAAAGGTAGAGAATTTTCTAGTTATGGACAATTCAATTGCCACAGGCGCGATGGAAGAAGAGGCACGGGCCTTGGGTTATTCGACCAGAGTCTTCGCCAACAACCTCCACGGTCGGGCAGAAGAAGTTGGTGCAGAGTTGTTGTCTCAAGCAAGGAAAGGTGAAGTTTTGATCGCTGCTGGAGAAACCACAGTTGAGGTCAATGGTGATGGTATTGGTGGGAGAAGCCAAGAACTGGTTTTGTCGAATTTATCGATTATTAAGGAAAACCAAGTTTTAATCTCGGCTGGATCTGATGGCCACGATCATTCGGATTATGCTGGAGCAGTTGGGGACCTCTACACTCTGAAAAAAGCAAACGAGGCAAAAATAAATCCAGAAGATTTCCTTAAAGAAAACGATTCGTTCCATTTTTTTCAGAAAGTCGGTGATGGTATTGATACCGGACAACTTGAATCAAACGTAGCTGATTTAATGTTAGTTATTACAGATAAATAAATCTAAACTATGAGTCCTATAGGTGAGACAATTAACCGCTCTTTGGTAAAAACAATTTCCTGGAGATTGTTTGTTTTAGTAATCGATTTTTCGATCGCCTACCTTGTCACCAAAAATTTCGACCTCTCCAGTAAACTTGCTTTGGCAAAATTAATTGTAGCTTCAGTATTCTATTTTTTCCATGAAAGAATCTGGACAAGAATTAACTGGGGTAAGGTTTAAACTGTCTTCTTACACAAATCACAAATAACGGATGTTATGAATTGATGGTTATCTGGGTTTTGTTTATCTGGTTTTAACTCAAAGACTAAATTTCCGCCACAACTCGGGCATTTGTAGAAATTCATAAAGGAAAAATCTTGGGAAAGTTTGATGACATCACCGTAACCATCCCGCGGCGAGATGCGATAAGATTTCTCAGTTCCAGTATCGAGAAGAGTTTTAATTTTATTGATTATTTCATTGGGGGAAAAATTGGTCTTGAGAAGGTAATCTTTTGCTCCAAGGGTCAGCGCTTTTTTGATATTCTCATCGTTGGCGACGTTGCTTAAGACAATTACGGGAATAGATTTTAGAGCAGCGTCTGTATTTAATTGCTCTAAAACCTGCAAACCGTTTAGTTTTGGCATCAAGATATCGAGCAAGATTAGGTTTGGCCCAAAACTCTTTATTTTAGCAATTGCTTCCTCACCATCGGCGGCGGTATCAATAGTAAAACCTTCAAAGGTAAGTCTATCGGAATAAATTTTTCTTAAAATCTCTTCATCATCAACGATTAATATTTTTGCAGTCATAATTAGTTCGCCTTTGCAATTGGTAAAACAAATCCGAAAGTACTGCCTTTTCCTTCTTCTGATTCGAACCAAACTTTGCCTTTTTGTTTTTCAACAAGCTTTTTAACTGCGTAAAGTCCAAGCCCGGTTCCGGTAGTTAATCTGCTCAAAGGATTCTCTACCCTTGAAAATTTCTGAAAGAGATCCTTCTGCCTCTCTTTAGGAATTCCCACTCCACTATCCTTGACTAAAACCCATACCCCTATCTCATTGGCAGTAACTCTAGCGTTAATTGTACCGCCATCAAAAGTGTATTTCAAGGCGTTCTCCATGAGATTACTAATTATTTCCTTTGTTTTTTCAGGATCGACTGAAACATTTGGAAGATTTGGGTCGATAGTTAGGTAGAACTTTTGTTTATGTTCAGCAGCCCGCAGCAGTAGACTTTTTTGAACTTCAGTCGCTAGACTACCTAGGTTAACTGATTGAAAATTAAGCTGCATTCTACCTTGCTCAATACGGGAGATATTGAGTAAATCATTGACCAAGTTGATCATTCGTTCGTTGGCTACATTCAGAAGTTTTATATATTCTTTTTGCTTAGGGTTTAATGGACCGGCAATATTATCATTTAGAAGCGAGACTAAACCTTTAATTTCTGAAAGCGGGGTTCGCAGTTGATGGCTGGCAATTGAGATAAGGTCGGTTCGTATTTCCTCAATTTCCTTTTCATGAGTAATATCTCGAAAGACAACTATCCCACCGACAATTATCCCCTTTTGATTTCGGATTGGAGAAGCGTTTACTGCCACTGGAATTTCAGCTTGATCAGAAGTTACCAAGACTGTATCTTTGGGTAACGCAAGCTGTTTACCATCGAGTAGAACTTGATTGATAAATGGACCATAATTTTCTCTGGATTTAGAATTTGAAAACTGAAGAAGACTGTCGTAACGCTGATTGATAGCTTGTTCTAGTTTAAAACCAAGTAGTCTTTCAGCAACTTTATTAAAAATAATAATCTCGCCCTTGAGATTGACCGCAAAAACGCCTTCTCCGACATTGAAAAGAATGGCTTCTGCACGGTTTCTGGCTTCTTCGGTTGAGTTTAGTCGGTCACGTAGTAGACGGCGCAGTTCCTCCAGAGCAGAAGCGAGTTTGCCGAATTCATCATCAGCGTCTAGTTCAATCTCTTTATCAAATTCACCAGAGCCAACTCTAGTAGCAGCTGAAGTAAAAAAATTGAGTTTATTTTTTGTTGAATTCGCTGTATAAAATGAAAAAAAGATAAAAATTAAATAGGAAAAAGAAATAATACCAACTAAAGCTATTTCCCCAACAAACACCGCCTGTTTAATCTGAATATTAAAGAGGGGTCCAACTACAAAAATCAAAGATAGGTTTAGCGCTGTTATGAAGACAGCAAAAAGAAGAGTTTTCAAAACTAAGCTTAATTTGAGCATGGAGGCAGGCCAAACTTCATTATATCAATAAAACAGCTTATTCTCAAAAGTAAAAATATAAGGTAAATTAAGAAAGTGGCAAAGAAAAAACAGACATACCCTCATAACAAACCTATTTTGATTGTAATCGCAATCTTGTTACTATTGATAATTTTTCCAATAATTTTAAGCTATTCTAATTTTTACCCTCCGTTTATCGATAAAAAAGTTATTTATTTTCTCGATAGCGTAGTTGTCGATATTCCATTTTTACCAAAGACGCCAAAGCAGGTCTTTACAAAATCATTATTTCGCAATCAGAATTTACAGAATTACCACCTGACTTCGAAGCTAGATTTGGATTCTGGTAAAGTTAAATTACTTGAGTTTACTGCAATTCAAGCAGTGGAAAAAGCCGGATCGTTTGAAACAAAGACAAGAGCCAAAATTGTCGGAAATATTAATTTTATTCCAGGTAGTCAGACAGAATTTGAAACGATTAAATCTCAGAACGAACTTTATTTCAAAATTACCAGTTTGCCACAAGCAATTGGAATAAATACAGCTAATTTGCAAAAAGAGTGGTACAAAATTGATCTTGACGCTTTTCAAAAAGCCCTAGGGGTAAAAGCTCGCAACGATCAACAAATTATTGATGATATTCGAGTCGAGTTTCAAAAAGTACAGTCTGGTTTGATCGATAAATCAATCTTTAGCAAAGTAAAAAGCTTTAAAAAAACAAAAATAGCAAAGAATAGTTTTTACGAAATAAAGTTGGCTCTTGACCAAAATAGCTTCAAAAAATTTCCTTTACTTTCCGAATTAAAAATCGACAAACCCATCTTGACTCTTTGGGTAAATTCTGGAAGTTACCATTTAACTAAGTTGGATTTAGTCGGGGAGGTGTTATCTAAAAACAGTAAGGTAGAGACAAATTCAAATTTGAAACTTCACTTTAGTTCAGTATTAACCAATATCGGTACTGTGCAAAATTTCGAAATGCCAAAAAACCCAACAGCAATTAAGGACCCGCTTGATTTAGCAATGAAATCTACACAAACGACTGGCAATGTAGATAAACTTTTTGCAGCCACATCGCTTCAAAAAGATTTGGGGGAGAATTTCTTGACTGTTGAGCGGTTGATTTCCGTTTTACTTCTTATACTAAAGGCTATTTAAGATTTTTACTATTTTTCTTTAAAGCTGATATAATTAACCAAATGGGCTTCAATCTGCTTTTTTGGAAAAAAACTGAAAGATTCACAATTCAAAACCAAGAAATTATTCAGCCGATTATTAAAGGTTGCAAGTGTGGTAGTGGCTTGGCTTTTTCCGATTGCCATGCTATTGAATTTGCTTTGCCGGATCATGAACGACCTGATCCTGATTAACATTAATCCGCCATCTGGCGGAAAAGGAGAACTGTCCTTATGGTAAAAGTTGGAATTAATGGTTTTGGCCGTATTGGCCGTCAGGCTTTTAAGGTTGCCTTGGATAAACATCCCAATGAAGTTGAAATTGTTGGGGTTAACGACTTAACGGATGCTAAAACACTTGCCCATCTTCTCAAATACGATAGTTCTTATGGGATTTATTCTAAAAATGTTACCAGTGACAGCCAAAACGTCATAGTTGAAGGTAAACCGTATCGGGTTTACGCTGAAAAAGATCCAACGGCCCTGCCTTGGGGTCAGCTTGGTGTCGATATTGTTATCGAATCGACTGGACGTTTTACTGACCTGGAAGGAGCGAGCAAACATATCACAGCTGGAGCCAAAAGAGTTATTATCTCTGCTCCGGCCAAGGGGGAAGGCGTTGGAACCTATTTGATCGGGGTAAATGCTGATAAAGACACCGGCGAAGGTAGAGTTATCAACAACGCTTCCTGCACCACCAACTGTATTTCCCCAATCGTGGCGGTTATGCAAGCAAAATTTGGAATCGCAAAAGCGATGATGACAACGGTTCATAGTTATACCCAAGACCAACTGCTACAAGACGGACCCCACAAGGATTTACGCAGAGCTCGTGCTGCTGGAATAAATATTGTCCCGACAACAACCGGAGCTGCGATTGCGACAACTGAAGCGATCCCGGAACTCAAAGGCTTATTTGACGGTATGAGTATTCGCGTTCCCACCCCGGTTGGTTCAATTTCGGATATTACCTTTTTACTAAAAAGAAAAACCTCAGTTGAAGAAATTAACAGCGCTTTAAGTGAAGCGGCCAATGGCAATCTCAAGGGAATTTTAGCTGTGAGCACGGATCCTTTAGTTTCGACTGATATTGTCGGTCGGACCGAAAGTTCAATTGTCGATTTACCCCTGACCCAAGTAGTTGACGGCGACATGGTCAAAGTTTTTGCCTGGTATGACAATGAACTGGGTTATTCAAATAGATTAATTGAACAGGTTATCCACGCTGCTAATGTTAACAAAAATACTGGTGGTCAGCCGGTTGCAACCCCTCAAGCAACACCACCGGTTGTTGAATCATCTGCGCCACCAACAGGAGGACAAGTTTGAAAGTTTATTTAGCAAGCGATCACGCGGGGTTTGAACTAAAAGAAAAGATTAAGCACTTTCTCAGTGAGAAAAGTTACGATGTGACCGATTGTGGAGCAGAGAGTTTTAATTCAAATGATGATTACCCGGACTTTATCGCCAAAGCCGCCGAGGCAGTTTCGGCTGATCCTGAAAATTCCCGGGGAATAATTTTTGGCGGGTCTGGCCAAGCTGAAGCGATGGTGGCCAACAAATTTAAAAATGTTCGCTGCGCTCTTTTTTACTCGGCGGTTTCACCGTTAGGAGCAGCCGATGTGACTGGCAGGACAAGTAGCGACCCATTCGAAATGATTCGGTTAACCAGAGAGCACAACAATAGTAATATGCTTTCGATTGGAGCGCGGTTTGTTTCCGAAGAAAATGCCAAGAAAGCGATCGAACTTTGGCTGATAAACCAATTTACAGGTGAAGAACGGCATGTCCGCCGAATTGAGAAAATTAAGAAATTAGAAAACAATCAGTGACAAGGCCCGTCTTTGGAGTTTTATGATTGAAATACTACCTGCAATTTTAGCAAAAACTTCAAACGACTATCATCACAAGTTAAAGACGGTTGAGCCGTTTACGCAGTGGGTTCAGATCGATATCGTTGATAATGTTTATGCGCGAAACCAAACCATTGATGCCAAAGTCGTTAGTTCAATCAGGACAAAATGCAAACTCGAAATTCAGTTGATGGTTGAGCGGATCGAAAATTGGATCGACCCTTTTATCAAAATTCGTCCTCACCGAATTATTGTTCCGATTGAATCAGCCAGGGAACCTTTGTTACTTGTTAGGCATTTAAAACAACACCAGATTCCGTTTGGTTTTTCGCTCGAGCCTCATACATCAGTTGAAATCTTGCAACATTTAGTTGATAAAATTGACGTCGCACTTCTTCTGGCAGTAAATCCTGGATTTTCCGGGCAGCATTTTTATCATGGAGTTTTGGACAAAATAAGAAAGCTTCGCGCAATGCGCCCTGACCTGCCGATCGAGATTGATGGCGGAATTGAACCTGATACAGCTAAAAAATGCGCGCAGGTGGGAGCAACAATCTTAGCTTCTGGAAGTTTCGTTTTTGACCATCCGTCAGGATCGCACGACGCTTCAGCGGCGGAAAATGATAAAATTGAGGGAGCTACTTATAGTGAAAAGGTAAGAAACTCGATAGAAGCATTAAAAGAAAGTGTCGAAAATATTATTCCTGAATCTGCCGTTTAAGGAGATGAAAAAAATGAGAAATATTTATATAGGAGTAGTAGTAATTTTATTTTTAGGTATCGGAGCATTTGTTTTTTTCCAGAATACTCCAGCCAAAAATGATTCTACAAGCTCGTCAATTAGTACAAACACTGAAAATACAAGTAGTTCCGAAGTCAAAGATGCGGTAACTATTACTTACACGAGTTCTGGTTTTAGCCCAAACACAGTGATTGTAAAATCCGGTGGATTGATAACTTGGATGAACAATTCAGACGGACAAGTTCAAGTTGGAGCTAATCCTCATCCGATCCACACTGGTAACAAAGAAATTACTGGCAATGAATTTACACTTGATTTAGATAAAGGTCAACAAAAAACCATGACGGTAAATAAAACCGGAACGTTTGGTTATCACAACCATATTAATGCAGATGAAACTGGTACCATCATTGTAAAATGATCTAAAACTGCCTATGGATGAAGTACGACAACACGATCCGCAAACACTAGAACATCTGGCCAAAATCGCTGAAGGTATCCGCGAGGATATAATTAATGCTTTGGTTGAAGCTAAAAGTGGCCATAGTGCCGGGCCTTTGGGAATGGCTGATGTTTTCACGGCGCTCTACTTTAGCGTTTTAAATATTGATCCGCAGAACCCGACCTGGCGTGACCGTGACCGAGTCGTCCTTTCCAACGGTCATATTGCTCCAGTTTTGTACGTCACTTTGGCACACGCTGGTTTTTTCCCCAAAGAAGAGCTTTTGACTTTAAGAAAAATCAACTCTCGTCTCCAAGGCCACCCCCACTATGGTAGTTTGCCGGGAATCGAAAATACCGGCGGACCGTTGGCTCAAGGAATTTCCCAGGCAATCGGGATGGCTCTCGCTGCCAAAATGAACGGTGAAAAACATCATGTTTATTGTCTAATGGGTGACGGTGAGCAAGATGAGGGTCAAGTTTGGGAAGCTATTATGTTTGCCGGGAAAAATAAAATCGCGAATCTTACTGCGATTGTTGATCGCAACAATATTCAAATCGATGGTATAACCGAAAATATTATGCCGCTAGAACCACTGAAAGATAAATACGAAGCTTTCAACTGGCACGTTATTGAAGTTGACGGCCACAACTTTGAAGAAATTATCAATGCCTGTAATTTAGCTAAAACAATAACTGAAAAACCAGTCATGATCATCGCCCACACGATTCCAGGCAAAGGCGTCGATTTTATGGAATATGATTATAAGTGGCACGGCAAACCACCCACACCTGAAGAAGGTAAAAAAGCCTTACATGAACTGCGAACTCTCAAAGGAAGGATTACCGGAGAACATGAGTGAGGAAAATCCCATGACGGGTAATAAATCTGGCATAATCTTGGCAATTCTGGGAGTGGTCATCTCTTTCCAAGTCCCTTATCACCTATTCATTACTGGTCCTTTTAAATCGCTTGCCGGAACTATTAATAATTTAACTGACTTGAAAAACATTTATTTAGACGAAGCTAAAGCTAATGCCACGATAGGTTTATTTGAGCTTCTTATATGGATAATTCTGCCAACGCTTCTAATCTGGATAATATTAATTTCATGGCGAAAAAGAAAATTTATTCAAATGAGTTTTATAGCTCTGAGTTTCGGGGTTTTGTTTTTCGCTGTAAATTGGGGACATAATCAGTTAGATTTAAAACAGTATGAGAAATCTTCTAGATTTCAAAGAGCGGAAAGGTTGTTTATGGACGGTCAATATCCTAGCGTTATGGGGTATAAATTTAAAGATACCGACGAGACCTCTGAGAAGGTAAGCTCTTTAACCTTTGAAACAACTGAATATATAGAAACGATTTCGTCTTTCTATTTGACCAAGGGTTTTGTAGTTGATTATGTTTCTGAAGATGGAAAGAATAAAACGTTAAGAAAAGAAGAAGGTTACAACCATGGAAATGATAAGTATGCTTATATGAGTATATCTAATCAGGTTAGCGGCAAGAACAAGGTTCACATTTCCAAAGTAGAGTTTGAGTTCCATTAAGGGTCTAAATGATAAACCCAAGAATTTTTGAAAAAGACCTGCCTGACGGCAAGGCAGGTGTGCAGCAAGCTGAAGTTAAATTGAAGCTAGCTGTGCAAGGTCGGGCCTTGCACAGAGGAAGGATCACTGGGGAACATGAATAGTAACGAAGATGGAACTAAAGCCTTGGGGAATAACGAAGTTAATAACGAACCACAGGGAGGATCTAAGTTTCAAATAAGGCATGGTAGAGCACTACTTCTAAGCGGTTTAATTTTATTAGTAGTCTTGGGGGGTTTGGAGTTACTGATTAGTCAAGGTAAACTCTTTAAAGAAGCAGAAAAAACCAAACCGACAACGGAGAAATCTAAATATAATACGAGTCTTGAGGAAAACAATGATACAAAAATATCGACCGATTCAACCTCAGTGAACGCTACAGTTACCGAGTCAGTTAAAACAAATACAGCTCAGAACAGTCAAACAAAGGAACTTGGAATAGTTGAACAGACTCTTGTAATCAGAGATCCAGTGGAAATTCAAGCCACCTTTAATATTGCCTGGGGAGACGAGTCAGGTAAAAATGTTGAAATAATATTGATACACCCAGATGGAAGGCAAATAGAAATTGCTCCGGTTGATATCCAAACTTCCATCGATTATGAACTTGAAAAGAAGTCTTTCCAAGACAAATCTGAACAAAGTAGTGTTTTTAAATTATTTCCCAGCGACCCATTGGTGGCACCTCTGCCCGGTGAATGGACGATGCGTGTGACAGCTCCGGTGGGAACACATTTAGTGTTTGGGGTCCTTCAACTTTAGTTAAAAAAGTAGCGATAATTAGTTATGAATTTAAACCCAAAACTTTTTGATAAAGACCTGACTGACGGCAAGGCAGGTGTTCAGCAAATTGAAGCTAGACGTGCAAGGACGGGCCTTGCAAAAAGGAAGGATAACTGGAACATGAGTGAGCAAAGCACAGATCAAATGGAAAAACCCAAAAAAAGCTTTTTACAAATTTTACTTCTTATAATTAGGGGTTTGCTAATACTAATTTTGCTGGGTTCGGCTGGTTATGTGGTTTTTATACATAACTGGTTTAACTTTAATGGTGCTAGAGCTACCCCAGAAGGAACCATAGGAAGTGACGTGATGAAAGGAATCTTTATAGCAGAAAACAGTAATCAGATACCTGAGTTAGCCGAGAAAAGTATTAGAAGTTCTCAATGGATGAATCCTATGGAATTATCTATTTGGGTATTTTTCCCATGGGTCTTGTTAGTATTTGCATTCTTTTTCTGGAGAGGTAGAGCAATAAAAAAGCTAAACGCGCTCCTTATATTAGCGCTTTTATTAGTAATATTTTCATTAGCCCAAACTACCAACATAATCGGTACCAATAAGAATATTGAAAAAGAATTACCCACTTGGAAAAAAGCTGCACAACTGATAGAACATCCTTCGGCAGATAGATATAAAGTAACTGATGAAAGATCCATACAAGGAAGATTTACCAGTATTTCCTTTACGACTTTAGTTCCTAAAGCTGATTTAAACGCTTACTATGAAAACAAAGGTTTTTCTAACGTAGAATTATATAGTGGCCGTGGACTCTGCAAAGAAGATAACATAATTTCATTTGGACAGGAGAGTTTGGAGATAAGGGTAGGTTTGAGCGTAAGTTTTGATTACTTAAGGAAAGATATTACACATGAATGTTGAATATAAAAAATTAAATGAGTAATTTTAACCCAAGAATTTTTGAAAAAGACGTTGAACAAGCTGGGACCAGGGATGGCTATGGTCAGGCGTTGCTGGAATTGGGCGATTCCAATAAAGACGTTGTGGTTTTAACTGCTGACCTTGCCGAATCAACAAGAGTGGAAGAATTTGGCAAGAAATTTCCAGACAGATTTATCGAATGCGGTGTAGCGGAACAAAATATGATGGGGATTGCGGCTGGTTTGGCCCTTGCTGGAAAAATTCCGTTCGTTTCTAGTTACGCAGTTTTTTCACCGGGTCGAAGTTGGGATCAACTAAGAGTTAGCGTTTGTTATACACAAGCCAATGTTAAAGTTGCCGGAGCCCATACTGGAATTTCGGTTGGGCCAGATGGAGCCACGCATCAGGCACTTGAAGATATCGCCATCGTGCGTGTCTTACCTAATATAGTAGTTGAAGTTCCCTGCGATGCGATTGAGGCTAAAAAAACAACTTTGGTCGCCGCCGCCCACAAAGGCCCGTTTTATTTCCGTTTTGGTCGGGAAAAAACACCGATCATTACGACTGAAGAAGCACCTTTCGAAGTTGGCAAAGCCGAAATTCTGAAAGATGGCGATGACGTTACTATTGTTGCCTGTGGACCACTTGTTTACCAATCATTATTAGCTGCAAAGCAATTGGAAGTAAAGGGAATAAATGTTAGAGTTATCAATAACCACACGATTAAACCGATCGATACTTTGACTTTGGCAAAAGCGGCAAAAGAGACTGGTGCGATAGTCACTGTTGAAGAACATCAGGTGATGGCCGGAATGGGAGCCGCCGTTGCGGAAAGTTTAGCGAAAAATTACCCAGTGCCAATGGAATTTATTGGTATGCAGGATACATTTGGTGAAAGCGGTAATACAACTGAACTTTACGAAAAATACGGCATGAGTGTCGATGCAATTTTTAAAGCCGTGGAGAATGTTTTGAAAAGAAAGAACAGATGATCAAAAATCTTCTTGTCTATCTGGTAACTCTTTTTGGTACTGCTGTTCTTGTGATGATTTCTATGATTGCAGTTTTCCCTAAAGCTGCTGAAAGCGGCGGTTTTTTTGTAGCGATTTTAGCCCCTGTTTATGGCTTTCTTACTTATCGCTTTGCTAATAATTTTTTTAATAACGCAAACAAGAAAATGAACCCAAAAATTAAGTGGCTGATTTTTCTATCAATTGCTGTGGTAACAACAGTCGCAACTCCTTTCTTAGTCCCATATCTTGGTGATGAGTCTAACCATCTTTTCAGAAGTGGGTTAGGAGGTTTAGTTTTTGGAGTTTGGTTTATCTTTATTCTTCCAAGTTTCTTTCTTAATCTCTTTGTAAGCTACTATCTAAAGATTCCAGATGAACTAAGTCCTATTTTGATTACAGTATTTGTTGGATTACAGTTTTTGGTTCTTGCAGGAGCGAAAAGGTTAGTTGATAAAGTGTCTGGGAAAAAGAAGATTTTACTTGTCCTGAGTCTAATTTTACTAACTTTACTAATATTTCTGGGTTTATTAATTGAATATAGTGTAGATAGATCTTTGCGAAGCCAATTTGATACAACGCCAAGAAATAAACAAACAGCAACCAAATCTTCTACCACCGCAGAGTTGAAACCTGTAAAACAACAAATCCCCGGTTGGTTAATGTACCAAAGTGAGTATCTGAGTTTTGAACACCCCTCTCGGTTAAAAAGTTGTTGTGGTATACAAACTACAGCCCTTGATTCTAAGGAAAAAGAAGTAAAGCAAATAGCAGTATTGGGGGATGTTCCTGAAACTGACCTGGGATCAGGAAGACATTTTGATGGGTTAGCTATAGATGTGGATATAAACCCACAGAAAACCTCATTTGATAAATATGTAGAGAATGAAAAAAATGCTTGGAAACAAAATTATTTAGAGTTCACACAAAGATTATCAGAGAAAACTTCAGAAAGTGAATTAATTGTGAATGGACAAAAAGGAATGATACTTAAAGGTTATACTTGGTTTGGGGCTGATATTCTCTATGTTCCTTTTCCTGATAATCAGAAAATACTTATCATAGCTAAAACGGAAAAAACCGCTGGGAGCTTTACAGAGTTTGATCAAGTTCTTAAAACATTGAGGTTTTAAATCTTTGTCTATTACTAAACCCATCTTACTTTGCTAGAATTAGATAACCAGATTCGAGCAATCATTGACAAACTGTAACTATTGTATATACTTTAGTTATATGCAAACAGTAATTCATATCAAGGCAGACAAAGAAGTGAAGGAAAACGCAGCCAAGGTTGCGGCAGATCTCGGTCTTAATTTAAGTGATGTGATAAACGCTTCACTGAGAAATTTCATCAGGACCAGAGAGATTTATTTTTCCCATACTCCCCGAATGACTCCCGAACTTGAAAAGCTTCTTGACAGAGTTGAAGAGGACATTAAAAAAGGGCGTAATTTATCGCCTCAATTTAAATCAGCTGATGAAGCTATTGCCTGGTTGAGAGCTCGATGATAATTGTTTTTCATAGAGACTTTAAAAAACATTACAAAAAGTTACCCAGCAAAGTAAAGGCGAAACTGGAAGAGAGGTTAAGAATTTTTAAGGATGAGGAGTTTGATCCGGTTCTAAATAATCATGCCTTAAAAGGCAAGTGGTTGGGTTATAGGAGCATAAATGTGAGCGGTGACATCAGGGCAATATTTAAACGTGAGGCTGAGAGTGCGCTTTTTGTTGCAATAGATACCCACAGCAATTTATACAGTTAATAATTTCCTCAAGATTTTTTGTTATAATTAGCCCATGGTTACGAAGTGAGTTTCAATACTGAGACATCTTTAAAGAGATAGAAGTTATTAACCCTTTCAGGTAAAATATTAAATAATGACTGCCCATGATTGGTCCCGCCTGACATGCCTGACGTCAGTCTGGCGGGCAGGTAGAAAAGCTAAAAATAAATTGACTGGAGGTTGTTTATGACCGTTAAAGATTGGCTTGAGAAAGCTAAGCGTGAACACTTTGCTATTCCCGCCTTGAATGCTGGGACTTTGGAAGTTCTCAAGGCCATAGTTCAAGCCGCAGTTGAGGCGCGTTCCCCAGTTATTATCGAAACCGCTATTGGCGAAACCAAATGGATGGAAGCCGAAAACATTCTCTGCATCTGTCGCAATTTTTCGGACAAATACAAAGTTCCGATCATAATTAACCTTGATCACGCTTATACTTTTGAAGACTGCCGTCCGGGAATTGATGCTGGTTTTGATTTAATCCATTTTGACGGTTCTAAACTTCCTTACGAAGAAAATGTGGCGACGGCGAAAAAAATTGTTCCTGAATGTCATGGCAAAGGCCAAATTGTCGAAGGGGAAATGGATCGAATTCCCGGCGAAGGTTCTGAACTTCATGCTGCAGGAAGTGTTGATCAAGCAACTATTGATAAAGGAAAGAGCCACCCCGAAACCGCAGCCAAATTTGTCACCGAGACTGGTGTGGATATTTTCGCTTCTTTTTTTGGTAATATTCACGGAATTACACAAGGGTACATACCTCACCTTGATATTGATCTTTTAGGGCGTATTCAAGAGGCGATTCCAGATACATTTTTGTCAATGCACGGTTCTTCCGGAACACCGGATGACCAGGTTCGAGCAGCCGTTGCTGGTCCAGTGGTTAAAGTTAATGTTAACACCGAAATTCGTTTGGCTTACCGCCAAGCTTTAGAAAAATCTTTATCAGAGAAAAAAGAACTTGCCCCTTATAAATTTTTCCCACCAGTTGTCGAAGCAGTTAAACAACAAGCACTGCGTTGGATTGGTCTTTGCGGAAGTGGGGGTAAGTTGTGAAGGTAACTAAAGAAATTACATTGTTGCGCAATTTTTACTTAGGGGTATTTTTTGTTGGTGTTTTGCTAATTATCCTTATGCATACTTTTAACAGACCCGCGCTTGAAGTGTTTAGAATTCCAACATTTATTGGTATAACCTCAGAGTTTAATGGATTGGATTACTTTCCAACATTTAAAATTTACCAAATTAGTTTGGTAACAGCATTATTTTCTGTGTTGGTGGATGCACTATGTCTGACCAATTATCGTTCAAAATTCTTATTGAAGATTTCGGAAATTAGTACCGTTGTTGGTTTAGCAGTACTTTTGCTAGCCTTATTTTTCTTTTCTTACAATTTCTTGATTATTGACCAAACCTTGCGTGCTACCGCATTATTGTATATAGCTTTCTCAATATGTTTAGTTGTCGTGGATTGTTTAAATATAAAGGTTGATGAAAGACTACTCTCAAAAGGAACAAAACATGTATGACCTAATTAGTGTTGGTGACTCGATGATGGACACTTTTATAAAAATAAATGATGCTCATGTTATGTGTACTGTTAATAAAGAAAGTTGTGAGCTTTGTGTCAAATATGGTGATAAGATACCAGTCGAATCAGTTCAACACATGGTTGCCGGAAACGCCGCCAACAATGCAGTTGGTTCGTCTCGTTTGGGTTTAAAAACAGCCATTTATGTTAATGTTGGTTCCGATGATTCCGGGTTTCGAATTAAGAAAAAGTTAGTCGAAGAAGAAGTTGAACCCGTTTATATAAAAGTTAACGAAGGAATGGAATCAAATTATTCTGCAGTCCTTAATTTCCAAGGTGAGCGGACAATCTTCGTTTATCATCAACAATGGGATTACGAGTTGCCAAAAATGGAGAGTGCAAAATGGGTTTACTATACCAGCGCGTCACCTAGTTTCACAAAAGGAAATCTTTCTGCCGATCTGGTTAACTATATTAAAACGTCCGGTGCTAAAATGGGCTATAACCCCGGAACTTATCAAATGAAAGCCGGAGTCAAAAATTTCCCGGAAATACTGGCAGCAACCGAGGTTTTCTTTGTTAATGTCGAAGAAGCAAAAAGAATTTTGGAAATTTCCGAAGAAACTCAAATTGGGATTAAGGAACTGTTGAAAAAAACCCGTGACGACTTGGGACTGCGAACAGTTGTGATAACAGACGGCAACGACGGCTCCTACAGTTTTGACGGCACTGACGTCTGGAAACTTCCAGAATTTCCAGGTGAGAGAGTTGAGGCGACCGGCGCTGGAGATGCTTTTGCAACAGCTACTTGCGCGGCGTTTTTTCATGGAAAAACTTTACCGGAAGCAATGGTTTGGGGTAGTATCAATGGAGCCAGTGTTGTTCATGAGATTGGTCCTCAAGCCGGGCTATTAACACTGGAAGAAATTGAAAAGAGAAGGAACAGCCGACCTGATTTTCAGCCGACAAAAATTTAAAGGAGGTTTCTTATGGTTCAAGTAAAAATTTATTCAACTCAGACGTGTCCTTTTTGCAACATAACTCGTTCCTTGCAGTCGCGTGATATTTTACAAAAGTTAAGTTTATTAACAGGAGGTTAACAATGGTGCAGGTGAAGATTTATTCTACTCAAACATGTCCTTTTTGTAAAATGGAAAAGGAGTATTTGGATGGACATGGTATAAACTATGAGAATATTTTTATCGACGAGGATTCGAAAGCAGCACAGGATCTGATGGTTTTGGAAGGACAGATTGGCGTACCATTTACTGTTTTTACAAAAGAAGACGGAAGTAAGGAAACTTTGCTTGGTTTTGATAGAGAAGAGATCAATCGGATTCTAAATATTTCGTAAATACTGCTCCAGAAAGGTAAAATTTTATGGCAAAGAAATTCGATGTCAACTCCTTAGATAAAAAAGGGAAAAAAGAATATTTAAAAAATCTGCATGATTCACAGACTAAAAAAGAAAAACGAACCACCTTTGTTTTTGTAGGTTTTATTGTTTTACTACTCGCCATTGCCGCTTTCGGAATATATTTTTTAACTAGTACAAAAAATAACTCTTTACCAAAAGAGTTGGGTGAAAAGATCGCGGTGGATCCCACTAATGGAAGATTGCATATAGATCCGGGAGAACCACAAGCAACTTATACTTCAAACCCACCGACTTCCGGCCCGCACTACAATTCTGCCGGCTCTGGACCAATTGAATGTAAGTTCTATGATAAAGAAGTTAAAGATGAAGGCGTGATTCACAATTTGGAGCACGGTGCTGTTTGGATTACTTATAAAAATAACGATGCACAGCTGAAGAAAGATTTGAAACAAATTACCCTCGATAATTCAAAAGTTCTGATATCCTATCGACCGAAGAATGATTCAAATATCGCACTTGCCGGTTGGGGGCGTTTGCTTAAACTCGATTCTTTTGAACAAACCAAAATTGAACAGTTTATCAAACTTTACAAAAATGGACCTGATTCCCCAGAACCTTTAGCTGGTTGTGGAACAAGTAGTGGTTAAAGTAAATTAAATTCTAGAAAATACAAATGGATTTAACTAATATAGATAGAAAAAAGTTCTTAACAGAAGGTTATGTTAAGAAGGTTGAAAAGCCTTGGGGTTACGAACTAATCTTTACTCCCGAAGGTCAACCGTATACTGGGAAAATAATGCATATCGAGGCTGGTAAAAGGCAAAGTTTACAAGTACACGATCAAAAAGAAGAAACTTATTATTTAGGTTTGGGTAAGGGTGGGGTCATAATCGAAAACTCAAGTGGAAAGTTGGTGAAGATTGAATTTGAAGAAGGTAAAGGTTACACCACTAAAGTTGGTCAGAAGCACCGTCTTTTTGGAATCACCGATTGTGATATTTGGGAGGTGTCCACACCTGAAACCGGAACGACCCTTCGACTTGAAGATGATTACAATCGAGGTGATGAGACTGATGACGTTCGTAAAGAACCAAACCGTGGTTGGGATAGCTAACTAATTTCAAAGGAGAAAAATGCACGAAGAAATTTATGACGTAATTATTGCCGGTTCCGGTCCTGCCGGACTGACGGCAGCGATTTACACTGCCAGATCAAATTTAAAGGTATTAGTTATTGCTGGCGTGGAGGCTGGTGGGCAGTTAATCTGGACAACTGATGTTGAGGATTTCCCAGGTTTTCCAGATGGGGTTCAAGGACCAGATCTTGTTGGACTTTTCCGCAAGCAAGCTGAACGACTTGGAGCGAAATTTACTGACGGAGATATTACAGAGATTGATCTAAAAAACCGCCCTTTCACCGCAAAAGTTGGTTCTAAAACTTTTCAGGGAAAAAGTGTAATTATTGCCACTGGAGCTTCGGCCAGATGGCTTGGTTTGGACTCTGAACAAAAATTGCGCGGTCGGGGAGTATCAGCTTGTGCTGTTTGTGACGGCGCTTTTTTCAAGGGTAAAGAATTGGCATTAGTTGGTGGAGGCGACAGCGCCCTTCGAGAAGCAATTTTTCTTACTAAGTTTGCCACTAGAGTTTATATTATCCACCGCCGTAGCGAACTACGCGCCTTCAAGGCTCTACAGGATCGAGCAAAGGCAAACGAAAAAATTGAATTTATTTTTAATTCTGAAGTCAAGGAAGTTTTAGGTGAAAATCGGGTTGAGGGCGTTAAACTTTTTAACAGCAAGACTAATGAAGAAAAAAATCTCAAGGTTGGAGGGTTGTTTGTTGCTATTGGACACAAACCAAACACGCAGTTTCTCAAAGGGCAACTTGAAACTGACAAGGGGGGTTATTTAAAACTAACTGGTACCAGCACTACCAGTATCCCGGGTGTTTTTGCCTCTGGAGATGTCCATGATTACAAATATCAGCAAGCAGTAACTGCTGCCGGTGCTGGTTGTATGGCCGCTCTTGAAGTTGAAGATTTTCTTGAAGAGGAAAAGACCAAGGCAGTTAGTCAAAGCTAAAACCAACAGTAATAATGTAACAAAATGTATAGTGTAGAAGGGTATTGACAGGTCAATATGTTGATGTTAGCCTTTAGTTAGTACCCAACATATTGTGCTTTCGAGTTTCCACAGTCGGAAACGTACACCCCGAAAACGGGGGCCCAAATGACCCAATCAAACCACAAAGCACAGTTTGGAAGGAAAGTTCTTTTTAATTTCTTAACCACAGCTTAAGGACAGAAAGCTTTTTAGTAAAAATAGGCGTAATTTTTGCGCCCTGTTTTTGGAGTCTTCCAAATTCAGAAAAGGAGTTAATAACGTGAAGTGCCCCTACTGCAGTTATTACGATACTTCAGTTCTAGATTCCAGAGATTCTGAGGATCTTGGTTCGATTCGCCGTCGACGAGAGTGTCTTAAATGTGAGAAGCGTTTCACAACTTACGAACGGGTGGATATGGTTAATATGTTTGTTTTGAAAAAAGACGGCCGACGGGAGCAATTTGATCGTAAGAAATTGATGACCGGAATGTTGAAAGCTACGGAAAAGCGACCGGTAACTATGGATCAGATTGAAAAAGCAGTTGATGAGATCGAGCGGGAGTTGCGTCGACGCGAAAGTATCGAGATTCCTTCAGCCGACATGGGTGAAGTGGTCATGAACAAGCTCAAAACACTTGATGAAGTTGCTTACATTCGTTTTGCCAGTGTTTACCGCTCGTTTGACAACCTCGAAACCTTTGAAAAAGAGGTTAAAAGTTTATTAAAAGATAAGGGTCATATTAACTAATTTAATTGGAGGAAACTGCTCTTATGGCTAGTAAAAATAAAGCAACTAAGTCCCAAGGAAAGGAGTTTGTGTTTTCAATTAGTTTACAAAAGAAACTTGAAAAACTAATTTCCGACCAAGAGCAGACTAAACTAGAAGGGATTCGCGCTAAAGTTTTTACTGACCGCTACAGTTTAAAAGACTCTGAAGGAAAAAGTGTTGAAGAATATCCCGAGCAGATGTGGACTCGGGTCGCTGCCGGTCTAGCGCAGGTGGAGAAAACTCCGGTTCTTCAAGAAGAGTGGGCCAAGAAATTCTACAGTGCGCTCAAAGATTTTAAATATGTACCGGGTGGACGAGTACTCTCCGGAGCCGGAACTCCTTATGAAGTAACTTTCTATAATTGTTTTGTTATTCCCTCACCTCACGACTCTCGAAACGGAATCATCGACAATTTAAAGCTGATGATTGATATCATGTCCCGTTCCGGTGGGGTTGGGATCAATCTGTCTTCTTTGCGACCACGGGGAGCGCGAGTTAAAAAAGTTAACGGTACTTCTTCGGGACCAGTAAACTGGGCGCAGCTTTATTCCACTGCCACACATGACGTGATTCAGCAAGGCGGGAGCCGCCGCGGAGCTTTGATGCTGATGATCAATGACTGGCACCCTGATGTTGAGGAATTTATTGATGTTAAAAAAGATTTGACGAAAATCAATGGTGCGAATTTGTCAATTTGTGTTTCTGATGCTTTCATGACGGCAGTTAAAAATGATAAAGATTGGGATCTCTACTATCCAGATCTTTCTGAGCCTGATTACGACAAACTTTGGGATGGGGATATAGATAAATGGAAAGCGGCAGGTAAGAAAGTTGTACTTTACCGAACTGTTAAAGCAGCACAAGTTTGGGAAAAAATCTGCCAAGCAGCTTGGAACAGTGCCGAACCAGGACTCCATTTTATTGAAAGAAGTAACAAACGAAGTAATACCTGGTACTTTGAAAAACTGATTGCGACCAACCCTTGTGGCGAACAACCGCTTGGAGCTTGGGCAGTTTGCAACCTTGGTGCAGTCAATCTTTCCGCCTTCGTTAGTGAAGGAAGTTTTGATTATAAGGATCTTGAAGAAAAAGTTCGAATTGCCATCAGGATGATGGACAATGTTATTGACTCAACTGGCTACTACTTTCCGGAAAACAAAGCGCAGCAGATGGGAATCCGTCGAACCGGACTGGGCACTATGGGACTTGGTGACGCTTTAATCAAAATGAAATTGCGTTATGGCAGCGAAGAAGCCCAGGGTGTGATTGAAAAGATTTATAAAACAATTCGTGACAGTGCTTACGAAGAATCAGCGTATCTTGCAAAAGAAAAAGGTGTCTTTCCGAACTTTGACAAGGAAAAATATTTGCAAGGTTGGTTTATTAAAAAGCTTCCAAGCAAAGTCCGCGAAGAAATCGCGGAAAACGGAATTCGAAACGCAGTTCTTTTGACCCAAGCCCCAACCGGGACAACTTCTTTGGTTTCCGGAGTTTCTAGTGGGATTGAACCAGTTTACGACTTTGCGATGATCCGACGGGATAGAACCGGCGAGCATGTTTTGTATCACCCGCTTTACGAGGAATGGAAAAATGCCAACCCAGGTGTTGAGAAGACCCCTGATTATTTTGTATCTGCAAACGACCTCATACCAGAAGACCATGTTCGAGTTCAGGCTCTAATTCAAGATTACACTGATAGTTCCATCTCCAAAACCGTAAACGCGCCAAATGCCCATACTGTTGAAGAGGTTCGCCGACTCTACATGCAAGCTTACGACCTTGGTTGTAAAGGTATTACCTATATGCGGGATGGGTCTCGCGAAGGAGTTTTGTCGCACAAGGATGACAAGGCTGAAAAAAAGGAGGAGCAGAGCGCAAATGTTGCCAACGTTCCAGTCCATTTGCGTAAACGACCGGACAATTTAACTGGAATTACCAGAAGAATCGCAACTCCAGTGGGACACGCTTTCATCACCATCAACGAAGACGAAAATCACAACCCATTTGAAGTTTTCATCAACGTTGGTAAAGCAGGAACTGATATTTACGCCGATGCTGAAGCGATTGGGCGATTGATTTCTCTAGCTCTGCGAATCCCATCCAACTACGCGCCAGCAGAAGTAATTCAACAGGTGGTGAATCAACTTTCTGGAATTGGGGGTAGCTCCTCCCGCGGTTTTGGAGTTGATCGTATTCACTCTCTTGCTGACGCTGTCAGTAAAGTTTTGTCAGAATATTCTGGTAAAGTCAGTACTTACCCCTCAATTACGGAAACAAAATTGGCCAATGGCAACGGTTTTACTAACGGTAACGGCCATTCTGTTAACGGTGAGATTAAAGATGAAGTAAAGATAGATCAGCCGGCAGTCGCCGCTTCGGAAGTTGTGACAATGCAAGCTTCGGTTATGAAGACTCAGTCACGCCGTGACATTTGTCCGAAATGTGGCGTCGCATCATTTATTTATGAGGAGGGTTGTAAAAAGTGCTATTCATGTGGGCACTCAGAGTGTTAGGCAAGTAGTTCGAAAACCATTAAATTAGAGGTAAAGAACTCAGCACTTCTTGCGCTTCGCTAACGCGAATCTTAAAAAATGTATTTTTGAAAAAGTAAGAAGTGCTAAGATCAACGAAGTCGAGCGCAAGATTTTCGAATTTTAGTTCCTTCGAAAATTTACCTCGTGCGGTCACTCCGAATGTTAGAGCAATTACTTGCCAAGCAGAGTGTCAATTTTTTTCTTCCAAGTGTCGTAACTTTGGCCGCCGACTATCTTTTCTCCGTTAAGGAAAAAGGTTGGAGTTGAGTTAACTCCGAGAGTTTGACCATCGGTTTGATCGGCTTTAATTTTTTCATCAAACTTGTAGTCAACGATTGATTTTTTAAACTTAGCGGTATCGAGCTTTAATTCTGCCGCGTATTTTACAAAGTAATCAATTGCGTTATTACTTTCAGACCACTCAATTTGCCGAGAGTAAAGTATGTCATTCATTTCCCAATATTTTCCTTGTTCACCAGCGGCTTCAGCGGCTTCTGAACCAAGCTTCCCGTTTTGATGCTGGGGTAAAGGAAAGTGTCGGAAGACAAAAGTCATCTTACCTTTATAATCATTTATGATTTTTTCGATAACAGGTGCAGCGGCACCGCAAGCCGGGCATTGATAATCTCCAAATTCGACTAAAGTAACTTTAGCGTCTTTAACCTCGATCTTATTGCTGTTAGCCCTTACTAAGGCGTCTTTTTTATCACCTGAAGTTGTCGGAGTTGTTGATCCAGAAAAAATCACTACCACGCCAATAATAATTGCGCAAACTACACCTAGTCCTAAAAGCATTTTAACTTCGCCGCTCATTTATTTGTCCTCCAATAATAAAGCAGGCAAGTTGTAATGATAATAAAACTTACTAAAGATAAAAATGGAATGGTTATAAAGCCAAAATAATTAACCTCGCGAGTGGCACAACTGACCCCAACGCGGCAGGGAAACGATGCTTCCGTAAGAACCCCAAGTTGCAGTAGATACTGTAGGAAGGCAATTACTCCCCCGGCAATACTTAGCGGTAATGCGTAAAAAACCAGTTTTTTATCGTTAAGAATAATTCCGACAGCGATTATGACAACTAGTGGGTACATCGCAATTCGTTGATACCAACAAAGTAAACAGGGTGCATAGCCAAGGACTTCACTAAAAATTAAACTACCAGCAGTCGCTGCAATTGCTTGGATCCAGGCAATATAAAGGACGTTTTTATCAAATATTTTTTTAACAGAGTTCATAAACCAAAAGGTATTTTACCACAAAACCAGAGTTGACAAGAGGGTTAAATTATCCTAAAGTAATTACACTTTTACAATTTAAATCAAAGGATTATTGGTGAAGGACCGTGAAATTCGGTCGGAGTGCCGCTACTGTAATCCTTCGACTCCGCTCAGGATAGCCTGAGTGAAATCGAAGGCTAAACCCAGAACCCAACCTTTGATCCCGATCTTAATCGGGACACTTCGAGCAAAGGAAGGTTTCTGAAATGACCTTCCTATTAAAATAATATACGGAAGGTTTTTTGATGAAACAAAGTTTTTTTCTAACTAAATATTCGCTAAGAAACTTAATATCTATCGTTCTTACTACTGCAGTTATGTTGCCGTCTTTTATTATCGCTGCTCCTATTTCTGCAGCATCTGCTACCAACGTTTTAGTTCAAGCCCGAGCTAATAGCCAAGTACTATTAAACCAACAAACCACTGTACCTGATGGTTGCAATGCCGTTGTTGATGGTGTTAGTCAATTTATAACCGGACCAAAAGTTGTTTGCGCTTTGGTCGCAGTCGCTAGCAGTTATACTTTGATAAATGACCCTAGTTACGGTGTTTTTCTAGAAAGCATTAATGGAGTAACTAGCGGTCCGGGTTGGGTTTATACAGTTAACAACAACCGCATTAGTAGTGGTATAGCAGCCTACTCACTTCAAAGTGGTGATAGTGTGTTATTTAAATTTAGTACCGACTCCTCTGGTGCTATTGCTCTGCCACAGGCTCCAGTAAGTTTGCCGCAAACTCCAGTAGTTTTCAACCCACCTGCGGTAGTTAGTCAACCATCAGCTCCAACCAATACCACTTCAAGCAATCCTTCAATCCCAACAACTTCTGCAAATAATAATTGTTCAATCAGAGTAGCTTGGACTGCTTTTCAAAACCAGCGGCCAATTTTTTATGGTAGTTGGGACGGGAGTTACACTATCTTTGTTTTCCCAGATGGGCAAACCCGCGACCAATTTGTTTGGAGTAAGAAAATAACCGCCACTACAGTTGACGTAACTGGTTTGCAAAACGGTACCAGTTATCGTGGAGAGATTTTTATAACAGGAGCCTTTCTGTCTGGAGCGACACCTTACTGGAGTAGTTTTGGGCCAGTTGGTTGTAAAGTTGTAAATAACACTAGTACTAGTAAACCCCAAACTAAAACGACAAACAAAACTACAACTATAGCAAAGAAAACTACTCCAACAAAAATAACTCAGAACAAAAAGCAAGCAATTGAAAAAGCAATTAGCTACTTATTAACTCAACAAGGCGCAAGCGGTGAGATCGAATCTTTGGGAGTAAGTGGTTGGTCTCTGTTAGCCTTTAGCGCTAGCGGGAAAATTAATGATAAATTGGTAAGTTTTCTTAAGGAAAACTCAAGTTACGATAAACCAACTGATGTTGAAAGGACAATTTTAGTTGCTGTTGCTACTGGAATTGACCCTAAGGATTTTAACAGCACAAACCTGATTAAAAAACTGAGAGGTTTTGAAGTTAACGGGCAGATTGGTGATGAAAAAAGTTTAAGTGACGATATCTTTGGAATCTTAGCTTTCACCGCTGCTGGTGAAAACGACGAACCTTTATTGAAAAAAGCAACTAGTTTTGTCACCGAAAATCAAAACCAAGACGGTGGTTGGGGGTTTCAAGTTGGTCAAATAAGTGATGTTGATACCACGGCGGCAAGTGTCCAGGCTTTGAAAGCGGCCAAGAAAGCTAGTTTATCAGTTTCAGATTCAGTCTTGACCCAGGCAAAAAATTATTTGCATTCAGCTCAAAATCAGGATGGCGGTTTTGGTTTTAATAAAACTGATCAAAAAGTTTCAAATACTTCTTCGACTGCTTGGGCAATACAAGCTTTAGCGGCCTTGGGCGAAACTCCTACTAAGGCTCTAACTTATTTACGACAACAGCAACTTGATAACGGTGGTTTTAGAACTGACACTAGTGGCCAAGTAAGTAACCTAGCGACCGCTTATGCGGTAGCAGCTTTAGCCGAAAAATCACTACCAATAAGGTCGTCAGTACTTGGTGCATCCACAGAAGTGATACCTAACCTACCAGATACAGGGTTTGACCAAGTTTGGTTGGGGATAATTAGTATAGTTTTAATTTCATTTGGACTTTTACTTATAACGAATAACCGTTTGCAAGCCAAAAATAAACGAAGAGTAATCTTCAATTTTGCTGATTTTGCCGACTCAATTCATCATCGTCGGAGAGTGCGTCTGAGGGATTAGTAAGAAAGGGAAGAGTAATGTTTTGGCAGAGGGAGACGAGTCGTCGGCAGCTTTTGGCTGGAGGATTAACAGTAGGAGTAGGAGCGGCTGCGTATCTCATGGTTGGTTGTTCCCCCGAGAAAGAGAACCAGCCTTCAGTTACTCAACCAGATCAAGTTGCAGCGGAAAAAGCAGGTGATTACTTGATTAGTTGGTTGCGAACATGGCCTAGCCAAGGACCAAAGGCCTGGCATCCAGCAGCGGTTTCGAGTATTTTTGCACTATCGTTAGCTGGTCGTGAAAAGGAAGTGGTTTTTGCCGATGGGGCTAGTGTCGATCTTTTTCTCAGTCGGGCACCTATCACCCAAAAGGATCTTTTAAAGGCAACAACAGTTCTCGATCAAATTGCCTACATTGATTTGTCACGCGGACGACTTCCCGACTGGAAAACCCGCGAAAAGTATTTAGCCGCGGCTATCAAGCGTGACATGCTGGATGGTAGAAACGCAGCCATGCTCTATTCGATAGCTCTGAACCGTTGGTCGCAAATTAGTGGTTACGGAAACAGCGAGCTAACCGAAAATTTGCTTGAAAGAGTTTCGGTCAACCGTCAGATTAATGGTTGGTGTACCAATCAGGCTAGTTTGGAACAGGCAGATCAGTTGCCGAATGTTGATACCAACGCAATGGCAGTATTGGTGGGTGCAGCACCAATCAGCTTGCTTGAACTTGGCCGTCAAGGATCAGGTTGGCGTCACTTTGTCGATGACCCCGACCCAAGAGTAGAAGAAAATCTTGAGAGTACAGTAGCCGTGGGTTGGGCGAGAGGTCTTGGGAAGGAGAGTTTGGGGTTCGTTTTGGGACTGCAAACAGTAGACGGAAGCTTCAAACACAGCCGTTCGGATCCAAAGGGTTATCCTGGTCCAACAGCCGAAGCACTGGCCTATTTTGCCTCACGAACGCACCCGATCTTTGGTAAGTTATCAGGCAACCAACTTTCTCGAAAGGAGAGTTGGTTGCTTACTACTTGCTAAAAATTGATAATCGAAGGAGGTGAATTTAATTATGAAATCAATTCAAAAGAACATAGTCCTAGTTATAATTGCTGCTTTAATGATTTTAGGTGGTGGTTTTCTTTACCTTGATCAAAATAGAGTGAGCGAAACCAAAAAAACTACAGTGACCGAGCAAAAGAAAGCAGTTGCTACTAATGTTTCAATCAAAGCTGATGGTCAAGAAAAGAAATACGAAGTTGAAAACTCTGTTGGTAAAACCGCACTTGAGGTTACCAAAAATGCGACGAGCGATGTTAAAATGACTGGTGAGGGAGAAAATGCCTTTATTACCGCAATTAATGGCCGAGAAGCTTCAAGTACAAAAAAGGAATTTTGGAAATTGGTTATTAACGGTAAAGATAGTGAGGTTGGAGCCGGGAGTTACACTGTAAAAGAAGGTGACTCTGTAGGTTGGGAAATTGCTACTTATTAATCTTGATATATAATTAATTAGTACTAAACTATCAGCCAGTCGGCTGACCTGCCCAATTATTACTAAGAAAGAGTTATAAATGCAGAAAGTTTTTGAAAAATTATCAAATCCAGTAATATTTGTCCTCGTTGCCGCAATCTTGCGTTTAGTGCCACATCTGCCAAACTTTGCACCGATTAGTGCCATGGCTCTTTTTGGCGGTGCTTACTTGGGCCGGCGTTACGCTTTGGCATTACCGTTTTTGGCAATGGTTCTATCAGATCTGTTTATCGGTTTTGATAGCATCGCCTCTCGGGTAACAGTCTATGGGAGTTTTCTGCTAATCGGTTTGGTTGGTTTATGGTTGCGTAAACACCGCTCGTTCCAAAATATTGTACTTGCGACTTTGGTATCATCAGTACTTTTCTTTGTGATTACCAACTTTGGAGTTTGGGCATTTGGAGTAATGTATCCAAAAACTTCATTTGGCCTTCTAGCTTGTTTTACCGCTGCGCTTCCGTTTTTCAGAAACACTATGGTCGGTGATATGTTTTATTCTGCCGTTTTCTTTGGCGGTTACGAGCTAGTTAGGAAACTTGCAACAAGTAACAATTTAGCTTTAGTATCTATTGGAGGAAAGAAAAATGACTAAAAAAGAGAACTATGAAGTACGCGGTGAGGAAGTCCTAAAAAAGGTTAAGGAATTAATTAAAGAAGGCAATGTTCGCCGCATAATTATCAAAGATAAAAAAGATAAAGTACTGGTCGAATTTCCTTTGACAATTGGAGTAGTTGGAGCGGTTCTTGCCCCAGTTTTGGCTGCAGTGGGTGCAATCGCAGCTTTGGTGGCTGAGTGTACTATTTCGGTTGAGCGAGACTAGAAACAACACTAGTTGACAAGTCAGCTTCAAAACCTATATAATCAAAACTTCGTGAAAATTAAACAACCCGGAAACGAGTTGTTTTCTTTTGGACAATAATCGGGAGGATTTGTGAGTCTAGAGCAGGGAAGTTTGTGGAAGATCGTCGAAGCGTTTAATCCGCTTTCGTTGTTTGTTGCAGGGGTGTATGGAGCCTATGCAATTGCTGCAGTCCATGATAATGATTATGGACCCTCTAATATTATCGCTCTTACAGTAGAAGAAGAGTCAGATGAAGATGAGGACGCAGCTTAATTTGTGATCACGCGGTAACTCTCTGAGGAAGCCGTTTGGTCAACGCCCACCATATATACGCGGGGATATATGGTGGGCCTTTTCTTTTCCTCAAAACTTTCTGGTATACTTTTCTCATGGCAAAACTAAATCAATATATGTTTCGTGAGTACGATATTCGTGGACGTGAAAGTGAAGAAGAGCTAAACAATAATTCAGTATATTTGATTGCAAAATCTTACGGGACGTTTCTTCGGAAAAGAGGAATCATTGAGTCAGTAGTCGGTCACGATAACCGCAAAAGTTCTGAAGATTTTTATGAACAGTCAGTCAAGGGACTGCGTGAAACTGGTATTAATGTTATAGGTTTTGGAGTTGGAACAACTCCAATGATGTATTGGGCCCAATACTATTTCAAGAGCAAAGGAGGTTTGATGGTTACAGCGAGTCACAACCCTGCTGGTTGGAATGGTGTAAAACTCGCGCTCGGATACTCTTACACATTAATTGGTGATGAAGTAAAAGAAATTCAACGTGTGGCCGAGAGTGAGGAGTTCGAAAGTGGAAATGGGACTTTTCGGGAGGAAAATATTCTTAATGCCTACATAAAAGACCTAGTTTCGCGGGCAAAACTTCATAAGAAGTTGAAGGTTTTAATCAACACTGCAAACGCAACAAGCGGTATTGTTTCCCCAAAAATGCTAAGAGATTTTGGTTGTGAGGTTGTCGAGCATAATACCAACTTAGACCCGTCTTATCCAAATTATGTCCCCAACCCAGCGAATGTTGAAATGATGGAAGATACTGGAAAGATGGTGGTAAAGAATAATTGTGATGTTGGTCTTGCAATTGATGCTGATGGGGATCGAGTTGGTGTTACTGATGAAAAAGGAAATGTGATCTGGCCTGACCGCTATATAATTTTACTTTCTCGTTTAGTTTTAGAAAAACATCCTGGAGCGAAAATAATTTTCGATGTTAAGGTTTCCGAAAGTTTACCTGAGGATATCAAGGCTCATGGAGGCGTCCCAATAATGTGGAAAACTGGCCATTCCTATATCAAGGAAAAGTTGCATGATGAAAAAGCTGCCTTTGCTGGTGAAATGAGTGGGCATATCTTTTTTGTCGAGGATTTCTATGGTTTTGATGATGCCAATTTTGCCGCCTTGAAGTTGCTAGAATATATTTCCAAACAAAAAGAACCTCTTTCAGAAATAATTAAGAAAACTCCTTATTATGTTTCAACCCCAACCTATCAGGCGCATTGTGGAGATGATGTTAAATATCAGGTTGTTGATAAATTAACGCAAGAATTCAAAAATGAAGGTTACAGGGTAGTTGATATTAATGGGGCGAGGGTTTACCTTGAAGATGGCTGGGGATTAGTTCGAGCTTCGTCAAACTTGCCAGCGCTGGTTATTCGTTTTGAGGCTAAGACCCAAGCTGGATTAGAAAAAATTGAAAAAATCTTTAAAGATAAGTTTTCTAAATACCCAGAAATTGGGATTGAATTGGAGTCAGCTTGATGCTTGAAACCGCAATCAAAGCAGCCAAACTCGCAGGTGAAAAACTCGAATACTATTTCGAAACAATTCTTGAGCACGAGGAGAAGGATGATAAATCCTTTGTGACCAAGGCTGATACTGAAGCCGACCAAATAATTATTGATTTAATTAAGAAAAATTTTCCAGAACATCAGATTTTGACAGAAGAAAACGGTGTGATTGGTGGAGAAGCGGAATACTTGTGGGTTATCGATCCACTGGATGGAACTTTAAATTTTACTCGCGGTTTGCCCATGTTTTCGACGTCGATTGCCGTTGTTAAAGAAAACGAACCAGTCGTTGCGGTTGTTTACAACCCTATTACAAACTCTCTTTTTACTGCTGAAAAGGGCAAAGGAGCTTTTTGGAACGGAGAAAAGATACAGGTTTCAGAAATAAACAGCGTTGAAGAAGCAATTGTTTCGATGGGCAGGGCTCGCGATAGCGATAATAAAGAAAAAACGCTGGGAATTTATAATAAATTTTACCCAAAGCTAAAAAGCCAGAGAGTACTAGGGAGCGCAGCACTAGAACTTGCTTGGGTTGCTTCGGGGCGATTGGAAGGATTTGTTTCTGTTGGGCTAAAAAAATGGGATTGCTTTGCCGGAATATTATTGATTACAGAATCTGGTGGAAAGGTAACTGATTTTGTTGGCAAAAACTGGACAAGTGAAGAAACCCATTTTATCGCTTCGAACGGAAGAGTTCACGACAAACTAATTGAGATCATCTCAGCTTGACAATGAAGCTAAATTTCCTTGATAATTAGTTCAATGTCTGCTGTTCAAAATATTTTTAATAATCTCCTCTCTTCCGTCGAAAGCTGGACCCACTCATCAAAAGCCGCAGTTGTAATCACTTTATTTATTTTTGCTGCTATCCCCTTGACAGTTATTGGACTCTTTAATTTAAGAAGTTTTACCCCAAGCGCCGCTGCTTCATTACCAACTAAGCTCTCTCCAAGCGGTACAATCCAAACTAATGCCCCGCTTTTCACCTGGGAATGCAACTGTACTGCAAACACCTATCGTCTGCAGTTAAAGGAAGGAGATAGTAATTTTGAAAACGGAAGTTGGCAAAAAGATGTGATTGGGATTAAGGGTGTGAATACAAGTCAGTATGGGGGTTGGAATTCGTTGAATTATCCAAAAGCGCCAGAAACATTAATAACCGGCAAAACATATTATTGGACCGTTGCTTGCTTGGATGGAAGTTGTAGTAAATCTAATCCGGTAAGTTTTTTGATTCAATCAAAGGACAAAGAGAAACCAACTGTTCCAGAGGGGTTAAAAATTACAGATATGAGTCAGGATAGTTTTAATTTGGTTTGGAATCAAAGTTCCGATAATGTTCAAGTTTCTGGTTATCAAGTTTTAGAAGAACTTGGCGGCACTGCTCCAGACAAAAAAAATGTGATTACAAATTCTTTTCAAATAGCCCCGTACACCGGTTCCCAAAAGTACAGTTTTTCAGTTGCAGCGGTAGATGAAGCTGGTAATGTTTCAAGTTTCTCCCAAAAACTTTCGTATATAGCACCAGATAAAGATTCTGATAAAGATGGATTTTTTGATTCGACTGAGATATATCTTGGTACGAGTGTGAATGTTGCCTGTCTGGGTCATTGGTCCTGGCCGCCAGATATGAATGATGATGGGATTGTTAACGACACAGATGTCCAAATAACTACACAAAATGTTGGTTTGGTAAGATCTTCAATTAGTAGTACAGCTTCGAGATATGATTTAGATCAAGATGGTACCATCACTCAAAAGGATGTAAGTATTGTCAGAAGTTATCTTGGAAAAAAGTGCTAATCTCTTGAACTACCATCTTTTTTCCGTCATTATTAACTAACAGCTATGATTTCCATTGCCCTAAGAAATCTTTTTGGTGAAAAAACCCGTCTTTTGATCTCCATCGGGGGTGTAGCCTTTAGCGTCATGTTGATTCTTATCATCCTTTCCCTCTATCGCGGTTGGCAAATTAAATCAACAGAATACATTCGGAATGTTGGTAACGATATTTGGGTGACCCAGGCAAATTCAGCTGACATGAATACCAGCGCTTCGATTATTCCGACTTCAATGGACGGACAAATAGAAAAAATAGATGGGGTCAAAGAAATCTACCGTTTTATCGGAAAACCCTTGCAAGTTCAGATCAAAGATAAAACAGTTAATATGTATGTTGTCGGATATGATATTAATAAAAAAATTTCTGGTCCGAAAAAGATTGTAGCGGGTCGGGGTAACCCAACGGGTAATGAAATTGTTTTAGATCAGGTTCTAGCCAGTAGTCACAAAATTTCCCTTGGGGACTATATTACTATTTTTAGTACCCCGTTTGAGGTTGTTGGAATTACGCAAGGAGCAAATATGTTTCTTTTTCAGTTTGCCTTTATTGAGCAGAAGAAAGCAGCCGAAATTTTTAAGATGGATAATTTGGCAACATATTATTTAGTAAACGCCGAAAGCTCAAAAATAGATAATGTTGTTTCGGAAATAAAAAATATTTCAGGTATTGATGCTCTAACAACCAAGGATTTCGCCCAAAAAAATAAAGAAACAATCGATGAAGTTTTCGTTCCGATCATACTTGTTTTAGTCGCCATAAGTATTTTGGTTGGTACTGCAGTAATTGGTTTAACGATTTATACTGCAACTGTTGAAAAATCAAGGGAGTTTGGTGTTCTTAAGGCTTTGGGGGGATCAAATATGCAGATTTACCGAATTATTTTTGAGCAAGCATTAGTTAGTGGTTTAATTGGATACTTTTTAGGGGTTGGTTTAACATATTTTGTCTTATGGTTAATTCCACAATATGTGTCGGTTTTTGTCACAGTTACTCTGGTAGGAGATTTAATTATGGTTTTTGTAATTTCAATGATAATGAGTTTAGTAGCGTCTTATACTCCAGTCCGAAGAATAGTGAAAATTGATCCGGCGTTAGTATTTAAATCTTAGATGAAATTTGAACAACCAGAAGTTTTGAAAATTGAAAAAGTTTCAAAAGTCTACGGAGTAGGCAATATCGAGGTTCGGGCTGTTGACAGCGTAGATTTGGTCGCAAAAAGCGGTGAAATCGTATTAATCATGGGTCCTTCTGGAAGTGGAAAAACCACTCTTATCACTATGGCTGGAGCTTTGTTAAAACCAACTACCGGGGAAATATATATTGATGGTGAGAATATAGTAACAATGTCAGAGAAATCTCGGATAAATATTCGCCGTCATAAAATTGGATTTATTTTCCAGGCCTTTAATCTCTTATCCAATCTCTCGGCATTGGAGAATGTTTTGGTTCCACTTGGTCTTGTTGGCGTTAAAAGAGAAATTGCCAGAAAAAAAGCAGAAGGTTTGCTTTCAACCTTTGATCTTTCAGAAAGAGCACGTTTTATTCCCGAAAAACTTTCCGGAGGAGAAAAGCAGAGAGTTTCAATTGCCAGAGCTATGGCCAACGATCCCAAGCTTATTTTAGCGGATGAACCAACTGCCAATCTGGATTCGCAACGTGGGCGTGAAGTCATGCGGCTTTTGAAATCAGTCGCCAAAAATATGGGTAAAACAGTAGTAATCGTTAGTCACGACCAAAGATTGATGGAAATAGCTGATCGGATTTTGTGGCTAGAAGACGGACGATTTAAAGATATGGAAAGTTTAGAAACAGATCCCAATTGTGGCGCACAGGTGATTGATAAAGCAGCAACAGCTACCCTGTCTTACCGCGGGAAAAAATATTTCTTTTGCTCAGGGGGGTGTAAAAAAGAATATATCGAGAAAAATAGGATTCCTGCGAATTATTACTAAATGCAGTAATCCTGCGAGCAAGAACTCTAAGGATTCCCGCAAACTATTTCTAGCACTAATCCTGCGAATCGGAATTCCTTAGGATTCCCGAAAATTACTACTAACGAAGTTTGAAGTTCTTACTTATTAATCTTCGACAATCCTGCGAATCAGAATTTTTCATATCCCCGCGAGCTACTAATTTTGAGCAACTCAAAATTTGCAGAGAGCAGAGCGATCTTAGATTTCTTAATTACAGAGCGCGAAGCGATCTATTTCTGAACACTACCACTGTGGTAAGTATTCTCGGTAATTTTTCGGATTGATTATAACTTGTTCAACATTTTCCTCAACGATTTTTCGGGCAACTTTTCTTAAAACCCCGTTGATAGTTCGTTCAATATTTCGGATATCAAGTTCGTAGCCAAAAGGTTTTACCATGAGTGGCCAGACATCGCTGCTAAATTGAACTTTTGAGGAGTCCACAGAAGTATTGGCGAGTTCTCTTGGAAGAAGATAGTCACGGGCGATTATAATCTTATCTTCGTCAGTGTAGCGCGGCATTATGATCGTTTCGAGACGGTCCATAACAGCACTGGTGATATTACCCATGCGGTTTGCCGAACAGATAAATAACGCTTCCGAAAGATCAATCGGGTAGTTTATGTAATAGTCAGTGAAGGCGCTGTTTTGCTCGGGATCGAGTAGCTCGAGCAGAACTCCCATAATGTCACTTTCGGCTCCACGCGCTATGGAATCTATTTCATCAAGTAAAATTACCGGGTTTTTTGTTTTGGATTTTACCAAATTTCGAACAACTGCTCCTGGTTCAGCTTGAGCGTAGGAACGCGGTTGCCCTCGAAGGATCATCGGGTTGCTCATTCCTCCCATGGCGATGCGGATAAATTTACGTCCCATACTTTCTGCGATTGAAGCAGCAAAAGAAGTTTTTCCGGTACCAGGCAAACCAATAAAACACAAAACACTAGAACGGTTTGATTTAATTACATTTCCGCCAGACTGTTCTGACTGAAGTTTGAGAACTGAAAGATATTCCATCAATCTGCTCTTGATACTTTCTAGTCCGTAATGACTTTTATCGAGAATTTCTTTAGCTGTTTTGATATCAAGATTATCTTCAGAACGATTTGTCCAAGGGATTCCCAATATCCATTCGACATAACGTGCAGCTTGTTCGAATTCGGTTTGATAAACACCGTGTTGCATGGCTCGATTGAGTCGGACCAAGGTCTCTTTAATACTTTCTTTTAAATCAGGTGGGATTGACGCCGACTCAATTTTGCTTTGGAGAGTCGATATTTCTAAGAGAATATTTTCACCTTCATTTTCTTTGGCAGTGGGCATACTAATTAATTCTAGTTTAGATCAAAGTTTTCGTCAAACCTGCTGGTTGAGCTGTTTGTTTAACTTTGGCATAATAAGCTCTCCATGAATAAAGAAGTTCCAAGTCATGTCGGAATAATAATGGACGGCAATCGTCGTTGGGCAAAACAAGCAGGCCTTGAAGTTAAAGCTGGTCATAAAGAAGGTGTTGAAGCCTTGGAGCGCGTTGTAAAAGCAGCAGCAAAACTCAAGGTGAAGTATCTAACCGTTTACGCTTTATCAACTGAAAACATCAAGGAAAGAAAACAAGATGAGATTGGTGATCTTTTTTCGATAATGCGAGCTGGTTTTATTACCAAACTCCCCCTCCTTAAAAAACAAGGAGTTAAAGTAAAGTTTTTTGGGGATATTAAGCACTTACCACTTGCCGTGAAACATACCTTGTCTCATGCAGAAAGAGTGCTTAGTGGTGGAAGAACTCTGCAGCTTAATATTGCAATTAATTACGGTAGTCGAGCGGAAATAATCCAGGCCGTAGAGAAACTAAGAAATGAAGACAAGGTTACTCAAAAAACATTTTCCAGTAAACTTTACTCCAAAGGAATTTCTGATCCGGACTTAATCATTCGCACAGGGGGGCAGAAACGATTGTCCAATTTTTTACTCTGGCAAGCCGCTTATTCGGAGTTGTATTTTACCGATAAACTTTGGCCGGATTTTAACGAGCATGATTTCGAACAAGCTTTAGAAGATTACAAAAATAGAAAACGGAATTTCGGGGTTTAATTTAAAATTTAGCTTTCTTAAGCGCAAGAAGTGCTGAGTATTTTGAAAATAAAAAGAGTAAGCTAAAATTCTGGTCTTTAAGGGAAGAAAAACTAAGTTGCACTTCTTACTGTCCGGGGAGTGCGCCGTTTGCCACCAAGAAGATTCCAATTGCCACGATAATCGCAATTACCAAGACCACAAAAATTATGACTGGAAATCCACCGTGATGTGCTTCTGGTTCTACCGCCATAGTGTTTGGGGTTGCGCCAGTAGCTTGTTGGTTGCTATCAGCTTGAGTTTGCCAAGGAAGTGGAGCATTGGCGAGATCTGGTCGTGACTCAGCAGTAGCGGCGACTGGAGCTGGAGTTTCACTGACAGGCATTGTTGGGCTAGTCGGTGCTTCTGGAGCGCTAGGTCGAAGCCAAGCTGGACCCACTTGTTCAGTACTAGGGGTTTCTGGAGCTTGTGGTGTAGGTGTCATTGCTGGAGCTGTGACCGGTTCTGGTGCTGCAGGAGTAGGTGCTGAAGTTTCCGGTACAGTTGGCATCTCGATGGTTGTTGATGGCAGTGTTGGTTCGCTAGGAATTTCAGGAGCCATTGATGGAGCTGACATTACTTCAGGTGCTACTGCTAATGGTGTTGTGGGAATTGCTGTAGCTTCGGGTGAAGTTGGTGTAGGTTCAGGCATTATCGTTGGTTCTACAATTGGTGTTGGCTCCGGTGTTATTGGAGTAGCAGCGGCTACTGGAGTTGATGGTATGCCCACGGTGTTTGTGTCTGGTGTTGGTGTATCAATCGAAGGCGTACTAACAGAATTTTCTATTGTTGGAGCCGCCGTTTCAATTACAGGAGTTGATGGAACTATCCCAATAGTTGAAGGTGATTCTATTGTTGGTGGAATGGTTGAAGTAGCGTTAGTTGTAGGATCAGTCGGAGATGCAGGTATATCTGATATTGTAGTTGATCCTACAGGTGCAGAACTTGTAGGTTGGGTAGTTGTTTCTTCGGGCATTGAATAAATTAATACTGCTTAATTTAGAGCAGTACTCCTTAGAAAGAGATTATATTATCGAAACATTCTTGTCAAGCAATTGAAATTATATTGCTAGAGTAAGTAAAAATATTCCGGGTTTTCTTCGCTCCCCACTTCGTTTTCGAGTTCGGTTGCTTGTGCATCAAAAAAGTCAAATGCGATTATCCCTCCCGGGTAATTGAACCTAGACCAAATTTATGCTAAAATGGCCAAAGTTTCGTGGCCTCCCGATCCGATCGGGATTAGGATACTCCCCGGCAAAGTCGAGGAATGATCACGGGTTCGATATGTTTTATACTTATGTTCTAAGTAGTTTAAAAACTGATATGTTCTATGTTGGATCCACGGAGGATATTGAGAAACGTCTTATCCGGCACAATAACGATCGTTCGAAGTTTACAAAAGGAAAAGGACCTTGGAAAGTGGTTTACTTTGAGCAATTTGAAATTCGAGCAGTAGCAATTAAAAGAGAGTTTGAAATCAAAAGTTGGAAAAGCCGAAAAGCAATTGAAAGTTTAATCAGTCGTGGCCCCGTCGTCTAGCGGTTAGGATACTTGGTTTTCATCCAAGAGATCGCGGGTTCGAGTCCCGCCGGGGTCACCATATTGACTGATATATTAGTAATTTTCTTACTTATAACTGCGGCTTTCCTACTTTTAGTGTACAATTCTAATTTCTATGAAGTATAAAGCCATAGTTTTTGATATTGATGGTACAGCAATTCCAAATATTAAGGGTGGAAAACCTTCCAACGAACTAAAAGAATTGATAAAGAAGGCTCAAAAGAGTTTTGTTGTAAGTATTGCTACCGGTCGTGTCTATCACCTCTGTGAAAATTTACTTAAAGAACTATCTCTTAAACACCCTTGCGTAATCTCTGGGGGTACTCAGGTGGTTGATCCTATTTCTGGTAATGTCTTATGGGAAAAATTAATTGAAGAAGAGTCTTTAGAAGAAATTTTAAACATTTTAAAACCATATTCGTATGAAATATTCTTTAGCGATGACCCAAACGGTCGAATTGCAAGTCAGAAGTTGGTTAGTAAGGAAAGATTTATAAATATTAAATATATTGGTAGTAGGGACAGTGAAAATATTATGAAACAGCTGAAACTACTAACTAATATCGTTGCCCACAAAGTAAGTTCTTGGAAAAAAGGAACTTTTGATATTCATATAACTAATTCGAAAGCAACTAAAGACCATGCAATAAAATTTGTCCTGGAGAAATTGAGTTTGAAAAAAGAAGAGGTTATTGGTGTCGGTGATAGTGATAATGACTTGCCTATTTTTGATTCAGTTGGGTTTAAAGTGGCAATGGGAAATTCAACAAAAGCACTGAAGGAAAAAGCCGATTATATTGGTTTAACAGTAGATGAAGATGGTTTAGTGGAAATAATCACAAAGAAATTATTGAATCAAGTGTTGTAAGATTAGCAATTCTGTTTGACTTATCGATCATAAAACTGTATATTTGGACAGATTTGCACGCAAAGTAGGAGGGAGAAATAATTTGCTGGAGCTAGTTAAACTCTGCTTAATAGCTATGGTCATAGTAATCGCCTGGCAACCATTCTTTCGACTTTTCTTGTTGGGTGTCATCTTACTTCTCAAAACACCTCTGCTAAAAAGTGAGACTCAACTCGGGAGAGAGAATGTTCCTAAAAAAGGACCGGGACTTGTATTGACTAACCACTTCACTACCGGCGAAGAGGCAGGACTGTTGTTCTACTTACTCTCTCGGATTCAGGGACTAATGCAGGTCTACTTGCTTTACAAAAAGGAACTGGATGGTACGAACCTCAAAACAATGCCGTTTGGTCTAATTGCGCGAATTTTCCTACGTGGCGCTGGTTTTCGACCAACACATCGCGAACAAAGAGATGAGGTCGCAAGCGACTGGACTGCAAAACGGCTAACAAGAGGTAAGTCGATCTTGGCAATGCCCGAAGGAACCAGTCGCCATGAAGGGTTAATCCTGGCCAAGCGGAAAGGCTTAGCTCGACTGGCGATGCAAGGCAATTACTGGGTCTTGCCAGTCGCAATTCCTAACGGTGCCCATGCCATTTCCGACGGTCTCAGTACTTGGCGATCTCGTTTCAAAACGGACAAGCGTCACAACATCGTTGTCGTTTACGGTAAGCCCTTTTTCCTGAAGGATCTCGGGCTTAACCTTCATAACGACCCAACCGGAGAGAAAGCAACAACTGAGATTATGGTGCGAATCGGTGCCATGCTGCCAGAACACTTGCGGGGTTTCTACGCAAGTGCTGTTAAAGAATTTTTGTCTGGTAACGCTTCGGATGTTGGTTACTACCGCAATCTGCAAACCTCTCTTGACCACCTTGGTTAAGAGAGGCCTTTTTATAAATTGACACCCTCAACAACTTAGTTGGATAATCTTCTTGTGGACGCAGATTTGCCCAAAAGTGATAAATACTTTCTCAAAGATAAACAAAAGGTTTTTTTCTTAACCGGGATTTATGTTTTTGGTCAAACGTTTTTCGTTTGGTTCTTAGCATTTTTCTTTAACCCGGGGCTTTTTCTTGTTTCAACCGTAATAGCTTTTTTCATCTTCTTTTTTTCCTATTTAATTTATTTTTCTCCCCTGGCTTTAAAAATCCAAAAAAGTGCCTCAAGTCCCTGGATGACTATTCCATATCCACTGGCAATCTTCTCTGCAATGGTTTTGGTTCCCAAGATATCACTTCTGATAATGTCGATCTTTTTTGTTGTAATTTTCCCAATAATTCTAGAATATGATCGGAAAAAAATTGTTCCGTTTTTTGTTGGCCTATCGCTTTTTTTGATTGGCATTTACCTTTTCATTTTCGATAAAAACTATTTGTCTATTGAAAAGTTAATTATTTTTGTCTGGATTGCCTTTTCCTATTTCGCTTTTTCGATTCTCGAGTACTTTTTTTCTAAAGAAGTTTATAACCAACGCGATGAGATTGATGAACTTAGAAAATTATCAGATACTCTTGTTCTGGAAAGAGATAAGCTCAGTTTTGTAATTTCAAATATGAAGGATGCGGTTTTGGTTTTGGATGAGAAACAAAAAATCGTTGTTTTCAACCATGTGGCCGAGGAATTAACTGGTCGAAAGACTGCGGATGTGATCGGGGAATCCGCAGATTCAGTTTTAAAGTTTAGTTTTCACGGCTCTTCCTACAAATTTAGTGATTTGGAATCTACCCCCACAAAACTTGAAACCATTACTCTCGTGGGAATAAATAAAATAGAAACTCAGGTCAAACCTTTCTTGAAAAAAATTACGATGCCAGAAACGTCAACTGAACAATATGTTTTAACCTTAACCAATCTTTCGAAAGAAAAAGAATTAGAAAAACTACGGCTTAATTTCGTTACTATTGCTGCTCATGAGCTGCGCACGCCAATAACCTATATCAAAGGTTACCTATCTTTTCTAATTGAAACTGCTAAGAAGAAACTTAGTCAAGAAGAGCAAGATTTTCTGGAAAAAGCTTTTGTTGGGACTAATAATCTGGCTTACTTAACTGAAAACCTTTTAGCCGTCTCGAATATTGAAACCAAGGCAATGAATTTGCAAAAAGAAGAAACAGACTGGGCCACCATTGTTGAAGAAATAGTTAACAAATACCGGCCAGTGGCAGATTGGAAAGAAGTTACGATTTCATTAAATAAACCCAAAACCAAATTACCGAAAGTTAAGGTCGATAAATTCAGAATCGGGCAGGTACTGGACAATTTACTTTCAAATGCAGTTGATTTTAACAAAGAGAAAGGTAATATTGATGTTTCAATCAAGATTCAAGGTAAAGAGATAATTACAGCAATTAGGGATACGGGTATTGGAATCCCGAAAGAAAAACTACCAGAGCTTTTCACCGAGTTTTTCCGTTTTTCCGGTCCGCTTGTTCAAGCCTCTAAAGGGGCGGGCTTAGGACTTTTTATTGCGAAATATATTGTTGAAAACCACAAAGGTAAGATCTCTGTTGAGAGTCAACTAGGCAAGGGTAGTACTTTTTCTTTTAGCCTACCAATAGTTGCCAAATAAGTTAAGTACCTTCGAATTGAGTTTTAAGAGCATCTCTAAACTATTGACAAAACTTGTCCCTTTTGATAACATTCACAAACTAAAGTCGCTCGGGTTTGAGTAATGAGCTCAAGAGACTTCGATAGAGTAATCCCCCCGAACCAAGAGGGGATTTTGCGTTTATTAAAGAGAATTTAGAATTTATATGCCACTAAAGTGTCATCTTCTTAAGAAGCTATGAAAAAGTCCACTAAAAACGAAATAATCGAACGAAAAGAAACAAGAGTTTTGTTGACCGAAGAAGGTTTAAAAAAACTTAAAAATGAGTATGAGGATTTGGTTACTGTTAAAAGAAAAGATGTAACCGAGAAAATCGCTCGTGCTCGCGATTTTGGTGATCTTTCTGAAAACTCTGAGTACGATAGTGCAAGAGAAGAACAAAGTTTCATTGAAGGTCGGATAATGGAACTGGAAGAAATTCTTACTCACGCAAAATTGATTGAAAAATCAAGCGAAAGTAAAGTCAATATTGGCTCAAAAGTTAAAATCCAAAGCGGTAGTGATATTGATGAGTATACGATTGTGTCTTCAGTTGAGGCTAATCCAATGGAAGGAAAAATTTCGATTGATTCTCCAGTTGGTAAAGCTCTGCTTGGTTCAAGAGTTGGTGATGAGGTTAAAATCTTAACCAATGTTCAGGCGATTTATAAAGTATTGGAAGTTAAATAAGATCCAATACTTTCATTTGCTTCGCAAAAGTATAGGAATCATTTGCCGCAAAAGTAAAGTGTTGGACGTTAGTTAAATTCCTCTTTCTATTCCCTTGTCTAAAGCTAAACTACAATATATACTGGTAGCATGTTTTGGGCTGATATTATTGCCAAAAATTTAAAAGATAAAGGCCCGCATTTGGTTAATGATGCCAAAACGCCATCGGGAAAGGTTCATGTTGGAGCACTGAGGGGAGTTTTGATTCATGATTTTGTCCACAAAGCGCTTCTTGAGACAGGTGTAAAATCAACTTACACCTATCATTTTGATGATTTTGACCCGATGGACGGTTTGCCAGTTTACCTTGACCAAAAGAAATATCAAGAGTATATGGGTCGTCCTCTCAACGACGTCCCGGCTCCAGTAGGCGAAGGAAGTTATGCACAGTATTACGCCAATGATTTTCTCAAAGTCTTTAACAAACTTGGAGCCAACCCGGAAATTATTTGGTCTTCAAAATTATATAAAGATGGCAGACTTGACCACACGATAAAAATAGTTCTTGATTCGGTAGAAAAAATACAGGAAATTTACCACAGAGTTTCCGGTTCGGAAAAGAAAAAAGGTTGGCTGCCGTTTCAGCCAATTTGTCCGAATTGCAAAAAAATAGGCACAACTCTAGCCACAGAATGGGATGGCAACGAGGTTAAATTTACCTGCGAAAAGGATTTGGTTGTCTGGGCTCAGGGTTGTGGTTATGTAGGCAAAGTATCACCATTTGGGGGAAATGGAAAAATGCCCTACAAAGTTGAGTGGGCGGCAAAATGGTTTGCCCTTGGAGTAACCGTGGAGGGAGCCGGTAAAGACCATTCTTCAAAAGGTGGGACACGAGATGTTGCTAATACAATTATGCGGGAGGTTTTTCAAAAAGAACCGCCTGCCGATGTTCCTTATGAGCATATCTTATTTGGTGGGAAAAAGATGAGCTCGTCCAAGGGTTTAGGCTCTTCGGCGGCGGATGTGTCGGAATTACTACCTCCAGAAATTTTACGCTTTTTATTTGCTCGAGTTCCATATCAACGGGCGATTGATTTTGACCCTTCTTTACCAAATACAATCCCAGATCTTTTTGATGAATTCGATCGTGGCCAACACGCATTTTTTTCAAAAGAGAATGATGATTTGGCCAAAACCTGGCAAGCTTCACAGATCGGGGAGATTAAAGAAGAATTTAACTTGCGGTTCAACCTAATCAAAGAATTTGTCAAAAATCTAAAATCCGAATCTGACATCCTGAAGGAAGCCGAAAAACTCCAAGGACGGGCCTTGTCAAAAACTGATGAAGAGGCGATCACACTTCGCATAAAATACGTTAAACTGTGGTTGGAAAAGTTCGGTGAAAAAATGTCCATCCCCGGAATGGACACGAAAAAAGACTTGACAGTCAATCAAAAAGAGTTGTTAGCTATTTTAGCTGTGGAGTTAACAGAGGAAATGACAGAAGACGAACTGCAGAATTTTATCTATAATAAAGGTAAAGACTTAGGACTGAAACCAGCGGAAACCTTCCAGGCAGTTTACCTAGTCTTGCTGGGAAAAGAGCAGGGTCCAAAAGCTGGAGTACTGATAAAATCAGTTGGCATTACACAAGTAAAAGAAAAATTTAACCAATGATAGATGTTAAACAAATTCGGGAAAACAAAAAAGAAGTTGAGAAAGAGCTAGCTAAAAAAGCATTTGATTTCAACCTTGACCATTTTTTGAAAATCGATGAAACCCGCACCAAATTAATTCGGGAAGTTGATGAACTTAGGACACTACGCAACGTTGCAGCCGAGGAGCGCAATATCGAAAGAGGAAGGGAAATCAAAGCGAAGCTTGAAAAACTTGAACCAGCCCTTGCGGCAATCGAAGAAGAGTATACAAATGAATATTTCAAAATTCCCAACCCCCCACTGTCCGACGTTCCGGTTGGCGATGAAACCAAAAACGAAATCTTGCATAAAGTCGGCGAACCAAAAAAAATTGATTTTAAACCAAAAAACCATTTGGAGATTGGGGAGGGTTTAGATCTTATTGACACTGTTCGTGCCTCTAAGGTATCGGGAACGAGATTTGCTTATCTCAAGGGGGATGCTGTTTTACTTGAACTGGCAATTATTCAATTTGCAATGAATAAACTTGTTAAAACTGGGTTTACTCCAATTTTTCCGCCAGCACTGATCAAGCAGGAAATTACAAAAGGTTTGGGATACTGGCAAGTTGGGGCCAACGAGAACTATTATTCTGTTCGTGATTATGCGATGGAGGGTGAGACTAAAGACACTGACCTTTATTTAGTTGGCACAGGTGAACATAGTGTTGTACCAATGCACTCAGGTGAAGTTTTTAAGGAAAGCGAATTACCCAAGAAATATGTTGCTTTTTCATCCTGTTTTCGTCGTGAATCAGGCTCTTACGGAAAAGATACCCACGGAATATTACGGGTTCACCAATTCGATAAAATCGAAATGATCTCTTTTGTAAAACCAGAAGACGATGAAAAAGAACGACATTCGATGTTAAAAATAGTTGAAGAAATGATGAAAGAGTTAGATTTACCCTACCAAGTTGTCAAACTGGCATCTGAAGATTTAGGTTTTCCATCAGCTGAAACTATTGATATCGAAACCTGGTTGCCTTCAGAAGAAAAATACCGCGAAACACATTCGATCTCTACTACAACCAATTTCCAAGCCAAAAGGTTGAATATCAAATACCAAGACGGCGATAAAAAGAATTATGTCCATATTTTAAACGGAACAGCCTTTGCAATTGGTAGAATTATCATTGCTATTTTGGAAAATTATCAAAAAGAAGACGGTACTGTCGATGTACCGGAAGCACTGCGTGAATATCTTCACAAAGACACTCTTTCAAGGTAAAAGTGAACATAACGGTGATGTTAAAGTCGTTGACAGTTTTGGGGAACGACGCTTGGTGGCTGATGGTTATACACAATCGCGTAGTTTGAACAAAGATGGTTTGACTGGGTCATATTGGGATGGTTTTGTGAATCCGATGATTAAACTCGACAAAGATAGTCGAGTTTTGATTTTAGGGTTAGCTGGAGGAACGATAGCAAAAATGTTGACCAAACGCTTTGGTTTGATAACTATTGATGGAGTGGATATCGACCCAATGATGGTTGAGCTTGGGAAAAAATACTTGGATTTCAACGAGAAGAACGTCAATATAATTATCGCTGATGCCCCAAATTTTTTAAAAGACGCGCGTTACAAGTATGATCTAGTTTGTGTTGACCTTTTTTCTCATGGTGATGTGGCCGTCGGAACCGAGTCAAAAGTTTTTTTTGAGAATATTCAAAAAATATTGAATAAAAACGCCGTCGTTGTTATCAATAAACTTTTTACTAGCAATGACGAATTGAAAAAACATGTCGATTTCTTGCACGAAATTTTTAATAAAACGGAAATACTTTTGGTACGTGGCTCGATCCAGACTGATAACGTCATCATTTACGCAAGTACCTAGATTTGGCGAGAAGATTAATGAAATGCCTTTATTTAAAAAAATACTCTTCGAGGGAGATTCCGAATTTAATGGAAAAGTACAAGTTGTCGATCGGTTTGGAGTCCGACGCTTAATTGCTTCAAAATTTACGCAGTCAAGAAGTTTGGATAAACTTGGACACTCGGAAGTTTATTGGGATAGTTTCCTTGCTTTTACATCTGCGCTTCCTGATACGGCTTCGATATTAATTCTTGGTTTGGGAGCAGGAACCAGCGCAAAAATGCTAAGAAAAAGATTTCCCAGAGCTCGGATAATTGGTGTTGAAATCGACCCAATGATCATTAGTATTGGCAAAAAATATTTTGACTTGGATAAGATTGATATAGAAATAAGCATTGAAAATGCTAAAGACTTTGTCGAACAAACAGAAAGAAAATTCGACTTAATTTACCTTGACGTTTTTGTTGGTGGTGTTGCTCCAAGTTTTGTTTCTGATTCTACTTTTTTCAATCAATTGCAAAATATCCTTAAGAAGAATGGGGAGTTAATTGTTAATAGTATCTACCGGAAAAAAGCAGACGCTGACAATTACGAGGCTTTTTTTAAACAACACTTTGATCTAAAGGACAAAATATTATCTTCAAAATCGTATAAACTTGGTAATTTGATTTTGAAGGGGGTTAACTATGGATGAAATTTTTCAGGCGATAATTTTAGGAATTGTTCAGGGAGCGAGTGAATTTTTACCGATCTCTTCTTCAGGACATTTGATTTTGGTCCCTTATATTTTTAACTGGCATGGGATAGTTGATAGTCTTAGTTTTGATGTAGCTTTGCATATTGGTACAACAGTAGCGGTAATTGCCTATTTTTGGAAGGATTGGGTCGAACTAATAACAGCTTTTTTTAAAGCCTTACCCAGGGGTTTGTCTGGAATTCTCTCGGATTTTAAAGCTAAATTTTTCTTAATTTTGATAATTGGGTCAGTTCCAGCAGCCCTAATCGGTTTTGTTTTTCAAGATTTTATTGAGAAAAATGTCCGCCAGCCGTTGTTAGTTGCAGGTTTTTTGATTGGTTTTTCTTTAGTGCTTTTTCTAGCGGATCGAGTTGGCAAAGGAAATCGGGATCAAAAGAAAGTTGGGTTTATTGACGGTCTAATTGTCGGACTGGCCCAAAGTGTCTCTTTGCTACCTGGGGTATCACGAAGTGGTATTACTATCACCTCAGGTTTATTTCGGAATATGGATCGGGAAACGGCGACCAGATTTTCTTTTCTACTTTCCACCCCAATTATTGTCGGAGCTGGAGCTTTGAAGCTAAAAGATATCTTTCAAGGATCAGTTGCAGCTGGTTCACAAGCAGTTTTTTTGACTGGGTTTATCGCAGCGGCAATTTCTGGTTGGTTTGCAATCAAATTTTTACTAAAATTTGTCCAAACAAATAATTTTACTGTTTTTGTAATTTACCGGTTGTTAGTGGGGTTTGCGATTATTGCGTTTGTGTTTTTTAAGGGTTAGCTGTGTGAAATTCACTATGAATGAAGAAATAGATTTCCACAGCCTAAAGGCCGTGGTACTCTGATCTTCGCTCAAAATTCGCTTCATCGGCGACTTGAAACTCGCGGTTTTTTCGCTAAGAATAGCGCACAAACATTTTTTAAAACTCTGTCTTTAGATTTTTTGGTTAATTGGCCAACAGTATTTTTAATAATACTAGCATCTGCTGTAAATAGTTTATCTGGACGAACATAGCTGACAACTGGTAGACCGCCTTTTGCAAAGTCCTCTGCCTTTAGACTTATTGCCTTTGTGCTTGTATATGACTTTGAGGTAATTTGGCATAAAATAATATTATCAAATTCAACATTTGCTAATACTAACGCCGGTCGTAGTTTTTGGCCTTTTAAATTGGAAAATGGAAATAAAACTAAAACAACTGTTCCTACTGTAAACTTGCCCATGCTTTATCCTCTTCTGGACGGTTCCAATCAGTAGCAAGTGTTTTCTCGGATAATAGTTGCGTTTCTGTTACTTTGTTACTTTTTACTACGGCTGCAATAATTCGAATTTCCCCTTTTTTTACTTTTAGCTCAACCTGATCACCAAGTCCGCTTTCATTAAGAAGTGGTTTCGGAATACGTATTCCGCGGGAATTGCCTATTTCAATTAGTTTAGTTATCATGGTAACTACATTGTAGACACATGTAAAAGGTTTGTCAAACAATAAATGAGTTTTTCCAACACATTTTCCTAATTGTAAATAGGATCGATTGGTTTCAACTCTTTTCCGAAGGCGAAATTGAGGGCTCCAGCAACAGCGATTCCGACCCGAATACCGGTGTAAGATCCGGGACCAGGGTTGGCCGTAAACTCGTCGATATCCTCAAGCCGTAGCCCGGCTTTTTCCAGACATTGATTGATCGAAACCAAAGGAGACTCGTTTTCATTCTCACACGATAATTCTGAGTTCTTGGTGATCGTCACTTTAGCTTTTTTCGCTGTTGTTGTGTCGAGAAATAGTTTAACCATTTTTTACAACACTTACCGTTGCTTCTTTCGCCATTGACGATGTTACTTGTGGTACGGAAGCGGGTGTATCGTTGATCAAAGCGGCTTTGTTCATCTTGTCGAGCTCCTCTTTTTTAAATTCTTTCAGAGTGAAGTTGAAAGTTGTCCCTTTGCCCAGTTCACTTTCGACCCAGACTTTGCCGCCATGCATCTCGATATAGTTTTTGGTGATATAAAGTCCCAAGCCGGTTCCCCCAGTGGTCTTGGCGGCGGTATATGAGTGCTCGACGCGGCCAAATTTCTCAAACAAGTGGGCAGCGTCTTCTTTGGACAAACCTACTCCGGTGTCAGTGACCCCAACCTCGACAATACCGGCGACTTTAGAAGTTTTCGCTAAAATAGTGATCTTGCCTTTGTCGGGAGTAAATTTTAGAGCGTTGCCGACAAGATTTTGCAAAACTTCAGCCAGTTTTTGTTTGTCAGCGATGATATGGGGGACTTTGCCTTCAATCTTGTAGGTAAGTGCGATACTTTTTTCAGTTGACTTCGAAGCTAGCTCAGCGATGACTTGATCAGCGATTTCTTTAAAGTCGATTTCCTGGAAAACCATCTGCATTCGGCCAGCTTTGATTCTGGAGACGTTGAGCAGGTCGTTGATCAGAGAAATCATTCGTTCAGAACTGGCATAAGAAATATCCAGATAACGTTTCAAGGCTGGATTATCAATTTTTCCGGCACGGTCATTGAGTGCCATCCAGAGATAGCCTTTGATTGCGGTCATTGGGGTACGCAAATCGTGAGATGCGATCGAGAGAAACTCGTCTTTGAGTTTGTCGAGGTCTTTGAGCTGTTCGTTGGCATCTCGTAGTTCGCGGGTTGCTCGGTCAACTTGTTCTTTCAAGGTAATGTTGAACCGGCGGATTTTTTCAACACTCTTGGCGTTTTCAAAGGAAATAGCAGCTTCGGGTGAGAAAATTTCCAAGACTTTAATATCTTTTTGAGAATAAATTTCGCCGCTAGCTTTTTCACCGAGTAAAAGTACCCCAACATGATCGATTTGGGTTTTTAGAGGTATAACTACGGTGACATCAAGCTTACGCATCAGTTCTTTAGCTGGTCCTTCCTCAATATCTTCGAAAACCAGATTTTTATCCAAAGCCTGAATGGAAAAAACATCTTTTTCAGAAAATTTTGGTTCTTCCTTATAGCCCTGAGTTTCAGAAACGAAAATCTTGCCGCCATCTGTAAGAACAAAGGCGCCACGGGTAATGCGGATTTCCTCGATAAGTTTTTTGAGGAGTTGATGGGCGATATCATCAATTAAAATTGTCTCCGCCATTACTTTAGTCAGATTTCCGAGTAGGAGGTTGGAGTCATAATCTTGTTTGAAAAATATTCTATCAGTCGATTTCTCCAAAAACTTTCGGAGTGGTTGGAAGGTAAAGCCAATAATAATAGTTAAGACACTAAAGATAATCAGCTGTTGAAAGCTGGTCTGACTCTTTAACAAAAAAGTAGTAATTGCAACTGAAGCAAGAACATAGAAGATAAATAAAAAAGTTGCCAGCAAAACATAAGCAATTGTTCTAGCAACAACGACCCTTATATCTAAGAGCCTATGACGGACAATAGCATAGGTTGTCATTAATAAAAAAATTAATGTATAAAGTGGCGCCGCGGAAACAAAAGTAGTATTACGAAAGAGTAAGAGTGGCACCATTATTGTAGCTATAATCAAACCAAGCATAACAACTACGCCAAACATAACAAATCTTATTTGTTCCTTTGATTTTCCTGTTAACTTGTGTAGCTTCTTGAATAAAATATAGAAACTCCCGAGGAAGAAAAATACAGTGGTCAGGGCGAAAGGTATAAGACCAGGACCAGGTACTGGGTTTGGTGAACCATTGATTATTTCTAAGCGGGTAAATGCAAAAGGAGAGATATTAACCGCCATAATGACAACAGTAAGGGCTACTGAGAGGTAAAACCACCGTTTTGGAAGCAATATTTTTGTAGAAGGTAGTGTATTCGAAAGTAAGAAGAGTAGCAAACCTACTGGGACTGCAAAGAAAATGCTCAATCTGATCCATAGTAAACTTTCCTGAACTAGGTTTGGCAACAGCGATATATAAGCTACAACTAACCAACCTGTTGTGACAATTGAAAGCAGGCTAAAAATCTTATTTGTAGAGCTTTTTGAGTTGTTTGCGAATACAAAAATTGCTAGTAAAGTATTGGATACTATGACAAAAAGCAGAATAGATAGATTCATTTAAGTGAAGTTATTTAAATAGCTTGAACTAAAAGATTTATTTGATATAATTCTACCATAGAAAAAACGTATGATACATAAATTTACTTTTCTGGAAAATATTCTTCTTCGTGCGGATGTTATACCCCACCCAATAATCGACTCCTTAACTTACGTAATTGCTGGCAGAGTGCTTCAAGTTAGTATTAAATTAGGAATTTTTGAAACTCTTAAGAAAGAAAACCTAGCACTTAATCAAGTTGCCAAGAAAGTGGGAATAAGTGAGGAAGGGGCAAAAGTTCTTTTAGAGTGTTTAGAAGCATTGGGTTACTTGGAACAAATTAATGAGAAGTTTGGTATCACCAAAAGAGGTAAAAGATTCCTGTTAGATGAGTCACCGTCAAGAATGAAAAATATAATTCTTTTTACTGATTATGTTTTCGATGCGCTAAATGATCTTGAACAGACAGTAAAAGCTGGTGGGCCAAAAGATGTTAATCTTGATGTTTTTACAAAAGACCAATGGGAGGTTTTCAACAATGCGATGGAAGAGATTGGAAAATCCAATATGAAGCAAGTAATTGGAATGATTCCATTCCCTAAGGATGCAAAGAAATTATTGGATATTGGAGGTTCTCACGGGCTCCACTCAATTGAGGCTTGTAATCGCTTACCTGGTTTATCAGCAACAATTTTAGATTTAAAATCTGTAGAAAAGTTAGCAAATGATGTTATTAAAAGATATAAGATGAATAATAAAGTAAATTATAAAGTCGGCAGTTTTTTCAATAAAAATGATATTGGTACGGGTTATGACGTTGTGTTTGCTTTTAATGTTATCCACGGTTTGAATTTAGATAAGAACAAAAAATTAACAGAAGATATATATAACTCACTTAACAAAGGCGGGGTTTATGTCGTTATGGATCAAATAAAAGAAGCCAGAGGTAGTTCTCAACTCTCAAAATTAGTTGCTACAACCATGGGAGTAATGTTGTTTAACCAAGCCGGTGGAAGAACCTATTCTTATAATGAGGTTCATAAGTGGATGGTTGAGTCTGGGTTCAAATCTACAAAAATGAAAAAGATGAGAGATCCTGGAAGTGCCCTTATAATTGGGTTTAAGTAAACTAAGATAACAGGTCTTCCAAAAATCTCCTAGGGGAGTGCTCGGCCACTTTTGTTGAGTATCCAAGTCTCAGAAAAAATTGAGGCCTTAAACTGGTTTTTAAAACATCCATTGTTTCTTTATATAAATCTCCAGCCTCAATTATTTGAGCAAGAGGTGTCATCGATATACCTTTTTCTGTTGCTAATACCCAGATCTCTTCCAGGACTTTACCCACTTTCACCCAAGTTTCTTGATCATGGGTTTTAGATAAAATAAAGAAGTAGTACGGGGTTGTTAAAAGCAATTTTTGATTTTTATTTGCTTGAGTTTTTGCGAAGTTTGTGTTTTTAATGGCAAAATTTGCGAGTAACGAAGGTATTAGCGGTATCCCGACTGTAAATGCTGGCATTCCGTCGGGTTTCCTAGTTATATTATTCCTGATCCATTGGAGGTGTTCTTCTTTGAACTTGTTGTTGTTCCACAAAGTATAATCACCTTTTTCAACAATTTTATTAATTCTTGATTTTACTTCTTTGTCAGTAATAATAAGCGGTTCAAGATCTTGATTTTTGGCAACCTTTTGTATATCTTCCAAAAAAATTGCTGGTAATTTCTTAGTTGGTATATAAGGGTACCTATTACTTATCCTTTGGCAAACGTGTTTTGGGTCGATCTTTCTTGCTATTGAACCTTCTTGTACAATTGAAATTTCAAATTCTAAGTCACCTCTAATTTTTAAAGTTTTTTGACACACTCTGTAACCAAACCAATTAGCTGCAATCTCAAGATTTTTTAATAAACAACCAATTGCGATATATAGTAATCTATTATCTTTGTCTGATGTTGCTAATCTTCTAGAATAATCAGGTTGTATGTATATCTTATCTTTTGTAATCTTAAATTTCCAAGGCTGAACATTAAAACTGGAAGGAGCTAGCAAGGCATACCCTAGAAAAAACTTTACTTTTTCCTCAAAAGTTCCATTATTTGGAAAATCTTTTTCATTTATTTTCCAGGATTGATAGTATTTTTTTGGTCTAAACATAATGGTTACTAATTCTCATCAAAAAAACTATCTATAGGAAACTTCTTTCTCCCGCTCCATACCGTTTCCTTTAATGCTATTTTTCTTGCTATGTAAGTAGCTAAACCTCCAGCTATTGTAACAGTACTTGAAAGTTGAGGTCTTCCAACCAGAGTTTTATTTATTTCCGAAACCGATTCTACCGCCCTTTTTGGAATGTTTTCTAAACCAACTATTTGAATGGCGTATTTATTGATGTCTCCATTAGGATTTTTTAGTATATTTTCAGTTAGATCACCCAAAAGCCCATTAAACAGTTGGAGATTTGGATTCAGGTCGTATCTTTCTATGTCCACTAAAATACTATCACCAAGATTAGCCATCATTACTACTGGTATACGACTTTGTTTAGCTAGAAGGCGTAGTTTTATTTTCATCTCGAAATTGTCGATAACCTCAAAAATTAGGTCAGGTTTTTTGTTTGAACCTATAAAATGAGTTAAAGTTTTTTCATTGAGACCTTCAGGATACAAGTTGAGAGTTATATAAGGGTCGATTTCATAAATTTGTTGAGCCAAAACATCAATTTTTTTTCTTCCAATATCACTTATTCCAGCTTTAATCCTATTAAGATTTGTCGTTTCTAATATATCAAACTCCGCTAGTTTTAGCTGGTCAGAAGATAGTCCTTGGTAAATCAAATTTGAGGCTAGATTACTTCCTACAGATAAACCAACTATTCCTATACAGAATTTTTTTAGTTTTTCCTGTTCGATCTTGGTTATTAAATTGCGGTTTCGATTGGTTCTAAGTTCGTACAGATCTTCTTTTTTGACTGTATGAATCAGCTTACCGTTCCAAGGAAAATAAACCCACACCCCTGAAGTTCTAACTTTATCTTTAAATTTGGTTTTTAGAAAGATCTTTAGTTGGGAACTGTAATTCTTGTTGTTTATTAAATTTGGAAAAGTAATTTCAAATAACTCTTTTAATTGCTCGAGATATATATCATATATATGAATAGGTTTATAAAAATCTTTTAATTTTGCCAAACTTTTTACTGTAGAGTTTTCCTCTAAAATTATAGGATTTTCTGTCATTTTTTCTTTGATTTCTTTACATAATGTGGTTTGATTGAAGGTTTAAAATATTTTGGATGAGCAAACTCATATAATTCAATTGTAGGGTGTATTACTTCACCCATGGTTTGAGACAAGTATCTATACTCAGCATTAATTTCTAGTAGATTGTTGTGAATAATAGTTTCTAGGAGTTTTTTAATCTTGGTGTTAGGTTTGATAGATTGTCCAAGTTCAACTGCTAGATAAAGTATTTGATTGTGATTTCTTGTGGATCTTATATCTATCAAATATTTTCCTGTTACAAAATCAATAATCCCCTCATTTTCAAGACAATTCTTTATATGCTCAGGATATATATTTGCTCCATAGAATATCTTTGTATTGTCCTTTCTTCCGAAAAGATAAACAAAAGGTAATTTCCAAATTAGTTTTTCGGAATGGTGTTTCTTCATTTCCTTTTCAAGATCTATTCCAAATACCTTTAGCGTTTGAACCATTTTGTCAAAGGTAATTATGCCACCGTTGTCCCCAATAGAGTACCTTATTAATGGTATTCCACCGTAAGTTGAGAAAACTAGGTCACCGTTTATCTCTTCGAAATACTTGAAAAAAGGGTAATACTGTTGAAGAGAAGGTGTTCTATTTTCTTTAAATAATGCTTTTTGAAGTTTAGGGTTTTTGTTAGCAAGGCTTCTTATTAGAATCGAAAGTGGAGTTTCGTGACCAAGGATTGCTGCATCTGCGGAGCCATATGTATTCATTGAACTTCTGAGGTAGTCATGAATACCTAGTTTTCGATAAATGTAATTTCTGTACTCCTCGCTAAAACCCTCTCCCCCAGATATAAACTTTAAGTTAAATTGCTTCCAATCTAAACCTTCAGCAAAACCTTTGTCTAACAAATCCTTGAGAAAAGGTGAGTAGGCAGAAATTATTATCTGATCGTAGCTTGAACCTAGTTTTTTGACAATGTTAATAATCGAATCTTTATCCGCTCCTGGGCTCACAATTGTTAGATCGTAACCTTTTTGCACTAGTCTGACCAAACTATTTTGAGTGAAAATTCCTGCTACATACATTCCCATCGCATAACCAATAATAAAGAGTGTACTTTTCTTGTCGATTTCAAAAAAGTATTTAAGAAAAAGTTCGTGTTCTAAAGCGGTTTCAAATTCTAAACCTAACCCTCTTGGCCAAAAAAACGGTTCTCCAGTGGAACCAGAACTTACAGATATTAAATGTAGCTTGTTTAAGTCTTTATCCCAAACCAAATCTTCTAAAGAGTACTTGCTTAAATAGTTTTTCTTTGTAACTATCGGTAGTAAATTAAAGTCTTCAGCCGATTTTATATCCTTAACATTGATGTCATAATCCTTTAGTAGGTTTTTATAGCCCGTAAGTCTTTTCGAGCCTTTCAGAAATAAGTTAAAGGCCATTTCCTTGCCCATGTCTTCGATCTCTTTTGAACTTCCGTTTCTTAAACCTCTTTCTAATTTCTTTATGTCCAACTTGAAGAACTTATTAAAACTCCGGGAAGAGTTTTTATATACATAATCTTTTATTAAGTTAAGTCCGTTGAATAACATAGTATAAACAAGTATTATGTTTACTATTATAAACTAAACAAAAGCAGAAGAAAACACTATGAGTTATTTTAATCCTTTTCTTGCTAAGTGGTGGATTCTAAGTTGAAGTGCACCACTATCTAGTGGTAGCAAGAAGTTTATGC
>CAYIWY010000009.1:0-34407 GCA_964367355.1 uncultured Gammaproteobacteria bacterium
CTTCCTAAAGTACTGAATTTTACCTTAGGTGGTGAATTTCGTTTGCGAACTTACAGTTTGAACAATTCCTGGTCCAAAGCCTTGTTTACTTCACTGTCTGCAAGTTTATTTTGTTCTCTGGGGATATGCTGATAAGTTACTTTTTTAAATAAGCTTTCCGCGTTTTTAATCTGAGCAACGTAGGTGGCTAAATTAGGGTTTTTTACCTTAAACTCCCCGCTTAACTGTTTGACAGCTAATAATGAATCTGCTAAAAACAGGATCTCGGTTTCGCCCCGATTAACCGACTCTTCTACTAATATAGTTTCTAGCGCTAACAAGAAGGCACTGTATTCGGCTACATTGTTGGTGGTTTTACCTAGATATTTCCCGCACAATAACCGCTCTTTTCCCGCAATACCAAAAATCGCTACACCCGCTGCTGCTGGGCCAGGGTTACCACGAGCACCGCCATCTGTGAATACTTTAATTGTTTGCGTCATTTGAAAACTATTTCTTTTTAAACAAAACGATTTTGCGGTTTGGTTCTTCACCCTCTGATTGTGTGGCGTACTCTGGGAATTGTTCGGAAACTATCACATGAACCTCGCGTCGTTGTGAAGCTGACATACTGGGAAGTACTAGTTTTTCTAATCCTTGCTGTTCTATTTCTGATATTGAATTTTCAAGCATACTGCCTAGTGCAGTTGATCTCTCTTTCCGCCAATTGCCAATATCAACTACTACTCTCTTCCACTCCCCTTCTTTGAGTTTATTATTCAAAAATAAGGATGTGATTAGTTGCAAACTTTCAAGTGTTTCTCCGTGGAAACCAATCAAAGCACCTAGGTTGTCCCCGTTGATATTCACCGCAATACTTTCTTCACTCTCGACAACAGACACATCCGCCTTAAGACCGATTTTTTCGATTAGGTTAGAAACAAAGTCGTTGGTTAATTTTTCTGCAGAAACTTTACCCATGGTTTAAGGCCTCCCAGACCTGAAATATTATATTGTTGGAACAAACCAACGATTGTACTTACTAACCAATAAAGGGCCAGGCCGGATGGAAAAAGCCTACCGGTAAATAAAATCATCAGCGGAAAAAGATAAACGAACTGTCCTTGGGAGGAAGCCAAGGCTTCCGACAAACCCTCTTTTTTCTCGACTTCCTTCAACGAATCCTTTTTCTCAAAGGGTACTGGTTCGGGAAGCATCATTTTTGATTGGAAAAGAGTTACAATTGCAGTCAAAACTACTAAAATTCCAGGTAAGGCTCCCGCAAACCCAGTTAATCCTAAAGTTTTACCTAAAAGATCGGGAAAACGCAGATCCCAAATTAGAAAGTGGGGGTCAATTCCCTTTGTATTAATTAGACTTTGAAGTGCGTTAAATAGAATAATCGCGACTACCAGCTGAACGATTGGTGCAAGACACCCGGCCGCCGGATTAAAACCAGCTTCTTTGTAAATTCTGGCTTGCTCCTCGGCTAATTTTTGTTTGTTGGTTCCGTGTTTCTGTTTGGCATGATCGAGTTTAGGTTTTAACTCTTTCAAAATTTGGTTTTGCTTGAGACTACTTTTAAGGAAGGGGTAGAACACGACCCGGCTAGCAACACCAATAACAATGATGGTGATACCGAGATTACCGCCGAATATTTTTGTTATTGCTATTAATAAGTCTACAAAGATTTCCATAATTACTTTACTCTGTCAAAACCACCGGCAAAGAAAGGGTTACAGCGTGCAATTCGTTTTAGTCCCAAAAAACTGCCTTTGATTATACCATAGCGCTCGATAGCTTCATAAGTATACATAGAACAGCTTGGTTGATAACGACAAATTTTTGCCGGTAGATTCCTAGATATGTATTTTCTGTAAAACTTTATTGAGGCTAGAATTAATTTCTTCATTGGATGCGTTTGCCATTGTCGGGAAGATTATCAGTATTAGCTCCTGGGAGGTTTTGATGTTTCTTAATTGGTCGTAGAAAAATTTGGCTAAAAACCGACGCAACCGGTTCCTGACATTTGCCTTGCCAACTTTACTACTAATAATAAAACCAATTTTTACCGGGCTTTCCTTAGAAAAGTTTTTACCAACGAGTTTAAACAAATCTGTTCTAACCTGAAAATCCGGATTGTTTTTCCCCCAGGGTGTTGGTAATTTTAAGCGGTTTTTATGCGGCAACATTACAAACTTTAGACTGTGAGTTTTGCCCTACCTTTTAGACGACGGCGCTTGATAACTTTAATACCGTCGTTTGTTTGGGTACGTGCTAAAAACCCGTGCTTGCGGGCCCTCTTTAATTTCTTTGGTTGGTAGGTTCTTTTTGGCATTTGTAGAGGGGAGTATAAATTAACTTTGCAATTGTGTCAAATATAATTTAGCTTCTAAAACCAAAAACTGACACAGAAACAACCATTTGGACCAGCTTGACGATTGTGGATAACTATTTTTATGATGTTGACACCCTACTTTTCTGCCCCAAGAAAAAAGTTGCAAAGTTTTTGTACCTATGGATCAAAAAACTCTCTGGAAAAGTGCGTTAGCTGAACTTGAGTTGGCTCTATCAGATGCCAATTTTCAAACGTGGTTCAAAGGTAAAACTGAAATTGGCTCAATTGAAGGGGAGAGTATCGAAATTGGCTGTAACTCTACCTACACAAAGGATTGGCTCGAACAACGTTACTTAGGCCAAATAAAGGCTATCCTTGATCGTTTAACCGAAACTAATACGCGGTTGGTTTTTACTGTCTCCAAAAACCTAAAAGCTTTTTCTCAAAAAAGTAATGAAAAAGCGCAGAGTAACAACCCTTTGTTTTCTGATGAGGAAACCGGGAAGCTACAAGAAAAGCTGGAGGCAAGTAAACTTAACCCCAACTATACTTTTGATAATTTTGTCGTTGGTAGTAGCAACCAACTGGCCTTTGCTGTCGGTAAGGCAATTTCTGAAAGCCCGGGCAAAATTTATAACCCACTTTTTTTATATGGGGGCGTTGGTTTAGGGAAAACCCATTTAATGCATGCAATTGGGAAGGGGGCGGTTAATACCAACCCTAAAATTAAGGTTCTTTATTCAACCTCGGAAAGTTTTACCAACAATATGATTGAGGCGATTCAAACTAGAAGTACCAAGGAGTTTCGCAACAAATACCGCACTTTGGATATTTTAATAATTGATGATATTCAATTTATCGCCGGGAGGGAAACCACCCAGGAAGAGTTTTTTCACACTTTTAATGAGTTGTATGGGAATGGCAAGCAAGTAATCATCAGTAGCGATCGCCCCCCAGCTGCCATTTCAAAGCTTGAGGAGAGGCTGAAAAGTCGTTTTGAAGGTGGGATGATTGCCGATATTCAGGCTCCAGATCTTGATATGAAAGAGGCGATTTTGCTTTCGAAAGTCAGACAAAGAGGTTTGGATATTCCAGAAGAAGTACTTCACTACCTGGCCCAAAACGGCTCTTCCAGCATTCGCGACCTTGAGGGTTCCTTAACCAGGCTGGTTACCCAAGCACGGATAAACAACACTAGTCTTTCGGTTGAACTCGCAAAAAGTTTTATCGATCAAAGGCAAAACCGTTCTCTAACTGACAAGGCCTCGCCCAAGGAAATTCTTGAAACTATTTGTGACTATTTCAACTTAAGACAAGCTGATCTAAAAGGTAGTGGGCGCTCGGCTAAGTTTGTTTTACCGCGGCAAATTACTATGTATCTACTACGCAAAGACCTTGGTTTGCAGTTCGAGAACATCGCTGATTTATTGGGCGGTCGGGATCATTCAACCATTATGTATGGTGTGGAGAAGATTGATAATAATGTGGAAAAGTCGGATAAGCTACGTGGGTTAGTTGCGGATATCAGGGCGAAACTACACCCCTAACCTTGTTTTTGCAAATTATCCCCAAGTTATCCACAAAGAAATAGGTCGTGGTGTTTCGTAGTTTTCCGCAAGAACAAACCCGAAACGGCAAGCGCCCTAGACCAAAGTTATCAACTTATCCACAATCACTACTAATACTACTTATTTTTAACAACTACTCTAGTATTATTTAACTATGGAAAAAAATAAAGTTTCACTTCTTCATGAAGACCTTGTAAAAAGCGTTGGTATTGCTAGTCGCTTTATTCCCTTAAGACCCAGTATTCCGGTCTTAGCGAACATTTTATTAAAAGCCCAAAGAGGTAAGTTAACTGTTTCCGCCACCAATCTCGAAACAGCGATAACAATAGAAGTACCGGCAAAAACAAACGGAGAATGGGAAATAACTACCCCAGCAAAAATACTTAGCGAATTTTTAACCACGACAACAGGAAAAGAAGTAGTCTTGGAGGTCGAAAAAGAAAGCCTTAAGATTGGTACTGAAAACGCAAGCGGAAAAATTTCCGGTATTACTGCAAGCGAGTTTCCCAAACTTCCTAGCGAAGAAAAGAGAGAACACTTAGAATTTGACCAGAAAGAACTCCAAGAAGCGGTTAACAACGTCGCCTTTGCAGCTTCAGTCGACGAAGGTAAGCCGATCCTAACTGGAATACTACTCCGCAACGAGGGTGAGAAGACCATAATAGTTGCAACCGACGGTTACCGCCTCGGTAAGAAAGAACTAAAAACCAAATATGGTTTGGAGGAAACACTAATCGGTGCAAAAACACTAGTGGAGGTTTTAAAAATAGCCGGGGAACTCGGAGAAGAGAAGATTAACCTCTCAATCTCGAAGGAAAACAACCAGGTAATTTTTTCCGGGGAAAACTTTATTCTTGCGGGAAGATTGCTCGCTGGCACCTACCCTAATTTTTCACAAATTATCCCCACTAAGTTTGGCTTAAAGATTGAAGCAAACCGTGCCGAACTAATTAGCGCCGTAAAATCAGCCGCGGTTTTTGCTCGTGATGTAGGTAATGTCGTCAAACTTGAAGTCAGCTCAAAGGGGCAAATAAAAATTAGTGCCAACACACTGCAAGTTGGTGAAGGCGAAGCTTCACTTCCCGCAGTAGTTAGTGGGGAAGACCTCCGTGTTGCTTTTAATTCCCGCTATCTTTTGGACGGGTTGAACACACTAAAAGAAGAAGTAGTGGAAGTAAATTTTAGCGGTGTTCTCAGCCCGGCTCTTCTCAGAAGTAAAAACGAAGCTAGTTTTATCTATATAGTTATGCCTGTCAAAGCTCAAAACTAATGTCTCTTTCGGAGCTTTCTACAATTAATTTTCGGAATCTAAAAAATCAAACCTTTAAATTTGGCGAAAAAGTAACCGCACTTTACGGCGAAAACGCCCAAGGCAAAACCAATATATTAGAAGCAATCTACTTACTTTCAACCGGAAAATCTTTTCGTACACGGTTCGATCACGAACTAATTACTTGGGGGCAGACCCAGGCAAAGGTTTCAGGAAGGGCTGACAACCTTGAACCAGAAATAATCATCTACCCTGATAAAAAAGAGTTTTTGGTAAATAAACAAAGCAAACGCCTAACCGATATTATCGGCAGTTTTATCGTAATAGTTTTTACTCCAAATGATATTGAAATTATTTCCGGGTCCCCGGATAAACGGCGCCGGTTTTTAGATCAGCTCGGTTCAAACCTTGACCGGAAGTATTTGTATCAACTAATCTCGTTTAATAAAATTATGAGAAACCGCAACCAACTTCTATTTCAATTAAAAAGTGGGAAAAATATTGATCTCGCTGTTTGGAACGCGCAACTGGCTAAGGCGGCTAGTTATATTTGGCACAGCCGCAAGGAATTAATTAGCAAACTAAATGAAATTTTGCGGCGCTTGGGGAAGAAAGTTGCCAAGACTGAACTCAAACTTGAATATAACACCCCCCTTATCAAAGATAACAAAGCTAAAACAGAGGAATACTACATCAAGCAACTAAACGCAATCTTAGCGGAGGAAATTCACAGGACAACGACCCAACTAGGGCCGCACCGCGACGATTTCAAAATAATCTCAGAGGAAGAAAAGGGTGGAAAAGTAATTACTAAAGACTTAACAATCTATGGTTCACGAGGGGAGCAGAGAGCCGCCTCCTTGGCGCTGAAACTGTCTGAGGTGAATCTGATCCGTCAAGACACTCATAACCAACCAACCATGCTTCTTGACGAGGTATTGAGCGAATTGGACACTACCCACCGAAAATTGCTTTTAAACCAACTTCGGGGTCAGCAAACCTTTATTACTTCTACTAGCCTAACGCCGATTAAAGAAGTTTTGGGAGAGACTTTTAGTGCGCTTGAAATTAAAGAAGGAGAAGCAAACTAAGGTATTGGTTTTTCAGCGCTAGCCCGCTCGGTCTCGGCCGCCTCAGCCTGATCTTGCAAGTCTTGCGGGTTGGTGGTGATTAGAAAATGCTCGTGTGGTGCCGCTTGCACTCGAACCGCAACGTGATTGTTGCCAGCGAAGAACAAACCCTCGCCGACATCAGCAGCCAGAAGTAGGTTTCTTTCACCTTCAGATAAGTAAAACGTATTGACGACCTGATCAACTGAGGCCGGAGATTGTTTCAAAAGGATTTGGATCGAGGAGTTGGTGACAATTGCTTTACCGTAGTCACTAGCAAGAAAATCCTCAACGTCCTGGGTTATCGTGGTTAGGCCAAGAAAATACTTCCTGGCCCTTTTTGCAATCGAGTAGATAAAGGAAGCACTATCTGGGTGTTTCATCATGTACCAGGCCTCATCGACAATTAGAATTCTCTTTTTTCGATCTTTTTTAATTTTTGTCCAGATATAATCCAAAATAATAAACATTCCAATTGGCCGCAGCTCATCCTCCATCTCCCGGATCGAAAAGACGGTGAAGGTGTTTTTAATATCGATAGTTGAACTTTGGTCAAAAATTCCAGAAAGCGATCCTTTAATAAATTTTTCAATTCTTTCCGCCATCGACTTAGCTTCTGGTTCGGCGGTATTTAACAAAACTTCGTAGAGGTCTTCTAAAACTGGGGCTGGTCGGGTTTGGGTACTTGGATCGGGTGTAATCCCCTTTAGTTTGTAGGTTGTGATCAAAGCCCGGTCCAAAACTGCATCTTCAGTTGAAGTCATATTTCCAAGAATTATTCTAAACAAAGAATGCAAAGAAAGTATTTTTAGGCCAAGTTCGTTTTCACCTTCCTCATAAACCCCCGAGAGATCGAATGGATTAATTTTTGACTCGGCGTTGGCAGAAAATTTAATATTTTCCCCACCGATAGCATCACATAAAGTTTTGTACTCATCCTCCGGGTCGATAATAATTATTTCCGTGCCAAACATCAAACTACGCAGAGCTTCAAGTTTAGTCAGATAACTTTTACCAGCCCCACTTTTTGCAAAAACTACACTATTGGCGTTTTCCAGAGTAAAACGATCAAAGATGACTAAAGAGCCGTTGTGTTCATTAATTCCGTAAAGTACACCCTCGTTGGCGGTTAGCTCCGAGGACGTAAACGGAAAAGTTGTTGCTAGGGAAGTGGTATCCATATTCCTTGTCACCAAAAGCTTATCAGTAAAGGTTGGTAGAGTTGTTTGAAAACCCATCTCCTGTTGCAGAGTGGCGTGCTTGGTCACAATCAGCAGGGAACCGAGTGTTGATTCGACCTGTTTTGTAATTGAATTCAGCTCGTCAAGATTGTCACTGGGAATCGTGATATAAAAAGAAAACTGGAAAAAGCGCTCAATTCCGGCAACTAGCTGTTCTTGCAAAGACTGGGCATCTTCGAGGGCAATTCGGACGGCTGGGTCCACAACTCGGCCCTTGTCGAGGTCAGTTTCAACCGTCGCTTCCATTTCCGCAATCTTGCGTCGTAGATCATCTAATATCCCTTTGGCTTCGACCGGGTAGTAGAAGAAGGCGATATCAAGAGTATGATTAAAATTAATAATTGGGGCCAACCAATTAGCGCCGACAAAACGTGGGTAGCCGGAAACAAAAAGAGTTCGATAGTAAATCTCGCCAACTCGGATGTAGTCAAACTCGACTTGCAGGGCTGGTGGCGCGATAATATCTTTAACATCAACCATACCCCTACCTAAAGTCATTTTAACTTTATCGCGGGTTTGTTCTAGCTCCTTTTCCTGCTGGTTCGGTTCATTTTTCTTTTTAAAACCTGGAATTAAAGACATTATTTCTCTTCTCCTTGTTCGCTTTCTTCTAAGGTTGGTGTCAAGGCTGGCTCAACTATTGGCGTAGTGTATTCTTGGGTGTTAAGGGCGGCTTTTTGTTCGCGTGAAACTTCGGGGTTGTAGAGGTCATAATAAAACTCAACCAACTCCTCGGTTTTTAGCAACCTGGCTCTAACACCAATCCGTGCAATTTGTTTGGTCAAGTGTTCTATCTTTGGTCCAAGATTGACCTTGGCTTTTTCCAAAGTATGCCATTTATCCTCAACCGGTTCTTTCTTTTTTATTAAACTCGGTAGTGTTAAAGCTTGGGTTAGAGTAGTTGTAGCATAAGGTATAACGACATAGAATTTTTTGTCTAAAATCTGGTTTTTTGAAACCAAATCGCGGATAAAGGCAGAATATAAACTAATTTGTTCAGCCATCCTCGGATTTGTTGCCTTTGATCCCGCATCCGCTAAAAGCCGTAGGTAACCAGAGATGTCGACTTTTTTTGATCGAACTAGAATTTGGATTGGGTAAGTAAGGGAATTGAGCAGCGCTGCGTAGGCGAAAATCATCGCGTCTTGTTCACGTTCAGACAGAAGGTCAAAGTTAACTGCGTTTGTTTCTAAAACCGCCACCGCATTGCCGTTTTTGAGGATAACAATATCATCGCGGATATCATCGATATCTAGGTGTTGTTGGGTTGAAGCAGTTGGTTTTTTGGCAGCCATAAATTCAAGTTACCTAAATCTTAAATCCTTCTCCTATTTTGCCTTAATTTCGATTGGTTGCATTATAGCACCGTTTACATCGACTTCAATAAGATCAAACTCATAACCGTTTTTTTCAAGTTCTAGTGTATAGACTCCGTTCGGAACTGGTGTTGAAAGTGCGAACTGGCCAATTTTGTTGGTTTTAAAAGCTCGTACTGGGTCGCCTTTGCTATCTTTGACAATAATTACAACAGTTGAAAGCAACAGCCCTTTTGGATCCTTAACAATTCCGTTAATAACATTTGGAACGGTCGGCGTATTGGGTAGCATTTTACCAAAGGCAGGTTGAGCTTTAACGGTTGGACGAGAGAGTTCAACAGCCTTTCTAGCCTGGGTCTGGCGCTCAAGTTCCTTTATCTCCGCAATTAAATGGGCCTTTTGGGCAGGGGAAGTTTGCTTTTTCTCCTCGACTTTTAGAGTTTGTATTCGCTGCTGTGGGTTTTGGTTTGCGGGAAGAGTCTCCGGCGGTTTTTGTCCAAGTTGATGCAACATTGCTGAAAGCTCGGTGTTAATGCGGCGTCTTTCGCTTGTAGCTTTTATTTCATCAAATTGCTTGGAAATCAAGGTGTCCTTTTCCAGGTTCTCAAGTTTTCTGATCATCTCTGTGCGCTGATCTTTGGAAAAACTAGCCAATTGGTTATGGTCAATTGTCGTCAAGCTGGCCTTGAGCTTAGCAACCCCAGCTTTTATCATTTCTTGACTTGGCTCAGAAATTTTTAACTGCGTGTTCGAAGATTGTTTGGCAGCCTGTGCTACAGCCTGTTCTTTTTTATCTGTTTCCTCTTGTATTTTTTGTTGGGCCAGCTCTTTCGCCTTGCGGATAGTTTCCTTGACCGCCTCGTCTTTTTCAGCTTGTTCCAAAATTTGTTTTTCAATATCGGCCGTAGTGAGGTTGATTATGGGAGCAACAGAGCTGATTATTGGCTGTTCTTTGATGATCACACCTGTTTGTGAATTTTCTGGAATAACTGTAGCTTTGTCGACTTCCTTAACGTAAACAGTGTTGACCTGGTTTGGTTGAATGGATGCTGGTGCTGCTTTTGGTAATTCTTCATTCAGCACACCTTTAACCAAATCCCTGAACGCATTAATGTCTGGTTTGACTGGTGCTGGTGGAACTTGCTGCTTTTCTTTTTCCATCGCCTGTTTGACCATATCACGAACAGACTCAAAGCTAGGTGCTTGAACTTCTTTTACTAGGGTTTGCTTTGGTTGTGGCGCTACCGCAACAGCCGGTTTTTGGAGAGTAGAAGGCAGGGCATTATTGGAAACATCGGTACTTGCTTTAGGATTAATTGTTGGCAAGGGGATGGTCGGGATTTTGCCAATTTCTTCAGGTCGATGGTGAAATTTGTTATGTTTTGCCTCGTGACTTGTTTGTTGTTCCAACCAATCAGTCTTTTCCTTCAAATATTTTATGGCAATCGAGTGGCTGTTGATCAAATTATTCAAAGCCATTCGCCACTCTGCAACTGCAGCGAGCATTTTTTGATCAACCTCAATTCTTCGCTCGAGAGTGGTTAACTCGCTATTGTTTTTTTCTGTTTCTAAGGACTTTACAGTTTTATCCAAACCTTCAACTTCTTTAACTAATATTTTTATCTCGCCTTCCAAATGGTCGATTTGTGATTTAAATTGATCACTACCCGGCTCAATTTTTTTGACAAAAATTTGGGCTGAAGAGGGCACAACTGGTGTTTTTTGTTCCCAAAGAGTTGGAATTGCAGTTTTAACAATCGGGCGCTCAAGTTTTTGTTTTAGTTCCTCCTGCGGTTTAGGTTGAGGGGGAACTTGTGTGGCGACGGTAGTTTCCTGGGTTTTATTTTGAACGACTACAGGTGGTGCTAGCGGAATAGTAGCTTGTGGTTTATCCTCTAGTTTAGGCGCTACTGTCACAGATGTTTTATGGGGGTCGATCTCTTTTTGCTGGCGAGCAAGTTCAGAGGCGATCTTTTGTTTAATCTGTTCAAAAAGCATACTGTTGATCTGCTCGAGTTGTTTTTTTAATTGTTCGTTGTGTAGTGTTGAAATTTCTTTGGTTGAGGTTGGTTGGAAGGAAGTAGTCGTCGGTGTTGGAGTAATTACTGCGTTTGGTTTGATTAAAACTGGTGCTTGTTGCACTGAATTACTGGAAACTTTTACAAAATGTTCTGGCATAAGATCCTCAGGCGAAATATATTTTTGTGTTGTTTGAGGTGAGGGTTTTTGCGACACATAATTTTCCACCGCTCGACTAGTGTGGGTTTTTAGTTGGCTGTGCATGTCTGCGGTTAAACTAATAGAGCGCTCACCGTGAACAGCTATCTGTCCAGAGGAGCCGACAACTCCAAGTGAAACTGCGCGAGAGTGGGTGTTTTTAACCGGCCGAACGTAAATTCTATTATCCCCGAGATTCATCGTCGCCACCGGACTAAAACCTACCTGGGAGGCGAGTTTTGTTGGGTGCATTGTCGAGCTTTCGACCACCTGTCTTGGCTTCTCGGTTGGCGAAAAGCGCGTGTTTAGGGTTGTTTTTGAGCTAATGTCTGCCATTAGTTTAAGCCTTCCGTTTTTTCTTTAGTGTTTGGCAATAATTCATCATTTCTCTGGAAACGCAGTTTTTCACTGATAGTGTTTTGTGAGGGGTCCGTACTGAGAGTGGTTAGGCTGGGGGCAACAAAAATTTCCTTTTCTTCTCGTAGCGGTGCGAACTGTAGTTGGGTCAGGCGTCTTTCCTCGTTTATATCAACCAACGCTTTCTTTTTTTCAATTCGGTGGCTTTTCAAATAAGCATTTATCTTAGTTCGGTCGGACAAAACCCGTTGTTCAGAAGGATTGTTTTGAGATTGTAAGTACCTGGAAAATTGTGGCTCAAGAAAACCAAGTACCTTAGGTTCCCGGTGCCAAACGCGAACACTAGGAGAGTAGATTGTTTTTAAAAAGGCTACTAACGCCCTTTCAAAAGGTAGGCCGTTGACTGGCAAAAAAGCTAGAGCGAGAGCGAGTAAATCCAAAGGGCCAGCAAGAACAAGAATAACGAAAATCGGGATTTTGGCGGAATAGAGAATAAAGGTGAAAATACCGGCCGCAGCTAGGTACCCAAATTGGCGCAGGGTTAAAAAGCCGACTAGTTTGAACTCAAAACCGGTAATGTTTTGCGGAACAGGATGTTGTTGCATAGTTTTAATCACTGAAAGAAGACCAGGTAATAAATAAATTTACTTAGGTCAACTACCAATGAAAATATCGTCCCTCTTTGGCTTTCTTTAGTGGATTTATTATGCCTAAGGGCTTGTAAAAAAACAACCCGTATCAAAATAGATCAGAAGTAAGTAATTAATAAACTTGGTTGTGGGTACCAATGTCATAGAGCCAGAGTTCGTCCCCTACAATCTTGTACACCACTCTTATATCCCCAGTAACTGAAAAAGCACGATAACTCCCTAATCTCCCGATAAGTTTGTGATCTTTTAAAGCAGGATTGGTTGGATTATCAGTAAATTGTTTAAGTGTGACTTGAAATTTCAAGATTAACTTAGGGTTCGAACTTACTCGTTTCTGATAATTTTTTGAGAATTCTTTATGATATTTTATCTGCATTGAGCTGGGTCATAAGTCCATTTACATTATTTGCGGATTTAATATTCCTACCCTTTTCAAAGTCTAGAGTTTGTTTCAAATAACGTTTTTCTGAAGCCTCCGAAAGTTTAATAGTTTCTTGGATTGTAACTTCAATCCTATTGTTAGCAAGTTTGGTCAGGAAAATTCTAACCGACTCTTGCAAAGAGGAGAAGCCTTGACTAGAAGCAGCTTCTTCAGCCTTTTCTTTCAACTCTTTTGAAATTGGAATTTGAAGTATAGTTTTATTCATAATTATGATTATATAGTTTTAGTAATAATTGTCAATGAAATTGAATACGAATCAACTAAGCAGTGGTGAGTTTATTAACGATATAATAGGTTTCAATCTTTCTGCCGTCAGGCAGGTATACCCCCACCAAGCTAGGACATACGCAATAACCCATAGTTGACTTTAGCTTCATTTTGTGTTACCATCCCTCACGAAAGGCGAATGCCTTTTAATAAGCACCTTTCCAATTGAATAGTTAATGAAAACTTCTTGAAAATCATCGAGGGGCATCTGCAAGTAATTAGAAATTAAAAATTATCTGTAGATTCCCCTTGATGATAATGCTTTATGCACTCATCTTGGGGTTAGTAAATTTTCCTTACTTTCTGGCGCTTTAAACAGCGACAAAAGGTAGGTTAAACCTAATCCATTTTAGATGAGTTGCTATAAGCAACTCGTGAACCAACAAGTTCCGAGTATCAAGGAGGCACAAAATGGCAGATCCAGGAGATGAGGAAGAACAAGAACCTAACGCGGAAGAAGAAGAAAATCTGCAGGGTCTTGTAGATCGTATACCGATAGTCGGTGAGTCCAATGGTGAGCTTATCGCAAAAGTAATCCACACCGGACCACTGACAGATGCCGAATACAACAACATGTTGGTTCGGATGAACGAGACCAGTCTCGATGGGCTTGTTCGTCAGGTTGTTACCAACAACCGGTCAAACATGGCCGCAATAGACCGATCGACTGGAAATTTTCGTCGCTGGCTCCAAAGTACTTTCTACTATGTGTTGGCTTGGGAAGACAAGTGGGTGGCAGATGGCGACCCAGTTGTTAAGAAGCAAGACGGTAGGCCAATACCGAGGCGGAAAAAGGGTCGAATTGAAGTAGATAAGGACGGAGAAGTCCTTCTTGAAATGGAGTACCCAGAACCTAAATGGGGACGGGCGCTTTCACGGAAATGGATCGAACCAAACGAAGCTAAGGAACTTCTAAAAACCGGAAGTAAGTTAATTACATCCGATGAAGAGAAGAAGCTTCGTAAGGAAGAAAAGCACAAGTTTTTTCACGATCCACTAGAATATGGCCCCTTCCAATACAACCCGCTCGAATACGAAGGGATCATTGTCAAAGAAAGGCTTTGGTTCCTCTCTGGTTCTCAAACCGAGCGGAATATCATTGGTCCACGTGAAGTGATGACCAAGATACCAAAGCGGACAATCAGGAAGTTTGTTAAGTTTCTTGAGCGCTTGCAGACAAGCCATCCGGAGACTCCGATCAAGGATTTCTACGGTGGTGTTTTTCCGGAAAAGTGGCTTCCAAAGGATCAATGGGTTGAAATACTAAAGTTAGAGAAACAGCGGCGAAAACCCTACAACCCAAATAGGTCGACTGAGTTTCTCAGGGCTTTAGGGCAGTCCTTCAAAGGTATTGAGAACCCTGATGACCATGACGACAAAGGTGAACCCAGACTACGTCTTGGTAGCCTAGTTGTCACAACCAGTAACGGAGCAGTCTCACTTCCGAACTACTATGAGTTGGGCAAAGTTGCTGAGTACTATCTCGGCGAATTGTATTTCCCTGCAAAAGTTCGTTTTGCAGCACTTCGTGCAGAACGAAATCGGATTATCCGTGAGTTCTTCAACAGTCGAGGTCGGAAAATCACTGACAGTGAGTTGACCGATCGGATCGACAAGGCCTACCAATGGTGGCTTCCGTTTGTTCAGTATCAGTTTGTGAACAAATGGATTCCAGGTAAAGCCCGTTTGGACAAGGATCCAAGTCAAGCAATTGACCGGATTATACCTGCAAGAGAACGAGCAAACGCAAACTTCGATGCAGTTGAGCAAATTTCCTTTATTGTAGTGGAGCCGGAACAAATCGGTCCGGGGAAGGTTGATCTCAGCACAGCTGTGATCTACTTCCCGATCAATGAGGAAATCAGAGACATCGCCCGGATGGTTGGACACTTCCAACAGTGCAAAGCCCAGAAGTGGCGCTTTGACAAGTTCAACTACGAAAAGGGTGACATGAACAATGCCGTCGGTGCCGATCATGGCGGAGCTATGAGCGGTGGCAAGATGGGTGACGATCTGATCTTCGAGCTTTGCGAGGAAAAGCTCACAGACTGGGTTAGGGTCTATAGCCTGACTGAAAAAGAGCGCTGGAAGTTACGGCGCGCTTTGTTTGGTCCGGTTCAGTCGTTAGATAAGGATAGTTCCAGACTAACCGCACAGGAAATGTACGGTGAATTTGGTTTGCGACGTGTGGATATCACTGACGGAGCCAGAGAGGCGCGTAGTTTGATCCCAGGCGCCAGAAAGGGTATCGGACTCAAATGGGATCGGGATACTCTAACCAAGAAGGTCGTTGGCCTGAGGCAGTACCCTGGCGGTCATGGCGAAATTCTCAAAGGCGAGACCTATTTCTGGTATGACCCGTGGGATATCACCAAAAACAACGGTGGTCTTCGGTCCGATGCTATGGTTAACTCGTTTACCAATCGGCTCTGGATTTACGGGACCACTGACACAGGCGCACCTCTGATCAGAATTGCCGATGTTGTTAAACTGCGTCAAGACGGCAAGGTTGATGAAGCGAAGGTTATTGAACGACTGCACAAGCGAGCCGATAAGACTGTTCGAGCATTTGAACCAGTGGAGCTTGAATGGTTTGATCAGCAGGAAATTTATCGTGAGCTGGTTTTCAAACAGCCTGCGAAAAACCTTATTCCTAGGTTGGTTAACGCCTTTCACGAATATAAGCTGGAACGTATCGTTCACATCCGACCGCATTTGCGGAAAGATTTTCTTGTCGGTCTTCCCGATTCAGTTTGGGACGACCCTCGTTTCACCAAGGCAGTTGAGGATTTGAATTATCGGTCAGACCAAAGGGTGTTGGATTGGGCTGGCTGGAAGTCGCATGGTTTAGGCACGGTTGCGGTTCGTGGGTTATCACAGAACTTTCACGATCCGTTTTTTGCAGATGGGTTCGGAACCGACAACGGTTTACCCGATTTTTTGCAGGTGGAGCTTTGCGCAAACCTTGCGATCATGGGGTGGTACAATTCACAATTTGACTCCGCAGTAAAGCTAGCGAGGCAAATTACGTATAACCACTCCGCTATGGGACAGGTCACCGAGCAGTACGATCTTGTGCAGAAGTCAATTGGAGGAGGCTTACACCCTGATATCGCAATTGCGGTAGCGGAGTGTCTGACTTTAGGAAAGTCACTTAAATGGGACGTTTTCCTACAGAAAGAAAAGCCATCCGAAGTTAGTCTGGTAGAGAAAGTTTTCCACGAACTGGAAGCTCTTCATTTAGGAAGAGAGAGAATGCAGATAGTTAAGGAGGGTGGTGTTTTTAGGGCAATGATGGCCGCTTAACCTAAGCCGCTTTGTTTAGATACTACAATCTAAGCAAAGCGGTTTTTATTTTAAAAATAAACACCCTATAGACATATAATTGTATAATATAGGATAAGAAAATGGACCAATTAAGAGAGGGGTGAGGCTGTGAGTCTTTTCACTCGTTTAGGGGAAGAGGTTGATGCGATTCAGGAGGAACAGGGAAAGTTACCCAAGGACCCCCCGAAGAGTAAACAAGAAGCAAAGGTTGAAAAGGAAAGAATTAAAGCACTTCGAAAAAAATTTGATTCTTTTGGTTTAAAGTCTTGGTCAGCTAATATCGCAAACGCGATGAAAATTCGGGTTGAATTTAGCACCAATTCGTATTACGGGACTTACCCAGAGGGCAGCATTGATGACATTTTTATGTTTCGGGTTGGGGATGATGCCTACTTCCTTGTATGTTCCAGTATCTTAGATGACAATTCAATTCGAACTACTTTGGCATATGGTAATCGAGACAAGGTTTTCAAGGAAGAAAAGAAACCGTACGGTGGAGCGGTATTACGTTATTTAGGTAAGAAGACTGAGCAGGTGGTTGAGCTAACCACTGAACTTTTTACCAACGAGTCGGAAATGGAACGTTTGTTGCTTGAAGCCTACACACACCCAACTCCTTTTCACGAATAACGCATTTATGCTCATCGACAAAAGAGGGTATTCATTCAGAGATAGGGTATACTAGGGCGTGATAAATAAAATATCACGCCTTTTCTTTTTTTAAACGATATGTTTTGTACGACTTATAATGTCAGCGTGTGGAGTTGTTTTATCAGACCGGTAAATTCCTCTCATTGCTTCAATTCTTGCATTTGAAAAATTATTTCTAGGAATAGTTCCGATTATTTTATCGATTGCAGCGTTTTCATCTGCAAGTTGTGCTGGTGAAACGGTGTAAGCACCTTTAGGTGTACTTCGAAATGCTCCAGCCATTCTTCTCGCAACTGCTGGAATAACACCTTTTGTCGGAGTTGGAGCTGGATAATGAGTTGATGGTAGAGCTCCTGGTGCGGCTGGAGGTCCAGCTACTGGAGATGGCCTAGCACCCCAACCAAGATTTCTCATACCTGTTCCTAGACCAGCTACTTGACCCTTTAATTGCCCAAGCCCACCGAAAGCTTTACCAGCACTTGCACCAGCACTAATTGGAGTAGTTATGACAGCCATTGGGCCAAACCCAGCTCTGGCTCCGTGGTCCTTTATTTGTAGTACCCCATCCACAATCGCTGGCATTTTGGTAGCATAGAAAAGTAAAACTAAAGAAACTAATGGGGAAATAATCAGCCAAAATACATCGGCAAAGGCACCACTTGTGCCACCACCACCAAAAGCAAACGGCGAAGGTAGGTTGATTCCATTACCCCCAACTATTCTACCAGTCCCCCAAGAATTATAACCAATATAGGCAGCTAGGCGAATAATTAACAACATTGCTGGAATCGCAATAATATTGGCTAATTGCGATTTAAACCAACCAAAACTAGACTGTCCCGGTAGGGCTCCCCAAAGAAAGAAAAGTGGGGAAAAAAGTGTATAGACAATAAATTGCATATAACGTTTTAACATTTGATAAATTAGACTGAGGATAACCACTAACAGAAAAATCGCCAGAATAAGAATTATGAGTAATAAGCCAACAGCAAAGATAGTGCCTCCAACAGGACCACCAGTAACTAAAAAACTGGCAGCAAAACCAATTAAGATGATCACAAGTAATTCCAATAAACCACTTAACACCGACCCACCGGAAAACGGTATTGTTCGGTAAACTACCTGTAAGGCGAGGCGGCCCATATCAAGCATAAAACCAGAAAGTGCAAAACTAAAGTAAATCAGGATCATCGCAAAAATTATTTTTGGCAAAGAATTCATGGCCGTGATGGAAGTTCGGGGATCAAGTTTGGTTCGGAACATAATCATAAAACCAATTACTACTAAAGCTAGTGCACTAAAAGCAAAGGCAGCGTTGCGGACATTTTGCCAAAGCTTCACTAGTCCGCTAGTGTCAAGTTCATCAACCGCCTGGGCATTGGCCGTAGTAGGGGTTAAAGGGTTAATAGTTGCTAGATATTGACTTGTGTTAATCGGTACGGGCATTCTTAGCCCAGCATCAGCAACATTACCAGCAATAAACAGCGCACCCGGGTCTTGAACATCTGCCAAAGACCCACCGTTTAATATAACCGCATATTTTGCCTGACAGTCCTGCAAACCTTCAGGTGTGTCAAGCGTTCCACAACCACCGATTTGTTCCACCGCCGTTCTTTCGACAGTTTCAAATCCGAGTTTGAAATAACAAGCGATTTCCTTATTACAATCTCTAAATTTACTCACCAAATAGCCAATTACTATTCCACCTATTATTACTAAAGGTGCTACCGCCTGTTTTACCTCTGGTGAATTGGTAGGTGGTGATGTATCAACGGTATTATCTCCATTTGGAGTTGGTAGGATAGTGGCATCTGGAGTTTTTGGTAGGGTGACATTTTGGTTGTTATCTATAGTTTGAACAGTCGAAGATTTAGGTGCATTTGTCGGCGAATATTCCGATTGATTTTGACCTGTAGCAGCGGGAACGTCAGTTGCTTTAGGTTGGGCCTGAGCAAATAGTGTTCCAGAGGAAATAACCATTGCAAAAAGCAAAATATGAGCAACTATTTTGGTTTTTTTGGTGAAAGTAAGCTTTGGCAGGGACATTAACTAAATATTAAAACTCCTAGCCTCTTTAGTCAAGAAAGTTGCAAACTTGCTTCGAATACCATATATCAGATAATATGGAACTAACATTATGCCCACTCTTATCGACCAAGCCCCAGATCAAGAAGAATTAGAAGAAGACTCTGGTTTCTCAGAAGACGATTCTAGTGATACTGCTGCAAATATTAATAAAAACCTTGGATACGATGACTTAGATGAAGCGAACAAGGGTTCAGAGGACACTTCTGACTCAGATTACGAAGATGAGCCAGAGCATCATAATGATGATAGCGATTATGGAAGCCAAAATGAGAGCGAATCAGGTAGTGGCGGTCAAAAGGAAAACGAGTCGAAGCAAGATGACTCAGGAGGCGGTAATCGACTTGACCAAGCGCGAGACTTAAAGGATAAATTCGATAAGGTTAAAGGGTTAAAAGATAAGCTGTCCGGTGCTAATAAAGCCGCAGAAGCCGGTAAAAGCGCGGCGACTGTTGGAGAAGGAGTAGCCGCTCCAGCTGCGGCTGCTCCGGCTGCGGCTGTTCCAGCTGCTGGAGGAGGTGCTGTAGCAGGAGGAGGGGCCGCGGCAGCTGGTGGTACCGTAGCTGCCGGAGGCGCTGCTGCAACCTCACCTGCTTGGGTGCCCTTTGCAATTGGTGCGGCGATTGTAATCGCTATTGTTATTCTTATTATACTTTTCATAGTCGGGATACTACACGTTACCGGAAATCTAGGGGCTTCTGGTGCTGAGGCCGCTCCTAAACCTGGTAGTGGCACTGGACCGGGGGGAGGTTCGATTGTAGTTGGTTCACCCAGAGGTTGCCCAATGAGCGGTACGATCACGACTCCCTATGGTAGGAATATCATTACTTATTCTTACTATCCAGACCATTATGCGGTGGATATCGGTGATGGTCCTGGGACTAACTCACCGGTATACAACACCCTTGACGGGACGGCTGTTTCCTCGACTGGTAGTGGTATCATTCCGGATCAGATCGTCACGGTAACCGCCGGCGAGTTCAGTGTTGTTTTCCATCACTTGAAAGAAGGCACATTAATTACCGATGGCCCAGTAAGTGTCGGTGATGTAATTGGGAATGAGGATACAACCGGTAATGTCGACGGTGAACACCTTCACTACGTGGTGTATCGAAACGGAATTCTCCAAAACCCGATCGATTATATGCCAGCAACAATTTATTTCACTCAACCAGCAGATAATGATTTTACTGGAGTACCTTTACCATCTGAAGGGAAATGGGGTGATTGTGGAACTTTGCCCCAAGACACTATCCCAGGTACTGGGAGCGGTGGGGGTGGTGCGGTAGGGCTTAATTACTTCATAAGTTATGGAGATACGAGCATTCAAGTTGCTGATCCCACTAGGATTCGCGATTTAGCCGCCTTAAGTTGGCCAACTAATCATATAAACGATCCTTGTCCTGGCGGTATTACCTGTTGGGATTATGTAATTCAAGAAAGTAGTGCCCGAGGTATTAGCCCAGCGTTTGCGATTACGATTTGGTATGAAGAAGGCGGGTTTGGGGGTGCCGGGGCGGTAACTGAGTTTGGTTGCTACCCACCAGGCTATTCTGGAGGCCAAGTTAGCTTCCTTGATTCTTTCAATTGTTTTTTGAACTTTACCGCAAGTGAACATCCGTATAACTCAGGAGACCCGTATCAATCGTTCTATGATTGGGTTAACAATTTTTGTGGGCCAAACAGAGAGTATATTTGTGGACCAGCTTTAGACGATCCAACTGACGATAATTTAAACTTCATACCAAATTTAAGATCTGTCTATGAGTCTGTGTCGGGCATAACTGTAGAACCGGCACCAACAATACCTTAATGAACCTAAATTTGCTTCGGGAAAATTTAATAAAAATTAGACCTTTGTTGTTGCTTGTTTTAGCCGCCGTAGTCGCTTACCTTGCTTATTATTTAATAAGTAGTATTGTAAATCCAAGTTTTGGAGTTTTAGCTCAACCGACTTTTAAGTCCCAAGTAATTTCAAAACCAGTTTGGGTTTCCGAAGCTTTAAGTATACCAGGAGATCAAAAAGCTCCGGTTTACAAAGTTACAAAACGTGGTTTTAGCGTGAAAGAAGCCGGGGCTTTAGCAAAGAAATTACAATTTAAACAAGCTCCAAAGTTTCTTCAAGGTTCGGTTTTAAACTGGACAGATAAAGGTCAACAGTTAAATATCAATCTTGACTCAGGAGATTTTAATTATCGAGTTACTGATAAAAGCGTTTTTCTATCAGGCACTGCGGCTGTCGATTTTGATTTTATTTCAGCAAAAGGTAATGAATATTTAGATTCTCTTGGAGTAGATAAATCTAATGTTGATTTCAAAAGGCCCAAAGTCGAGTACTATAAATCTTCTCCACAAACTGTTGAGTTAGGAATTGGTACCGAGAAAGATGCAAATGTGGTAATTCTGATTTACCCTAAAAAAATTGCCGGTCTAAATCTGGTTGACAGCACTGGGGACCAGACAATTAAAGTTACGGTTACAACAAGCGGAAAATTGATTGCGATCCATTTTGTCAGAATCGAGTTTGAAGAGGGTGATGCCACTTACCCACTCGAAAAACAAAGTGTTTTAGCAGAAACAATTGCCAAAAAGGGTGCCTTTGTTGTCAGGTACAAAGATGTAGACTCAGCACCTATTAACGATCCAAAGAAAGTTTTTGTTAGCAAAGGCAATTTAAGACTGTATGATGATTTCACAGGTAAATATATTCAACCAATTTTTGTCTTTGACGGGTTGGTTTACAAAAATTTTAAATCCTCACAAGTAGAAATTTATTACCCAGCAGTTGCTAGTAAATATTTAAAGTAGTTATTGGAAACAACCACTACCGTCAGGTTTCAAGCCAAAACAGAATTTGGTCAGACCAGGCAGCCCTAAGAAGTCTGCTAGGAAAGCTAGAATCAGCCAAGCGACAATAATCATCACTAAACCAACAACGGCCCAGGTGAGCGTTCCGCGGGCTGCCATTACTGCTTTTGGATCCCCCTGAGCGACGATATAGCGGAAACCACCGAAGATTATCATTATCAGTGCCGCAAAACCACCCAAAACTGTCACGGCCCCCAAAATGTTTTCAAATAAAATCGGGATACTCGAGAGTTTTGCAAAACCATTTTTGTCTTCAACTACTTCCCGAGCTTGGGCAAAGACAGTAGTTGTTGAGATTAAATTAAAAAAAATAAGTGTCAATAAATAACGCAGCAGTTTGATCATTGCTTAATTTTAGTAAAACAATTGCCACTAGTAAAGCAAGAGGTTAAAATCAACACTAAATTGATATGAGATTTTTGAAAATTTCGGAAAAAAAGTTTGTTGTTTTATTATTTATCTCCAACTTAATCTTAAGGTTGTTCCGTTTAAATTCACCAAACGAAGCATATTTTGATGAGAAAATTTATTACCTCAAAGCAGCTCGAGATATTTTGGCTGCAAGACCAGACTCAAACTACCCCCACCCCCCGCTGGCGAAAGAATTGATCGGTTTGGGTATCAAGTTTTTTGGTGACAACCCCTGGGGTTGGCGAACACTGCAAGCAATTCTGGCTAGTTTTGCTGTTGTGGCGGTTTATTTTATTGCCAAGAGATTATTTAGAAGTCGGAAAGTAGCCACAGTTGCAAGTTTATTGATGAGCGTTGAGATCAGCTGGTTTGTTCTTTCTCGAGTTGCAATTCCCGAGATGTTTATGATCAGCTTTTTTACCTTTAGTCTTTTCTTCCTGATAAAGTTTTTTCAGGAGAAAGACAACTTAAGCTTAATTTTGGGGTCGGGATTTTTTGGTCTGGCTTTAGCTTGCAAATGGGCACCCTTAATCTTTTTACCAATGGTAGTCTTTGTCTTTATCCGTAAATTTCAGCTGGGGAAAATTGAGAAACTTAAAGTGGCAACCATTGCTAGTTTAGTCATTTCAGCCGCCTATTTGCTACCTTTTTTCCTGCTACCAGTTCACCCGGGTGCTCAAGATATAACTAGCTTCCATACGAAAACAATTAAATTCCACTTGTTTGAAGAAAGAAAACTGGTCAATAGTCACCCGACTCTGTCAAACTCAGCAATTTTCTGGCCGGGAAGCATCTATTTTCTAAATAGCAAACCAAGAGTGAAGGGTAACATAAGTTCAGTTATTTTTTTATACAACCCGGTAATTTTGTGGACAGCTCTAATTTTATCGTCCTTGTTAGTTAAGAAGTTTCTAAAAAAACGCTTTCTGGGAATAAATGAATTTTTGGTTAGTAGCTTTTTAATCTTTTGGGTAGTTTGGTTTGCTTCACCGCGCGATACTTACCCGTATTATTGGGCAATTGGCCTGCCTTTTGCGGCAATTTTGGTAGCTAATTTTTTTGTGGAAAAAATGAAAAAATACCCGTCTGAGGTTTTGGCAGTTTTGTTGTTGTCAGCTTTACTATTTGGATTTTATTACCCAGTCATGACCAGTTGGCCGGTGAAAGCTTGGTATCTAAGGCTACTCACCGGCATTGGTTTTTAAATAATTCCTGTTAAGTTCCCGAAGTACCAACGACATTAGGTGCGGTTGGGAATTTAAAGTTGAACAAATCAATTCCAAAGACTTGGCCCAAGATTATTGTGATTGCAAAAGCGGCCACAACGACTAGTAACCCAACTACAGCTGCAGTGATTCGATCCCGGGCCGCGCTGGCGGCCTTGGCATCTCCTCCGGCAGTGATCCACTGAATACCACCAATGATGATGAAAACAAAGGAAAGTAGAGCAGCTGCGAAAAAGAGCAACGCCAAGGCATTACTTAATAGTTGTCCTAGATTGGGGAAAGAGACTTGTTTGGTATCAAAACCAGTTAAATTTGCGTTCTGAGCAAAAGCCGGAGAAGCAAAAGTTAGGAAAGCTATTGTTGATGAGGCAAGCGACAAAGCACGTCGCATCAAAGTATTCACCCCCTTCACGCTAAAAAAATAGCGAATCAAAGTTCTAATGTCTAATTATACCAACAAAATTTTTAAAAAAACAAGCTGGTTTGGTTTACTTATTTAAACTTAAAGTTAAATATATCGATACCAAAAACCTGACCGGCAATCAAAGTAATTGCGTAAGCAGCTACCACGATAATTAAGCCAATAAACGCACTGGTAATCCGGCCACGGGCGGATTGCAGGGATTTTGGGTCACCGCCCGAGCTGATCCATTGGATCCCACCGATAATTAAATTAATAAAAAAAGCCAAGCCGGCAACGAAGTAGGCAAGGTTTACTAAGATTGATAGAAGTTGGGCAATATTGGTTAAAGGTAAAATATTTGGGATTTGGATATCCATAAAGCTCTATTTTGTAACTGAGATTCCTTGTAAACCAAAAACAGTGAATAGTAATTGTGAAATTAAGAAAGCAGCCACGATAATCACCAGGCCGATAAAAGCACTAGTTAGAGTACTTCGGGCCGAAGCAACTGCTTTTTCATCCCCACCACTGTTGAGATATTTCAATCCGCCAAGAATTAACATAAAAAAGAAAATTAAGCCAGCAATTCCAATTGCGATCATCACGCCGTTTTTGACTAGGTCGTTTAAACTGAGAACTGGAAGTATATTTTTGTCGAGTTTACCAACTGTCGGAATTGCACCAGGAGAGGCTGTTGGGCGAGCTAGTGTGTTACCCGCACCATTTGGTTCACAATTAATAAAACCATCCGTAGTACCAGCTCCGGTGAAGGTTTCGTTTGGAAGACAGCCGGAAAGGACAGGTCTGTCAACTGCAAAAACAGGAACTATAGTAACAAAGAAAAAGATAAAACTTACAGTAAGTGCCGTTATCGTCCATTTAATCATGGTAAAAGGTTGCTTTGGCCAGTAAAGAGACCAATCAAGGTAATTATCGCAAAAGCGCCTAAAACTATCAATAAACCAATTACAGCATTGGTTAAAACACCGCGGGCAGCTTGGGTTGCCTTTTCATCACCCCGGGCGAGCATATAACGAATACCCCCAAAAATAAGTAAGGCAAAAAAGATCAAACCCATCAGAGCGGTAGCCGCGGCGATTATAGCGGTCACCAAACTTGCAATATTTGGAAATATTCCAGCAATAGGGTCATTTCCCAGCTTTAGTTTTGAGCCAATATCAATAGACTCTTGGGCTTTTACCGTCGGAACTAAACTAAAAATACTTAGTTTAAAAACAGCGGTGATAATTTCAAAAATTACAAAAACCACCAAGATGATCACCAAACCAGTTATTGCGTTCGTGATAACCCCACGAGCACTGTCAGTTGCTTTCATATCCCCTCTAGCTAGGGCGTAACGGATACCACCAAAAACTAAAAATGCAAAGCCCAGCATACCGGCAATGGCAAAAATATTCGGTATTAATGCAGTTAGAACTTCACCCAAAGAGCCAAAAGGAACCGGATTTTCCACATTTTTTAACGTACTAGTTATATCACGACTATTATTCGGTATTTCTTCTAACTGAACCCTATTATTTACTTTAGTGCCTTGACATTCCGGTGGTCCTAGTGGATCACCGAAGACACCGAAGACTGAAAACCTAGATTTTTTAGGTTTTACTTTAACTATGATTTGATACTCTCCTGGCGGAGCTTTCTGATTCATCGCCAAAAAGAACTCCGCCCGGTTAATATTTTGCGTATTTTTTCCAGCCAGGGTAATATCTTCAGAGTAACGAATTTTCCCACCCTCATGGTTAGCAGTAACAGTTACCTTAAGGTCATCATCGAGGGTATTTTCTATTGTTACCAGGATCCTTCGGTTTGTTGGCTGACCACCTTCAGGTTCTGAAGTAGGTGGGCCGTGAAAAATACAGGCGTCAGTAGTATTGCTTGCCGCTGAGGCTGTTTTACTAAAATTTAAAGAGAAACCGATAATTAACGGGAAAAATAATAGTATCTGAAGAAACCTTTTCATTAAAGTTTAAGGCCAAGAATGCTAATACCAACTAGCTGCAAAATAAAAGTTGCAAAGATAATTACCAACAAACCAATAATTGCAGAAGTAATAATTTCGCGCCCATTTTGGACTGATTCGGGATTGCCCCCGGCAAAAATCAGTCTGAAGGAACCAAAAACCATCAAAAGAAAAGCTACCCCACCACCAATGCCAATAGCAATGCGGATTGCTGCGGTGGCCAGTTCAGCCGGGTCACGAGGTAAGTCTCCTAGTTCTGTTTTAACAGTATTTGATTCGGGATTAAAATTGGACGCTCTAAGATTGGGAGTTACAGAAAATGATCCTTCAAATGGCATATCGGCGTCAACAACTTTTTGATAAGCAAGCTGAAAAATTTTTGTGTCACTACCGCTACCATCGTAATAGTATTTGTCCTTTTTGTAAGGCGCTTTGTTGTTGTCTTTATTTTCTTGTTCTAGAGCGGCATTTAATTTAAAAGCGCAACAAATACTTAGGACTCTCTGCCCTTGCTTGTTAAAGTCTGCTAAGTTAGGGTTACAGTGAGGATCAATATGTTCGATCACATCCTTCATATCCCCATCGCTATTTTTATCTTGTTTCAGAACACTCTCATCTTCGTGATAAGCGCAGGTAACGTGAAAAAGGGTATGTTTGTAAGTTTTATTTAGCGCAAATTTTTCATTACAATCGGTGCGAACTCCTTCGAAGTTGGTGCATAAGTTGTAGAACCAAACCTCATCGTCGGCATTGGCGCGTACGAAGTTAGCAGCTGTGTCAGGTCCAGACCCAGGTATCTCACCCTGAACAAAACCACACGTGTCTCCCCCGGCTTGAAGGGCGTAGTCATTGTCTTTCCAACCAGATTGGTGTCGATCTTGAAGGTTCCACCAAGGTTTTTCGTCATCCTTACCAGCATCAGTAATCACAGACTCCCAGAAAGGGCGTCCTTCTTTTGAGTTGCCACCGCCTTGTCCCAAAATATAACAATCTCCGGGGACAATCGGTTGCAGATTACTTGAGTCATCGTTGTTGAACATTAGAGTGACCGAAGTCGAATTGTTGGTTAGAGTACCTGCTTCCCCTGCAAGTGGGGAATAATAGTTCCCAGCCTTATTTATTACTGGATTTACATACCCAGCAGCAAATGTATATGAAAAGCTATTGAAAATTAGAAAAATACTGAGAACAAAGCTGAAAAAAAGTTTTTTCATAGGAGCAGATTGAGTACTTCTATGGTAATTCAAACCTGGTTCGAAAGTCAAACAAATCCTTATCCTGTAAGCAAGTTTTGGCTAGATAAGGTAAAATAGTCTCACACAAATATTTATGCCCAAGGTTTTCCAGATGAAAAGAAATCTGCTTTTACCAATTTTTCTAGCCCTTTTTCTACTGGCCTTTGCCGGCCCATCTAAGGCTGAGGACGAGCTTTTGACCGTCCAAAAACAAATCAATCAAAAAAATTCTGAGCTGTCTTCGACGGCTGCCAATCTTGAGAAAATCAAAAAAGATATTGCTTCCTTATCTGGTTCACTTTCCGGTACTCAAGCCCAGCTGGACGAAGCTAATATTCAAGTTGAAAATGTCAAACGGGAACTCGAGACAGCTGAAACAACTTTGGAAAAAAAGCGCGAAAGCCTGGCCTATTTAGTCGATATTCGTAATAAACAAATCCGCTCAGTTTACCAACTCCCGCAAAGAACCCCGCTGGAACTTTTTTTAACAACCAGTGATATGGTAGGTTTTAGTGAAAATCTGTCCTACCAAACCCAAATCGTCACTGACTCACGCAAATTAATCACTTTAGTCAACACCGAGGTCAATTCAATGGAAAAAACCCGTAATGAAATCCAAGATTCCAAAAACCAGCTGGAAGCCTTAGCCAATCAAATCAACACTAGACTCGCAACACTGCGTAATGATTACAATAGTGCCAGTTCCAACAAAAATTATTTGGCCGGAAAATTGGTCAAAATTCAAGGTAGTCTCAAAGGTTTATCAGATAAACAAAACCAGTTGATTGCCGCTCGTCTGGCCCAATTTGCCCAAAACCAAACTTTAGGCTCGGGAGTTCCCGGCTCAACTCCTTTACCAAACCCAGGATTTAGCCCAGCCTACGCCGTGGCAGCTTATGGTTATCCCCACCGAGTCGGAATGAACCAGTACGGTGCTTATGGTCGCGCCAAAGCCGGACAAGATTATCAAGCAATTCTCCACGCTTATTATGCCGGAATTAATATTGGTTCCTACGGAGTTCCGCAAAATATCTCTGTTCAGGGATACGGGCAGATCAATTTTCAGGAATATTTGAAGGGTATTTATGAAATGCCGGAAAGCTGGCCAATCGAAGCGCTAAAAGCCCAAGCAATCGCCGCTCGAACTTACGCTATGAAATGGATAAACGATGGCAGGGGGGAAATCTGTACAACCCAAAGTTGCCAAGTATTTCACTATCCTTTGAAAACCGGCAACTGGGCAGCGGCAGTCGATGCCACAGCCGGAATTGTTGCGACCTACAACGGTAGTCCAATCAATGCTTGGTACTCTTCGACCAATGGTGGTTTCACCCTTTCTTCCCAAGCAGTCTGGGGTGGAGCAACGCCCTATGCAACAGGTATTAAAGATGTCGCCGGTGGTGGCAGTTGGCCGACAGACAGTTTCGATGGACCAAAGTACGGCAATAGTCCCTGGTTTCACAAAGCTTGGGGGACAAAAGCTTGTAGCGGCTCGTATAACCCCTGGATGACCAAAGCTGAGGTAGCCGATCTCTTCAACAGTATTTTGCTGTCGGATAACGATTCCAGTCAAACTGCTTTTCTCAACCCACCAGATTGTGGTCGTGGAGGAATTAGCTCGGATGAGGTTAAGAGTCGCTTAGCTGCTAGAGGGGTATCGAATGTCGGTGATATTGGCAATATTGTCACGGGTTTTGATAATCGTGGCAATTCGGTGACGTTGAATGTTGTCAGCAGCAATTACGGCTTGATCGTTTTTGACGCGGCTAAATTCCGTTCCATTTATTTACTACGCTCACCAGGAAGTTTATCGCTCCCAACCACCCTCTTTGATTTCATCATTTGCCCACCTACATGTTCTTAGGGTAAATGATGAGTTTCTTAACGATATAATTTGTCCGCCGACTTGTTCTTAACTACTATCTTTAGTTAGACTTTTTCTGTGATAAAATGACCTGACAAATGGAAGAATCTGCTACAAACGCTGTTGAAAAACCAGTCTGTGTCTTTGAATCTCAAGCTGATGATGAGAAGCTAATCTTGATGCTGCGCTCTCACCCAATCACCAATGTTCCGTGGATTTTAGTCGTTATTGCACTAGCGATTATTCCTATTTTGGCTATAAACCTTGGAATATTAAACGATATTTCAGATATGTACTCTATCCCCAGTAGTAGTTTTTTTGGAATCTTTCTGCTTTGGTATTTGTTTGTTTTCGTAGTGGGTTTTCAAAGTTTCTTGGTTTGGTATTTTAACCTTTATTTTCTAACTGATCGCAGAATAGTCGATATTGATTTTTATCAACTGCTTTACAAAAAGATCTCCAGCGCAGAACTCGCAAAAATTGAGGACGTATCCAGTACGATGGGTGGCGTGGCTCAAGTGGTTTTTAACTATGGCAATATCACGATTCAAACGGCCGGCGAAGTTCCTGAGTTTGAATTCCATCGGGTAGGTAATCCAGGAGAAGTGCGAAAAGTAATTGAAAACGAAATGCACAAAAATAAAAACAAGGACAGCGATAAATGACTGAAGGTTTAGTTTTACCGAATATTGATATTGGACTTTCGATCAAGGTCTTTGAACTGATTGTTACCTCTATCTTTATAATTTTTTCATTGTTAACCCTGCGTCAAGTGTCTATAATGAACAAATCGGTTATTACCGCTCTGGCTCCGGAAATTAAAATCGCAGCTTTAGTTCAGCTAGCAGCAAGCATCGTTGTTTTCTTTTTAATACTGGTAATTTAATTATGGAAAAAGCACTGTTTAATCAAGTTGGGGAAGTTAAAGGTCAGATTGGCGAGGCTGAAGATTCATTTAGTTTTCAATTTACCCCACAAAACGAGAATCTAAAACGAACCCGCGGTTCTTTATTTACGCTGGTAACTGTCTATGGAAAAACTGAAAGTAGACTGGAGAAAGCCAAGGCTTATTACCATTCTTTTCAGAGTAGTTATTATGCCAAAGCGGCCGGCAGTATTATCAATGGTTTGTCCGAAACTCTTGATCATGTTGAAAAAGAATTTTCGGAAAAAGAATCAACCGAAGGACTTAAGTTTTCCTTGGTGGCAGCAGTTTTCTGGGGAGCGGTACTTTATTTGGCAAAGTCAGGCAGTAGCAGTGTCTTTGTTTCTCGCAGCGGTAAGTTAAAAAAGCTTGATTTTAGTAAAGTCGCCAGTGGGGTGTTAGAAGATCAGGATACAGTTTGTCTTTCAACCGAAAAGTTTTCGGCCGAAGTAAATGGTGAGGAATTGGCAGAATTTTTGGGGACAGAAAAATTTGAAACTATGCTGGAAAAAATTGATAAAAGAATTGCTGAAGTCGAGGGTGCGGTTTGTGATGTAGTCCGGCTTTCAGTCAATGCTCCAAGTGAGGTGATTCAGCCGACAACTATTGGTGAGGTTGATAGTGACGGAAAAGTAGATTTAGGTTCAGAAGATTCCGAAGAAACCGAAATGGCAGCAGTTAGTGAAACAGAGGAAACAAAAAACAGGGAGGTTGTAAAAGTCGACGATTCGATGCCGATGCATCCCCAACAAGATAACAAAGTTAGTGAGGCATTTATGAAAATTAGGGAAAATCTGTTTTTGCAAAGCGCTAAAATATTCGCGCCGGTGGCAAATTTTGTAGCCAAGCCTTGGCGAAAAGCAGTTCCAGGTGAGCATGTTGATCATGTTGCAGTCAAGCGCTCTCGGTCGATCCAGGTAGTCGCAGTAATCGCTATTTTGCTTATTGGCAGTATAACTTTTAGTCTTTTGACCGGATCAAGTAATAAAAATAAAGAAAAAGTAAACTTATTAGTGGTATCGGCTACCCAAAATCTCAATGAAGCTAAAAGCATTAAATCAATTGACCCAAACCGCGCCACTTCACTGGTTAATTCTGCCAAAAAATCTACCGCCGAGGCTAAAAAACTTGACCCTAAGGACAAGCGTATTAGTGATCTAGAAAGCCAAGAAGCTAAGCTTTTAGCGGAGATTAACCGTTCTTATAATGTAAACAAACTCACAGTCGTGGCTGATTTTACAAAATTAGTGAAAGACGCCAAAATCAGTCGGATTAGTTTAAACACCGGGACAATTACAGCAACTGATAAAGAAAACAACAATATTTACGCTGTTGATATTTCTTCTGAAACCGTCAGCCAAGTTGATGGTAGTTTTAGCAAACCAAACAATATTGCGCCTTTTCCTTCTGGATACTATGTCCAAAGCGCTGATGGGGTATTTAAACTCACTACCGCTGGAAAATCTACTTCTGCGGGAACAGCTTCGACTTGGGGTGATATCGTTGGTGCAGCTACTTATCAAAACAACCTCTACTTATTGGATAAAGGTAAAGAAGAAATTTGGAAATACATTGCAACTTCGACTGGTTTGGGTTCAGCCCGCGCCTATCTTCAAGGAGAAAAACCAATTTTGAAGGACGCCTCCGGAATTACAATTGACAGTTATGTTTGGATAGTAACTAAAAAAGGTGAAATTTTTAAGATAGCTATTGGTAAAAAGCAGGAATTTGCCATCACTAATATGCAAGAGGCGTTTAGTAACGTCGTCGATATTTATACAGATAGTGATTCAAAAAATCTTTATCTGCTTGATCAGGGCAAGGGGAGAATTGTGGTTATCAGCAAAGACGGCGTCTATCAATCTCAGTACAGCAACGACCAACTCCACCAAGCGACTAGTTTAGTTGCAAACGAGAGTCAAAAAACTGCCTATGTTTCAGTCAACGGAAAGATTTTTTCCGTGGCACTTAAGTAGAGGACTCATTTTCCTCTGGAAAAAGTAGAGGACTCATTTTCCTCTGGAAAAAGTAAAAGCAGTTTTATGAATGAAACTATTTTCAACAAGAAAGCCTCTTTTGATTTTAATCTCAGTGAAAAACTTGAAGCAGGAATAGTTTTAACTGGAAGTGAGGTAAAATCAGTGCGTTCAGGATCAGTTTCACTCTCCGACTCGTTTGTTAAGTTCGTCGGTAACGAAGCGCTTTTAGTTAATGTTTATATCGCTCCTTATAAGTATGCCGTTGACCCATCCTACGATCCAAAAAGATCACGAAAATTATTGTTAAATAGAGACGAAATCGAGTTTCTGGCGGGAAAAGTTGGCTCGGGGAAATTGACAAATTCTGATTTGCGAAGCCCGAAGGGCTTGACAATTGTGCCTGTTAAGATGTATAATACTCACAATCTCGTCAAGGTTGAAATAGCCATTGCTTCCAAGAAGAAGAAATTTGATAAGCGCGAGTCTTTAAAGAAGAAAGCGCAGGATCGGGAAACAGAAGGCTATTTACGAACTGAAAAGAAAAACAGCCAAAGAGATTAAATAATTTATCTTTGGGGATGTTTAAAATCGACGGGGAGCACACAACAATTTTGAGCAAGCCGACTTATGATTTGTAGACGTCGTTAAACTCATCAAATCAAACATAAATGCTAATAAGTCATTTTCTCCTTCTTACGCTTATGCCTAAGAAGCGTTCTTAAAGCCCTCTCTTGGTGGAGCTCAAAGAGCGTAACTTCAGCCAAGACTAACTTTGGATTATGTTGGTTACTGATCTAAAGTACAGAACTTATCGACAACCTTACCTTTACCCATATAGTCAGCTAATTAAGTAAAGGGAAATATTCTAGCTGACTAAGCTTGTAGTTGCAGATTGTTTTTGTTTTTCGGACCCCGGTTTGAATCCGGGCATCTCCACCATCACAATAACCCACCTAAACGAGTGGGTTTTTGTGTACCCAAAGTGAGTTAAAATATGATAAATGGGTTTACTTGATCTGATATTTCCAAAAACTTGTGTTGGGTGCAGCAAATTTGGTAACTATATTTGTGAAGAGTGTTCGAAGAAGGTTGAGTATTTCCGAACTCAGGTTTGTTGTGAATGTTATAGGAATTCAATCACTGGCGAAACTCATAAATATTGTCTTAAGAGGAACAGTTTGGATGGGGTAATTTCTTTAGTAAATTACGCAAGCCCAATACGAGAACTTGTTTCTCAGCTCAAATATAAATTCACAACAGATCTATTGAAGGAATTTTCTGACAAATTTATGTTTGAGAAAGATTTAGTAAAGAACAAAAATTGGACTGTTTTACCCTTGCCTTTGCACCACAAACGACAGAATTTTCGCGGTTTCAACCAAGCTGAATTATTGGGAAAACTTGTCTCTCTGAAACTAAGCCTTAAGTTTGATGCAACAGTTCTGAAAAAAACGGTCCAAACTAAACCTCAAGTTGGTTTAAGTAAAACAGAACGAAAAGCTAATATTAGTGATGTTTTTAGGGTAGCGAAGAGGATAAATAGCGAGAATTATTTTCTTTTTGATGATGTTTGGACTTCTGGAGCTAGTTTAAAATCAGCTGCGGGTGAGTTAAAAAAAGCGGGAGCAAAAACGGTCTGGGGGCTAACTTTAGCCCACCCACGTTGATAAGTTGGCCTTAGTTTGGTAGAATGTCGAGGTTCCCAGGGAGGGATGGCCGAGTGGTTTAAGGCGTTGGTCTTGAAAACCAATGTAGCAGCAATGTTACCGGAGGTTCGAATCCTCCTCCCTCCGCCATTCGACGCGCTGCGCTTGCTCATGGCAGGCCAGCAAGGAGAATGTCCTGAGCTTGTCGAAGGACGTTAACTTTACAATCCAATAAAAAAGTCTTACTCTCTTCATAGAGAGCAAGGCCACCAGAATTTCTGGAGAGGTCGCATAGTGGCCTAGTGCGGCGGTTTGCTAAACCGCTAAGTCGGGTTTCCGGCTTCGAGGGTTCGAATCCCTCTCTCTCCGCCAGAAAAAATAATATGCCCAACAAAGAATCTGTCTCAGAACTTAAAAATCAGCTTAAAGAACTTCAAGGCAAGATTTCTTCGCTTGAGGAAAGTCGAAATCAGCAAGAAACTACAACCCAACACGAGCAAAAAGACAACAGCTTCAAAGTAGCGACAATTTATTCTTGGACGTCTCCGGAAAGATTATTTATACCCAGAAATCGAAAATGGTTCACCTACCTCTTTTTAATAGTCTTACTGATTATCGTTGTTCTACTTTTTGTCCAACAATTTATAATCATTGCTCCGGTGGCGGCGATTGGATTTGTGTCTTATGTTTTAGCGACTGTTCCACCACACGATATTGAGCACAAAATAACGACCGAAGGGATCAACAGTGGTGGCCACAGTTATCTCTGGCAGGAAATGCTCGACTTTTGGATTACCAAAAAAGGTGATGAGCACTTGATTCACGTTGACACTTACTTAGCCTACCCGAAAAGAATTATCATTCTAGTAGGAAGCGGAAATTTGGAGGAGATTAAAGATGTAATGGTACAATTCATCCCGTTTCGAGAAATACCCAAGGAAAATTTTCTCGATAAAACCTTAAACTATCTCACTGAAAGATTTCACAAATTTGCTAGTTAGCTTTAAAATTTCCCAATCTAAGGTATAATTGTAATTACTTTTGTCCCAGTA
>CAYIWY010000010.1:0-23733 GCA_964367355.1 uncultured Gammaproteobacteria bacterium
ACTGTCTAAATTACTACTATACCAGTAAGTGGTGCAATTCAAGTGCGAATGTACCTGGGCAGGTATCTGACAAAATAATTGTACTATAGTAAAGTATATAGCTGAAACTTAGATTTGTCTAATTAGATCGTGTTCATTAAATTTAAAGTAATGAAATTGCGAGTTTTTAACGATATACTTAAGATTAATGGAGAACTCAGAAAAAATTTTTGAGATTTTGGATAAATTCAAACTCCCACTTATCCTGGCTTTGCTCGGAAGTTTATTAATTGGGCTGGGATTTTTATTGCCAAATCTCAAGAACGAGAAAAAGCCAATCGTGATTGAGAACCCAAACCAAAGCTCAAAAGCAGAAAGTATTAAAGTTGATATTGAGGGGGCGATAAAGAATCCAGGAGTCTACAGTCTTAATCTCGGCGCTCGGATTCAAGATGTGATCTCGGCGGCTGGTGGTTTTACAGACCAAACAGATTCGGATTGGTTAACGAAAAATATTAATTTGGCCGCCGTGGTGGCTGATGGTGAAAAAATTTATATTAACGCTATCGGGGAGGCAGCCGCAGATCCTGAAGTTAAGTCGGCCCAAACTCAGGGAAAGATCAATATCAATACGGCTAGTTCTTCCCAACTCGACACTTTACCCGGCGTTGGCGAGAAGACCTCAGCTAAGATTATCGATAATCGTCCCTATAAAAGCGTCAATGATTTATTGAGTAAAAAAGTGGTTGGCAATTCAACTTTTAACAAAATTAAGGATTTAGTTAGTGTTCAGTAAATACTCGTTTGTAGCAATAGCTCTACTGATAATTTTAGTTTTACTACGGTTATTTACCTTGGAAAAACAAGCAGATTCTAATAATTTTAAATTTCAAGGCCAGATTAGTTCCAACCCATATCTTAGTTATGACAAAATAGTTTTTAATATCGGTAGATACAGAATCAAGGCGCCTTACCAAAACCTGCAATATGCCGATCAAGTTCAGGTTACAGGTAAAAAGCAGGGGTTTGAAATTGAGGCAAAAGAAGTTTTGGAACTAAAAAAAGGTAGGTTTGAAACTTGGGTGCTTAACTTCAGGAAAGACTTAGAAAAAAGAATCAATCGTCATTTTCCAAAACCACAATCAGAATTACTGTCCGGGATTTTGCTGGGCATTAAGTCAAACCTGTCGCGGGAATTCAAGGCAGCTCTTGTGGCAACCGGAACAATTCACGTTGTTGTTGTTTCCGGATACAATATTGTTTTGCTTGCTAGCTTCATACTTTTACTAGCACCATTTTTTGGCCGGAAAAAAGTCACCTTTTTAGCTTTAGTTACCATTGTTCTTTACACGATACTAGTTGGTTTTAGTGCGCCGACCTTTCGAGCTCTAATTATGGGATCAGTCACACTCTTAGCTGTCTTGCTGGGTAAACGCACAATCGCAATTTACTCGTTAATCGTAGCAGCTTTAATTATGTTGCTAATAAATCCAGAATATATTTTCGATATCTCGTTTCAACTCACCTTCGCCGCTACTTTGGGAGTACTTTTGTTCACCAAAACTCTTGAAAGAAAGCTAAACAAATTCCCAAAGTGGTTTAGACAGACTTTAGCTACAACATTGGCAGCTCAATCTTTGGTTATCCCGCTGCTTTTTTATTATTTTGGGACTGTTTCTTTGCTTTCCCCGGTGGTCAATACGCTAGTTCTATGGACAATTCCAGTCGGTACAGTACTTGGCTTTGCTTTTCTCGGGCTAACGTTTATTTCAAATTTTTTGGCCGACCTTTGTAGCTATCTTTTAATTTTACCGCTGACTTTCTTTACTATGGCTGTTGATTTCTTTGGAACTTTTAGAATTTTGGTTTTAAGTTTTGAAAAAGGTAACTTGATTTCAGTTTTAGGCTACTATTTGATTTTCTTTTCTCTGCTGCCAAAATTTTTAAAAACAAGGTTAAAGAAACAATGAACCTAAGAAGATTGGTCATAACCGGGACAGTCACTGTTTTATTTATCGCAAATCTAGCGGTTTGGATTAGTGCAGTTTCTGCTCGAAATAAAGAACTGCTTGTAAAGGTTTACGATGTTGGACAAGGGGATAGTATCTTCATTCGAACTCCGGATAATTACAAAATACTAGTTGATGGCGGACCAACAAATAAAATAATTAATCATCTTAATTCCGAGCTTGGTTTAAATGATCGGACTATTGATTTAGTGGTACTAACCCATCCACAAAGCGATCATATGTTTGGTTTGATCGAGGTTTTAAAGCAGTTTCAGGTTAAGAAGGTGATCACCAGTAATGTTTCAAACAGTACAACTACTTACCAATTGTGGCGGGATACTTTGAAAAACTCCCAGCTTGTACCAGTTTTTGTTCACGCCGGAGAATCAATCACACTTTCAGATCAAGTTACTTTGAAGTTTATTTGGCCAAAAGAGTTAAAACCAGTTGTAGCCGATCTTAATCAGGCGGCAGTTGTGATGAAATTGAGCTATGGAAATTTCGATATGCTTCTCACCGCCGATGCCGATATGAAAGCTCAACCCTACACCAGTTCGGTTGGTCATATCGAAGTTCTCAAAGTTCCGCATCACGGCTCAAGAACTGCCGTTAGAGAAGATTATCTTAGACAACTTAAGCCAGATGTTTCGGTAGTTAGTGTTGGCGAGAGAAATAGTTATGGTCACCCTAACTCAACTTTGCTTAATTTATTACTTAAAAATAGTAAAAAAGTATACAGAACCGATCAAAACGGAACAGTAGAGTTTGTCAGTAATGGGGCGACATGGTACACTCAGTTAGAAAAGGGAAATTAAACTTTTAGCCAAAATTAATTTAGGTTCCAATGATCAAGAATGATATATTTAATTTAATAAAAAAGACTCTTGAAGGTGAAAATGTTTCCACGGAGAAACTTAGTGTTGAACTTTCAGATCATGCTGATTTTTCAACAAGTATTGCTCTCAAACTTGGTAAACTCGGTAACTATCAAAACCCAATCGAGATTGCTAACTATTTAGTGGCTAAGATGGAAAAAAGTGAAGTGGTAAAAAAAGCCGAAGTTGCTGGTTCTGGGTTCATAAATTTTGAAATAAATCCAGAATATGCCACAAAAAAACTCCGAAGAATAGTCGAACAAGGTAGTGGTTTTGGAGCTAATCAGGTAGGAAAAGGGAAGAAGACTCAAGTCGAGTTTATATCGGCCAACCCAACCGGACCACTGACTTTAGGCAATGGAAGAGGTGCTTTTACTGGTGACACGTTGAGCAAGGTTTTAAAGATGAGTGGTTTTGATATAGAAAGGGAGTATTACTTAAATGACCGCGGAAATCAGGTTGAAATTCTGGGTAAATCAATTCTAAACCAGGTCTTGCTAGAAAAAGGCGAAAAGGGACTCTCGGAGGACGAGTTCTACAAAGGCGATTACATCAAGGATTTAGCTAAAGATTTCAGTAAGGTTACAAATCCGAGAGAAGCCTTGGCAACTATTACTTCAGATGCTTTGAAAAAACTTATTTCGCAAACAAAGAACTTGGTAAAAGCAAAGTTAAAGGTCGATTTTGATGTTTGGTTTTCTGAAAATAGTATGTACCAAGACAATTTGCAGATTGAGGTTTTAAAACTCTTGGGCGAAAAAAAGTTAACTTTCGAGAAAGACGGTTCAATTTGGTTTGAAACCACAAAATTTGGTGACGACAAAGATCGGGTGTTAGTCAAAGCTGACGGAGAGTACACTTACTTCCTGTCTGACATTATTCATAAGGGATATTTAGCCGCACCAAAATTTGATAGGTTGGTTTTGCTTTTAGGAGCTGATCACCACGGTTATCAAGCAAGGTTGCAAGCAGCGATGGAAGCACTAGATCAAAAGGGTAAACTCTCTATCATAATATTTCAACTTGTTCGTTTAATTGAAAAAGGGAAAGAAGTTCGGATGAGTAAACGAGCCGGAACCTATGTTACCCTGGAAGAGCTAATCGACGAGGTTGGTTTGGATGCAACGAGATTCTTTTTTAATATGTATTCCCCAAACACTCACATTGATTTCAACCTAGATTTGGCGAAGGAAAAATCAAACAAGAACCCGGTTTACTATGTCCAATACGCATACGCTCGGCTTTGTAGTATTTTAGCCAAAGCACCAAAAGTCGAGATTGAAGCAGACCTTTCTTTGTTAATACAACCGGAAGAATTAGTTTTGACCAAAAAATTACTCCAGTTTGATGATTTAGTTGCTGACATAGCTAAAAATTATTCGGTTCACCAGTTAACTTTCTACGCAATAGCCGTGGCTGAAGCTTTCCATAGTTTTTACGAAAAGCACAAAGTGATCTCAGACGACGAAGCCCTCACGGCTGCGAGAATAGAGTTGATAGCATCTGCTAAAATAACTCTCTGCAACACACTCAATCTGCTCGGAGTTTCTGCCCCGGAAAAAATGTAGTACGCTAAAGCGTCCTGCGCCTAGGAAGGCTAAAACCTTGGTTTCGCCAACGACTGCATTTTCTATGAGAAAAAGTAGTCCCACATGAAAAACTTTTTGACGATTACAATTTTTGTGGCTCTTTTGTTTGGGCTAGTACTTTCAATTGGTGCTTTTCTTGGGCGTGATTTGATTTTGAACCTAATTAATTTAACGACAAATAACTCGATTGTTGCGAATAGGAAAGTTATCGATCAGTTTGCAATTTTGAGTGATCTCCATAGTGATGTAGAAAATACCGCAAAGGCAGTAGAGGCAGCAAAAAAACTTGGCGCAAAATATATTGTGGTCATAGGAGATTTGACCAAAGTTGGAACCATCGAAGAATTAAAAGCAGTTAAGAAAGTTTTTGACGATAGCGATTTGGTTTATTGGGGAGTTATGGGTGATCACGATCGCTGGCAATCGCAAGAGAAAAATTTTAAACTAGTTTTTGGCAAAATTTACGAATCATTTGACCGCAACAGCATTCACCACGTTTTGTTGGATTCCTCTGACTTAACCAACGGTCTTGGTAACGAACAGCTTGACTGGTTTAAAAAAGACATTGAAAAGAATAAAAACAAAGAAATTTTAATCTTCATGCATCTGCCGATTTACCATCCAACCTCAGATCGAACAATAAGTAATAAAGCCGGAGAAGATTCAGAGCGGCAGAAACAAACTGATCGTTTCTTAAATATTATTGAGGGTAAAAAAATTATTGGGATATTTTCCGGTGACCACCACTTATCCGCCTTCTATACAGAGCCGCAGACGTCTGTTAAAATATTCATCTCTGGAGCAGTAACAGGTGAACGGAATCTGCAAACCCCACGTTTTAGCTGGGTGCAAATATACGAGGACCACTCGATAGAAGTGGAAGATATAGTCATAAAATAATGTTAAATATTGCAAAATCAAATATAAAAAACGGTCTTACGGTTTTAAGTTCAGCTGTTCCGGGTGCAAAGTCCGCGACAGTTTTACTTTTGGTTAAAGCCGGCAGCCGTTACGAAACTAAAGAATTAAACGGCATGGCCCATTTTGCTGAGCATATGTTTTTCAAAGGGACGGCAAAGCGTCCGACTGCACTGGAAATAGTGTCAGAAATTGATGGTATTGGAGCTGAATTTAATGCCTTTACTTCCAAAGAGTACACTGGTTTTTATATCAAAGCTGCTAGCACTCATCTTGATTTAGTGACAGAAGTCCTTGCGGATATGCTTTTGAACTCAAAATTTGACCAAGTAGAAATTGATCGCGAGCGAAATGTTATTGCTGAAGAGTTGCGAATGTACCTCGATACCCCAATGCGCCATATTGGCGATGTTTATGAAGAGCTACTTTACGGCGATCAGCCTTTAGGTTGGGATACAGTGGGGACTTTGGAATCTTTGAAAAATATCAACCGCGATGATTTTCTAGCTTACAATTCAAAATTTTACCTTGGACCAAATATGATCTTTACTATCAGCGGGGATGTTAGAGAAGATCAGGCTAAAGGTCTAGCCGACAAGTATTTCTCGACTCTCCCAGATGAAAAGTCACCTGCGTTTTTGCCGGTTAAATATTCCCAAAACAAACCAGCTTTGAGGTTATTCTACAAGGATAGTGAGCAAGCCCATCTTTGTCTTGGAGTGCGAGGATACCCACTTGGTAATCCGGATCGTTACAAAATCGCCGTATTGAATGCAATTCTTGGTTCATCTATGAGTTCACGTTTGTTTATCCAACTGCGGGAGCGACGCGGACTAGCGTATTATGTTCGTAGTGGGGCAGACGAGTACCACGATACCGGTTCTTTGTCAGCGCAAGCTGGGGTCGAGCCAAAAAACATTAATGAAGCCATTAAAGTACTTTTAGCAGAGTTTAATTTGATTGCCAATAAAGAGCCGGACGAAGCTGAAATGAAAAAGGGTCGGGAATATTTGAAGGGAAGGTTAATATTGGAACTAGAGGATTCCCGTGAAGTTGCCACGATGTTTGGGCTGCAGCAACTTTTGGAAAACAAAACCCGCACGCCCGAAGAGATAATGGTAGAAGTCGATAAAGTCACCGCTAGCGATGTGACAAGTGTTGCTAAAAAACTTTTTGTCAGTCAAAGTTTGAACCTAGCAATCATCGGACCATTTAAAAAAGAAGAACAGTTTATTACTGATTTAAAATTCTAATGTCATCTCGAGAAACGAAGTGACGAGAGATCTCTCACTAACGTTCGAGATGACGGTTAAGAAAGGAAAAATATATCCCGCTAAAGCGTGATGTATTTGTTAAGAAACAAATATGGAAAAAACATTAATTTTATTAAAGCCTGACGCACTGCAGCGAGGTTTAATTGGCGAAATTACTCACCGTTTTGAGGCAAAAGGGTTGAAACTAGTGGGTTTAAAAATGATAAGTGTTGATGACACTTTGCTTGAAGTCCATTACGCTCATATTAAAGACAAACCTTTTTTCGAAGGAATGAAGAGCTACATGAAAAGCTCACCGATTGTTTGTATGGTCTGGGAAGGTCTTGAAGCAGTTCTACAGGTCAGAACATTGGTTGGAGCACTACATCCAAAGGATTCCGTTCCAGGAACGATTAGAGCCGATTTCGCAATGACACTACCTTCCAATCTTGTCCATGCCTCTGCTACTACCAAGGAAGCTGAAGAAGAAATCACTAGGTTTTTTAAAGTAGATGAGATATTTGATTATCAAAGACCTTTTGATGCCAATATTTATGCTGAAGACGAGAGAAGTTAGTCTTGGGCGGTAACTTGGTAATCGTAAGGTGTTCCGCTAGAACCACCACAATTGACAGCTGGAGTTAAATTTCCGTTACCTTCCATATTTGCATAAAGATTATAACTTTGGTTTCCGGTTGAAATATAGCAATATTCAGCAGTTCCAGTTGGGTCTTTGGGTAATTGTTTCATGTATGTTATTGAACGACCATTTAATGTACAAGTAATTGCACCAGTACCCCAAGAAACCGCTGCCGTGCCTGCGATGTCGCTACAATTGCTCGAATTATAAGCAATACTTCCTGAAGAAGAAATCGGGTAGTGGGAATTATCACTATTGAACCTTTGTAAAACCCCGGCTACGGTTTGCAAATCTGATTTTCTTTGTGTATCACGGGCGTTTTTTTGAACCTGAGTAAAAGAAACAAAGAGGAAGACAGCCAGAATCGAGATGATGGCAATAACTACCAGGAGTTCAATTAAGGTGAATCCAAGTTCTTTTCCAAAATGTTTCTTTGCGAGCATAAAGTAACTATACAGAAAAGAAATTTAAATTTCCACCTTTCTGATATTTTGGTTGGGGTGACACGAAGCAGATGCTAAAGCATCCAATCCCGACTAGGTCGGGACTGAACGTGAAAAAAAACTGGTCGGAGTGGAGGGAATAAACCACTCGCTTTGCTCGGGACTGCATTTTGCTTCGCAAAAAGTTGAACCCACCAAACCTGGTCGGGGTGACACGATTTGAACGTGCGGCCTCTGCGACCCGAACGCAGCGCTCTGCCACTGAGCTACACCCCGTTAGTGAATTATAACAGCGAGCCAAAATTTATTGCTAATTTTGTCCGATCGGACTAAAATAGCAGCAATGATAAAAGAAACTAAATCAGACACAGTTCTAGGCACATTTTTGAAAGTAGCTTCCAATACAAAAGCTGCTCTGGAGTTTATTTACCAACCTAAAAAATATTTCTATAAAAATCTTTTTGAACAAGTAAAGTTGGAAGAAAAAGTATTAAGGAACGTAGTTTCCAGGTTAAAAAGAAGAGGTTTACTAGAAGTTTCTGAAACTAATAGTGGAGAAATCATTGTTCGTTTAACCAAGAACGGAGAGCTAAGGTTAATTAGGGGAATGTTACATTCCTATCAACCGCAAGATTCAGATAAAGGTTTTACTGTAGTAATTTTTGATGTGCCAGAGAAGAATAGAAAAGCCCGCCGAATGTTAAGAACAGAATTAAATTTCTTTGGTTTCAAACCAATACAAAAAAGTGTTTGGATTTCGAAAAAGAAACCGTTTGAAGTTTTAGAAAAGTACCTAAATCTTTCTGGTTTGAATCAATATGCTGTGGTTATTGATGCTCAAGAGATTAGTATTAATATATAGCATAAATTGACCGATCGTCCAAAATAAGTAGTACTGCTTGAAATTTTATCAGGGGTTAGGTTAGAATTTGCATTTGCCCCCGTAGCTCAATGGAAGAGCAGTCCCGTCCTAAGGGAAAGGTTGTAGGTTCGAATCCTGTCGGGGGCGCCATAATATATGTCAACTGTAACTTATAACATGCTAAAGCATGATGTAAATTTATGAGTACACAAACTTATAAAAGAAAATTTTGGGTTTTTATCTTAATTCGGACTGTTGCCAACAGTTTAATAATCGCGGGGATTATCTTTGCCTTTGTCAGTTTTTGGCCTTTCATCAGTCAGGAAGTCCATTATTGGTGGGACAATCTTCGTGGTCAGCAATATGTTATTGCCGGTGAAACACCTAAAGAAGTTCGAAAAAGTAGTTTTGGTGATATTTTAAAAGCACCGCCACCGATACAAGTAACTCCAAAGAGTACTGAATTTGGAATTGTTATTGAAAAAATTGATGTCAACTCCCCAATCGCTCCCGATGTGGATAGCTCAAATTACAAAGAATATATCAGAGCTTTGGCTATAGGGGTTGCCCATGCCAGAGGAACTGCTGTTCCTGGTACTAGGGAGCAAAAAAACAATAATGTCTTTTTGTTTGCTCATTCGGCTATCAATCCGATTCAAGCCAAAAAATATAATTCAGTTTTCTATTTGCTCCGTAAGATTGAAGTTGGGGATCGGGTAATCACTTTTTACAAAGGACAACGTTTTGACTATATAGTTTCTGATAAAAGGGTTGTTGAGGCGACGGATGTAAGATACTTGACAGAAGTCTCAAAAGAGCCAATTCTGACACTGCAAACCTGTGATCCGCCAGGATCAAGTTTGCGAAGACTTATTGTGACTGCTAAATTAGACGTAAATAACTAAACTACTACAGGTTAAATATACTTAGGAAAAACTCGTTGTTTCCGGTTAATTTTGAACAGCTATCTTAAATCTATGCTCCAGAGGTCGGGTAAGGGTTTTTGTGTTGAGTTTAGATTTATTGTGATTACGACTCTGCTGCCATCAGGCCAACTAAAGACTGACAAAGGATCAAAATCTGCAGTCAATAGATTCACCTTATTTTTACCATCACGCTCCATTACGCTTAAAGTATTGTTATCAAGAACGGCAATATGACTTTGTGAATCTTGCAAAAAGAAATAGCTGGAAGTGCTCGTCAGAGCTGTTGTGCTTGGTTTAGGATTGACTAATAGATTTGGTTTCTTGTCATAAAGCACTACTTCAGTTTCCTTAACTATAATTACGGCACTATTATCTTTGGAAAAACTAAGGGATTTATAGTCTTTTGCGAGTAGGGTTGCAACAGAGCCGAGTTTAGATAATTTATCGCCGTTTCGTTTAGCAATGTCTTTCAGCAAGCGTTCCTTTTCACTGACTGCCCTTTCGCCGAGTTCTTTTGGGTTTGTATTTTCTTGATCAGATTTTAATAAATACGAGTTAACTTCAGTTGAACCGGGACTTTGTACTTCAACAAAAACGGTTTTATTATCAGCGCTCCAGAAAAAATTTGATTTTGAAAACTCTCTAGTGTTTGAATCAGCAACTAATTTTTTGAGACGATTATCGAAGAATAATTGCGGGTCACTTAAATCCAGTACCCAAAGGCCAGCCCTGTCAGCTTTTTGAATACCAAAAACAACCTTTTTGTTATCGCCCGTTAGCTTTGGTGAGAAAACGCCATCGAAGGTCGCTGCGGTTAGGGAGGGGTTGGATGGAAAGAGAGTAATTTTTAGTGGGGTAATAAGCCCGTCTTTTATTTCAATAGTCTTTTCCCAGGTTGAATAGTGGTCTTTTTCAATTTTGATCGTGTAGGTGCCTTTTTTTAGATTCTCGATATTTGTATCTGAAGTTTCACGGTATTTTCCGTCGATGTAAATCTTAGCATTATCTGGACTGGTACCGATTTGCAGAATCCCACTACCGGAAATCTTTCCTTTTCCATCGATGCGTTTACCTTGAGAGTAAATTAAAAGGACAGCTCCAACAGTAAGAACGGCAATAGTTATTAAGATTGCCCCAAATAGTCTTTTCATTAAATAAGATATTAGCACTTTTGGGTTGCCAATGGAATGATCTGATACTAATAAGTCAACTCTGATATAGAAAAAATTACGAGTGCTTGCTCTAGCTACAGTCGCAAGTTATAATCGTCTCGCGACTCTTGCATTTTTATCCGACTAAAAAAAGTAATCGTCTCGCGACTCTTGCATTTTTATCCGACTAAAAAAAGTAATCGTCTCGCGACTCTTGCATTTTTAGAGGACTAAAAAAGTAATCGCTTAGCAAAAAAGATTAAAACTTAGCAAACTTCAAATATGTCAATGTTTTCAAAAAGAATCGGAATTGATCTAGGGACAGCTAATAGTCTAGTTTATCTGGAAAATCAAGGCGTTGTGCTCAACGAACCGACGGTGGTAGCTGTTTCAACTGAGGAAAACGAAGTTGTTGCAGTTGGAAACGAAGCCAGAGAAATGCTGGGTAGAACACCTGTAGGAATTACCGCCAGCCGACCTTTGCGGGACGGGGTGATCGCTGATTATGTTGTAACTGAAGCAATGCTTCGCTATTTTCTTGATAAGGTTTGTGGTCGGTCCAGATTATTCAAACCTGAAGTAATGATTTGTGTCCCAGCTGGAGTAACTTCAGTTGAGAGGCGGGCAGTTTTGGATGCAACTTTGTCAGCTGGTGCTAAGACCGCCTTTTTAATTGATGAGCCGTTAGCAGCTGCGATTGGTGCCAAAATACCAATTGCAGCACCGAGTGGTAATATGATTGTGGATATTGGTGGGGGTTCGACGGAAGCGGCCGTAATTTCCCTTGGAGGAGTCGTTGTTCATGCTTCTGCCCGAGTTGCCGGCAATCGAATAGACGAGGCGATCACGCAATACACCCGACGTAAATACAACTTAATTGTGGGTGAACGCACAGCTGAAGACATCAAAATAAATATTGGCAGCGCAACTTTGACCGACAAATTAGAAAAAATGGAAGTTCGTGGACGAGACAGTATTACCGGTTTGCCACGAACAATTGAGGTAACCAATCGGGAAATCACCGAAGCAATAAAAACCCCACTCAACCAAATTCTAGAAGCAGTTAAGGGAGTGCTAGAGCAAACCCCGCCCGAACTGGCGGCTGACATTATTGATAAAGGAATTGTTATGAGTGGGGGGACTTCACTTTTGAAAAATCTGGATAAGTTCTTTACTGAGGCCACCGGTGTTCCTTGCCATGTGGCCGAAGACGCTCTGCTTTGTGTGGTTACCGGAACAGGCTTAGCTCTCGATAACATCGATCTTTACAAAAAGTCCATTTCCAAACGTTAGTTTGGACTTTTTGATTCAGATACAAAAAATCAATTACGAAAAGATAGAAGAAAATATGAATGTAAGTATCTGGAAAAACTTGCCAGAAGCTTGCTTTCATAAATTATAAATCTAGCTTAAATTTAAGGTATTTTATGAATGTTGGAATTGACGCCTCACGTATTGCCCTGACTGAGGAGCGGACCGGAACTGAAAATTATACCCTTAACCTTATTGAATCTATTAAGAAGTTAGATAAGGTAAATAAATATACTCTATATTTCAATAAATTACCGCAATATTTTGAGATTGCTCACGCAAACGTTAGCACTCGTTATATTCCACTGACAAGATTATGGACTCAATTCAGACTTGCTCTTGAATGTATTGTCAATCCGCCCGAAATCCTTTTTGTGCCCGCGCACACAATTCCAGTTATCCGCCGACCTAATTTAAAAACTATTGTCACTGTTCACGATCTTGGGGCTGAGTTTCTAGCCGAATATCATCAATTTCCACAAAAGATTTATTTAAATTGGTCAACTAAATATGTTGCTAAGTACGCAACTCATATAATCGCCGTTTCACAGTCAACCAAAAAAGATTTGATCAAGCAGTTCAAAGTTAGCCCCAAGCGCATCACAGTTGTCCATGAAGCCGTTAACACAGACCTCTTTTACCCTCGCGAAAAAACTGAAGTTGAAAATGTCAGAAAAGAATTTGGTTTAAAGAGACCTTATTTACTTTTCGTGGGTACTATCCAGCCGCGGAAAAATCTCCTCTCGTTAATTGAAGCTTTTAGCAAACTTAAAACTAAAAACATTGATCTAGTGTTAGCCGGAAAACCAGGTTGGCTGTTTGAAGAAACCTATCTTGCTCCAAAAAAGTTTGGAGTTGGAACACGGGTTAAATTTCTTGGCTTTGTGCCCGACGAAAAGTTACCAGCACTCTACTCTGGAGCGGAGATTTTTGTTTATCCATCTTTGTACGAGGGCTTTGGCTTACCAATTCTTGAGGCCATGGCTTGTGGTCTACCAGTGTTAACTTCCAGCGCAACCTCGATGCCTGAGGTTTCCGGTGGAAACGCTTTGCTTGTAAATCCAAATAAAGTTACACAGATCACTTCTGGTATAGAAGTTTTGCTTCGCAAAAAAGCCAAACGAGAACAGATGGTAAAAAAAGGTTTGGAGTGGGTGAAAAACTTTACTTGGGAAAAAACCGCCCGCGAAACGATCGGTGTTTTTGAAAAAGTTTCTAAGTTATATGTCGCAAAGCGCCATTAATTTCTTAGAATAAATTATAGGTGGCTAATGCCCCCTGAAAATCAGAATTTATAAGAGGACATATAAATCAGAATTTATGAAGCAAACATTACTTGGTGTAAGAATTGACGACTTTACTAAAGAACAGTGGTTAAAAGTAGTTGCTGATTTGGTTCGTTCCGAAAAGAAAGGGGAGTATTTAGTTCGACCGAATGCGGAAATTATTACTTACGCACAAAAAGATCCTGAGTTTAAAAATATCTTAAACAACGCCACTCTGGCAATTCCTGATGGTGTTGGAATTGAAACAGCTGCAAAAATCCTAAATTTAAGGTTGAATAATCGTTGCGGTGGTCCTGAATCTATGCTTGATGTCGTTAAATTGGCAGAAGAAAATTCATTTTCGATTTATCTTTTGGGAGGAAAAGTACAGACAGTTGCTAAAGCAGCCAGAAATCTGCAAAAGAAGTTCAAAAATCTCAAAATCCGTGGCTATCAAAGCGGTTACTTCACTGATAGCGATCAAGTTATAAACCAGATTAATAAGTTAAGTCCAAACATTGTTTTTGTCGGCATGGGTTTTCCAAAACAAGAAAAATGGATTTGGGAGAACAAGGATAAATTAAATGTTAGTCTTCTGGTTGCCGAAGGTGGTTCTTTCGATTATATTGCCGGTGAGGTAAAAAGAGCACCAGTTTTTATCAGAAAGATAGGTTTAGACTGGTTATTCCGTTTAGTTAACCAACCTTGGCGTCTCAAGCGCCAACTCGCCTTGTTTAAGTTTTCCTATCTTGTTTTGAAGCTAAAATTATGACAAGGCCCGTCCTTGTACAATTTTTAGGTATAAGAAAAGCCCCTACCAGGGCAATCAATTGCCGGCCCCGGTAGGGGCTACTAACTTTCCGGACTCACCGGATAAGTTAAAACTAACTTTACTCTCTACACACTTGAACTCTTCCAAAGATTACTAAGCGCAGAGCGCGAAGCGAACATTAGTCGTCCGAGACGCAGAGCGCGAAGCGAACATTAGTCGTCCGAGACGCAGAGCGCGAAGCGAACATTAGTCGTCCGAGACGCAGAGCGCGAAGCGATCTACTACTTTTTTGACTCCTCCTGAATTCTCTTGAACTACTTTTTAGTTTAAGGTTTATTTCATACTTTACCTCCTTAACTCCTTTTGACTACCTTTCTAACACCAACGAACACTCTCGATCTCAGCCACTGACACCAGACTAACCGTTCACTTAACTACACTTTTAGCAGGCATATGGCTAACTCTGTTTATAAGAGGTTTACATACAGTTTGATGGGGTATTGGTTATTTTAATGTGCAAAGAACCAGCTGTTATTTTTTCTAGAAGCTTTTACTTAATTAACGAAACCTAACACTTTCTAGAAACTCACTTACAAAAAACATATAGATCTCTCACTTCGTTCGAGCTCTGCGCTCCACAAAGTGGATCTTAAAGCTGGCAACACCAGCCAGCCGAAAATCTGTCGGGCAGGCCAGAGTATTTCGCGATTGCCCTCTTCACTTGCGGTGAAGACAATCTAGATAAATTATTTCACCAATGTTAGTGGTCTGTCAATATACTAAATAGATCAGTTGATATCAAAAAGAAACCGGCCTTCTGGTTGAAAACCAAAAAGCCGGAAGATTCTAAGCCCTTGCGCCAAACACTTTGCCTCCAGGAAGGGTAACTCCGGCTCGGTGTCTGCTGCGATCCATATTCACTTGAGTAGCAAATTCACGTTGGTTTTTAATTGACCAAGCATCCCAAACCATTCGAGAGATCTGAGGAGTGCCGTTTTGATCGATCTCAGGGATCCAAGAGACAGTGATAATGTCGTCTCCGACCCGGGACTTGATAGACTTGCAGTCATATCCCCAGCGGTCTTCCTCACCTTTTGGTCGCTTGTCCCAGGGTGCTGCGGCCAGTCGTTTTGCAGCCCGTTTCAGAGCTGAGGGAGTCACCTCGAGACTTAAGTCAGGGTAGTAGCTACTGCTGGTTGAAATCTCCAAACCAACAGTTCTTTCTGGCAGCTGAAGTGTTAAACCGTATTGCCCACCCGAGACATAAGTGCTTTCCCCGGGTTCTTGACAGTTACCTTCGAATTCCAATGCTACTCGATTGAGTTCTTCCGGAGTCGTGTGCCAAATTAGGTGCCGACCATCGACTTTAAAGCTGTTGGCCGAGACCCTTTCACCTTTGACTTGGTCAAGAATATCTTGACGATTGCGGCACTCTGGTCCGTAGCTTGGGAATGCTTGTTGCAGCGGTTTTACTCTCTTAACCAAAACTTCCTCCTCCTTTACCTAATTCGTCTTTGGTCCCAAGGAATTGGGTTATCCAAACTTTTAATGTTCATCACATGCTGATAAGCGTCAGGACAACCGCGGCAAGTGTCGCGATGAACTGCGATTCTTGCATTCATCTCAGCAATACCTTTGTCGATCAGCTCTTTTGCATGGGCACAACTAATGGCCCCTCTTGGATGAACTCGACCGCAACCTTTCTCATGGCAGATTCTAGCCATTGCCCTGTCTCCTTTCAAGAAGAACTATTTCGTATTAACCCATAGAAACACTTTTGCTGTAAATTGTCAACCTGAAAATGCTCTACCTAAATTACGGCTATAAAAGTTTGTTTAAAAGGAGTAGAATATTCAAACTGAGTTTAGAAAAAGTTAGGTTCGAAACTATGTTGAAATTGTTACCAAAAGGTAGCGGACTCCATTTGCTGGGCAAAAGTAGCGGAATCACTTTGCCTGGCAAAAGTAGAATATCTGAGAAATTAAGCGAAAAGAAACGTGATGTCCGGGCGATTTTCGTTTCCTCATATATACCAAGAAAGTGTGGGATTGCTACCTTCACTAAAGACCTTACCAACGCAATTAACGCTCTCAACCCATACTCATTATCGGAAATATTGGCTGTGACCGATCCTAGCGCCCCAAATGGTAGTTATGATTATCCTTGGGAAGTTAAATTTAGGGTTAACCAAGACGATGTTACCAACTATATCGCTGCCGCTGACTATATCAATGCTTCTTCAGCTGAAATTGTTTGTTTGCAGCACGAGTTTGGTCTATATGGTGGTCAAGACGGTGAGTATATCTTGGAGTTTTTGAAAAGATTAAAAAAGAAAGTTGTTACAACTCTTCATACAACTATGGAGCATCCTAAGGACAACCAAAGAAGAATTATTCGCGAAATTTTTAAATATTCTGATGCAGTTGTTGTAATGATTGATCCGGTAGTGAAGCGCTTGGAAACAATTTATGGTGTCGATAGCCAGGCTATTGCAGTAATTCATCACGGAGTTCCGGACATTCCTTTCGGTGGTGTGGAGCACTTTAAAGAAGAGACTAGTCTTTCTGGCAGAACAATTATGAGCGCGATTAATCTGATCTCCGAAAACAAAGGTTTAGAATACGCCATTTCAGCAGTGCCGCAAATAATCAAGAAAGTTCCTGATTTTCTTTTTTTGATAATTGGTGAAACCCACCCGGTGGTTAAAAAGAAGTTTGGTGAAAAATATCGGGAAGAACTCCAAACACTCGTTAAAAAAATCAAGGTTGAAAAACACGTAAAGTTTATTAATAGGTACTTGCCTTTGGAAGAATTGATCGATTATCTCCGAGCCAGTGATTATTATGTAACACCTTACTTAAATCCCGAACAAATTGCTTCCGGAACCCTATCTTACGCAGTTGGTGCCGGCAAAGTTTGTATTTCGACACCTTACCTCTATGCAAACGAGGTATTGAACGGAAACCGTGGTGTTTTGGTACCTTTCAAAAATGCCAAAGCAATTGCCGAAGCGGTTTTAGATTTAAACAAGGATCTGCGCTCTCGTGAATCGATCGAACGTGAGGCTTACAAATACGGTCGTGTCATGACCTGGTCATCAGTTGCGCTGGCTTATCTCGATCTGTTCAGTTTAGTCCTGAAAACTAAAACTGTTCGTTAGATAAAATGAAACCTGAGAAATTACTTTCCAAAATAAATTTTAAAGATCCACCTAACTTACAGTTTCTTAAACGTTTAACCAATCGTACCGGTATTATCCAGCATACAAAATATGCTGTACCAGATAGGAATTTTGGCTATTCTGTCGATGACAACGCCAGAGCGCTAATTATGTCAATTCTCTATTACAAGCTCTTCGGTGACGAGGATGTGCTTGATTTAGCGATCACATTTCTATCTTACACTCAACATTCAAGAACTTCTGATAGCTGGTTTTACAATTTTATGAACTACGAGAATAAATTTCTAGACCATGCCAAAACTGAGGATGGTTTTGGACGTTGTTTTTGGGCCTTAGGTTATGCGGTTTATGCTAACCCCCGACGTGATATTACCCTAGGTGCTAAACATACAATTGGGGAGCTCAAGGAAAATATTAAAAAGCTAATCTCTCCGCGGGCACAGGCTTATACTTTGGCAGGTTTATATTATTTGAATGAATCTGAACCTAAAAACCTGGAAAATAAAGCGCAAATTGAATTTTTGGCGGAAAGTTTAGTTGCTGCTTACAAAAAGTATTCTGATAAGGCTTGGCAATGGTTTGAAAGTTACTTAACTTATTCAAATGCAATATTTCCTTACGCACTAATCTTAGCTTATCAAGCAACAGGTAGGGAAGAGTATTTAAATATCGCTAAAGAATCCCTTAAGTTTTTGGAAAAAGAAACTACAAACAAAGAGGGGATTCCTTCCCCAATCGGATCGAACGGTTGGTATATTCGTGGTAAGTCCAAGGCAACTTTTGATCAGCAGCCAGTTGAGGCCGCTGATATGGTCATCGCTTATCTTGCCTTGTATAAAATTTGTTTCAGCGCTGAGTATTACGAACAGGCCCTAAAATGGTTTGCTTGGTACCACGGTAATAATATAAAAAAAGTGTCGGTTTACGATGAGGTTACCAAAGGTTGTTTTGATGGAATAAATGAAAACGGCGTCAATTTAAATCAAGGGGCTGAATCGATTGTTACATATTTACTAGCCTATCTAGCTTTCTCTGATATAGAATTAAAGCTTAAACCTTGATTCATTGTTACTTTTCAAAAAGTAACCAAAACCCTCCGCTATACTGCGCGTGCTAAAAAAATTAAAGTCGCTCAAGCAAAATTGTGAACTCACTTCGTTCAGACAACACAATTTGTGCTAGGTCGCTTTGTTTAATTTCTTTTTGACGCATGCTCGTAAAGCGGTAATCCTGAATTATTCGTTATTAACTCTCAATTTCAAGTATGTTACACTAGAAAAAGCCCATGGATAAACCTTCAAAATACGGTTATTTTTCCCCAGATGGAAGAGAATATATTATCACCCGGCCCGATACCCCCCGGCCGTGGATTAATTATTTGACCAATGGAAAATTCACCTCGCTAACCTCAGCCACCGGTGGTGGTTTTAGCTTTTATATTGATCCTGGATTCAATCGGATCACCCGCGGAATCCCAGGCGACACGACTTTGAACGATCGTCCCGGCCGATATATTTATTTACGCGACAATGATACTGGAGAGTACTGGTCCGCAAATTGGCAGCCGGTGATGAAGACTGCGGAGTTTTGGGAGGCCAGAATCGGACTAGGTTACAATAAAATTAGTTCGATCAACCATAAAATTCAATGCGACATAACTTATTTTGTGCCCTTGGATGAAAACCTGGAAATTTGGGATATCAAGATAAAGAATCTTTCCGATAAGAAGCGCAATATATCAGCGATAACTTATGTGGAGTGGGTTCTTGGTGGTTTTTCTAAAGACCTTGCCGATCGCAACTTTGATTCCTTCTTCAACCATGTTTATTTTAAAGATAATACTATTTATGCCACCAAAAGAAGGTGGGAGCGGCCCGATAAACAAGGACAAGGTTGGGGCTATTGGGCTTATATGACCGGAAGTGAGAAATTTGAGTGTTTTGACTGTGTTAAAGAAGACTTTATTGGCCAATACCGTTACCTCTCAAACCCGATCGTAGTCGAGAAAGGTTTTTGTCAAAATGCCTACGGTGATAGCGAAGACGCTATCGGTTCCCTGATGAAAATGTTGGAGCTTGAACCAGGCGAGGAGAAGTCATTTCACATAGCTCTTGGTCTTGAGGAAACCCGAGAAGAAATTAATGAAAAAATCGGTGAATTCACTAAGAGAAGTTTTGCAGAGGAAAAGTTCAAACAACTCAACAGCTTTTGGGATAACTATGTCGACCAGCTGGTTGTCAAAACCCCTGACAAAGAGTTTGATTTATCAGTCAATATTTGGAATAAATACCAAGCTTGGATTGCCTCTAATATGGGCGAGATGATCTCACTCTATATTGGATCAGGTAGTTGGGGTTTTCGTGATGAAAGCCAACATATTTTTGGGGTTTTACCAATAAATCAAAAGTTTGTGGAAGAAAAAACCGTTGAACTTCTCGAACACCAGCTCGAACACGGTAATACAGTCCATGCTTGGAATCCGTTAACCAACGAGGGTTATATCACTAAGCATTCTGATGACCCGCAGTGGCTAGTGATGATGGTCCTAAACTATGTTAAAGAAACTGGGGATTTGGAGTTTCTCAAGAAAAAAATAAAGTATTTTGATAAAGGTGAGGGTAGTGCACTTGAGCATACACTGCGGGCTTTGGATTCAACCCTTTATCATGTCAGTCCGTCAGGAATTCCACTGCGTCGAACCGCCGATTGGAATGACGCACTGGCTGGAAGTAAGCTTGAGAAAGCCGAGTCCCTCATGGTCGCCAACCAGGTTGCCTGGAATATTTTGGAAATAATTCCTATTCTTGACAGTATTGGCGAGCATAAAAAAGCTGCCAAATATATCACTATTTATGACCACCTGAAAAAAACAATTAATGAGCAATACTGGGATGGGGATTGGTATATTCGAGCCACTGATGATGACGGTAATTTGATCGGTACCAAAACCAACGAAGAAGGAAAAATTCACATCAACGGTCAGACTTGGCCGGTGATGAGTCATATTGCTCAAAGAGAACGAGGAATAAAAGCGATGGATAGTCTTTGGGAACTTTTGATGACAAAATATGGTGCTTTAACATTTACACCAGCTTATACAAAAAAAAGCGCTTATCTAGGTGTTGTTTCTCAGTTTGCTCCCGGAGCTAAAGAAAACGCGGCGGTTTTTTCCCACCCAAATGCTTGGGTAATAGTTGCCGAGACCATTTTGGGAAGAGGCGATAAGGCTTTTGAAGCTTGGAAGCGGACTTCATTTTTAACTCGTGGTAAAGAGCCGGATATTTACAAAGTCGAGCCTTATGTTTATCCGGAGTTTAGCTACGGACCTGAAAGTCCGCATTTTGGTCTTGGGAGTTACTCGTGGATGACCGGGAGTGCTTCTTGGTTTTTCCGGGCTTGTACGGATTATATTATCGGAATTCGTCCAACACTTGAGGGTTTAATTGTCGACCCATGTGTTCCAAAAGAATGGGAAAGTTTTGAAATAAAACGAATATTTCGAGGAGCGACCTACAATATCACGGTTAAGAACCCAAAACACGTTTACAAAGGCGTAGAGAGGGTAGTAGTTGATGGAAAAGAGATTAAGGGAAACCTTTTGCCTGACTTCAAAACAAGCGAGCACAGAGTCGAAGTGACATTAGGTTAACCTAACGTCATCTCGAGCAAAGCGAGAGATCTATGCTATGGATAAAAGCTATTTTGTTTATATCCTCAGCAACAAAACCCACACAGTTTTCTATACAGGTGTAACCAACAATCTTACAAGAAGAGTTTACGAACACAAGAGTAAAACAATTATTGGTTTCACACAAAGATACAATATAAACAAACTACTTTATTTTGAAGCACATTCGGATATAAGAGTTGCTTTGAATCGAGAAAAGCAAATAAAAGATTATAGAAGAGAAAAGAAGTTTAAGCTAATCAATGAATTAAACGCAGAATGGAAAGATCTCTACCTAGAGATTTCTCACTAACGTTCGAAATGACAAGTTATTGAATGTCTGGACTTTTCTTCATCTCCCAATATCCAGAGTACTGCCTCTTTTTTAAGATCGAGCAAGGCGAGAGCGCAAGAATGGAGCTTAAAAGGTAAAATCTTAGAAAGGGCTAAGAGTTTGGTTCCTTCTTCATTTCCCCGAGTATCCACAATACTGCTTCCTTCTTATAACGCCTGTCTCCACGAGCATTAATTCTAATTGCGGGAAGTTTACCGCGTTTACCCCAGCGTTTAATTGTCAGGGGCGAAACTCGCAAAAAAGTTGCAACTTCTCTAACGGTTAAGAGTTCTGGAAGGTCTTCACCAAGTGACATAATTTGTTCCTAGTTCCTTTCTAGGCAAGGAAGTATCTTTTAAACAATCAAAGATGCATTAAAGATATCAGACTGAAAAATAAGCTGTCAATAGGCAAATCATTTAACTACGTGAAGATATAGAAAGAGATCACGAACAGACCACTAAAATGGACAAAATAATCCTTTTTTGATATAAACGATCTGCTACCAGCAAGTCAAAGTCGAAATACAAGGCAACGGTTAAGTTGGGGAAGAGCTTCACCAAGGCAACGTACACAAGCAAGGAAACGCTGGGGGTAGAAGGAGAGAGGTAAAGGTGTCTACGCTGGTCATAGTGTTAATTGTTGTCTTTGCCGTACTTTTAGGCATAGCTTTGGGTGTTACCATCGATTATCTGGGACCTGTTAAGAAGGAGAAAAAGGAAGAGGCCAAGAGGCGCTCAGAGGTTCTTAGGAAAGCTTGGTCATTCTTGAGCAACTACTTCTACGAGCCCCTCGTTTACGAAATGGCAAAAGAAGTTTCGGAAACTGGCGACACTTCAGGGGTAAATGTAAGACGCTGGTCCCAGTTCTTCATCTTTTTGAAGGATCTGGGTTTCTTCGAAATAAAGGAAGTTGTGAGTTCGATGGAGATTATCCACAGTGCAAAAGCACACAAATGGATGATCGAAATCAAGTGGTACAGCTATAACGGTATTCCGTACATCGAACCAAAACAATGGTCAATACTTTACTTGGACGAAAATAAGGGCCAGATAGCGCGTCTTGTCAGCAGGTGTCGGCGAGATGCTTTGGCCGAGTTTCCACTACATCAGCTTCTTAAGGCCAAAGAGATCCAGATCCATGACCCAGATGGTAATCTGACGGATAGTCTGGATGTTCATGAAGAAGCAGACGAAATTCTGCTAGTCCGTTCGGGAGAAATGGAGGTAGAGTATTCGTGTAAGAAACCTCAGGTAATTGTAGTCGAAAGTTAACAATCTGGCGAGGAACTTCCCCTCCTCGCCACTTTTTTTCAAATTTCCATAAAATCAGAAAACATTATAATAATACTGTAAGGTTTATTGAGGCTAAATTTTCAAAAGTAGTGACCTAAATACCCTGTAGTAACTTTCCACGGAAAAATTAGCAACAAAAAACCCCTCACGCGGAGGGTTTAATTGTTAAAATAAGTTTTGCTTTACTTAATTTCGACTTTTCCACCAACTGCCTTCAAATATTTGACACACAGATCCCAACGTGAGAACATTTAGTTAGAAACTGCCATGGACGATAAAACTGCAGAGAATCCAACCAATTGGCCAGCTTTTGGCCTGATAATTACCTTTATCTTTATTGGTGTTGTCCTTGTCGGTTATCTTTTTCTAAATTCCAAAAGTTCTGAAAAACCACCAGTGATACCACCAACTACCAATGTAACTGTTGTTAAACAGGCCCAAATTACCATTACTAAAGATGGTTTTGTACCTGCACAGATCAACGTTAAAAAAGGAACAGAGGTTATCTGGACAAATACCGACGAGGCTGCACACCAAGTGGCAAGTGATCCTCACCCAACTCACGATAAGTTAAAAGGACTTGGGGATGGAGAAGTCTTAGCTAAAGGGGAAAGCTTTTCATTCACTTTTGAAAAGAGTGGTAGCTACAGCTATCATGACCATTTGAATCCGCTTAAGTTCAATGGAAAGGTGGTTGTTGAATGATGAGCCACCTTAAAGAGCCAGTTAACTTGACTAATTTTAAACACCTGGCAACTATTTTTGTCGTCGTTTTTATTGCATTGGCTATTCCGTTGACTGTTTTTCTAACCCAAAAAAGTGAAGAGGTAAATAAAACTCCCCAAGCTGCTACAACCAGAGACCCAGCTTTATGGCCTTTTGACAAAAGCGGTATCTGGAACCTCCCGATAGGTGGTTCAGCCACTTTTACGTCGGCCAACTTTCCTGCTTCAACCGGCAATGGAGTAAATACCGAAGATGAAATGATAATGATTGACCCAAATTCACCGCTACGACAAACCTACATGCGAACAGGTGAATGGAACGCTACTTGTTCAGGTGGTACAGATTTTGGTAGTTTTCATGTACCGGACGGTCTGACAACTCCTTTGACATCCGGTAGTTTTTTACCAAACAATACCGGTGGGGCCTTAAAATCGGATGGTCGAACTATCCAAGAAGGTATTTGGATTGCCAGGTGTGCTGGGACCGGACCGCTATATTGGGGTTATGGGCAATTGGGAACTCATGATATCTACGGTT
>CAYIWY010000011.1:0-17901 GCA_964367355.1 uncultured Gammaproteobacteria bacterium
CCTTTCAAGCCTCTTATTCTACCTGAAGGTGGTGCACTTCGTTTTAGAACCTAAGAGTTACTTAATCTAGCAAAAGAAAAACAAGTTCTGAGTAACTTATCTGTTGGGGAACCTTTCGAACCAATACCAGAAATCATAAAAAAAAGCACTATTGACTTAATTATAATGGATAAGAATAAATATAGTCCAGCCGAGGGTTTGGAAGAGTTAAGAAAACTAGTTTCTCAAAAGGTAAACGAAAAGAACAATATTAAAGCTACTGCGGAGAATATAATCATTACCTCCGGAGTTTCTGCCGGATACGATTTAGCTCTTTTGTCGATTCTTGAACCAGGGGACGAAATAATTTTATCAGATCCGTACTTTGCGACTTTGTACCAAACACCACAAATACTTAATTTTCAAATAAAATTGGCAAAGACCAAAGAGGACTTTTCCTTGGATTTAGATTCTATTGAAGAAAAAATAACTGCGAAAACTAAAGCCATTGTCATCAACAGCCCTGGTAATCCTACCGGAGTAGTTTATAGCCAAGATGATTTACAAAAACTAGCTGACTTGGCGAACAAAAACAATCTTTATGTAATTTCAGATGAAATTTATGAGGATTTTGTTTATGAAGGTAAGCATTTTAGTACCGGCAGTATTTACGAAAAAACAATTTCAATGTTTGGTTTTTCAAAATCATTTTCAATGACTGGTTGGAGGTTGGGTTACAACGTTGTTCCAAAAAATATCATAGAAAAAATGATAGAAATACAGCGTTACATTTTTTACGCCCCTTCAACGCCCGCACAATATGGAGCGCTGGAGTTTTATAAGGTTGATATCAGTGAAAAGATTAACAACTTTAAGAAAAAAAGAGATTTTGTTCTTGAAAACCTGAGTTCAAAATTTAAGATTTCAAGTAAACCAAGTGGTGCATTTTATGTTTTTCCAGAATTACCGGAAGGAATTTCTGGTGAAGAATTTAGTTTGAAAGCGTTGGATAGCGGAGTTTTGGTGTTTCCTGGTTCTTTATTTTCTCAAAGAGATACTAACTTTAGAATTTCTTACTCAACAAGTTTAGAAGAAATAAAAAAAGGAATTGAGGTTTTAAATTCACTAATTTAATTTATTTTTCAGCCACCATTTTTTCCAATTTAATTTAGTTTAATTAAGAAACTTGTTGAGTGTGCTAAAATCAGCTCAAATGGAACATTTCAATCCTGACTCGCTGACTTATATTCTGCCGATGACGGTTCCTCTGTGGATAAGTATCTATGTCTATACCCGAGACCCACTCAATAATCAAAACCGATTGACTGCTTTAACCATCTTTTCTTTGTTCACGTATTTCCTTCTTGGTGCAATTCAAACAAGTTTACAAACTAACGAAGAGGCTTGGATATTTACCCAAAAAATATTTATTGGTGCGATAACTCTTCCGGGAGTCTTTTGGTTTCATTTGAGCGTCATCTCTTTTAGCCAATACAAAAAAAGTAACCTACTTGATAATTTAAAGAATTTTGCTTATATCTTTGCGATTATTTCTACAATTTTGGGAATTTTTTCTAATCTAATTTTTAACTATTCTGCAGCACGGTATTTTGAAAGCGGAAATTGGCCGATTCAGATTCCCACAGGAATACTTTACCCAATATTTTTCATAATAATAATCTTTTTCATCAGTTTGGCGACCTATCTTTTCCTTAAATTAAGCAGGTTGGCTAAAACGTCAGATGAAAGTAAACGCTTCCTGACTCACTTCTTTGGATCAGCTATTTTCTCGATCGCCGCTATCTTTATGATGGCCAATGTGCTTTTTGGCTGGTTTATGAGTGAATTACCAGGAGCAATACTGATTCTTCTTGGAATAGTAGTTATTATTTATGGTTCGATCCGATACAAAGGATTAAAAACAGACAGCCCGATACTTTTGGACAAAGAATTTATTTCCGAAACTGCAATCCTTGGTGTTTTCCTTTTGATTTACGCATTACCGTTTTTCGTTTTCCGTTTGAACTACAGTTTCAACTTGATAATGATAATTATTTCAATAATTGTCCTGGTTCCTCTGACCCATTCAATTTACGATGGGTTGATGAGCTACGCGCGGAATATCTTCATTTCAAAAACTTTTTTGCCACCTTTGGCAACAGATGAGGAAGTTTCGGCTGCCTTGCGTAATCTGAACAAACCGGAAAAACTAGAGAGTTCTAGTTTATTTAGACTTAAAATTGTTGGAAAAGGGGATGATAGTTTGGAAAAGTTGCAAAATTTAATTGAAAATGCAATTGAGTTTTATTGCCCAAAAGAGATCAAACGAAACCGAAAAACACTAAAGTACGAAATTTTGAAAATGATTTCTGATCAAGTTGAGGAAGGGCAGATTCTTTGGTATTTAGGTTTTGAGGAATATCCACTGGGAATTGCGGAAAATGGCGACGGACAAAAGCCGCGTTTTGCTATTGCGTCTCCAACGGATTATCAGGCAACTTCGCGTAATGCTTTTATCGCTTTGAAAAAAGAAGCCATTCATGATCTGGCTTGGCGAATTTCCTACCTTGAAAAACACACTAAATAATTACCAACTATACTTAACGCTCATTGCGATTGACATAATTCAGATTTTCTGATATTCTGAAAAATATAACGAGCTAAGATAGTTTAAAATATGCGCACGATATAAACTTCAAGAAAGCTTTATGAAAAATGTTGTAATAGTTCGAAACCGCGGTCAAATTACAATTCCTGGTTCCATCCGCAAAGCTGTTGGCTGGGTTAACCCTATGTCTGCAGTTTCAATCAGTGTCGTGAAACCGGATGAGATTATAATGAAACCCCACCAAAGTAAACTAGATTGGGATCAAATTTGGAAAAATGTTGCTGCCTCAAGAGCCATATCTGGACGAGGGACTAAGAGTGCTGCCGAATTTTTGGAAAAAGACCGCAAATCACATTAATTAGATGAATACGCTTATCGTTGATTCTTCTATCATAATTAAATGGTTAAACAAAAAGGACGAGCTTAATATAGAAAAAGCAACTTTGATTCTCGAAGATACTCACAGTGGTAAAGTAGAACTATTTGCTCCAGAGCTCGCAAAGTACGAAGTCGGGAACGTTCTTTTGACAAGTAAAAAACTAAATATCCAAGAAGCAGATATTTCACTTGGGACTGTGTATTCTCTTCCAATAACCTTTATTAGTGAAACTGAAGATTTGTCAAAACAAACTTTTGAACTTGCGTATAAACTCGGAATTACTTACTATGATGCTTCATTTCTTTCTCTCGCGAAACAATATGATGCCACGTTAGTGACTGATAATATTAAACACCAGGGAAAATCTTCAGACGTCAAAGCGGTTTCTTTAAACGATTACTAAAAAAATTCCTCAACTTTCAAAAAGAACCTTTGCGGTACCTCTTATGGACTGATCTAAGTCTTATCTTCTATTTAAAATGCACCCATGAAACAAGTTGTGGTAGATTGCAAAGTTTGTTTGCAGTTTGCCGATGAAAAGGTTGAATACTTTGTCCGCGACCCAAAAAATTTAAAAATTGGTTTAGGGGAGATTTCAACCGCCTCGCCATTAGGAAAAATATTGCTTGGCAAAAGTGTAGGTGAAGAAGTGACACTTGCAATAGGAGCGGGAGACAAAGTTTGGTGCCGGATTGTCAAAATCCAAATTCCTGCCTACAATGTACTTTAACAAGGAGGTTTATGAGAAGTTTATCTAAGGAGGACCTAGATTAGATAAATGTCTAGTAATATTCTAGTGTATTCGCTATGGCAGAAATAGTCGCTTACAAAGTTTCTTTCAAAAAACTAGCTAACGCAAAAGATCCACAAGAAATTGAGGATGGTCTTTTGTGTCAACTCCCAATTCCTTTCCACTTTTATGATCAGAGAGATAACTATCTCTTTGTCCACCTATTAGAAGGACAGACAAACATCTTAAAGGAGGTGCGAACTGGTCTGAAAAAGCGTGGCTATATGCCAACCAGAACGGTTAAAGTTTTAGAGTATTAGAGAGAGGTAAAACTCGTGGAATTGTCCAAGAACGTCAAGATTGGTCTTGGCTCTCTCGCTGTGGCGATGGTGTTGTCAATCTTTGCGCCAATCGTGGCTCTCAGGTCAGTGCCAACAGCTACAGCGGCATCTATTGGGGTTACTGCACCGGCTCCACAGATTGACTATGACGGTAGTGCAGGATTGGTGTGGCAAGGGTGGGTTAAGTGGACTTGGCCACAGTGGGGTTTCGTAACGATCACAAATCCTCACTATGGTCAGACATACCAAAATCCTACAGTTTTTGGTACGCACAGAACGCTGGTACTGAAGTGGAGTCCAAAAACGTGGGATGGAAATGCGTGGGTTAGGCTACACATCAGTCATCCGAACGAGAACAATACCGGATGTTTGCTTATCCAGGACTCGATTCACACTTGGATTCATGCCAAGTTTTGTGGGCCGGACAAGTGGGACACGCAAGCTAAGGTCATTACAGTCATTGCAATCGGAGCAGCGTGGTTAGGATGGATTATCAACCAGTTGGCTCGAATTGCTCCTGCTTTCATCTAAGTCCTTATCAAAAAACCGTTTAGTTAATTAATTTTAACTAGGCGGTTTTTTTTAGCCACCATCTTTTCACAATTGGTTTTTCTGAAAAACTAATACAAAAACTTTACTCTTACAAAGGGTAGACCTTGACAATGATTTATCAGTATGTATAATAAGTGTGTATATGAAGATTCAAAGAATAAATATTACATTGCCTATTGGGTTAGCCCGAGATCTGAGGAAAACTATTCCAACAAGATCTCGCAGTAAATTTATTGCTCAAGCACTTGAGGATAGATTAAAACGTAAGAGAAACCTTAAGGAAGAGTTGCTCAGAAGCTTGAAAGCCCAAGAAGCGTTAATTCGTGGAATTCAGGAAGATTTTAAATATGTTGACGCAGAAGCTTTCGAAAAATTACCCTAAACGTGGCGAAATTTTCATTGCCGATTTAAATCCGGGTTATGGTCGTGAAATGCATAAGAAGCGACCGGTGCTTGTCATTTCCAACAATGTTCTAAACCAAAACCTTTCAACAGTTGTAATGATTCCTTTGAGCTCAATAATTCCGGAATTTATCGGACCTGATGTGGTTAAGGTGGCGGAGAAAATTGGTTTAGATAAGGATTCGGTTATCATTGTTAACCAAATTCGTTCAATAGATCAGGCAAGACTAATTAAACGGGTTGGAATTTTGTCACGTGACAAAATTGAGCAAGTTGAAGAAGCTCTACAGATTACCTTGGGAATGACCAATCTCGATTAAGGTTGTTTAGTTTTGTATTACTATATTGACGATGTAATACTTTGATAGTAATATATTACATATGAAATATACAACGACAGTTACTCAAAAAGGGCAAGCTACAATTCCGGCAATTATCAGAAAAAAACTCGGTCTTAAAACTAATAGTAAAATTATATTTGAGATGAAAAATGAAAACGAAGCGATGTTTCGACCAGTGACTGATTTTCTCTCTCTTCAAGGTTCGATTAAGTCCACTAAACCTTTTGATATCGAAGCTATGGAAAAGTCAGTTGGAGAACATTTGAAGAAAGAATATGGCAAAGATTCTACTTGATACCAATTTAATCATTCGTTTTCTGGTCCATGATGATCCGGAAAAAGCTCTTAGAGTTAAAAAAGTTTTGCTAGACTATAAAAATACTAACGCTTTGTTAGATACAGTAGTTGCAGAAATTATTTGGGTTCTTAGCTCTTATTATGAACAGGATAAATTTTCCATTGTCGAGAAAATTAGGGCACTTGTTCATGTTGATACAATTGTTTGTAATAAATCTCTATTGGATCGGTCACTAACTGTTTGGGAAAATAATAATATCTCTTTTATTGATTCCTATATTATAGCTACGGCAGAACAAGAGAACCTCAAAATCTACTCCTACGATAATAAATTTGATAAGGTCCAGTCAATAACTCGTCTCGAGCCTTAGATTCAAAAAGAAAGAGCTCAGATTTTTTGTTTTTTCAGCCACCATTTTTTCACAAATCTGAATTGTTTAGTATTTTGATAAACGGGTTATCAAAATCTAAATTCCTGCTTCCAATATATAGCATACTGATATCTATTATTGATATTGACAAATGATATAATACTTGTTAAAGTGAGTTTATGTTAAAAACCAGTCGTATACCAGCCAGAAATTTGCAGAAGTCTTATAAAACCATTATTGAAGGGGTGCGGATCAAAAAGCAGGCAGTAGTTTTAACCACTAAAGATCAACCACAAGCTGCAATTATTTCTCTTGAGGATTTCGAGAAACTAAAAGTGTTCAAGAACACGCAGGCTGCTTTAGAAATGCTTAAGCTGGCAACTAAGAGTCGGGAAGAATTAAAGAGCTTACCTTCTGACTTGCGGGAGCGGGCAAACGAGATTTTATATGGTAACCAAGACTAAAGTAGTTGTCGTTGATTCCGATGCAATTTTTGCTATTTATAACCCGAATGATCTCTTGAACGCCCAGGCAACAGAGACTTTTCAGAAATTGATTGCTCAGGGGATACAGCTAACCTATCCAACTTCTGTTTTATTCGAAGTTGTTTCACTCTTTCAAAGAGTTTTGCCCACACCTACAGTTACTGCAAAACTTATAGAGATGATGAAAAAGGATCAAATACTAATACATGTTATTGATTCTGATACTTTAAAAGAGGCAGCTACACTCTTTGATCCAACTGGAAGCAAGAAAAACACTCTCATAGATTGTTCAGTAATTGTTATTGCAAAAAAAATAGAAGCGGATGGTGTCTTTGCCTATGATGAATTCTATAAGAAACAAAATCTCAAATCGGCAGAAGATTTAATTAGAGAAACTGAAGAATGAACCTCCGAGGGTTAAAACTCTCGGTTTCATCTCTAAAGTTTCGTTTTCTTCGACCTTCATCCGTGGATTAAGAATCCACGGTTTTCGGTACGCGAAAATAAAACCTAAATTAATATCGGCCAGCGACGGGGAAATTTACCGTTGATTTTTCTTTAGCCACCAACGTTTCACAATTGGGATTGTTTGCAGGGAAAGGACAAAGCCGATCATTGGAACTAGGGCTGTGAGAAACGGCTTTTGTACCCCGATCAGTAAAAGTAAAATCAAAACTGTTATGTAAGTCAGAACTGCGACAAGTAACATTCGCGTTAGGCTTGTTTCCCAAGCTTTATCAGCCTCAACTCTGGCATTTCGCTCTTTAATTAATTTAATTTCTTTTTCCAGATCCATCTACTTATTATACTTCTACCAAAAAGCGGATTGTCAAAATCCAAATCTAGGCCTAAAATGCAGGTAAATTATGAAAGACAAGAAGTTTTTGTATTTGTTGATTTTAATATTGCTGACCGCAGCGGTACTTTTTTCCGGGCAGAAAGGTTTTCTGGTCCAAATTATCTTGTCAGCTCTTGGAATCGCTTGGTCAATAATTATTCTAATCGTTATTTTGTTGTTCATGAATCAAGCTGAAAATAAAAAAGTTCGAAGTTACGATATTTTCGTAAAAGTTAAAGGTAAGGAAAAACTCGACATGGAATTGCTGGAAAAAATTAACGGAAGCAAGATATATTTTGCAGGCGGTTCGAGTAAATCGAGAATCCTCCATTTCAAAGGAGAACTGGCAACGGAAAAAAGAGTCAAAGAATTTTTGAACAAAATAGGAATTAAAGAATTCGAAATTTTGTAATTTCTCTAGGGTTAAATAAAAGACCTCTGTTAACTTAAATTTCTTTCATAATTTCTTGACTAATCAGGAATTAGTTGCTAATATCTGCCAAGCTAGTCCTTAGAGCTATGGGATGGAGTTATTTTGACGAAATTTCATCTCTATCGACATAAAGCACATTTAAAGCAGAAAATTTCAAGGAGGCATTTGGTCTAGAATCGATTAACGTGAGAATCTGGAATTAGATTAGTGATCGGAGTGATCATGCCCTCGTTAGTTAAAACCGTTGATTCTGGAATTCCAGGTCCAAGTTTGGCCTTTGTTTACTGTATGCATGGGGATGAAGTTGTAGGCAAGGTTGTTGCCGACAGGATTAGGCAATTGCCACTGCTGAAGGGGAAAGTTGTTTTCATCCTCGCCAACCCAGACGCATACAAGCAAGAGAAGAGATTTGTTGAGAGTGACCTAAATAGGGTTTTTCCGGGAACCGAAACCGGTACATATGAGGAAGTGTTAGCCCACGGGTTGACCAAAGTAATTGCCCAGGTTGATCATCTGATTGACATTCACGGGACTACCGGTTTAACCGATCCGTATGCGATTGTTACAAAATATGACCAAGTCCTCTTTGACCTAATCAGAAGTGCCGGGATAGCAAATGTCGTTTTGATGGGTGAATACATTGCGTCTGGTCGTTCGATGCTTGACAGTACCAAGTCTGGGTTTTCAGTTGAATACTACACCGGTACTCCAAGGCAGTCTTGGACGCGCTGTATGGCACACGTTAAGAATTTGCTTGTAGGACTTGGACTGCTTCCTGGAAAGAAGCCCGTACAAAACGAGCTTCGCTTCTTCAAAGTTGTTGGGGAGATTCCTAGGCACCCACATTTTCAGATAGAAGATGACGTTCGGAACTTTCAATTGGTTAAAGCAGGTTCAGTCATTGGTTACTACCACCCAGAACGGCTGGTTGCGGGAGATGATTTTTACCCTATTTTTTATGGTGAAAAAACCTACGCCACAACAGTGTGTTATAAGACTGTGAAGCTTGACGGGCCACCACCACCGTTTGACAAATCTAGCTAAATATGGTATTAAACAGTCTGTTGCATGCAGAAACTCTGTCAAAAGGTCGAGAAAGGTTATAAGCTAGCTGATTTGTCATACTTAGCTAGTTGAAATTGCAGGTGTAGTTCAGCGGCTAGAGCAGCGGTCTCCAAAACCGTCGACAAGGGTTCGAGTCCCTTCACCTGTGCCAGAGATCTCCTGAAAGCAACACTTTCAGTTTTAGAGCCCAGATAAACGTTTATCTGGGCTCTTTCCATTACAGTTTCAATTTTGTTACGGGAACCCCTCTAAGACAGTTATCGAAGCTATCTTTGCCCCACTCAACCTTAGTAGAGTTCGGGAATCGATTTCCATCGATCGTGTTGGAGTTCCAGCACTGCAGTAGAGAGTTTTCTCAGCCAAAAGGTCCCGATCAAAGAAAACTGAAAAATTCCTGCCGAAACCAAATGGAGGTATTCCACCAGGAATGTAACCGGTGATTTCTTCAAGTTCTCTCAGAGCAACCAGTTCTAAATTTGCCCTACTTGTACCAACTACTTCGTGAAGTAAACCCCGACTTACCTTGCGGTCTCCAGGAACTGCGGTGACAATATATCTCCCACTTTCTCTGTCACGAAAAACCATAACTTTGACCATTCGTTTCCAATCTAAATGCAATTCTCTTGAGAGTTGGCCAATTCTGAGGAACGGTTTGTGTTCGAAAAAGCGAACTCTCACCCCCAACGCCCGCAGTTTTTTCTCTAACTTTTCTTGCTGGATCAATCTACAACTCCTTACTTGCCCCGAATTATAGACAATTTACAATCCAGTTGCAACAGATCGTATTTGTTCTACAGGCTTCACGAAATGTTTTAGCCGAGCTATACTCTAAATATGAAAAAGCGAATTTTAACTGGTATTCGACCAACCGGTCCGTTGCACTTGGGTCACTATGTCGGCGCTTTAGAAAATTGGTTGAAATTGGAAAATGAATATGAATGTTTTTTCCTGATCGCTGATTATCAAGCACTTGGGGACTATATAGATGATGTAGCTAAGATTCGTGAGGCAGTGGTCGAAGTAGCTTTAGATTGGTTGGCGGTAGGTCTGGATCCGGAAAAAAGTGCTTTTTCCATTCAAAGTTATATTCCGGAACATTCAGAATTAACAGTTCTACTGAGTATGTTAGTTCCCTTAGGACGATTACAGCGCAATCCAACATTGAAATCCGAAATGGAAACATTGGGAGCCGATAAAGTTACTCTTGGATTTTTTAACTATCCTGTAAGCCAAGTGGCTGATATTCTTTTGCCAAAGGCAAATCTAGTTCCGGTAGGTGAAGACCAAAACCCGCACGTTGAACTTACACGTGAGATTGCCCGTAAATTCAATGATAATTATGGTGAAGTTTTCCCAATTCCTGAGGCTAAAATTGGCCGTGTTCCTCGTCTGGTTGGAATTGATGGTACCTACAAAATGAGCAAAAGTAGAAACAACTCGATTTATCTTAAAGACGATGCTACTACGGTTAAAAATAAAGTTATGCAAATGTATACTGATCCAACCAGAAAATCAGCAACTGACCCAGGACACATCGAAGGTAATCCAGTTTTCGAATATCACGATCATTTTAATCCTAACAAAGCTGAAGTCGCCGACCTGAAAGAGCGTTATGTGGGTGGAAAGGTCGGTGATGTTGAGGTGAAGGAAAAACTGGCCGTTGCCTTGAATAGATTTCTTGACCCTATAAGGGACCGCCGGGAAAAGTTTGCCACAAATAAAAAACTTGTTATTGAAGCGCTTGCTGCAGGGACGCAAAAAGAAAGAAGAATCGCTACTGAAACAATGCAACAAGTGCGTGATGCTATGAAGATCACAAACTACGGTAAATAGACCACCCCTAATTTTTTATTTTTATACCCAATAAACTTGACAAATTATCCTATAAGAGTTAGTATCCAAGTACTTTTGGAGAAAGGTGAGAGTAAGCGAGAAGAGTTTCTTATAACCAAGACTTGCTGTCGGCGAACAATAATCGTCCCAAAATGCAACAAACGAAAGGAGACTGCTTTGCCCGAAACTGTGCTTTCCGGAATTCGTGCTACAGGAAGACTGCATTTCGGTAACTTCCTTGGTGCAGTTCAGAACTTTGTGAAGTTTCAACAGCCAGAAAACACCTGCCTGTACTTCATTGCTGATTGGCACACATTAACGACTCTCGATGACCCTAATGAACTTCGGGGAAACTTGATCGAGATTGTCAAGGATTACATCGCTGCCGGGCTAAATCCAGAACAATCGATCATTTATGCGCAATCAAGCGTGCCTGAAATCGCTGAACTTTGTCTGTATCTCAGCATGATCCAGCCACTTGGTGAGCTTGAGCGTATCCCGACTTTCAAGGATCTGGTTCGTAAGAATTCAGATAATGTTAACCTTGGGTTGTTGACTTACCCTGTACTTATGGCGGCCGATATCTTAGGTCCAAAAGCGACCTTGGTTCCGGTCGGTGAAGACCAGGTACCCAATGTGGAAATGGCGCAGTCGCTGGCGCGAAAGTTCAATAATCGTTATGGCCAAACCTTGGTTTACCCTGAAATGATGAAGCAAATGGTCAGGGTTCCAGGTCTCGACGGCGCCAAGATGGGCAAGTCTGAGTCCGACAATGCGATTGACATTAACTCTCCCATCAGCGTCATTCGTGACCGTTACCAAAAGAAGGGAATTACGGACAGAAAAAGGATTCACGTTTCTGACCCAGGTGATCCTTATGGAGGAGACGATCCGGATAGTGGTTGTCAATCTGTCTACCCTGTTCACGAGTTGGTGACGGAAGGCGAAACCAATAACAGACAGATCGCAAATGCTTGTCGCTCTGCACAAATTGGTTGCGTAGATTGCAAGAATAGGCTTGTCGATAGTATTGCTCGGATTCTCGAACCATTTCAAGCAAGACGGGCTGAGCTTGCTGGACAGAACGACTATATTCGGGATGTGCTTCACGAAGGAGGAAAAAAGGCTCGTGAACTCATCCAACCGACTGTAGAAGCAGTTCGTGAAAAGATGGGCATTGTACTGTATTAGCTTGATCACGACTTAAGTAGACTCAAGAGATCCCCTAAAAAGGATCTCTTACTTTTTTAATTATTTACATGTTTGACTTTCTTCCAAAACATTAGTAAAATACAATAGTTCCTTAAGAAGAATTAAAATCTAAGATTTAGGTCCCTTGTTAATACAAGGGGTTGGGCCTAGATCGCCGAAAGGCAAGATGGTCTTTGCGATAGTGAAGACCCGGCATCCTCCGTAACCAAGGGATAGTTGATGTCTTCCTTAAAAGGAGTACGAGTCAATGAGAGGAAAATAACACCTCATTGGTGTTTTTATTTTCCCGAAATGAGGTGGCATAACGGTAAAACCGTCCTTATCTAATTACATAAAAGGCGGTTTTTTTATTTATTATGAAAAACTATTACTATATTGAACCAAAAATTTTGGCAAATACCTTTGAAGCTTTAGCTGTTAACGGCCATGAAAAGCTTATTTTCGGTTCCGATGAAAAATCGGGAATGAGGATTGTCCTCGCGATTCACGATACAACATTGGGGCCAAGTACTGGAGGTATTAGATTGGCAATGGTAACAGAAGAAAAAGCAATTGAAGAAGCTTTAAGGTTGTCTTATGCTATGACTTTCAAAACAGCCATAATCGATGAACCATTCGGCGGTTCAAAGGCAGTTGTTATTGGAGATCCATCAAAACCTAAATCCAAAGAGTTTTTGCATGCAATTGGTGATTTTATAGAATCTTTGGATGGTGAGTTTCTTACTGGTGTGGATATGGGTTTAGATTTTGAAGACGCTAAGATTATTTCAGAAAGAACAAAATATATTTATAATTCTATAGGAATTTCAGGTGTTACCACAGGACATGGGGTCTTTAAAGGGATTAAAGAAACAGTTAGGTACCGTCTTGGAAAGACTAATCTGAAGGGGGTTAGAATCGCAATTCAGGGTTTGGGAAATGTTGGAGGGACTTTAGCTGACTTATTGATTAAAGACGGGGCCAGTTTATTCGTTTCTGATATCGAACCGAAAAAAACAAAAAAGTATTTGGGGTTAGAGTCTGTAACTGTAGTGGATAACGAAAGTATCTATGATGCTGATTGTGATGTTTTCGCTCCATGTGCTGTCGGAGAAATAATTAACGATGACACGATTGGAAGACTAAAGTGCAAGATTGTTGCTGGTGGGGCAAATAATCAACTTCAAAATGAAAAAAAACATGCAGACGATTTGTACAAAAAGGGAATATTACACGCACCTGATTTTGTAATCAATGCTGGTGGTGTTTGTCATGGGATGTGTGAAGTAAAGGGAGTTGATATATCAGAAGCTATGAAGAAAACAGATTTAATTCCTAAAATTCTCAATGAGATATTCGAAAGATCTGATCGAGAAAAGAAACCACCAATGTCTATAGCCTATCAAATTGCATATGAAAAAATCCAGGCAAAAAAGAAATAATATTTCGGATAGGGTGAGGAATATTAATTATTCGGTTATCCGCAAAGCCTTTTCTGGTGGAAGCAAAAAAGGAATTATAAATCTTACCATCGGGCAGCCTGATTTCGAAACTCCAGATTATCTTAAGGTCGCGGCCCAAAGAGCAATTGAACAAGGTTACAACAAATACACTGAAACAAAGGGCTTGCTTGATCTTAGGCAAGCAATTAGCAAAAAGCTTTTTTCTGAAAAAGTAGCAAGGACTGAAGAAGAGATAATAATCACCGCTGGCACTACGTCAGCTATTTTTATGACCCTTTTTAGCTTGATAAATCCCGATGACGAGGTTGTTGTTTTTTCACCATATTTCATTGCTTATCTCGAAATAATTAATTTTCTCGGTGGGCGGGCGAAAATAGTTAAAACTGATCGAAATTTTCAACCAGATATTTCTAAGCTAAAAAAAACTATTTCAAATAGAACTAAAGCGATTATAATTAATAGTCCCAATAATCCGACCGGAGTTGTTTACCAAAAAGAAGCGATAAAACAAATTGTTCAAATCGCGGAAAAAAATGACTTATATATTATTTCTGATGAGATATACAGCTCATTGGTCTTTGGTGAGACTACTTGTTTTAGCCCAGCAAAAATTTATAAAAAAACGGTTGTTATCAATGGTCTTTCAAAATCAAATGCGGTTACTGGATGGAGAATTGGTTTTATTGCAGGACCGAAGCAAATAGTTGATGCGGTTGAAAAAATCCAGCAATACACTACAGTTTGCGCTCCATCTGTTTTTCAATACGCTGCAGTTGAAGCAATAAACAAGCCAATTAATAAAAAAATCATTGATTCGTATCAAAAGAGACGGGATTTAATTTACCAAAATTTAAAAAATAGTTTTGAAATAATAAAACCTGATGGGGCTTTTTATTTCTTTATAAAAATAAATGTTTCCGGGACTTCTTTTGCAAATCTTTTACTAGAAAAAGGAGTTGCTGTAGTTGCCGGTGAAGCGTTTGGTAAAGACTTCAAAAATTATTTCCGAATATCTTTCGCTGTCTCTGAAGAACAAATTAACAAATCAGTAACCATACTAAAAGAAGTTGCTACCTTATTAAGGTAAAACACACTTACTAATTAGTAAGTGTGTTTAAAGTGCACTAAGAGATGATTTCTCTGATTGCAAGCAGAGTTTCGAACTGGCTGTGGGGGAGGACGTTGCCAATTACGTTGTTTAGGACAGTCACGACTCCCTGAGGCTGTTCACCGACTGGATCAATCGTGTAAAGCATGCCCTTAGGGAAGTGGTCTTCGGCTATGAGATACTGCCCCTCCGGGAAAGCTTCTCGCAGCATTTTCAAAAAACCGGAAGGAGTGTACCAGTGTGACAAGAAGAAACCTTCACGATGTTCATGTTGACCGATAACTTGTAAGCCGATGACGTCATCGAATTCTCCATTGCTAGCAGCTTTTTGGAGAATGTGAAGGGCTTGTTTCACAGCTAGCTTCGTGTCCGGTTGGTCTAAATAACTAACCAGGGAACGTGTTCCAGTCGGAACGAGGTGTTCTCCAGAAATATTTCTGACCCACTCAATCAAGAACGCGTAACCCAGAATCTCCCAATTTTGGAGGTATTCATCGAACCCGCAGAGAGGGTAGCCTTGGTTAGGGCAAGCCTCGAAGAAGCTTTGAGCGTTGTAGACGCCGATCAACAACCGTCGCCGCGTGGCATTGCCGATTTCTTTGCAAACTGTTTTGATTTCACCAGGCAAGAAGCTTATTTGGACACCACGATTGGCGTAATTCGCCAGGGCATTTTCCCTTGCCCACTGCACCTGCTGGTTCGACAGATCGTTGAAAACGACCCTTGGGAGTGGTCGGGAAGGATTCTGGAAAAAGAGTTCATCCAGAATTACCTTGGGGTCGCGGCAGCCGACAGCTCCTCCCAGCGTAATGATCTCTTTAAGGGTTACGATTTGGCGACAGCGGTCAAGAACAGCTTCCATTTCTGGTTGGTTGTCAACGGTCATGGGGGCTTGTTCGTAGCCGGCTGCTTGGGCGTCCCAAAAAACGGACTGCCCTTGGACCGTAAGAACTGGTTTGTTCCAGTAATCCTTCAAGTAGCACCTCTCCTTTCCTGCAGAGATTAGTCTGCGATGTTTGCTACTAGAGCAGATGAAAGGGACACAATATCTGCCGGTTTGAGTGAGAACGTTTTATCGTTGTCACCTGCCCCACAGTAAAGGACCTCCTGATCCAGCAAGGATTGATCAATACAGGTTGAAACTTGCCCACCAAATGGTGAAATAGCTCCAACAGTAAAGCCTGCCTGTTCGACAACTTCTTTCTCGGCAAATTGAATGTTTCGCCTGGAAACCCCAAGAACAGAGGCCAAGCGCTGGAGATTAAGTCTGGACATACCAGGAAGAACAACCCGATAGAGACCCTTACCGATTATGCTTACTAACAGTACTTTAGCCATGGATTGTCTTGGGATGTCTAATTCCCTAACAACATCTTCCATGGTGAAGACTGGTTTATGTTCTAGCACTTTGAAAGCAATGCCTTTGCTGACAAGTAGTGTACTAAGATCTTCGAACGATGTTTCGCTCATAATTTCTCCTTTTGATTGTTAAAGAACGCTTGATTGCTCGCATAATACACCACCCTTTCTTTAGTTGCAAGTTACAGCAATAAATAACTCGTATTTCTAAAATTTAGGACATTTTATAAAGAAGAAACTAGACAATTTGGATTTTTAACCAACATTACATCAATTTCTTTTTCCGATATACCTTGTTCTGACAAAAGATCAATAAATTCTTCTAACGCTTCGCTTGGGGATTTACTGAAAGTTTGTCCTACGTCGGAGCTGAGAATTACATTTTTGGAACTAACAGTTTTTATATGTTCTATAAGTTTTTCTATTGGTATTTTATCAATCGAGTACATTGAAAAAGGCACTTCAATAAACGCTCCAAGGTTTGCCAATTCTTTTTGAATTTCCAAAGGCATATCGATCTTTTGATAAATCGGGTGGGTGATAATAATTTTTTTTAACTTTAATTTTTTTGTCGCGAATTCAACTAAACTTTTTGATTCCTTCCAAGAAATGTGTCCGGTGGCAAGTATCGAATCTGTTTCTTTTATTACTTTCAGAACATTAATCACCTCTGGTTTTAGGTTTCCACTCTCGTCAAAAACATTCAAGCCTTTTATTAAATTGGATTTTCTAGCTTTAAAATTTTTGTCCTCAAACCACTCCGGAGCAATTTCGTAATCTGATTTTTCAAGAAAATTTTGGGCGTGGATTGTTGGAAACCAGACAATGATTGGTGCATTAGCAAGTTCGCAACTCGCTTTTATTATTTCAGAATTAAACCCTCCGTTTGATAAATTTAGCGCAACGGAGTGGGTAATAGATGGTTTTTCTGACGATATTAAATTTCCAGAAAAAACAGTTGGAAAAAAGTGGTTTTTGACTGCAATAGTCTTAATTTTTCCTTTTTCATATTCAACTAAATCGGGCAAGGTGAATTTCCGGGGAATAATCTCTGGCCCGATGTGAACGTGTAGATCAACTGCATTTTTAATTATTTCTTTTGTATTCATAGAGTAAGAGGAGTGCTCAGAGTTTAACTTCGCACTCCCCAATTTTAGCATCTTACATCCAAGGGGCTTGAAGATTTTCCGGTAGGAAGTACAATCTAGGTAGTTCAAGATCAACGGTTGCGTCTTTACCGCGGTTTACACAAGAAACCTTAATTGGTCGAAACCGCTCTTCTATTAACAGTGCCTCTGCAAACCTTTCGACTAAATACTCCCTAGCACTACTACCCCTACCCATTCCTTTGGCCGTTCTTTCTGCTCTTTCCAAGAGTTTTGGATTAGAGTACTTGGCGAAATTATTTGCAACTTCTTGACGGTAAGCCTCTGCCTCTAAGTCAAACTCAGACCAAAGTTTGAAAGTTGCTTCTGGAATTAGATCGGACAACCACATCTGAAGCCAATCAAAATAGTTGCGGACACTTTCCAGATCCAACCCATTAATCCTAGTGCCGTAAAGGTCTGCTCCAAGAAAAATCCAAGAAAATTCTTTCTCCGGCATTGCCGCTTTCAAACAAGCGATCATCTTGGAAAGAAATTTTAAGACCTCGACCTCTTTATCCTGACTATCAATCTCCGTCCCTCTTTCAGCAAAACTGTAACGTGGTCCCCAAGGTGTGAAAAGCGTAACTTTGTTTTCTCTCAGCCTTGGTAGAATCTTTTCCTCGTATAGAACAGCACTGAAAACCTTGTTATTCCGGTAGTAAGTAGCGTTGAACCACCTTACTCCGTGATCGATCTCTTTCATGACAATATCACCTTTCTTGCGGTTTTAACCACAAAAAATCTCGCTTCCGGTTAGCGAGATTTAGGTGACTTTGTTTTTAATTTAAAAAAGCTTAAACCAAGACACGACAAATTTCGCCAACTAAGGCTTTATTTGTGTGATGATAATGGTTTAAGTTAAACGACATAACTTACTTAAAATAGTACACTTTTAGTCCTTTGTCAAATTTATCCAAAAAAAGCTTAGGTTCTAAAACGAAGTGCACCACCTTCAGGTAGAATAAGAGGCTTGAAAGG
>CAYIWY010000012.1:0-14563 GCA_964367355.1 uncultured Gammaproteobacteria bacterium
TGCATAAACTTCTTGCTACCACTAGATAGTGGTGCACTTCAACTTAGAATCCACCGCCTTGTTTTCTACCTTGAAGACAACCTAGAGTTGTTGTATATTTCCAGTTGTGAAAACTTTTTATCGAGGTGTCGCTTTATTGCTGATAATCGGCATAATTTTTGGCGGGATATTTTTGATTTACTCGTATTTTGCCTCAAAAAATGACGCTAAATTTAAAATTCTGACAATAACTCGAGATGGTAAATTCTCAACAAAAGAGCTCAAAATAGCCAACGGCGATAAATTCAAGGTCAAAAACAGCGCTGACAAAAATCATACAGTTAAAATTTCCAGAACTGATAAAACCTTGGCAGAACTAGATTCCGGTGAAATCTCTAAAGAATTAGATTTGAAAGACAATTCTACAAATTCATTTTATCTAGCTTCAAACACAAACCAAAAATCTGAAGTTGTTGTCGGAAAGCCGGCTCAAAATTTTACAGCTACAAAAACAACTACAATCCCAGAAGCCACTACTAAACCTGCCGAAGATGCAGTCAAGGCTGCTAATACAGTTAACGAACCTTTGCCAAATACCGGCCCAGGCGAACTGGTAGTCTATCCAATTTTAGCAATACTAGGTTATTTCCTTTTTAATTTTTCGACTAAATTCTGGAAACTCTTCATTAGATAGGAATTTTTCTTTAAAACTTCCAAATCGAATGTTATAATGTGACAGTATTTCGCGGGCGTGGCGGAATAGACCGCTAAAGCGCTCTGCGCTTAAAGACAATCTTGGGATACTACGACGGACTAATTTGTGCCGGGGTGGCGGAATGGTATACGCGGTGGACTTAAAATCCACTGGTGGCAACACCTTGAGAGTTCGAGTCTCTCCCTCGGCACCAATTAAAATTATGGCATTATAATCCTGAGAGTTCGCCTTTCCGTGAAACGGAATGCGTGTGTTGTCTCTCCGCCCGCACCAATATGTCAAAAACTTCGACTCCCAAAATTTTATTCAAGCACTTAATTAATCCAAAAACCTTACAAAAAGGGACTTATATTGACGACCTTGAGCAAGCTTTGGCAAGGTATTTTGAAACTCCAGTATTTCCGGTTAATTCAGGTCGAAGCGCAATTTATCTAGCGCTAAAGGTTCTCGGAATTGGTCAAGGCGACGAGGTATTGCTGCAAGCTTATACTTGCAACGCCGTACCAAATCCAATTCTATGGAGCGGGGCAACCCCAGTTTACGTTGACATCGAAGAAGAGACCTTAAATATTGATCCGAAGGATTTAGTGAAAAAAATTTCTCCAAAATCCAAGGCTATAATTGTTCAACACACCTTTGGTAATCCAGCTAAAATTCGCGAAATTTTGAAAATTGCAGACCAATATAAACTTAAGGTCATTGAAGATTGTGCTCACGCTTTGGGTGCCAAAATTGATAGCAAATTACTCGGAACGTTTGGAGACCTAGCAATTCTGTCATTTGGAAGAGAGAAAGTAATCAGTAGTTTGACCGGGGGAGCCTTGATCGTCAACGACAAAAGCTTACTTGAAAAAGTAGAGACAGAACTAAAAACCTTAGAACCGATGCCTGTTTCAAAAATATTGCAAGAAATCGCCAATTATTTATCCTGGAGGCTAATTTTTCGCAAGATTTATTCCAAAGAATGGGGTAATAGTTTCATTCGCCACCTTTATCAATATGATTTTATTAATGTAATCACTAGTCAGAAAGAGTTAGTCGGTTTAAATCCGGGCTGGTATCCCAGATCCCTGCCCAATGTTTTTGCTCATATAGCGGCGGGCGAGCTTGAAAATGTCGAGACCTACAATAGAAAAAGAATTGAAACAGCTAAGATTTACTTTGAAAAATTAAAAAACACAAAAATTAAAGTATTAAAGCAAGAAAATGGAATTTACCTGCGCTTGATTGCTTTACACCCCAAGGCACACTTAATTTTAGAAAAAGCCAAACAGCAAAAACTTAGTTTTGGAAATTGGTACAACAGTGTAATTTATCCGGAAAGTGTGCACTTATCCAAGCTTGGCTATTTGTCTGGTAGCTGTCCAGTTGCTGAAAATTTAGCCCACCAGACGATTAATCTGCCTAATTATAGTGGGATTAGTGAAAGTGAAGTTGAGCGTTCAATCGAGTTTCTTAAAGGTTTTAGCTAGAGAGTTTTAGCACAGATTTTAGGACGCTTGGCAGTTCGTTGACTCCATCATCACCGCTAAAATGCTTCATATTTGGTATAACAAGAGTTTCGGCGTCAAGCATTTGCTTAAAAAGTTCACCATTTTCAAGTGAAACAAATGGGTCATCACTTGAATGAATAGCAATAAACTTCTCGCAGTGACTTTTAATTTTTGCCCAGTTAATTGGTGCTGCAAAGAAACTAGCCAGCTCATGTTTATAACCATTATACTTCAAATCTTCACCAAATCCGGCAATCAAAACCGCTCCACCAACCTCTTCGCCTTCTTTTAAATGTTCGATAAGTCGCAGAATAGTGATACAACCAAGACTATGGCCAACAAAGAAATCATTTTTTGTCGGTTTTCCAACTAGATTTTGCAGAAAAGGTAACCAGACCTCAATTGTTGGTTTTTTAGTATCCGGCATTGCTGGAACTACAACCTCAAAACCCTTATCTTCCAGTTTTTTTCTCAACCAAGGGCGCCAGCCTTCTTCAGGATACCCCTCCCAACCATGAATTAAAAAAACTTTTTCATATGGAATTTAATTATATCGTCAAGAAACTCACAATTGTCAAATTGTACCAAAAAAGAAACCCGCTCCCTGTATGAATACAGAAAACGGGTTGTTAACTGAGTCCTTTGGGTGTTAAATCCTCAGACTTTGGAGAGGTAGGGCGTTCAAAAACCGCTCTGCGAGTTCTATGAACCCCTTGGCGTCGTCGCATCGACCAAGTGAAGCCCATTCTCTTGCGAACTGAAGCGCAAGCTTCACTCCGACGAGTTGTTGGGAAGCAGTCTGCATCGAACTTTCTCCCTTCGTACTACGAAATTTTGACCTGGTTTTGACGACGAAGCAGGTAGTCACGTCTCCATTCGTGTTCCTGCTTCAAGTCCTTTCGGGACATATGTCTCCGAATGGACTGACATTGACGGCAGGGACAGGCCAGATATGTTGGCGTGATGCCGTGTAGCGTTTTGCTCAAACGTTAACCCCTTTTCAGTGCGATTTGCAGCAATTGCTGCGTAATAGTAGCACAAAATGAGGTGTATTGCAACCCCATAGTTAATATATATGTTAGATACGAATTTTAGCGTGTGTGAAGTAGAAAAAGAGCAAATGCACCGATAACGGCTGCAACTACCGCTAAAAAATTGGCTCGGGAGCAGGGATAGAACCATTTGCTAAAGCAAAACGAACCCCAAATCTGGATCCGGGACAAGGATGGATCCGTTTCGAAGACGAAAACGAACCTTGGCTGCCCGACGTATCGACAGTTCGAACTGGCGCTAGCCTTCTGGGAGGAGCTTAGGCAAACTTACGTTGACCCACCCGATGATCAAACAATATAGTTTTTAAACCAATCCAAGTATATTTTTTCTACTTTTTCGCGAAATGGGCCGGGTTTAATGCTATGCGGTGCCCCTTCCATAAAAACATAAGTTAGTTTGTCCTTGTCTTTGACAGCATTTTTGTAATTTTCAACAGTCTGGTGAGGAACCATGTCATCGTTTTCAGATTCAATTATTAAGACATTTCCATTAAAATTGTTTAAAGCCTCAAGTGCGTAAGTCTCGTTTGGATTTCTTGGTTTCTTTCTCCATTCCATAACCTCGGGGTTTTCAGAACCGCCTGCTTTGGCTCGCGCTATTTTGAAAGTATCATTTGAATAATCCGCAGCTACTCTTAGCACCAAGTTCTTGACTGGTCTTTTCGAGGTTAAAAAAGCTGCTCGGTAACCACCGAAACTGGATCCAACGACTGAAATATTCTCTTTGTCCACACCTTCCAGTTTAGTAAGAAAGTCGAAAACTGCTTGATCGTCTTTTGTAAAATCTTCCATTGTTGCTGTTTCGATATCACCTTCGCTTTCGCCATGCCCCCGCGAGTCACACAGTAAACAAATAAAACCAAGTTTTGACAAGGCTTCTGCATATCCAAAACTGTTTTCTTTCAGTCCTGTCCAACCTTGGATAATTAAAATAGCGGGATTTTTATCCTTAAGTGGCTCCGGCAAAAATAGAGCGGCTTGAAGATTAGTGTTATCAACGGAAATTTTCAGTCGTTTCATAGTTAGATAGCTAAAGGCTAAACTGGCTTTATTTCAAAACTATGGAAGTTTGATCTTTAAAACCTTGCAAATCTTCTCAATCTTACTAGATGCTGTATCAATTTCGCCTCTTTCAATTCGAGCATAATAGGTTACATCCATACCAGTTTCTTTTGCTACCTCCGCTTGAGTAAAGCCAATATTTTCTCTTGCAGACTTCAATTTTGCAGCCAATTCGGGATTTTTTACTGTAGTCATATTTGTATAGTATATCATAAGCCTTTTTGTTAGAATAAACCAAATGAACGACCCTCGGATAAAATTTAATAAATACTATAAAGTAAACAAAAAAGACCTCGATAAAGAGGGGTATTTTAATATGTCACTCGTGTCAGATTTACCCCTTTTCATTGATCCGTTCCATCTTTTCTATAGTCCAAAAGCAGATTACCAACAACTACATAAAGATATTATTAAGTATCTAATTTTTCTAAGAGGAATTTCTACAGCATATGCTGATGAACAATTACCAGCATCCATACTCAATACATATTACAAATTTCCCGAGGTTAAGCAGAATTGGTTTGGATTTTCTTTTATCGGAAATGCGGGCCACGGCCTAGGTGCCAAATTTGCAAAAGCACTGAACAATAACTTTAGCGAACTGTTTAATGATTTCGGATCTGGAAAAAAAACCCATCATTTAGAGAAGCTAACCTTGATTGCGGACAGGATAGGTAAAGATTCCATAAGTGACTTTGCAACAAATCTGATCCATGGTTTCTTAGCAAAAAAGACAGAAAGTTTTACTAAAAAATATATTGATAAGAGCCAAACAAAATCATTCACGATAAAAAAGGCTGAATTTGATTATATTACTAAGGTTTGGAAACCCAGAGCATATGTTTTACCAGCGTTAAATAGAGATTACGTGTTGCTTACCCCAAAAGACCTACTCACAAAAAATGATACTTGGATTAACAAAACTGACTTTATAGAAGACTTCGCTGAAATACCTAACGCAATGCCGAATGATGTTTTGCGCGAGCAACTTTCAAGATATTTTGACCAAAAGTTAAAGGAACACGCTAAAACTAGATTAAACACAAGGAACAAAAAACTTGAGGAATATCAGACTCAAGAGACGAGAGGAAAAGCAGCAATTGAAACTGCTAGAGAATTTCCACAATCAATTGATGTATACATCAAAATGAAAGAGGAGAACGGGGATCACGCAAAGGTAATTAGTGAAGAATACGTGCTCGAAACGGAAACATTTTTTGAAAATCAATTCTCGAATTTTGCAGAACAGGTTGACACAACAAAAACTAAGCCAACATCATATAAAGAAGCTTTTTCTCGTGCTTTATACTTCAAAGAGTGTGTTGAACTGCATGACAATTATAAGAATTTATACGATGGGGGGAAACCGGCAGATGAGGAATGGATACAAAGAATGTTTTGGCTTGTTTGGTATGGATCCGAAAGCGATCTTAATAGAGAGCCTAAGAATGGTCTTGGTGAACCAGATTTTACAGCTTCTCAAGGTAGAAAAGATAAGACTGTAATTGAGTTTAAATTGGCCAGAAGTAGTAGCTTAGAAAAAAATATTCTTAACCAAGTAGAGAAGTATAAAGAAGTTAACAAGACGAATCAAGGTATTTGGGTCATTATATTTTTTACCTACAAGGAGTATCAAAAGGTTTTAGGGATTCTTAAAAAGAATAATTTAGAAGGTAACAAAAACTATATTTTGGTTGATGCTCGAAGAGACAATAAAATATCCCCTTCCAAGATTAAATAGCAATCAAAGATATGTATTAGCTACCTGAGTTTCAGTCTGAGGTAATTTCATAATACCACAACACGATTCTTTAATTGATTGCACAATTATTTTCACTAAACTATTATTACCATATGAAATATAGGACACTTGGTAAAACTGGTTTGAAAGTTTCGGAGATTGGCTACGGTACTTGGCAGTTAGCCGACGACCCAAACATGTGGGTTGGAGCAGATTTAAACCAAAGTTTGAAAAACCTACACAGATTTGTTGAATTAGGTGGGAACTTCATTGATACTGCTTGGATTTATGGTTATTCTGACGATCAACCAGACAAACACCCCTCTGAGGAGCTGATAGGAAAGTTCTTAAAAGAGTCTGGTAAGCGGGATCAGGTTGTTTTAGCGACCAAAGTACCACCTAAGAACATGTTTTGGCCAGCAAGACAAGGTTTATCCATCTCAGAAGTTTTTCCCAAAGATTGGATTGAAAAATGTGTTGATGATTCCCTTAATAGTCTCAGAGTTGAAACAATCGATCTAGTTCAATTTCATGTTTGGCAGGATTACTTTGCCAAGGAAGACGAGTGGAAAGAAACAATCCAACGGATTATTAGATCAGGAAAGGTAAAATATTGGGGAATTTCTCTTAACGACTACCAACCTAGTAACTGTCTAAAGACCCTAGATACAGGTTTGATTTCAACCATCCAATTTATTTTTAATCTTTTTCATCAGAAACCGACCGAAAAACTCCTACCTTACGCAAAACAACACAACATTGGTCTAATTGCCAGGGTACCTTTAGATGAAGGTGGTTTGTCGGGAAAGTTTACAAAAGAAACAACTTTTCCAGAAGGTGATCTTAGGAAAAAATTCTTTGCTGGAAGCAGACTTGTTGAACTGGTGGAAAGAACCGACGAATTAAAAAAACTTCTTAACGATGAAGCTGAAAGTCTACCAGATTTGGACTTGCGCTATATTCTTTCCAACGATGAAGTCTCTTCTGTGATACCTGGAATGAGGAGTCCCCAAAATCTAGAAAATAACTTAAAGATTTCTGATGGACAAAAATTGAAACCGGAGCTAATGGAAGAACTAAAGAAACATGCTTGGGAAAGAAACTTTTATCCTGATGTTGACCCTGCGATGAAAGAGTCAAACTATCTTGAATGATTTTTATGAACGATAAAATCGAAAAGGTTTATTTCGAAATCATTCAAAACCATTTTCCAGAAATTTCATCAAATGAGGTAACTGCTTATTATCAGGGGAATGACTATGATGTTTTTGTTGTTAAAAACGAAGTAGTTTTTCGCTTTCCCAAAGAAAAAAGAGCTATTGACCCGAAACGCTCCAAGTTTTTAAAACTATTTTCTTCAACTTCTCCTTTAACTTTGCCCCTGATAAATATTATGAGGGCTCAGGAAACAGGTATAGATTACGAGATGAATGATTTTATACCTGGTGTTTCTTTTCTACCCAGTATCGCAAAATCTTTTACGATTAAAGAACTAATGACTATTGCTGAAAAACTTGGGAAATTCTTAACCACTTTGCACTCATTTTCCCTAGATGAAGCGAGAAAATTAAATATCGATGAGTCTGATCCCTCTACTTTTTGGCAGTATATGGAACAGAACCTTTATCCTAAATTTGAAAAAACTGTATTTCCGCATATTCCCAGTGAGGAGCAAGTATGGATTAAAAAGCTTTTTGATAGTTATATTTCAACCATCAAAGCTAACCCTTTTGAACTCAGACTTATTCACTCCGATATGTGGGTTTTCCACATAATAGTTGACCCGGAAAAACATGTACTTTCAGGGTTAATTGATTTCGGACTTAGAATTCATGACCCCGCGAACGATTTTAAAGCTTTTGAATACTACGGCAGCGACTTTGTGCAAGAAGTGTATAAAAATTATTCTTTACCAATTGATAAAGATTTCGATAAACGAAGGCTTTTTTACACCGGACACGATGAGGTTTTTGAGTTAGGGCGATGGTTGGACCGAGGAAACCAAGATAAAATTGAAGAGTGTAAAGTATCTTTGGCTCAATATATTAATACCCACCCGCTTAGGAGCTAATCTACTTTCTGCCGCGTTTGTTGAAATTTTAATTTAACTCAAGTACAATCCCGCTACAAACTGCATCAGTACTGCCTAGGCGCAGTTGAAGGAGAGAACAAATGAACGAGCGCACTGGTAATGAGCAACACCCCGTGGTGCTTCCAGCCAACCCAAGGGATTTGGTTCCCATCGAAGACATCGGAAATAGTCCGGTACTTCGGATGATGGGTCTGAGTGAACGATTTCCTCAACGCATGAGGGAGCTCAATGACGTCATGGCAGCAGCAAGAATGACGTCTGGCCCGGGATCAATTGATCTTGTAGTCTACCCAGACGCTGAGCATCCAATAGTGGAACAACACGTCAACCCGATGGGGAGTCTGCACCTGAAAGTCCACCTCGAACCAGCTACGAAAACGGTAAAGATTCGATCCAGCTGGCAGAATGTCGATTCGGACGATTACCAGTCGCGGGAGTTCTTTTCTCTCAGACCGTCAGGTTACTGCTTTACTCTCACAGACCTAAGGAAGTTTGTCGGTGAAGTATATCCCGGTAAGCGTGCGGAGGCCAAAGGAAGGTCTCTCAATTTCGAAAAGCATGACCTTGTCGGTCAGTGGGATCTCTCAAGGGTAAGAATAGACAGCCTTGAGCGATTTTGGTGGAGATGCGCAGATGCTGACTACAGCAAGGAAGAAAGACGCAGCATTCCTCTTGAAACATCTCCGGCAGAATGGGAGGTGCAAGTAGAAGGGATCAAGAAACCTCTTTTTGTCTTTCAGTTGCTTCGAGGTGCAGCAATGCCTGGAAGAAAACCGAAGACGCTCCTAGCTGTTCCACACATCTTTTGGGAAGGCCCGAGCTCCCAAGCTGAAGGTGTGATGGATTCTTTCACGGAGCTGATCGGAAAGTGCGAGTATTTAGGGAAAAAGAGGAGGTGACAGTCAATTATTTACGGGAGAGAGGTTCGGGTACAGCCTAGTTGCACATTGCAACTGCCCTTTCCCAAAGCAAATCTCAATTGAGGTTAATTTTGGACAAAATACTAGCTGAAAGGCTAGTTTTTTGTTTTTTAGTTTTAATAAGAAGTAAATTCCATACGTAAAAACTTTGATATACTTAAGCTATGACAACAGAAGAAGCTCGCAAGGCAAGTCCAGAAGTAAAGCCAGAAGTTTTAGCAAAGCAAGAACAGCGTTTAAGAGAGATTCTTGATCCGAAGCAAAACCCTCCGCTTTTATTGGTTATTGATATGCAAGAAGATTTTATTGGTGATGAAGGTAAATTTAGTGCAATGTGGCACCATGACATTACCCCTATGCGATCAATCATATCGAAAATCACTTCGCTCGCTGATCAAGCAAGTGAAAGAGGTATTCCTGTTGTTTATACACAAATATTTGAGGACGGCAAAACAAGAACATTAGCTGGTAAAGACAGGCTTTTGTTTTTCGAAAATGTAGTTGACGAAGAGGATGAGCAATTTGAAGTTGCATGTCAAAGAGGCACAAAAGGGGCAAAAATTGCCATACCAATTGTACCCGGGTCGGTTATTATGGAAAAAACTACTTCTTCTGCTTATACACAAGAGTTAGCAGACTACTTGGAAAAGAACGGCATCAAAACTGTGATTGTCACAGGTGTACTGACTCACAGATGTGTCAGTGCGACAATTGGAGATTTATACAATAGGGCTAACGTCCACGTGGTTACACCGAGAGACTGTGTTGCATCGGATGAACTTGAAAAACACACAGTTACTTTAAAAGAATTTGAGACTTTTTACCCACCAGTTGTTAACTCAAAACAAGTTGAAGAAGCTTGGAAAAAATAGAATCATTCTACTTCTTCCCAAATATCTGACTTTATTCCTTTAAGTCTGACTTGGTTTTTAGTGGTTAAGTAAAATGGTTCTTTGGGCGAGTTTTCTTTTATGTACCTCTCCGCGAATCTTTTCTTAGGATAATCAGGGCAGATCACAAGAATTGAGGGGAAGAAAGAGTTTTTGGAGTTGTTTTTCCATTCATCAGTTTCTAAATAATCCATATACTTTTTTAGTTTATCCATATAAGCGTACTTTGGTGCTTTTTCTTCAAGTAGAAGCACAAAATAGCGGTTGGTCTTTCTTTTTTCTTTTAAGGCTATGTAGGCGTCGGGTAGTGGGTTTGGGAAGTAGTCGTAACCAATAAGGTCAACTTTGGTTGAAAAGTGTACTTCAGCAGTTTTACCAACCTGGTCTTTTAACTTTAGATACATATCTGCAATAAATAGGCAGTCATTTATGAAACCTTCAGATCTCTCTCCTTCTTGATAAACTTTTTTGAGCTGTTTTTCATCACAGTCTTCTTGTTCTTTTAGTACCTGTATCGCTTTGGGCAGGAGGTGGAAGACAGAAGGTTTGGTGTTTTTACCAAACTTGGTTCTGTCGTAATTGGAATATACATACTGCTTCTGGACAAGATCGGCAAGCCAAATTTGTACCCGTTTGGGATTCTTATGATTAAGTAATTTTTGTATTTGATTAGTATTTAGGAATCTAAACCTGTAAAGAAGTATTAGTATTGCGATTTGTTTTAGACTTATTGCTACCGAATTAAGACTAGACATGATTATTGTGATTGAAGTACAGAGGCAGTATGTATATTACGATTTTGCTTAAATTTCATTCTATCTATATTTATTAAAGAGAAAGAGCAGAAAGATTTCTCGATAGTTAGCTTCAAAAGACGCTAAATTCTGTAGGCACGCGTACCTACAATTATCATAGAGCAGGATAAAAAGTAGAAAGTGTATCGAACTATATCAAAGAGTTCCTACGAATTCAAGCGAGTGGAAATTCAAACTATGATACAATTTTACTAAATGATACAGGTAATTAACGGTTTTCTCGATGAGTTGAGAAACAAAGAGGAAATAAGGGGTCTTCTAATATTCGGCTCTTATGCAAGAGGTGACCAGAGAGACAACTCTGACATTGATATCTTGGCTCTTGTAGAAGAAGGGGCTTGGCGCGATGTTGAAACACGAGGTGGTAAGAAATTCGAGTTAGTTTATGCATCTCTAATAAAAGCAAAAGAGTTTTATGAAGAAAACCCTAACGATGCAGTCCAACAATGGAGTGATGGAAAAATTGTTTATGATAAAGATGGGAAAATGGAAGAGCTCAAATCCTTTGTGTTCAATATACGAGATAAAGGCAAACTGCCATTAAACCAAAAACAAATCGAGCATTTAAAATTTGATAAAGAGGACAAAATCCGTGCAGTAGAGAATTTAATAGAAAAAGACTTTCCTACAGCAAATCTTTATCTTCAAATGCTTGGGCAAGAAATGATGGAGTTGTATTTCGATCTAACTCAACAATGGACCCCTGCACCAAAACAAAGAATTCCGTACTTGAGGAAAAACGATAAGGAAATAGCGGAGTTATTTGAAACTTTTTACCAGGAAAAGGAGATTGAAAGCCAGTTGAAAGTTATTAAAAAGTTAGTTATGGCTGTGTTTTCAAAGAGAAAGTAAGAGTTCTTTCTTTGCCCACCAGTTAAAAATTAGCTTCAAATCTTGCTAAATTCTGTAGGCACGCGTACAGGATTATTTCTTCCCCGTTTTATTCTCCGGTAAATTATCTTTTGGTGCGTTTTTGGTTTCAGTCTTCTTGTTTTTACTAGTTTTAGTAACCTTAGGAGCGTCCTTCGGAGTTATCTTTTTTACGACAACAGGTTTTTCATAAATTGTGGCGTAGTTTTTCCTGGAAGACTCAATTAATCTTTTTACCTTGACTTGGTCTTTCTCCAAATCCGGTTTTAAAGTCTTGCCTGAAAATGGTTCTTCCGGTTCAACTGCCGATATCTTCATGTAGAAACTGTAACGGGGAAGGTTGGCAAGTTCGCCTTTTTCGACGTAAGGAGAAAACTGGTTAAGCATGTATTGTTCGTCATGGAGTCCGGCTGTTCTAAAACAAATAACCGTACCCACGTTAGCCAGTATAATATTGACTATATCTTTGTCTTTTTGTTGGGAAGTTGACTGTTCAGCAATAGTAATACGAAGGCCAAACTTTCTCCCTCCGGAAAGGATCTTGGTAAAGGCACTGGTGGCAAAGTTCTGGAACTCGTCAATGTAGAGGTAAAAAGGTGTTCTCGTCTTTAATTCTTGTCTAGCTCGTCTTTGGGCAGCTTGTTGTATCTTGGAGATTATGGTCATGCCCAAGATTTGAGAAGTATCCTCACCCAGTTTTCCTTCGGCTAGATTACAGATCAGGATTTTATTTTGAGAAAGTATCTCGTCAAAATTAATGGTTGAATGTTTCTGCTCTAAAATTCGTCTTGCCGTTGGTGAAAACAGGAATCTTCCCACCTTAGCTGTAACACCACTGACCATCTTAACTATTTGGAAGTTACCTGCCTTACCAAATTCGTTCTTCCAGAAGTTTTGTAGGTCTTCATCATTAAGTGTCGCTAATACACCTTTTCGATAGTCAGGGTTGTTTAAAAGGTTGTAAATCGTAAATATTGTCCTGTCTTTGACTGTAAAAGCTGTGTAGATTGTGTTTCTCAAGATGTATTCAATTCGGTGAGCATCAACATTGTCCTCTTTAGTAAAGACTCTCCTGAAGATGGTAATTACTGATTCACAAACAAGTTCTTTTTCTAGTTCCAATTCGTCCTCGTCAAGTCCTTTCGGAAGCTCAAGCAGGTTTATTCCAACCGGATACTTTAAATCAAAAGGGTTAAAGTAGACAAAGTCATTGACTCGACTTGCCGGAACGCTTGAAAGTAAATCCTCAGCCAAATCTCCATGTGGATCGATAACTGCCACCCCACGCCCTTTTTGAATATCCCCACTGGCCATATTAAAAAGTACAGTACTTTTTCCTGACCCTGTTGCTCCAACGATGAAAACGTGTTTGTCACGAGTTTCGTCAGTCAGTCCAATATCTGTTTCTTTGCCACCATAGTTATTGACTCCAAAGACAACATCAAGATCATCTCCTCTTTTAAGGGACAGTGGTGCTGGTAAATCTTTGCTGTAGACTTTGACAATATCTTCTGTCTTTGTTGTATCAGAGTACGGGAAGTGGTAAATGTCTGAGATTTCCGAAGATGAAAGAAGTGGGTTATCAGTACCAAGTCCTTTTGAAACGACTCTGTCTTGAAAATCTAAAAGCCGTTTCTTAATACTTCTGCCCTTAAACATACTTCCCTTGGCAACTAAAGACTGATAGGGGCTTGCAAGTGGCCCGAGTGCCGCTAGAAATCCGGAAACTCTTTTTGATATATCTTCTTTGTCCTTGGAAACCACTAGGAATCTAATTGAAGTTTCAAAAAGATTCTGATCAATTTTTTCTTTAACAACTGTTCTTAGTTCCTGTTCATAAGGGTTATATATTTCCGAAGGTTCTACTTTTATCGCAGTAGGTTGTAGAAAGGGCACACTCTTACCACTAGTATCAATTGCTCCAATTACCATGCTGTAAGTAAACATTATTGAAAAACTAAAGACCTTAGTTACTGCTTTTATAACTAAAATAGGTAGACCAACTAATGCCGGTACACCATTCTGTAAATGTGAGTTTAGAGGCTCCTGCTTATACATTTTGCTTCTGAGGCTGCGTATTTCCTGAGTTTGCTGTGAGTGTATTTGTGAAAGAACCGGAGTTGTAACAATTTGGTAGGAAACAAGTTCACGTGGGTTAAGCTTTGTCATAACGCCAGTTATGTAGGAAATTGGATCATGCTTTGAAAGTGTTTTCTGGTCTTGTAAGGAAAGGGCGAAGTGGTTGGAGAGTTTTAACTCGATGACCTTCAGTAAACTGTCAGGATCTACTAATTCCTCAAGATAATCGTTTATTTCCCTAATCTTTATTCCAGGCAAATACGAAAGCAGACTTCTTTTAATAATGTCAGCTTCAAAACTTGGTGCAACCAGAACATAACGTATGCCCTCACTCTTGGTGGAAACAATCTCGAGGGAATAGTGTTTCTTGTATTTGGTGAGCCTTTGCAAAAAGTTTTTCTGGCGAGCTAAAGTGTGAACTAGAGTATAGAGCTGTTCAGTTGCATAAGAGGATTTACTGGTGTCAGCCGGAAATGAAAGCTCAAGAAAAATGTTCTCTTCTAACGGTAAATACCTTTTCGGGACAACTTTACCCGCGAGAGAAGGAAGCAGATGTCCAAAATTCTTAAATCCTTTAAGCAACAAGACAATTGAAATAAAAATGAATACTGGCCAGAGAAAAACAGCCAAAAGTAAAGAAATGGTCTCGATGGGAGATACTTGATGTGTAACAAGTCTGTGTGCGTAGTTAAGTAGCCATGCTTTAAATGCGTTCATATTCCACCCAAAACTTTCGGGCAGAATATACAAGAACAGATTAAGTGGATCGAACTATATCAAAAAGTTTCTGTTAATTCAACAAGTGCATTCGCAGTGGAAATTCACCACTAAGGATATTTAAAGGACTTAAGTACT
>CAYIWY010000013.1:0-12732 GCA_964367355.1 uncultured Gammaproteobacteria bacterium
ACAACTCTATTATCTAAAGGAGGACAAACCGTTCTGTATGTATAGGTCCAGCACAGAAGCTTGCCAAGCCAAGTTTCTTTTGATAAAATTCCCAAGTTAATTTTAATTTACTTTTATTTAAAGAAAAACCAAAATGGCAAAAAAAGGTAAGAGAAACGTTTTAAATCTAGCTTGTACAGTTTGCAAGACGCAAAATTACGTAACTGAAAAAAATAAACTTAACGACCAGGAAAGAATTGAACTTAATAAGTTCTGTTCAACTTGCCGTAAAGTTCAACCACATAAAGAAGTAAAAAGTTAAACTAACTTTTTTTCTAGCCGACATGGCTCAGTGGTAAGCAAAGCTTGCCACTTCGAAATGATTTGCCGACATGGCTCAGTGGTAGAGCGCGTTCTTGGTAAGAACGAGGTCCTGGGTTCGATCCCCAGTGTCGGCTCCATTAAATACAATTTCCACTTTTTTCTTAAAATGATTCAGATATTTTATTAAATTTAATACTTAGAAAACATACTTTAGAAAAAAGGATATCTGAATCATTTTAAGAAAAAAAGTGGGGTTCTCTTATTCCTCAGCAAAGAGAACCCCAAAAGTTTGCGACGAAGAACTTTGTTGGTCTAATCTACAAAGACAACTTTGTATGGGTGTGAAAGATTGTTCAAATAGTCAAGTCCGCTCTCAAGGTAATTAAACCAGAGATCGAACAGCGGACTACCAAACAAACCGGTGTCAAGGCAAGTCCAAACAGTTCCTGTTGGGTCTCCCTCAATCCGAAATTTCTTCCACATATATTCCGAAGCGCAAGCAGCAACTCCCGGAGCAACTTTTTCTCCCGAAGCAGTTCTCGAGCTTTCCGGACAGTACCCACCATTGGTACCAATGCAGTTATAGATCGTTAAGTGCGCTCCAGAAACCTCATTCAGCTCCGATCCTGATCGGAGTGAGGTTGGTGGATTTGGAACAACACTCTTTATTTCCTCCTTTCCTATTGCTGGTACGGATTCGATAGTTCTGGTCACTGTAACTGTGACTGCAGGGGTAGCTTCAACAGTCCTTGTTGACAAGCCTGTTTGAGGAACAACTACAGTTTCGGCTACATTGACCACTAAATTTGGAGTGGCGATTGGTAGAGGCGTCGGTGAGTTCGAAGTTTTCGCTGAACCGTTGTTAAAACTGGAAAAAATCACCAGTAGAAACACCGAACCAGCAGCTACTATGCGAATAATCACACTCTTCCTTATTCCAACGTCCTCCGCCGCGTGTCCGTACCAAAAAGTAGTTTAACAGCTTGAAGCTACTATGCAAACAGGCAAGCGTATTTTGGAATCTTGCAATAGTGAAAAACTAGGACTAAAATCGCTTCGTTATGGAAAACCAAACTGTCCCACCTGAACCAATCGTTCTCAATCAACCAAACCTTCCGCAAAAACTGACCAAACCGAAAAGTAGTTCTTCAAAAACTCTAGTTGTGATTGCAAGATTAGTATTAATTTTAATTGTTGTCGGTTTAATTGGTTTTATTTTTCTCGGTAGAGCTAAGCCAGAAGAAACTAAATCTACGGAAAAACAAGCTAGCTCTTCGGCCAACACAGATTCCAAGAAAACTACCGATATTGGCTATGTAACCGCTCTTGAGGGCTTAAACTTAAGGGAACAACCGACAACCGATTCCAATATAATTCTGCTTTTGCCGGAAGGAACCCAAGTGCAAATCCTCGGAACCGATAATGACTGGTATTATGTCGAGGCCCAAACTAAAGGTTATGTTTCAAAAGAGTATATAAGTACCACAAAGCCAGAAAAACCCGCTCTGTTGGTTTTCAACGCCTCAGAATCACCATTTAACTTCCTTTATCACGATGTCTATAAAGTTGTTTTCAAAAACACTGGCGCAAATAACTTTGAATACAGTTTTACAAGTTCTGATAGCTATGGGGGGTTTTCAGTCACCACAGGAAAAGGTTTTTCTACTTTGGGAAATTATGCACTGAAAAATTATTCGGCAGCGAAAAAGGGTGCTTGCTCGGTTCAATTTGCTGCCTCACGGAAGGAATGTGAACAATTAGAAACCGACACCGGAACCTTATATTTATTACTAATTGAAACAACCTTGTATAAGATCAGCTACCTCAAAACCGAAGGTGGAACACTCGCTGATATCAACAACATTGTCTTCTACACTATGTTCTTCAAAGACCAAACTCAATAGTTAACTACACTATAATAATTATATCGTTAAGAAACTCTCAACTTCTTAGTTGATTCGTATATAATTCTGATTATTATAGGTACTTTTTTTATTTCTCCTTATAGGTTACTTATATAATTAAGATAACCTCAGGCTTAATTGGCCATGAATAACTATTATTTTAAGCTGTTTATAGGTTTATTTTCTTTTTATTATTGGGATATTTGGGACAGAAACGAATTGCGGGAGGCCAGTAGCTGTCAGATGACAACAACCAACCTCCCGCGGGCATTTCAACAAAAAACAAACTAAACGTTGTGAATCTCTACCGACGGAGCCTGGAAACGGGTCGACTTCTCGTTCACCGTTAACACAACTACCAGGTCGCCTAACTATCCAGAAACACTGCCCAAATCCTTTCAGTCAGTTGTGCAGATAGTTCGGGATTTATTTCGGGTGGAGCCAGGACGCACGATTCGCTTTGTTTTACGTGTGCGTACCCCTTATTCCTGGACACCTATAGTTCGCAGAGTCCGATTCGAGTCATTAACAATCCTTCTCTCAAACCCCCTTCCGATAACGCTAATACTAACACACTATGGGTCCTTTGTCAAGTCCTTGATTGCTCGCCTAGCTTTTTATTTCCGACCCTGGAAGGAAAAAACCTAAGGTTTTTAATCCTCAGAGGTTTATTTACACTTTTATACTTGTGTGCTAGAATACCCAAGTGAAAATCCCAGGTTTAAAATTTTTCGGCGAAGTTCGTAGCGAAATTATAAAAGTCACTTGGCCGACTAGAAATCAGACTATAAAATTGACTATAATAGTAATAGCCGTTAGTGCAGTAGTGTCAGCATACGCTTTCGGCTTGGATTTAATGTTTGAACAGTTACTGAAAATAGTTTTAAGTAAATAACTCGCTAAAGTGCTTTGCGCTTGAGGACAAGCTTAATTTATGCCAAAGAAAAAAACAGAGAATCCGCCAGCTGGCGGAGAAGAAAAAATCGAAAAAGTTGAAAAGAAAAAGGATTCTGAAAAAACGTTCGACCAGACCGGTGCCAACTGGTATGTCGTCCACACCTACTCTGGCCATGAAAACAAAGTAGCGGCCACCTTGAAACAAAAAATTAAAGCTTCTGGTTTTGAAGATCGGATTTTTGATATTTTAGTTCCGACCCAAGAAAAGATTGAAGTTCGCGAAGGCAAAAAAGTTACTCTTCAAGAAAAGATTTTTCCCGGCTATATTTTAGTTAAAATGAAGCTGAATGACGAAACCTGGCACACAGTTCGCTCTACAGCCGGTGTCACCAGTTTTGTCGGGATTGGTAACAAACCGACCCCACTTAACGAGGCTGAGGTTATTGCAATTCAGAAGTTTTCCGAACTCGAAGCGCCAACCTACAAAGCATCTTTCTCAATTGATGAGGCAGTTCGAATCGTCGATGGACCGTTTGCTGACTTTTTGGGAACAGTGGATAAGATTGATGAGGAAAAAGGCAAAGTCCGCGTCTTGGTTAGTATTTTCGGCCGTGAAACCCCAGTTGAGTTGGATTTTTTACAGGTTGCAAAAATATAATTAAATCCAACGAAACCCTGAGTCCAATCGAAGGATTGAGCTAGACTTCCTCCAAGTTGCCAAGATTTAATTCATCCAGAAATATACTTTATTTCCCAAATCTACTGTTCGATTGGATTATATTAACTATTCGGAGAAATACCTATATGATCTTCTATCTTATCAACTCGATCGCGTAGATTAACGTAATCCTTATCAAAAAGTTTAACAATTAAATTAAGCGTTTTCTTAATAACTTTGTTATCTTTCTTTAATGGTTCTGTTTCCTGCTGAACCAGCTGCTTAACTTTTGTTAGATCCTCATTAGTTAACATGAATATTAGATTAAAATAACTTTAAGCTAATTGCAATAAGTATTTTCGGAAAAGAAAAGCCCCGGGTCTTTGCTGGTAGCAAAGTCGGGGCCTGATCCAACTGAATGTCCAAATTTTGCGGGCGAACATCACACCCTCTTGCCAAGCTAATTTCTATTTGGTACAATCCCCTCCGTTATTTATATTTGAGCAAAGTAAACAAATGGCCAAGAAGATCAAGACAACTCTAAAACTAAATATTGCGGCCGGTGAGGCTACAGCTGCTCCTCCAGTTGGTCCAGCGTTGGGTCAGCACGGTTTGCCGATCATGGACTTTGTTAAACAGTTTAACGAGAAGACAGCCGACCAAAAAGGCAATATTGTTCCGGCAATTATCACAGTTTATGAAGACCGAACATTTTCCTTTATTTTAAAAAAGCCAGCCGTAGCCGACGCAATCAAAAAAATGCTTGGCCTGGAAAAAGGTTCTGGTGTTCCCCAAAAAGATAAGGTCGGAAAACTTACCAAAGACCAGGTCAAAGCAATCGCTGAAAATAAAATGGAAGATTTAAATGCCAATGATATTGAAGGCGCGATGAAGATCGTCGCCGGAACCGCTCGCAGCATGGGCGTGGATGTTGAAAAATAGAAAGGACTCAAATATATGTCACTAAAGTGCCATATTTTCGATTACAAAAATGGGACGTCCGAAAATAAAAACAATTGAATCTGATTTTGACTTAAGTACGGTTAAGCTTCCTGAAGAAGGTAAGGATTTACCAGTTCTCGATGAAGCAACCGAGGAACTGGTCGAAAAGCAAGTCAAAGCTAAAACCAAAAAAGCAAAGGAAGAAAAAATCGAAAAGAAAAAACCCAGCAAACGCTATACTTCTCTATTGAAACTCATCGATAAAAGCAAAACTTATTCGATCGAAGAAGCCGTTGAACTAATTAAAAAAACCGCCAACACAAAATTTGATTCTTCAATTGAAGCCCACATTAATCTCCGAATTGATTCTGGCAAACAGGAACAGCAAATCCGTACGACTATCACTCTACCAAAGGGCACGGGTAAAAAAATTAAAGTTCTGGTCTTTGGAGCCAAAGACGTTAAAGCTATCAAAGATGCCGGCGCTCTGGTTGGTGATGAAGAAACTTTAACCGAGATCGAAAAAGGGAAGATCAATTTTGACAAAGTTGTCGCCACTCCTGAATGGATGCCTAAACTCGCTAAAGTAGCGAAAATTCTCGGCCCAAAAGGTTTGATGCCCAACCCAAAAAGCGGAACTGTCTCCCCTACTCCGGAAAAAGTTGTCGAAGGACTAAGTGGTGGCATGATTGAAATCAAAACTGAGAACTCACCGATCGTTCATGCAACCATCGGTAAAGCAAAATTTTCTAATAAAGATCTTGAAGAAAATGTTAAAAGTTTGATCGAATCGGTAAAGTCAGCCAAACCAGCCGAGGTCAAAAAAGAGCTGATAGCTTCTGTTTTTCTCACCTCTTCAATGGGCCCAAGCGTTAAACTCGATTTAAGTTCCGAAAAGTAATCTCTACTTGAACCAAACAGATAATCCAAATATAAGCACTCAAAGGCATAAGTGGCGCAGAGCGTGAAGCGATCTATTACATCTCGCGCTTGTAAATCTCTAAAGAGCTTTGCGTCCTAGCGGACTAAACGCTGACGCGATATAATCTAGGCACTTTAAATGAAAGCCTTACTGTCTAGCACATTAGTTTTAATATTTACTACTTCTTTTGCAACTCCAGCATTTGCTACCAACCCGCAAACTTTTAAAATCGAGCAAGCCAGTTTTCTCCTACAGACTTCGGCCGGTAATAATTTAAATGAAAATGTTGTTGTTCAAAGCCTGATTGACGCAAAACAAACGCTCTTAATTTCGTTTGAGGGTTACAAACTTCCAGCTAACCAAGTCCTGGAGCAATCATATTTAACCAAGCACAACATTGATTTCGCGACACTACCTGTGCAAAAGGTTGATCTTGAGGCCATGGCAAGTACCTCAATTCCAATTGTTTTGACACCCCCAGCTACCTACCCTTCAGGTGATTATTACGGCAGTTTAATTTTAAAGAACAATGACAACACTCAGAAAGTCAATTTTACTGTCAGAATTCTGGGACAGCTGCAAGAGAATGTTGAGATAAAGGAGACCCGTAATTCTGGTGATTTTTTAGTTTTTAAAGTGGTTAACGTGGGCACAATCGCCAGTTCTTTTTCAATAGAATCTAAATTAAATTGGTTTCCAAGTCAAGGTAAAACATTAAATTCGAATAAACAAACTATCCGTTCCGGAGAAATTCGAGAAATTAAAATCAACCATGGAGATCTTTATCCAGGGTTTTTTCAGAGCCAGACAACGCTGAAATACGGTGCAAAAGAAACTAGCATTACAAAATTATTTTCCTTTTGGGTTAACCCGGAATTCTTTTTAATTAGTCTTGTGACAATAATATTCAGTTTTGTTCTATACTTTGTTTTTAGAAGGAGAAAAGTCTGATTAAAAAACTATTACTCATCTTTTTTCTAGTTTTCATTTCTATACTAACGACTTCAGATAAAACTGAGGCAGTATCTTGTACACCACCATCGCTAATTCCACCGTTTAATACCTGTAGTGTTTCGGAAAATGTAACTGTTACAGCCACGGTCGCAGACAGCACTGCTACCTTTACTGGTCTATCACCGGCAAGCTCTATTGTCACTATCAAAGATAATTCAGTCGTAGCTGGGACTACAACAGCCGACCCTACTGGTAATTTTACAAAGTCGATTATTTCAACCCCTGGATTACACGATTTTGCTCTTTATCTCACCGACACATCTGGGCGAACCACACCGGAAACAACTTATTCTGGAATCAACCTACCTTTCCATATTGATACAGCCATCAACAATATACTGCTGCCCCCAACCATAGATCTTTCAAAAACTTCAATTTTCAGTGGTGAAACCGTCGCAATCTTGGGACAAGGCTCCCCGGGTTCAACTCTTCACTTATTTTTAAACGGAGGGGAAATTTATAGCGGTGTTCTCGGAGGCAGCGATTACAATGTTGCTATCAGTTCTGGTTACAGCGTTGGTGCCAACAGTATTTACGCCTATCTAAGTAGAGGCGGGTTTACAGATTCGGTCAACAGTTTCACAAAAACCTTAACGGTTAGCAACTGCAGACGAAGCGATCTTAACTGTGACGGGCACGTAAATTTAACTGATTTTTCGATTCTGATGTACTGGTGGAAAACCGCTGGCCCAGTTGGTGATATTAACCTCGATGGTACTGTTGGCTTAATCGATTTTAGTATAATGTTATATGATTGGACCGACTAATTAATAATGAAAAAAACTGCCAAAATTTTACTACCTTTTATATTTCTTACTTTATTCTTAGGGTTGATTAAAACACCACCTATTTTAGCTGCCGGAGCTTCTTTTTACCTCTCTCCTTCTTCTGGAACAAAATATGTTGGTGATCGGTTCAATGTTTTTATCTACTCTTCGGCCAGTCAAGCAGTCAACACTTTTGATGTTTATCTTTTAAGTAGCAATATGACGGTTCTGGGAATAAACTCTTCTGGTTCAATCTGCTTACTTTTTCCAGAACAACCAAGTTACACACCTTCAAGTGCGCGATTACGCTGTGGTCTGCCAACTCCAGGGTTTACCGGTTCCAAAGGTTATCTTGGTTCTTTGGTTGTGAAAGCTGATTCCCCCGGTACCGGTAAAGTTACTGTTAACAGCAACTCGCAAATTCTAGCCAACGATGGTTCGGGAACCAACGTTATCAATGGATTTGGCAGCGCAAATTTCACAATTTTGCCTCTTCCAACCGGCGCTCCAACCGTCACGTCAACTACCCACCCGAACCAAGACAGTTGGTACAAGGCTAGCACGGCAACCTTAAACTGGTCTGGGCAGGGGAGTAATTTTAGCTACACTCTAGATCAAAACCCGGACACAGTTCCCGACCAAATTTCGGAAGGTTCGGCAACTTCAAAAACTTTTGACAAGTTAGCTGATGGCCTCTGGTATTTTCACGTTATCGTCAAAGGAAACAACAACACTTGGAGCAGCTCGACAACTTTCCGCTTGCAGGTCGATACAACTCCCCCGGAACAATTCACTCCAACCGCCGATCCAAAAGATAATAGCGAAAAACGACCGATTATTGGCTATTCCACAACTGATAAAACTTCCGGAGTTGATCATTACGAAATTAAAGTTGACGATGGAAAATTTGTAAAAGTGCCAAACACTTACCAACTTCCAAGTATTACCTCCGGAAAACATACGGTCTACGTTAAAGCAGTCGATAAAGCTGGCAATGAAAGAATTTCTTCGGTTGAAATCACGATCAAAGACATTGTTGCTCCGCTTATTACTGCTCCAACAAACGGTTCTGTGATTCCGTACGGAAATAACTTGACAATCAGAGGAACGGCAACTGCTGGTTACAACGTAAAAATATTTCTTGATGGGAAGGAAATTGGCACAATCAAAGCTGATAAAAACGGGAAATTTGAGTTTACCTATAAAGAACTTTTGCGTGCAGGCAACCACAAACTTTACGCAATCGCGATAAACCCAGACAATATATCTTCGAAAAATTCAAATGAAGTAAACTTTACTCTTGATCCAAAAGCTTACGTCATCCTCGGTCGGACAATTCCGAGTAGTTCTATCTGGATAACTTTTATTTTCATTCTAATTACTGTAATTGTGATCTTTGTCTTCTTCTGGCTTGGGGCTAAAAGGTTCCGCAAAAAACTTAAAACCGTTCTCGAAAAATTGGAAGAAAAAGTCGTGGAAGACTTAGATATAGATAAGGTGAAAAAAGAGGTTAAAGATGAAGTTGAAAAAGACTTCGAGGAAGCGGGAAAAGAAGTCGGTGAAAAGTGATTTTTAATATCCCTTGACAACAGCTATCAAGCTTATTTATAATCCAGCAGAAACCAAAGACAGCGTTCCCTCGCGAAGCTCGGGATAAACTCCCACTAAAGCGAGTTAAATTCACTTCAACAGGTTCATCCTGAGCGAAGTCGAAGGACGCCGAGGTAAACAATAATTATAATTTTTTTAATTGTTTAACCCTCGCTTTGGCGGGGTTTTTCTATGAACGAACAAAATAAACCACAATCTAGAATCAAAAACGAAGAGTCTGTCGCTTCACTCAAAGAAAAATTGAACCGCGCAAAAGCAGTAGTTTTAACTGATCAAAGCGGATTATCCGTTTCCCTTGCCGGCGAACTCAAAAAGAAACTAAAAAGCGTTGACGCTGAATCTGTTGTTGCCAAAAATACTTTGATTAAAATAGCTTCAAAAGAGCTGGGGATTGAGTTTCCGGAAGAATCTTTAAATGGGCCAACCGCTGCTTTATTTGCTTACAGCGATGAAGTTGCTCCACTCAGAGAACTGGCTACGTTTGCGAAAACAAATGAAAAACCGACTGTCAAAGCTGGATTACTTGGCACAACTATTTTATCTGTCGAGCGAGTAGCACAGCTAGCCAAACTCCCAACCAAAGATGTTTTGCATGCTAAGGTTGTCGGTAGTCTCGCTTCCCCGCTTTACGGAATTGTTGGGGTACTAAACGGCAATATTAGAAATCTAGTTTACACAATCAACGCGATAAAGGACCAAAAGTCTAACGCTTAGAAATGGGGTGATATCTATATATGAACGACGAACAAAAAATTGAAGAAAAAGTTGAAGGCGCAGTCGAAGAAGCTCAAGAATCTGCCGATAAAGCAGAAAACGCTGCCGCGCAAGCTTCAGAAGCAGCTGAGGAAGCCAAAGAGGCTGGCGAAGAAGTAGCAGACTCCATTTCGGAAAAAGTTAAAACTGAAACACCAAAAGAAGAAAAGCCTGCTTCGAGCGAAGCCGAGAAGAAACCTGCTAAAGAGGTTTCCAAAAAACTTGAAGATATCATCGTGATAATTGAAAAGTTAACTGTTTTGGAACTAGCTGATTTAGTTAAAGCACTCGAGGAACGCTTTGGCGTAACCGCCGCTGCTCCAATGGCTGTTGCTGGTGCTGCTGCACCTGCTGCTGAAGCTGGTGAAGCGGTTGAAGAGCAAACCAGTTTTAACGTAATTTTGACTGAGGGTGGTGCTACTAAAATTAGCGTCATTAAAGCTGTCCGGGAAATCGTCCCAACCTTAGGTCTTAAAGAAGCCAAAGATTTGGTTGACTCTGCTCCAAAACCAGTAGTTGAAGGTGTTGGCAAAGAAGCAGCTAACGAAGCTAAGACTAAATTAGAAGCAGCTGGTGGAAAAGTTGAGTTGAAGTAGGATACTCCAAGGCCCGTCCTTGTCAAGGCAGAAAACCCCTCCGCGTGAGGGGTTTTTTGTTGGGAAAAAGTTGACATATGTCCTATAGTGTGGTATACTTCCTTTATCATTAAGGGTAGGTAGAAAAGGAGTTTTCGGAATGAACAAGTGGCTCATCGTTGCTCTAGTGGTGGGACTGACTCTGCTGGCAACAGCAGTCATCGGTTCGAAAGTGGCTGCGGCTGAAGGACCGGCGTCCACCGCGGTCACGGTCACACACGTCTCGACGTCGACGGACTTCAACCTCCCGTCGATCAATTCGGCGATTCAGTACGCTGAGTTCTCGAATGCCTGCTTCGGGGGTTACACTCCAAGCGGCCAGCTGTTCATCGTGAACAATGTCGAGTTGAGGTTGAGGTTCAACCAGGCTCGTGGTTGGGATCAGATCAGAGTCAACGGTGGACCGCCAACGGCACTAAACCCAGACCGAACCCAAAGGCTCATCTGGGCGCCGGACAGTCTCTGTCTCATCGTCCCCTAACGGAACGCCGAGACGAACAAAAACGGCCTTTCGCGCATCTGCACGGAAGGCCTTCTTTATTTTCAAAATTTCTTTATCCTAACTTATAATCCATTAAAATCAACGCTTCTGCAAGGTAACATTCTTGGTAGTAGTTGATCCGGCACTGACAGCAACTGTTTGGGTCTGTGAAGTATGGCGCCAAGCGGAATATCTGAGAGAATAGCTGGTTGTTGGTAAGAAAGTAAAGCTGTAAACTCCGGAAGAATTGGTCGTGACGGTTCTTTTACTACCGGAGACTACAGTCGAAACCCTAGCTCCCGAAAGCACTCCTCCAACTGAAGAATTTACTGTACCCGTAATTGTCCCAGTAGTTGTTGGAGGGAATTGAGTATCAGCACTTACAGAATTGGAATTAGCCGACACATTGCCAGCAGCATCTTTGGTCTTAACAAAATAGCTGTAGGTCGTGGACGCGGCTAAACCAGTATCTCCAAAGCTAGTAACGTTACCGATAGTAGCAATTCTAATACTATTACGCCAAATCTCGTAGTTGGTTACCCCAATATTGTCAGTAGCAGCGGTCCAGGATAGATTGATCTGGGAAGAACTGACAGCAGTAGCTGCAAGATTGGTTGGAGTACTCGGAGCTTGAGTATCTGGAGCTGCCGGTGTGGTTACAGAAACAGGAGGATCAGATGGAGCCGAGATGTTGCCGGCAGCATCAAAAGCAATGACTTGGTAAGAATACGTAGTTGAAGGGCTGACAGTTCGGTCTTCAAAGCTATTTATAGGGCTAGTTGCAATAGTTACCCCACCCCGAATAATCCAGTAACCAGTGACTCCAACATTATCAGTCGAAGCTGTCCAATTTAAATTAACCTGAGTAGGCGACGCAGCTGTAGCGGTTAAACCTGTTGGAGTTGAAGGCAGTGTGGTATCCCCATTGGACACAGAAACTGCTACCACCGATGAGGTGTTAGTATTACCGGCTGCATCAAACGCTTTGGCTGTCAGTTGGTGCGAACCATTACCTACTGTCTGCGAATCCCAAGGATATGTATATGGACTGGTATTGTCACTACCTTTAAACGATCCATCGACGAGAAAATCAACCTTGCTAACCCCAACATTATCACTTGCAGATGCAGTTACAGATACTGCTCCAGATACAGAGGCACTATTGACCGGCGATGTGATACTGACAGTTGGTGCAGTCGTATCGCTGCCCCCAGTCGAGACGGCAACATTACTGAAAGTTGCACTGCTAGAAAGTGTATTGTTGTGTGAAGTTACTGCCAGACCAACAGTTACGCTAGCTGCCATCGGTAAGCTAAGTGTTGTACCAACTTGAGTAAAACTGACACCATCGGTTGATTTTGAAGCTGTAATATTGTTGCCAGTTCTTTGCAGTTTTAACCAGACTGGGTAAGTGAAAGCTCCACCATTAACGTAGGTTCCTAGGCCGTTGGTAGCCGAACGGTACTGTAGATCAAGACCACTTCCGGTTGTGGTGGTGAGCAACACATTGATTGAACCAGATGCAGTAGTTTCGCGTAGCATCACTCCGGCCTTGGCCCAAGGGTCGGTGTTGGTTTGAGAATTAACTTTAGCGATAATAGTGCCGTCTCCATTTAGGGGTTGGTGAACATAACGAAAAGCATCCGCTGCGTTCCAAATATCATCTCCTGAGCCAGAGATAGTAAATGTTCCGGTACTGCTGCTGTAAATGGCCGAACCGCCAATCCCAACTGCACCAATATCCGCACTAACCCAAGGAGCTGGTGGTGGTAGGGCATTAAGATCGACAGTTACGGTAATGGTTTGTAGGCTAGAAGCTTGGTTGATAGTGTCATAGGCTTTAGC
>CAYIWY010000014.1:0-5699 GCA_964367355.1 uncultured Gammaproteobacteria bacterium
GCATAAACTTCTTGCTACCACTAGATAGTGGTGCACTTCAACTTAGAATCCACCAAGCTTTACAAAATCCCAAAATAAACCTATAATACGCAGGATTACATCCTGACTTCTTGTATCCTTGTCGGGATATAATAATAACGTAGTAAAGGAGAGTACGTTGATCGGAGAACTAACTTCCAGTCAGAAACGAATTAGTCTTGGCTTGGTGATTAGCCTGGTCGCAGCGATTTTGGTGCAAACATTTTACATCTCGTACAAGGCACACGCTCAGGAACTTCCAATAGCTGACGAGCGCTATATGTTTCCTTTCTTACCGAAATCGTTCAAAGGGCCATATATGATCGCGACTGAGAAGTACGAAGGATTTGCGACTTTGGAGGGAGATACTGGGACAATTCGAAGTTTGATCGTCAAGGCGACTGCGGAAACCGCCAACGCAGCTGCCTATACTTGGATCAATGTCAGCTTTCCCAAGGAAAACTCGACAAACTGTCTTCAAGTTTATGATCAAAACAATACTTGGATACACTTTTCAGTTTGCGATCCAAGTGAGTGGGACAAGCGGGCTTGGTTCATCTTCGCTGTCGCACTCGGAGCTGGGGCTTACCTTGGAGGGATTTGGGGAATTGCGGCAGTTGGTCTTTTTGGACTGTTTGCTGGAATTTTGATCGAGTAACAATGCGGCCGTTTTTTACAATCTGTAAAAAACGGCCTTTATATTTGTTAATTTGTTTGAAAAATAGTATAGTTTCAAATTAGTTATGCAAGAAATTCCTGATTTAGCGCCAAATGTGTTTGGGTTTGAACAAACTTACAAATCCAATAAAATTACCGCCCTTGACTATTTATCCTGGTTCAAAAAGCAATTTGACAAGCAGCTCTTGGCTTATTTATCGGAAAAAAGGCAGGAAGCAAAAGAGATAAATCCGGAAACGGTGGTGTTAGTTGATGAAATAATTCGCTTCACGCAAAACGGTGGGAAAAGAGTCCGACCGGCGTTTATGTATTCTGGTTATGTTGCTGCCGGTGGAAAGGCCCATGAGGCGATTCTTTTTGCTAGCTTGAGTGTTGAACTTCTGCACACTTTTGCCCTGATTCATGATGATATTATCGATAATTCTGATCTTCGTCGCGGAGAGCTCACCACCCACAAAGCTTTTGAAGAATATCACAAAACGCGTAAACTCAAAGGTAATAAAAAGGAATTTGGACTCTCAAGTGCAATTTTAGCCGGTGATCTGGCTTTTTCCTTTGCTGAGGAAATTTTAACAACCGCGCCTTTTCCACAAGAGCGAATCCGAAAAGCCCGTTATTTTTTTGATCAGATGAAAATTCAAGTAATTTACGGCCAGTATCTCGATGTCTTAGGGGGTTACAAAGAAGGTTTGAGTGAAGATGAGGTTTTGCAAGTACTTGAATACAAAACTGCCAAATATACGGTCGAGCGTCCGTTGCATATTGGAGCGATGCTGGCTGGTTCTGATTACCAAACCCTGGAAACTTTCAGTCGCTACGGCATTCCCTTTGGCCAAGCATTTCAGATGCAAGATGACATTGTCGGAACTTTTGGGATTGAAGAGGAAATTGGTAAGCCTTCTGACAGTGATATCAAGGAAGGTAAAAAAACGCTGTTGTTGGCAAAAGCATATGAGCGAGCGGATAAAACCCAAACAAAGGTATTGAACCAAATTGTCGGTAACAAATCTGCAACCCGTGCTGATATTGCAAAAGTGAAAAAAATCATGGAGCAAACAGGGGCCTATGATTATTGTGTTAAATTGGCGAAAGAACTGCTTGTTCAAGCGAAAAAAGCCGTCGCAGATACAAAATTTAAAGATGAAGGTAAGGGTTACTTAATCGCCGCCGTTGACTATCTCAACGAGCGATTTTAGAAGATTTCAATTTCCCTACTATTTTCATTAATTTTCTTAAACTTTAGCCAAACTGAATTTCTGGGTAAAATTTCTTTGGCCACTTTCGGCCATTCAATGGCGATCAAACAATCCTTGTCTAACAAAATTTCTTCCAAACCAATTGATTTAACATCTCTTTCACTTTGACAGCGATACAGATCGAAATGATGGAAAATCCTAAATGGTTGATTTTCCAATTTATAACTTCTCAAAAAAACAAAAGTTGGCGATAAAACCCTTTTTTTGATACCCAGGCTTTCAGCAAGTCCTTGGACAAAGGTAGTTTTTCCAGCTCCAAGAGATCCTTCCAAGGCAATCACGGACCGCCCGTTTAGTTGTGCCAAAAAATCTTTGGCAAATTCTTTTGTCTGGTTTGCGGAATTTAAAATCATAAGTTAGATTTTATCATGTTGCACACAGCCTTAGCGAAGGGTATAAGCCGTCAGGATTACATACTGGCATCTTGTACTCTCTGAAGAGTATAATCCAGGCCAGCTGAGAGAGGTTCAAGTTCTAGGAGGAGAGGAAAGTGAAAAAGCTGTTCGTACTATCGCTCGTTGTTTTCAGTCTGGGAGTTTTGGTTAGCTGTGGAGGTAGTAGTTCAAATACAACTCCTTTGCCAGAAAAACCAATTCGACCCGAAGTGGCAAGTTCTGTCACTGCCAAGCAACCGTCAGCAACTGCAAAGAGCAGTAATGGCGAACAAACTGTTGATGTTGCTGGCAAAACTTGTTTACCTGTCGGAACATACAAAGTTACCTCGAAAGACCTGACTGAAGCAGCAATCAACACAATTTGTAGTTGGAAGTATCAGGCTGGGGTTATTGAGGTTTATCCAGGTGACTTCGTATTTGAGTCATTGTCGACATCTTCTGAAACCAACGGTAGTGATGTTAAGGCTGATTTTGCTTTCAGTACTCGGAATTGCGAGGACTGTCCACGAGATTACTTAGGAAAAGCAATTTTCCACAGAAACCCCTTAGGGGAATGGCAATTGCTAGAGAAGTCCGGTGGCTTTAAGGAGACTCCTGACAGTATTGCAGCTAGTAAAACTCGAGAGGTAGAAAAAACAGAGCAAGCCGAGCGCGACATCTTTTCTGGGGTAAAGATAGAGGTATTAGTTACCACTGGGGTGTTTGACGGCCCAAGAGGGAAGCTTCATAATGTACAAGTGCATGTTGAGGGGCATCCTCATGTAATTTATCTCTTGGGTCAGGTGAATGATGGGCGTGTCTTGGAGTTCGAAAGTGAACCGGGCGAGGGAATTCAGTCAGGAACGACTGTTGAAATTAAGTTTTTTATTTCTCCTTTTCGAAACGACATAACATCTAAGAGTGTGGAAGTCCTTGCTTATTCGTTTAGGGTTGGTCAGAAAAAATCGGATTGGGTTTACTTGAACAGATAGTTTCTAGAGCGGTTGGTCAGAAATTTCTGATTGACCGCTTTTTATTTTGTGATATACTGCAGGCTAACTAAGAGGGAATAGGTTCTTTGAAGGAGGAGAAAGAGTTGAAGAAGTTGCCGGTCGTTTTGCTCGTAGTTGGTTTCCTAGTGATGTGGTCTGGTTGCGGTGGTGGTTCCAAGAAAACTCTTCTTCCAGAAAAAACAGTTCAGCCAGAAGCGACCAGAACAACTGTGGTTAGCCCACCGGTTGCAAAGGCAACCAGCGGTAAAGGCGAACAAACTGTCGATGTTGCCGGCAAAACTTGTTTGCCAGCCGGAACGTACAAAGTTACCTCGAAAGACTTGACTGAAGCAGTAGTTAATACTGTATGTAAGGCTGCTGATCATTACGTTGACGGGACTTTGGAATTTGTCTCTCTTCAATTGATTCAACAGCAGGAAAACGAAGGGGTAAGAGTTAAACTAAAGGTCAGTTTTCGAAATTGCGACGATTGTCCTCGTGACTTTATCGACGCAACTAGCTTTAGCAAAAACCCACTCGGTGAGTGGCAATTACCATCAGGAGATAGAGTCGAGCTTGAAGAAACTGAGGAAAGTAGATATGCCAAGCTTGCCTACAATCAGAAAATTGCTGAACAAAAGAATCGAGAAGCACTTTCACGAGTTACAATGACTCTGCTTTCAGACAAGGTTTCTCATGTAAGAGAGTTGCTCAGCATTGAGTTAAGCCTCCGTGTAGAATTTCCAACTGGAGTAAAACTTCACTTTAGATTGCTTGGTCAGCTGGATGATGGTCGTATAGTAGAATTTGGGAGCGCTTCGTTACGTGCGGTGGACACGTGGACTTTAACTGCTAATGATTTTCAATTTGCTGGGTATCAAGGTAGTACTAGGATCATAGCCTACAAACTTACAGTCGGCTCTGGAGACGGTGTCGGTGGGGTTGAAACAGATTGGATCTATTTCAACCAGTAGTTTTTTAGAGCGGTTGGTCAGAAATTTCTGACTGACCGCTTTTCATTTTCTTTTTAACTAAAAATACCCCCGAGCCAAGAATTAAAAGTGACCCAAGAATTATTAAAGGCAGTGTCAGAGACTGATCACTGTTTTTCTTGCTAAAGCTTGCGGAAACTGTGGCGATTTTTGCTTCACTGGTAGATAAAACTTGAGGAAGTTTGTTGACCTGGGTTTTTGTAGTAGTTTCAGTTTTTGGATTACTTTGCTTACTACCGGCTGTTTTGTTTATAGTTTCACTTTGAGATGGAACATTTGCGCCCTGAGGAAGCGGATTTTCAGCATTTGGAGTAGTCACAGCGGTCAAAAACCAACCCCCGTTAGTATCTTTTGCAAAGGATTGTCCGCGGACGGTTTCAGCGTAGGTATAATTTTCTACCACGGAGTCATCAGGTTTTAAAAGTCTCACCGAGTCAGTTAGATCGTTGAGTTTTGGACTTTGCAAAGTGATGACTAGAAAACCTCCAGGCTGAATCACAGTACCCTGTTCCAAAATTTGGGGAGTCGATTTGCCGGCTTCATCGTCAATTTTCCAACCAGAAAGATCAGCAGCGCCAGCCCCTTTATTTTTTATTTCGACCCATTCTTTGTTGCCGGTTTCCGGTTGGGGCATAAATTCATTTAGGATTGGCTCACCAACTTGGACAATTGTTGGCGATGGTTCAACTTTTTGGGCTGGAGAAATATTTATTGAATATGCAGCTGAATCGGTATGAGTACCTGTTGCTGGTTTAATTCTAATTACCAAAAAATTGGGTCCCACCTTTGCGTTTTTTGAGGCTTGGGCCTGGATTTTCCCGACCCAAAGGCCGTTTTGGTCGGTTGAAAATTTGGGAAAACTAGTCCAAGCAACACTATCAGAAAGCCAGACACCCTTATCTTTATGTAAGGTTTGTCCCTGCCTAAGGTTAGACGTGTCTGCTCCGATGCGAGCTTTTACATAGTAATCAGTATTTGGTTGAGCAGTTATTTCCAGGTTTATCTCAAAAGGAGTTTCCAATAAAATATCGGTTGGAGAAGTGACTTTGAGAAAATCAGCCGCAACAAGAGTCGGATTGACCAAATAAATTAAAAATGAGAACAGAACGGTCAAATATTTTAATTTGGTTTGCAGAAATTTAAATGGAAGAATTTTGACTACTCTTTTTCTAAGCAGCTTAGTTTTGTAAAAAGCAAGTTTGCACTCTGCAAAGAATCGAGCGGCTAATGATTGCATAGACTACTAAGTTACTCTTCTGGATAAAGGCTCGTCAACTGAGACGTAAGATAAAGAAGAAATTCAAAATATATCAATAGAAATAGATTTAGTTGAAAAGTGCATTCGCAGTGGAAATTCACCACTAAGGATATTTAAAGGACTTAAGTACT
>CAYIWY010000015.1:0-5626 GCA_964367355.1 uncultured Gammaproteobacteria bacterium
GGGAGCATCGAGGCAGGATGGCGCATCAAGGCAGGAGGGGGCATCGAGGCAGGAGAGAGCATCCAGGCAGGAGGGCGCATCAAGGCAGTAGGGAGCATCGAGGCAGGATGGCGCATCAAGGCAGGAGGGGGCATCGAGGCAGGATGGAGCATCCAGGCAGGATGGAGCATCCAGGCAGTAGGGGGCATCGAGGCAGGATGGAGCATCCAGGGAGGATTATGGAATATATGTAGGTATATCAGTAAAATTATCACTCAAATCAACCTATGCGATTTTAAAATCCAAAACAAGGCCTGAAAATCTCATACTCGGTGAGTGGAGGGGAATGAAATGAAAATATTAGCACAAATAGGTATGTGTATATTGCTGGGGACAATATTGGGCGTGTGCTTCTGGCTATGTGATGGTGGCAAGCCATGCAAGAAGGTATACAAGAGAACAGTCGGGGCATCCCAAGCGCAGGAAATGGCACTTAAAAGCTACCCCGTAAAAATCTATCAAGGGCAATGGGTCGAGGATATTGTTAAAGTGGGTGATTATTGGAGTGTGGGATATTTAGAGGTGAAAAAATAATCATGATAGATAGTAAGCACTGGACAATTAAAGACTATAGGCAGTGATGCCTTAGAAAAGAGGCACAGGAGATATTGATGGAACGAGATTCAATAAATTTTAAAGGCAATACCTATCCTTTAAAATGTAAAAGTATAGGTGCCGGAGTACCTGTTCTTCCTCTCGAATTCAGGAAGATTGGAGGATAATCGTGATAGTTAAATATCCAAGAAAACTAGAAATAGAATTAACAAAAGATGAGGCAGTGGAAATATTTTATTCGGTGAAAGAACGTATCCAAATGGCCATAAAGAATCATTGGATAAATTATTCAGACTACACCAATTACCACTCTGCCTTTTTGGAAAGTGAGTTGATAAGTCTGGGAATACTTAAAGAATTATCAAAGATAGCGGGTTTTTCCTATGAAACCGAGATATTACCGTTGTTCTTGGAGATGCTAAAGAAACAGCCGGAGGTCAAATGAATCACTTGGAAAAATATTGCGATAGCTGGATTTAGGTTATCTGATTGGACTTCGTCTTATCGTTGCGTTGTATGTGGGGAATCGCTTACTACGGTTTACAATAGCAACGAAGTTTGGTATTGTTCTAAATGCAAAAAATACTTTAATATTGAGAAAGGAAAATAAATGGCACGGAAAAGCAGGATTGAACCCATAAGAATGTTTTTGCAAGAAGCAAGAAAAGATTCAGAGAAATTGCAGTTAAAAGCGGCACTTGAGCAATTATACGAGAGAGCAGAAATGCTGAAGAGTTTCAAGGATGTATTAATCCAGGCTATCGAACTATGTGGGGACGAAAAACTTAAGGAAGATCAGAAATGAGAGAAATATTATTAACTCAAGGTAAGGTTGCCCTTGTAGATGATGAAGATTTTGACAGGAAAGATTAAAATGATGACTTTTTCTAAATCTGGAATTGGTAAGACATAGTTCTTGGAGATGCTGACTTGGCCTATCGCATTGCCGAGGAAAAATATTTCGGGAAATTTGCAAGAAAGGGAGGTTAAAGGTGGAGCTTAAACTTGAACAAGGCGAAGTAAGAGAAATTCTTCTGGCGTGGGCGGAAAAAGAAATGCCAGGTAGATTTAACACAGTGGTCTTCAGCAGCTATGGAAAAGATGTCACGTTTGAATTTTTAAAACCAAAATTGGAGATCGAACAAGTCGAGAAAAAAGAATGAGTAATAAATTAATAGGTAATAAATATACCTCCATTGCGATTGAAATCCAAGAGATTTTTTACCTTGTTAAAAAGCCAACATATTATGAAGAAACACAGGCAATCGTTGCGGTTTTTGAGAAATATATAATGCCAATTGAAAAGGAAACGGCTGAATTAAAAGAAAGGCTGAATTACATACAGAATTCGAGCGGAGAAATGTTTATACCACCTGTAGATAGTACAAATAGAGGAGAGGATTAAAGTTTTAAGGAGAATTTATGAGTAAACTAAAAGCAAAAGACCCAGCATTGACTAGCCCAGGAAAGATTAAAATGATGACTTTTTCTAAATCTGGAATTGGTAAGACATGGCTATCTATGGATTTTCCCACACCGTTTTACATTGATAGTGAAGGCGGTGCCAGGCTCGCACATTATCAAAAAAAACTCAAAGAAGCGAAAGGGGCGTATTTGGGCATAGACGAAGGAGCTTGCGACTTTCAGACGGTAATTGAGCAAGTACAGGCATTGACAACAGAAAAGCATCCGTACCAAACACTTGCTATTCCGATTACAAAGTTATACCAAACCACTATTGCACACGATCAAGCACGTCTCGGCGACAAAGATGTATTCGGAGCATCGAAAAAACCTGCTATACATGCAATGCGCCAATTAGTAAACTGGATAAATAAAATTGATATGAATGTATTATTTGAAGCACACGAAACAACTGAATGGGGTGTTAATCCGAAAACAGGGAATAGGGAAGAGGTAGGAAACCAACCGGACGTGTGGGAAAAGTTAATCTATGAACTTGATCTTACTTTGAGATTAGAAAAAAGGGGAAATTCCAGATTTGCAGTTGTACGAAAATCAAGACTATTAGGTTTTCCTGAAGGGGAATCGTTTCCATGTGAATATTCTGAATTTGAGAAACGCTATGGTAAGGATTTTATAAACTCAAAAGTAAATCAAATCATACTCGCCACGCCTTCGCAGGTGGCAGAAATTACAAGACTAATTGATGTTGTAAAAGTGGACGAAAAAGATACTATAAAAATATTGTCAAAGGCAAATGCCGAAAATTGGAGTGAATTGACACAAGATCAAGCAGCCACTACTGTAGCGTGGCTGAAAAAACGAATTGAAATTTAATAGTTAAGGAGATAAATTAATATGAATTTTACACCAAAAAAAGATGAAGAATTGAATAGTTTTGAAGTGTTTCCTAAAGGAGAATATGATTTTGAAGTAATAAAAGCCATTGATGAAATAAGTAAAGCTGGAAATCCAATGATAAAACTTGAAATTGATATTTTTGCTCCCGATGGTTGTAAATCAAGGGTATTTGATTATTTGCTGGAAAGTATAGCCTACAAATTAAAACACTTTTGCGAGGCAGTTAAACTACACAATGAATACGAAACGGGTAATATTACTGCTGATATGTGTTCTGGCCGTTCTGGACGCTGTGTTATATCTATAAAACATGATAAAACAGGAGAATATCCTGACAAGAACGAGGTAAGAGATTACTGCAAAATAGAAAAAAAGGTTGATGATATCAATAGCGAGGATTTACCATTTTAACTTAGTGGGGCGGAGGGCGTATGATTGAGTCAATTGAAAGAGAAGGTACGAAAGTTATAATTAAAATAAATACAGGCTTAAATGTAGAAAAGCATGTCTTATGGTTTGTGCATGAATTACAACATGAGTATATGTCGGAATTACTAAAAGAACATCTTCGGGATTTGATGTGCAAGCATAAAGATAAATTGAGGGTAGAGGCTGCGAAAAATCCACATTTCTATCTCGAACCAAAAGAAATCAGCAAACTTAAATCAAAATTAGTAAAGGAATGGAACGGCAGCAAACACTGCTGGAAACGATATGAATACAACATATAAAAGCGTACCATCCAGAAACCCACAAGTGGGCGATTGGGTAAGATTCTATCAATGTGACAGAATGGTAATTGGTGTGGTTGGATATACAGGAGAAGCTAAATATTATCCCTGGAGCATCGAACTATACACAGACATAGGCAAGGTCAATATTTCAGATGTTTTGGAGGTAAAATAATTGGAAAACTACAAATGGAAGCAAAAATACAGGGATAGATTAATCAAATATGGAGGTTTAACAAAAAAACAAGCAATGGAAAATTGTCGGGCAATAGGTGAAATAGATTACACCATAAATCCAGAATCAGCCGCAGATGATGAAATCAGTTACATGAAAGGGGATTGATGGGAAAGCGCTTACCTTACACACCGAGAAGTAAGATACGAAATGTCTTGAGGCGTTATATATGGCTTAGGTCAAGGGAGAGGGCGGCGGCCTTAAAGCGTACCGGATACCATTGTACCGAATGTGGTAAGAAGCAGAGCAAGGCCAAAGGAAAAGAATTATCTTTAGAAGTACACCACTTGGACGGTGCTCATTTAGAATATATAATTGACGAGATATACAAATATTTGCTGTGTCATCCAGACAGACTAAAGCCTTTATGCGTGGATTGCCACGGGAAAATAAAACATTAACCCGGTAGCGGGCAACTCTTTAAACCTTCTCCTTTCGGGTTGTCAGTTGCCGGATGTTAAATAGTATGGGGTGATAGTTTAAGAGGCAAAACACTCCGGCTCATGACCGGAGAGATGTGGGTATAAATCCCACAATATCCCCGCCAATTTTCTGGAAAGGATTCAACATGGGGACGAATTATGATTTATTGAATCAAGACAAAGCCAAAAATGAAGGTATTGATTTAGCTAATAAACATTTGAATATGGTTAAAGAAGCATTGAAAGAAGTAAAGTTAGAAGTTGTTAAAAAGGTATCGGATTTGACCGTGCCTGAATTCAAAACCCTTATGGTCGAATGCTTTGTAATGCTGAAGCAAAGGGAACTTGATACGTCAATGAAAGAATACGAGAGAGTATGTAGAGGCGATGTGCCTTTAAAATCTGAATAACAATTTTACGGAGGATATGCGATGAGGAAAAGGTTTGTAGTTATTGCATTAATTATTGGTAGTTTTGTATGCACAGGTCATTTGTTGAGCTATGCTAGAGATCCCGTATCTGGTGTATTGATAACGGTTGTTAAGGGTGATAAGGTGTATCCTGCAACTACAGGAGAAGATGGAAGATTTACATTAAGCAAACTACCTTCTGGTAAATATGTTGTATCGGCGGTTATTATCCCTAACACTATAGATATATATTTATCCGGAAACAGTAAGGAGCATATTGCCGTATTATCTCCAGTGCCTGGTACTGGTGGAGTCAATACGCACATTGAATTAACCAGGAATGGCAAGAAGCTATCGGGCAAGGTATCAGAAGAAGTTTTGCCTGAGCCTAGCCCTATGCCTAGTCCAGAGCCTACACCTGGATAGTCATTTAACCATACCCCTCTTTTGGATGCGCTCTTACTCCTTTCTCGGCATCCATTCGAGGGGGATTTATACTAGGAGGATTAAATATGGATAGTAACAAATATCGTAGAGGCACAGGAACTAAGTATAAGAATAGTAGTCTGAGCGAAGGTGAATCGCTGGAGTTCTTGGGCAAGATTAACAAACGAGGGGAACGCAAATGTATTGCCGTTAACTGTGGGCAAACTTTTATGTCAGAAGGATATCACAACCGTAAATGCCCGAAATGTTCGACACGGGAAGCGTATGCAAGGCGTATGAATATGTCGAGAGAAGAACCTTTGGTATATCGTACCCATGCAAGTGGCGTGAGATCTACTGCTTTCCATTCGGAGGTTGGAGAATGAGGCTTAAATACAAACGTGGCTTTTACATATCAAACAGCCGGAAGAATGCCTTATTGTTTGAAGCACCGCCAGACATTATGGACGCATGGTGGTTTGA
>CAYIWY010000016.1:0-2472 GCA_964367355.1 uncultured Gammaproteobacteria bacterium
CCAATTAGAAACTCCATCGCCAGCCGCCGTAATTCCCAAAGAAGAAGTGGCGGTGAGTGTATAAGTCCCGCCAGAATTGCCGACTAACATTTGGCCATAAGTTGGAGAAGTGGAAGTGCCAGTGCCACCTTGCGGGGGGTTTACTATTGTAGCCGCCCCCAAAGAAGTTTCTTTGGATAATTTTCCAAAATAATCTCCGCCGACATAAGCAAGTAGAGAAAATGCTATCAAACCTAGTGCTATTATTTCAATAAATCCTTTTTTCATTTTAGTAATCAAAATCCGCTAAAATTATATTTCCCGTCAAAGGAGCGGTCGCAAAAGTGATGACTTTACCCGACAAAGTAAAATCATTTGACGCTCCTATATTCTGCCTTACCCCATTCAAAAATAAAGCCAATCCATTCGTCACTGGAGCTTTCGGCAGAGTGAACTCTTTATTTGTTCCATTTATCGCTCCGGTGATGGCGGGCGTGGTGTCTGTGCTTATTCCTTTTAGTGGTCTTGGTGTGATCACGCTAGCTCCGCCCAGCCCTCTTGCGCCGCCCCTTGAAGCCAAAACTTGTTGGACTTTACCTTCCCAGTTTTTCTTAAACTCTTCTATTGTCGGATTTATCGCTTTTTGGATTTCTTCGGCTTTTGGCTCAACAAAAACAGTGTCGCCCTTGTCGCCCTTAATGGGTTTGATGTTCGCCACAGTTAAATCAATTTCTTTGATTTTATTTGCCATTGTTGAATTTATTGCGTTGGTGTTCTGGCGGACATATTCAGCGATGTGTTTACTCATCATATCTTTCATTTCCGCAAGGCTCATAGAATTGTCGCCTTTCATTTTGTCCATCATCATTCCGTAAGTCGTTTCCAATTTTGAAATAGCCTCGTGCTGGTCTTGCTGGACTTTAAGCACGAGGTTAATAACTTGTTCAAACGCCTTTATAAAGTCCTCTTTGGTTAGGCGATTTTCCAAAAGGGTTTGGAGTTTGGCTAAATTTTCTTCGTCTAGGTGTTGCATATATTTATATTATAGCATTATTTGGTTAAGTTGATAAATTTTGGGGGTGTGGTATGAATGGGATATGGTGTTAAGTTTTATATCGGCGTTTATAGCAAGTTTGGTGATTTCAATTTTTACAGGTAATCCCTTGTGGTCTGTGTTCGTATTTTTTCCTGTGTTGTTCGCTGGTTTCTTCATAGGAGGTTTATTGGAGTAATTGTCTAATGGCTTTGATAAGATTTTCTTCATTTATTCCTCTAGCTTTGTCTATAACCTCTCCTGATTTTTGCAAAGCAAGGTCAAAGATACCAGTAGTGCTTTTTAATTTCCCCGCAAAAGAAGTAGCTTTTTGAACACCCTTAGATACTTCTCCCGCCAAAGAAGTCGGAGCTTGTGTTCCAAATAATCTTTCTAAATCATTCACGAATACAGTTTGAGTTACAATATCATCGGAAAATTTACCGCCATATTTTTCAGCCACTTCTTGCAAATTATTCAAGGAATTTAGAACATCTGTTCTTGATTGAGCATTGCTTAACAACCTTCTTGCCAAAGTTCCTATTCTTGCATTTGCGTTAGGTGAATTTGGATTAAATTTTGCACCAGCTGATGTTACAAATTGGTCTATCGCTTTTCTTGTTGTTGAGTATTGAGTATTTACTCTGTTATATCTAGGAAAATTAGTATCTAATAAATCATCAACATTAGAAGCTAATCCTTTTATTATTCTTTCAGTATTTCCCGTCAATCCTTCTCCTGCTTTTCCATAGGTCAACTGTTCATAAATAAATTTTTTGAGTTTATGTAATTCATTTGCGTCATCGGAAACTTCCGTCATTCTTTTAATGACTTTGTTTATAAGATTTTCCGCTGGAGTGATTCCTTCTATATCTGAACCTTTAAAAAAAGCCCTCCCTTTGCTTACTTTTATTCCCATTTCTTGCAAATCATCTATAAAAGATTGAACAGCTGGTGAGGGGTCTATTTTTTGACCTCTTAACGAGCCAGCGACTATATCAAGTTGTTTAGCGGCTTTTTGATTAGCTGATTGAACCACTTTAAATCTTTCCAACGCTGAATCGCCTATTACATCACTGGGTCTATTAAGAGCTTTGTAAATTGGATTCGTTCTTCCTTTTTCCAATATATCCAACATCTTATTAGCTTTGATTTTATCTGAAGCGGTAGAACCCTTAATAGTGGCGACCGTTCCTTCATCCATTCCTTGTTTGATTACCTCTTTAGCAATAGGGTCTGTGGCAATTTTTCCTTCTCCAGTAAGTGTGTATTGAGCTACTTTGGAATTGGGGACGGTTTTTAATAGTTCTATTCTTTGTTTTCTAATTTCTGCATTGCCTCTCAATTTTCCACTTATTCCCCCTGTAATTCCTCCTATAAGCCCGCCGGTTATTACTCCTCCTGCCGCTCCTATTCCTCCAGCCAAAGCTATCTCTTTTGCTCCTTTGTCCTGTTCTGCC
>CAYIWY010000017.1:0-2388 GCA_964367355.1 uncultured Gammaproteobacteria bacterium
ACCAGATGGTTCTGGCAAATTCCCGCAGAATCCCACGTGCTCCGCGGTACTCAGGTTTCCCTCAAAAGTCTCAAATTTTCACGTACAGGACTATCACCCTCTTTGGCGCCTTATTCCAAAGGCTTCTGTTAATTTGAGATTTTTAACTTTTTTGACATTAAAGTCAGAGAGACCCTATAACCCCCCGATAAATCGGGGTTTGGGCTGATCCCTTTTCGCTCACCGCTACTTGGGGTATCACGATTGTTTTCTTTTACTCACCCTACTTAGATGTTTCAGTTCAGGTGCTTACCACAACTTATCTTATATATTCAGATAAGAGTCTCCAAATAAATTGGAGGGGTTACCCCATTCGGAAATCCTCGAATAAACGCTTGTTGACAGCTACTCGAGGCTTATCGCAGTCTACCACGTCCTTCATCGGCCAAAAGTTCCAAGGCATCCACTGTATACCTTAATTAGATCTTTGATATCACCCCAAACTCTACAAGCGAATGAATTCTTGCAGACGCTTTGGGGTGAGTTTACTTCTTTTCAGTTTTTAAAGTACTTCGTACTTTGCATTGTTCGCAAGAATAATTTTATAAACTATTGTTGCTTCACAAAGTAAAGTGCTAGATTGTTAAACCTAAATGGTGGACCGTGAGAGAGCTAGTCCGGCTTTGCCGGACCAATCCCGATTTCATCGGGACCGAACTCTCAGATCCGCGTTTGGTGGACCTGGTCGGATTCGAACCGACGACCTCCTCATTGCAAATGAGGTGCTCTAACCAACTGAGCCACAGGCCCATGAACAATTGCAAATGTGCGATCTACTTTTCGCAAAACGAAATGCTTCCCTTCCCAGCTGAGCTAACGGCCCCAATTTATTCGGTCCACAAATTTCAAATGTACTGGTGCTCTTAGTTTCCTAACGCAGAGCACAGGACCGCAACGAAGAAACGTAATTACGTTTCTTTATCAACTTCGATCTGATCGAAGCAAACTACATATTTAACTGATAACTAACTTTAGAGGGATTTTAGGAGAGGATTGAAAGGGTGTTGATATAAAAGAAACCTTAACAATTTAAACCTAAAAGAGCCTCTTTATGAGAAATAGTCTCATTGAGGTGCAATATATCATCTGAAAAAGCTGGTGTCAAGGATAAATAAAATGATTTGTCAGTGAAAACTTAAGATTGCTAATTACTGTTTCTGGTGGGCGCGCCTGGATTCGAACCGGGGACCCCTACATTATCAGTGTAGTGCTCTAACCGCTGAGCTACGCGCCCATAAATCTTGCCTATTCTACCACCAAGCCACAATCTAATCAAGAAACACAAAAACTGCTGCCGTTTTTGGCCGATCGGACATTATTGGAGTTATTTAGAAACACAAAAACCAATCTTACGAAATTTGTATTTTTGTTACTTATTTGTTATAAGTTATTGTGTATTTGAACAGGTGTTTAGCGAAACTATAGGAGAAGAGTCATGCCTTGGCCAGAACCATGTCTAAGGAACAAAGCGGCTGGGATCAAGACTACACGCGATAATGGCTGTGGAGATTGTGAAACATGCGGACACGAACCAAGTCCAGATGGTCCACCACCCGAAGGTATGCCATTGTGGAGATGGAAGAGACGTCGTAGATTACCAGCAGAAGATCAGGAGACTTTGACGTAGTAGTAAGCAAGAAAAGCTTGGAACATCAGTTCCAGGCTTTTTTATTTTTAAGAATGAAAAACCAAGCTTATGACTGGCTGCAATCCTCAACTAGGTATTAAATCTAAACCTTTTCCAAACCTAGACTTTCTTCAATCACTTCCAATCTATTGTCGTGCTTATCAACCCTTTTTCTTTCAAGATCAAGCGCGTCCATGTAAGATTTAATTTCTTTCTCGAGGTTCATCAATGAAACTGTATGTGAATCTAGCGTTTCCTTTATTTCAACTAGCTCCGCTTTAATAGGACTTAGTTCCTCACTAAATTCTTTTCGAAACAATCCTTGAATTGCCTTTAAGTCTCCTTTATCCATAAACGTTATTAAACAAGAACTGAAAATCTATGTCAACATAACAAAAACCACCCATTTAAAGGTGGTTTTTGATTATCATGCAAAATATTGAGAATACGAGTGTATCGCCCTCGACAGATAAATCTGTTTCGGCCGATATTTTCTCACCCCGAAACCGAGGTTCAAAAATGATACGTCTGATTGTTGACTTGGCCGCTTTCGTGAGAAAGTCGACCTACTTCACAACATTTAAAAATGTGAAGTACACTCTCCTATATTTGACGTGTAGCCGTTAGCTCTCTCCGAGTAAACTCGGAGGTTTCTAACAAACCAATATCTTAGAAAGGAGGTGATCCATCCCCAGATTCCCCTAGGGATACCTTGTTACGAC
>CAYIWY010000018.1:0-2212 GCA_964367355.1 uncultured Gammaproteobacteria bacterium
TCGCTTTCTGCCGCCGAATTTCGTGCCAGTGAAACTGGCGCGCCACCTTTTATTTTTTATAGTTCTATCCTATATTTTTTCAATAATTTCGAATATCTTGCCAGCCCTATTATCTTTCACTAAGTAATAACTCTTTAAATTACTGACCCGTCTACTCGGTCGGAGTTATTTTATGAATTTCTCCTGATTAGATCTGCGTAAGATTGATCACAAATTTTACGTAAACCTTTTTTTATTTTATTCGGATCGGTTTTTTTATAATAACTTATATCTAATCCATATCTTGGATCAACTGCGAAGGTTGAATGTTCAATAATTGGACCAAACTTCCATTTAGAAACCACTATCTCCTTATTTTTGACTATACCCGCATGTGTGATATCTAAATCGTTTTTATAAATAATATAGTCGCCGGATATAGGCTCGAATGAAGGTAGTAATACTTTATCCTCGATTAGTTTCTGAACATTAGTGCCGAAACCAAGTAGTCCACAGCTAAATAAAAATTCTTTATCTTCGTCTAAACCAAAAGCAAACACAAAACAATTACACTGATTATTTTTTAATGGCAATTGAATGAGTTTTAATGCCGATGGAAGATTTATTTTTTGTTGAAACCTATCAGGATCATTCCAGTCAGCTTCGTTATCATCTCTATAATTTTGTTCAATCCAGTTTCTAGTGTTTTTTTCCTCAATCGTCATAAATAGATTTTAAATATCTTTTATGTGGCTGGACATCGTGTACAATATCAGAACTATTATACAACAACAGAAATTTGTTAAGCCATTTTTTTAGGGAACAAAAAAGATATTGTTTATACTTTGTATTACGCCTTGATTTTGAAAATTTCCTACCGCCGCCCATGTTGGTATACCTAAAACACAAATTCTTCCTTCTGTTTTAGATAAAGCAAGCCCTCCAGAATTCCCGCTGTCCATCGGCGCTGTAGTAAAATAATTAACATCTGGTAGATTCTTTAAAACTGATTCGTCGTAAGCACTAATTATACCAGTTATAACAGTTTGAGGATTTTCGGTTTGATCTATCGTAATTCCATAAGATGGTATCTCAAGTTTTCCGCTAATATATTGGGTTGTAACTGGGTAACCTATTACTACTACAGGACTACCCAACGGCATTCTTTCCTTACATGAACCATTGGTTTTAATCGGACTAATTAGTTGATTTAACAGAGAGAGAGAAGATACCGAAAACAAGTCTCCGTCTTTCGTAAAACTTTTTAAAGGAACAATTACCGAGTCTGTTATTGTATTCCAAGTAAGTAAGTTACTAACATCAAGACCATAGTTTTTAAATCCATATGTTTTATGCGTGAATTTAAAGGTACAAAGAGTTCCTGTTATAACATGCCTGTTCGTTAATACTTTGACACCGCCGTTAACATTGATTAATGTCCCTGTGCCTTTACTGGAACCCGACGTTCCTATACATCCCACCTGCCCCACGTAGAATAAAAAACTTTCTATGTCGGAAGCAGTTATAATACCGTTATTATCTTGCGCTTGTTTGGTGGTTTCTTGTGGTCCTTGTTGATTACTTTTTATTGTTTTCTCTAATGCTTGCTGATTTTGTTTTGTTGCTGAACTTTCAGTTTTTAATTTTTCAATTTCAGCTTGAGCTTTCTCTAATGCTTTCTGTTGAACTTCTGCTTGTACTTGAACTCGTACCTTTTCCTTTTGAGAATTTTGATATTGTTTTACTCCAACATAACCAATACCACCCATAACTAAAACGCCCGCAATAATTGCGATAAGCAGGGGTATTTGAATAAATCCTTTTTGGTTCTTCATAAAAATCATTTCAGTAGTTCATCAATGGAAACACCAAGCGCATTTGCCAATTTTTCTAAAACAGCAAGGGTAATGTTCTTTTTACCACCCTCAATCGCGCTCATATAGCTTCTATCCATGTCTATTGCTCGGCAAACGTCGCCCTGCGACATTTTACGGCGAAGCCGTATGCGTTTGATGTTCTGGCCTAGTTTTTTGGAAATTTGACCCATATTTATATTAACACATTATCAACTATTGCGCTTCTACTCAATATGGAGTTATAATTCCATATATGGAATTTGAAGGAGTTCAAATGCTGTTGTGTGCGCACGGGAGGGCAGGGCAAACACAACTCCATATTTTCTTGGCGGCGCATTTCGCAAAGCGAAATACGAAATTCGGCGGCGGCGTAAAGC
>CAYIWY010000019.1:0-2014 GCA_964367355.1 uncultured Gammaproteobacteria bacterium
TGCATTTTCCGTTACGTTCGCCGCACACGCGGCGATAGTGACAATATAAACGGTGCTGGTAGATGGGCAGATCGTCGTCGGCCATGTGGGGGATCATGGCGAAGTACGACTTTTCCTCGCTGCTGATCTCCTGTTCCTCGTTCTGTTCGATGCTCATTTTACCTCGTAGCCCAGTGTTATCGTGGCGATCTCGCGCAGATCGTCCAGTATCTCCACCAGCCGGGCCAGGAGCTGGCCCTGCGAGGCGGAGAGCAGCGCTTCGATGTTGGCGTTGAGGCGGCGGATTTCTATGAGTAGTTCATCGGTATCGTTCATTCGTCGTCTTTCTCCTCGGCGTGCAGGCTCTGCATGGCGAGGCGGTACTCCAGTTCGTTGGCAAGCTGGCGTAGGGCGTTGATTTCGCACTGGCAGTCCCTGGTGGCAAATGCGGAAATGTCCCACGCCCAATAGCGCAGGGCCTCGCAGATGGTGGCGGTTTTTTCGTCGGTGATTGTGATCATTTCGTGATTTCGTCCTCTCGGTAGGAGAGGGTTACCGTTGCGCGGGGGAACTTGATTTGATAGGGATTGTGGCGTTTGGCGTTGATGGCAACGATTTTTCCGTGTCCATAGAGGCGGTACTCGCCATCGTGGACGGGTCGCACGCTGTCGCCGACGTTGTACAGGCCTGGTGTGATTTTTCGTTGGGATTTCGGCATAACTTTCTTCTCTGGTTGTAACCGCCGGCCAGGGCGCTTCCTGGGCACGAGCCAGGCTGGCCAGCGGTGGGTATGCGTGCGGTGCGCCCGTTGCGCCAGGGCGGGGTGGAATTATGAGTTCCAGTTGATGAGCAGCCATAAAAGCCAAGAATTCATGTGTCCCCCTTTCCGGTGAGGTCAGTTTGGGTTATAGTGGGATGGGGCGTGGTTTGGGCCTGGTCAGCGTTGGGCCGCGCCCCATCCCGGCGGGATGGTGTGTTTGCCGTTCCATCCAGCCGGGGAGGTGCGTTGTGAAATTGGTAGATGTGATCGATTTGTTTCTGCGCCATAAGAGCGCAGAGGGGCTGAGTCCGCAGACGATTGAGTGGTATCGGGCTAATTTGCTGGCCTTTGTGCGCTTTCTGGAACGGGCCGGGGTCAACGGGTCGAACTGGCTGCACACGGGGACGATTGAGGCGTTCCTGGTGGCGGAGCGGGAACGGGTCTCGGCCTCGACGGTGGCGGCCAGGTTTCGGGCGCTGCGTCCATTTTTTGCGTGGCTAGAAGAGAACCCCGATTTTGCGATCCCCTCGCCGATGCGACGGATGAAGCCGCCGAAGATCCCACACGGGCAACCTCGTCAGGCTGACGGGGTTGCGGTGGACTCGCTGCTGGCCTCAATCCCGCTGGGGACGTGGATCGACCTGCGTGATCGGCTGATCATCACGATCCTGGACTGTTGCGGGTTGCGGGCGGCCGAGGTGTGCGGTCTTTCCCTGGCGGATTTTGATTTGGACGCCGGGGTGCTGGTTGTGAGGGCGGGCAAGGGCGGTGATGATCGCCCGGTGCCGTTTTTGCCGGAGGTGGCGCGCTCGCTGCGCGCCTTCCTCCTGCTGCATCCCGGTCTGCCGGGGCGGGCGCTGATGGCGTCTGCCGACGGTGGGGGGCTGGGCACCGATGGGCGGCTGACCGTGAGCGGTCTGCGTCAGATGCTGGAGCGGCGTTGCGCCGCGGCGGGGCTGGCCTATCTCAATCCGCACAGTTTTCGGCATGGGCTGGCGATGCGGTTGCTCAATCGGGGCGCTGATATGTCGCTGGTGCAGGCGATACTGGGTCATTCCCGGATTGCGACGACTCAGCAGTTCTACGCCAGGTGGCTGGTAAGCGGCCTGAAAACGCAGTATACTGAGGTGATGGGCCGGGGTCGGTAGCAGAGAGTTTGATGTACTGTCAACGTCTGTGCCCCTGTTTTGGGCCAAAATGCGGGCGGGTTGGGCCGGTCACAGGGTTTGATTGTGGATCAAGAGGTTGCCGGTTCGAAACCGGTTAGGCGCCCTG
>CAYIWY010000020.1:0-1977 GCA_964367355.1 uncultured Gammaproteobacteria bacterium
CACCGTTCAGCAGTAATACGGGTTACCCCCCTGACCCATTGCGAAACCAGGCCTTGGGTAACGCCCATATCCTCCGCAAATCCGGCTTGGGTTTTCTTGACTGTTTCGAGATAGGTCTTCAGGTCCATGGCAGACCGGAAAAGTAGCATCGCTATTAAAAATAATCAATAGCTACGCTCGTGGCGCTAAAAATAGCAGAGCTAATACTATGTTCCCCATGCCAAGAACACGACGAAAGCTGGACCCGAATGAGCAGGACGCCGCCGAGCGCCTGCGGGCTATCTGGCTGAGAAAAAAAAAGGCTCTGCACTTAACACAGGAATTGGTCGCAGCGGATTGTGGCTGGACGCAGGGCGCGTTTGGCCACTACCTCCATGGCCGTGTTGCCCTTAATATCGAGGCCGTGCTGAAAATCGCGCGCGTACTCGAAGTCAACCCGGTCGAAATCTCCCCGCAGTTGGCGGAAATATTGCCAGAGACCCACTTGGAAGTCCGTGAGCCGGGAATGCTTTATTTGACCAAAATCGAAAAAAGCAAGAAACTTTCCACGTGGATGCGTTTAGGCGAGGAATTCGACAGAGAAGGAATGTTGGATGTTGCGATACGATCTAATAAACCTCTTGCAACGAAATTGCGGAAAAGGGGCCGCGAGGCGGCTCATCAACAAACTGCTGTACGCAAAAAAGCCGTGTAGACCAGACCGCTGGGAGATGCACATGAGTCTCGACAAGGACGGACAACCGCATCATGCATTCAACTGGCACCGCAACCTCAAGAAGTCGCTCGAATCCCTGCTGGGAATCTGCCGCGGCATCGTGGTGGATGGCGTCGTCAACGAAAACGAGATTGTGTTCCTGGACACGTGGCTTAAGGAAAACACCGAGATCGCCAAATGTTGGCCAAGTGACGTGCTCGCGGCACGGGTACGCAGCATCCTCGCCGATGGACGTGTCACTGCCGAAGAAGCCGCGGACCTCACGGATACCATCGCGCAGATTATCGGTGGCACAACATACGATATCGGCACCGTCAGTGGCATGGCAACCAGATTGCCCATTGATGATGTGAAGCGGCTGCAATTCCGGAACGCACTGTTTTGTCTCACCGGGAAATTCATCTACGGCACACGCCGGAAGTGCGAAGAAGCTATCATCGATCGCGGTGGTCAGACTGCCGACACCGTAACAAAGGGCCTTGATTATCTCGTCATTGGCACCCTCGCCTCGCGCGATTGGGCGCACACTAGCCATGGGCGTAAAATCGAACGCGCCATCGAATATCGGCGCAACGGATCGCGGCTTGTTATAATCTCCGAGGAAATCTGGACAAGGCACATCTAGATGGCGTTGGTAAAATGTTACGAATGCAACGGCGAGGTCAGCGCAGACGCTGCGGCCTGCCCACACTGCGGCGCGAAACCAGCGAAACCTCCCAAGGAATCGCACGGCATCGGAACGATATTGCTGATAGGTGGGCTCGTGCTGCTGCTCATAGCTGCGTTCGGAAAGAAAGATGAGCCATCGAAACCAGACCCAAAGGTCCAAGCATTAGAGGCAGTGCAGATAAAGTCGTTCCAGTGGCGACTCGATGGCTTCGGCACCGTCATGGTCGCGGACTTCCATGTAGTCAATAACGGAAAATGGCCAATCAGGGATTTCGAGGTGACCTGTGAGGCCTACGCAAAAAGCGAGACTAGAGTAGACCGCCTCAAACGAGTGATCTACGACACCATCCAACCCAGTAAAAGCAGACACATACGCGACTTCAACATGGGGTTCGTTCATGGGCAGGTGGCCCGGGCCAGTTGTTACATCAGTGATCTGAGCATCTAAACCATCACCCTAATTTAGTACCGCTTTTAAAACAGCGCTATCCTGAAAATCCGCAGTAATACGCCCTAATCAGACTGTTTGGCAGTTAGTCCTACACAGTCAATAGTCCAGCTATTGCATCTGTATAATAGCTGTGCTATTAGTT
>CAYIWY010000021.1:0-1948 GCA_964367355.1 uncultured Gammaproteobacteria bacterium
TGTCCGTCTGTTGTACTATCTGTTGTATCGTTTTCATGATATATATTATAGTTTTTAATCGTAAGTATATTAAGTATATTGCTTTGCTGTTGTTCTATCTGTTGTTCCGTTTTGAGGTAGTTTATGAAACGTCTCACCTTCCCTCTCGACCACTTCCACCTTTGCGCCAAAGACTCCTCAGAATATGCAGTTTGACCTCGTTTTATACTGATTAAATTCCCACGAATTGATAACGTTTTTTTAGAATGATTTGCAATTAATACGAGGTCTGTCCATGCCTGCCATTTCGTAAATACTTCCGAAAAATAAAGAAGATTCTCTTCTGACTTGCGATATAGTTTTATGTATCCACGATGCAAAGGCTATTCTCCTGCGTTTAATTGTTTCAACCTGCGTTCCTCAGCAAGCTCTCTAATCACGGACTCTTTTTTGCCAGTTAGGAAACATGATTCAGCGGGAGTGAAGCCTAAACCAATACAAAGCCGGTACATTTCCTTTTTCTTTTTCAACGTTTTTTCACGAGTATTTTTCACCTGCTTTTCAAGCTTTTCAAGGGTATACTTCTTCATAATTATCCTCCAAAAAGATTTTACATTTTAAACTTGACAATACTATAATATACATTATAATAATTGTCAAGTGTAATTCCAGATTTATTTCCACCGACAAAAGTATAAAATTTTTATTGGATAAATTTGATGAAAGAAATATTATTAACGCAAGGCAAAGTTGCTCTGGTAGATGATGAAGATTTTGAAAAGTTAAATCGGTATAAATGGTATGCTATGCAAACTAAACAGAATTGGTATTCTGTGAGAAATATCAGGATAAATAACAAACAGACTCTTGTATGCATGCACAGAGAGATTATAAATGCCCCAATAAATAAACAGGTTGACCATATTAATGGCAATGGACTTGATAATCAAAAAAAGAATTTACGGCTTTGCACACATCAACAAAATCAACACAATAAGAGAAATCCAAACAAAAACAATAAATTAGGAATTAAAGGAGTGCGTTGGTGCGAAAGGGATAAAAAATTTCAAGCTCAAATAGAAATTAATGGCAAAGAGATTCGCCTTGGTTATTTCAAAAACGTTAGTGATGCAGATTCGGCATATCGTAAGGCCGAAAAGAAATATTTCGGGGAATTTGCAAGAATTTAAATAATGAACCGCCCCGGCGGGTAAAGGATAACCGGGACGGCTCAAATTATACTGCTCTGCGATTGTACCACAATTTTTATTAATCTCAAGATAGTTTATTATTTTAGTTTTATCCTAAAATCTAAAATAGCGGAGGAGGGGAAATTATTTTATTTTGTTGTTGACAAGTTAGCAATAATGTGTTATTGTTACACGCATGAATAATATACGAATAAGAACAAATGATAAAAAAGTAAGAGTGGGATTATATTTAAATGAAGACTTGTATAAAAGCTTACAGAAAGAAGCACAAAAACAAGAAAGAAGCGTGTCGAACCTTATAAATCTTATTGCTAAAAACTATTTGAAATAAATATATTTTTTTACTTGATTTAGTGTAATATTGTGTTATAATCAATAATATGAAAACTATCAAACTAACACAGAATTTGGAAGGAGAAATCGTGAAAATTACCATATCTTGGTTGCAAGAAAAAAATGCTTGTCCAGACGGCATCGAATGGTTTCGAAAAAAATATTCTGAACAATTGGATGGTGTCAAGTATCAATCGATACTTGATGATTTAGGAAAGGAAAATAAGTGTGACTGGGCAGAATGGCTGATCTCGAACGCAGGAATTACAAAGGATACGCTCGAAATCAAAGGCGATTTAATCCTTGAACATAGTATATTTTACGCCGGATGCATAAAAGTTACGGGAAGAATTGTAACAAACTATTGCATCGAGGCAGGAGGGAGCATCAAGGCAGGAGGGGGCATCGAGGCAGGAGGGAGCATC
>CAYIWY010000022.1:0-1710 GCA_964367355.1 uncultured Gammaproteobacteria bacterium
ATAATTGGTCAAAAGAGGAATTGATCAAGGAGATTGTAAAAATCAAAAGCACGACATACGGGCTTGTTTGGCATCGCGATTTACCCGAGGAAAAAATTGATATTCTCGTCAATCCTGACGCACGCACGCCAAATGAAATGTTTCCCAATGAAATGGCAGGCAAGCCGTTTCCTGTTTTGAAAGAAGTTAAAGGCAAAGCGATTGAATCCGATAAATCAAAACTCGTAAATCTTTTAATCGAGGGCGACAATTATCATTCTCTTGCCGTTCTCAATTTCACACACCGCGAAGCGGTAGACTTGATATATATTGATCCGCCCTACAATACAGGCAATAACGATTTTATTTACAACGACAAATTCGTTGACAGAGAGGACAGCTTCCGTCACAGCAAATGGCTTTCTTTTATGGAAAAGCGCCTTAAGCTTGCAAGAAATCTCTTAAAACCTAGCGGGGTTATTTTTATCAGCATTAACGATAACGAACAAGCCCCTTTAAAAATGCTTTGCGATGAAATCTATAATGAGAATAATTTTGTCGGTCAGTTTATATGGAAAAATAAACTTGGCGGAGGAAATGATAGCAATGTTTTAGTTACCGAGCATGAATACATTTTGGTTTATGTCAAAGACATAGAAAAAACAAAGAAATTTACCGAACAAAATGTAGATAACGGTAAATATCTTTACGAAGATGAATATGTTGGTACTCGCGGAAAGTTTTCGATTGAAGCTCTTTATAGAAGCTCAATACAATATTCTGAATCTCTTTTTTATCCAATTAAAGCTCCTGACGGAACACTGATATATCCAAACGAGAGCGATAAGAACAGCAAAAAACATATTTGGAGATGGTCTAAGGATACATATGAAAGGAAGCAAAAGGAAGGTCGAGTAATGTTTAAAGAAACAAAAAATGGCTGGAGAGTGTTTAGTAAACAATATTTTCTTGAAGACGATGATGGTAATCTGCGAACATTATCCGCCCGTTCAATCATTGATTTTATAGGAAATCGGCAAGGAACTGAGCTTCTGAAAAATATGTTTGAAAATGAGAAATTGTTCAATAATCCAAAACCGATACAGCTGATAAAATATCTGATTCAAATTTTTAATGACAAGAGCTTAACAGTTTTAGATTTTATGGCGGGATCGGGGACTACTGGACACGCGGTGCTTGAGTTAAATAAGGAAGATAGTGGAAGTCGTAAATTCATTCTTTGTACAAATAACGAAAATAACATTTGTGCTGAGATTTGCTATCCAAGAATCAAAAAAGCGATAAAAGGATATAAAAATCCAAAAGGAGAAGAAATAAAAAGTCTTGGCGGAAATTTGAAATACTACAAGACTGATTTTGTGGAAGCGGAGCCGACAGATAAAAATAAAAGAAAGTTAGTCAAAGAATCAACAGATATGCTTTGTATCTTGGAAAATGCCTTTGAACTTGTCCAAGAAACGAAAGAATTTAAGATTTTCAAGAATACTGATAAATACATGGGTGTTATTTTTTATGACGATGCGATTGAGGATTACAAAAAAGCCATTAAGAAAATTGACGGACATTTTAGAACCTATGTCTTCTCAATGGGCGACGACCCGCACACAAAGAAATTTGCTGATGTTAAAGGCAGGGTGACGCTTTGCGCGATCCCTGAAGTCATACTAAAAGTATATCGGGAGATTTTCAAGTAATAACCATGGAAATTAT
>CAYIWY010000023.1:0-1641 GCA_964367355.1 uncultured Gammaproteobacteria bacterium
GTACAACAGACGGACACAAACAATAATAATAAGAATGTTAATAACAATAAGAATGTTAATAATATAGAGATACCGGAATGGATACCAAAAGAAACTTGGGACGCTTTCATAGAAGTGAGAAAAGCAAAGAAGTGTCCGAATACAGAAAGGGCATTAAAAATGCTCATAACAAAACTGGGTAAATTTAAAGCACAAGGAATTGATCTAAAAGAAACGATAGAGCTTTCTATCGTAAATGGTTGGAAGGATATTTACGAACCAAGAAAGGGAAATAATTATGGACAAGCTGGAAGAAGCAAACAACCGACTCCTGAAAAGGAGAGAGGAATTAGTAAGTACGCGGGGATTGAGTGTGAAATCATTAATACTGACGATCCCAGAACTACAGAAAAGATTTAAGGATATGAATATCAGGGAACAGGCAAGCTTTTGTACAGATTTGGAAAGGCAAAAAGAGGAAAGACAGGAACAAGAAAAGCGTAAATCTTGGGATGAATTGGTAGAAAGGAAAAAACTGCACAAGGCAGGATTGTATGTTGATTATGTTCAAACCTGTGGTGTCCCTAAAATATTCTTGAATGTTAAACTGCCTACTGATTACGAAAAACATAAGAGCTTATTTATAACCGGGGCCTGTGGCACTGGCAAGACGCACAAAGCTGTTTCTCTTATGAAAGGTTATGTTGATTCACTACCATGTCATAATTTTGTTTCTCCGTATAAAAATCTACCTATTTTTATAACGGTTCCTGAGCTACTTATGAAAATTCGTAGCTGTTTCAGCTTGAATGAGTGTGAAGAAATGATTGTTGAGAAGTATTCCAATTGCTCTTTACTTGTTCTTGACGATATTGGTATCGAGAAAACAAGCGAATGGGCATTGCAAACACTGTATGTAATTTTAAACAAAAGATATTCTGAACAATTACAAACAATTATTACATCAAATCTTACAATTGAGGAAATAGGGGAAAAGCTGGGAGACCGCATTGCATCCAGGATAGCAGGTATGTGTAAAATTGTGAAATTAACAGGGCGCGACCGTCGCATAAACAAGGATGTAAAAATAACATGATGAGTGAAGACGTTAAAATAAAAATCAGCAAAAGCAAAATTGTAAAATTAACCGGGAAAGATCGGAGGGTGAAAAGTGGATGAAGAGAACATGAAAACACCAATTGATAAACTATTAGAAGAGATTGACGTTGAAATTAACAAAGCAATGAGTGATCCACCTGCTCCATATTTCGCGGCAGGACTCAGAAAAGCTAGAGAAATTATTTGTAAGAAGTTTGGAAAGAAAGATCGGAGGGTGAAAAATGGATGAAAAAATACCAGAGTGTTGCGGAATGCCGGTCATAATTTTTGAACTATCGGGCAAAGGCAGGGGCGATTGGGTATGCCACTGTAAAAATTGTTGGGAGGGTACATGGTCAACATCGCAGCAAACAAGAGATGCCGCTATCGAGGCGTGGGAAAGGGAGTGTGTATGATTGATATGGCGTGGTTTGCAAGATGTCAAAAAATTAACTCAGGAGTACCAATAAACAAGAGGAGGCCTTAAATTGGTACTCCTGAGCCGTGGCACACCCCGCTATTTTTTACCCTCTCTTTCCTTGTCAAGTTTTATCAGGCGCTCTT
>CAYIWY010000024.1:0-1501 GCA_964367355.1 uncultured Gammaproteobacteria bacterium
AGAAACAAGTTAGAGATTCAAGTGGAAAATTTGTAGACAAAGAAGATCCAACAAAGTTACCACCCATATCAGTAACTGTTAATAATCCAACTTCTGTAAATACAACAAACCCTCCTGACCTAGTAAATCTTAAAGTAACCAACCCACTTGTTTACATTAAATATTGGTGGAAAAGGATATTAGCAAACGAAGGTTTAGATATGAGAGTTAGAGCAAAACCACTTACAGTTTTTGGATTAGCCATTATATTGTTCTCAGGTGTTTTTGGTTTAGGAGGCATTGTTTTTCCTAAATTCTTTCCTTGGATGAAGTTTAATGGAATAACTGCAACACAAACTCCAACTCCTGTTCCTGAAATTTTAAAAGATACTGCACTTAAAGGAACACTAACAAAAACAAATACTAATCCTACAAAGTTTTATTTAATCACAACATCAACAGAAGCAGTAACTCTTGAAATACCTGATGGGTTTAATCTTGCTAGTTTAGTTGGAAAAAGAATTCTTGCTGTTGGGAGTTATGATTCCAAGAATAAAGTACTAGAAGTAGAAGATATACAAGACCTAGAAGTACTTTCAACCACCCCAGTCCCAATACCAACAACAACTCCAACACCAAAGCCTACTGAAACTCCTACTCCTACTATTGTTCCAACTGCAATTCCAACAGTAGAACCAACAATCACTCCAACTGAAATTCCATTACAGTGATTCTTTTTTCACTATAAAACACAAACAATAAATAAGTTGGAGAATATGATCTATTTTGATATACTACAACACAACAATGCAACAGAAACTTTTATTTCTAATTCCTGTTTATAGACACAACCCTGAAAGGGTTATATCTGAAATAAGAAGGTTATTTCCTAATTCCGAAATTATTATAATTGACGATGGAGAAGGATTAAATATTACAATTTGTTTTTTAGACACATTAGGTTCATTAAAAATGCAAAACACATTTTTATTATTAACTTTTTCAAAACTTACTTTGTCGTTAAACATTTCTAAATTATAACTCATAAAAGTTTAAAAGGTAGTAAAATACAATTATGGTAAATTCACTAACTTTCATTGGTCAAAAAGTAAATGTAGTAATTGACAGACCACTAGGATCAAAGCATCCAAATCATGGTTTTACATATGAAGTTAATTATGGTTATATTCCAAATACAAAATCAGCAGATGGAGAAGAACTTGATGCATATGTTTTAGGAGTAGATAAACCAATAACAAAAACAAGAGGTATTTGTATCGCTGTGATTAGAAGAACTGACGACAATGATGACAAATTAATAGTAACTCAAGATGGCAAAGATTTTTCAGATGCACAAATTGAAAAACTAACAGTATTTCAAGAAAAATGGTTTAAGCATGTTATTTTGAGAAAGAAAATTTAGGTATTGCCACGCATGTTATAATTATATTGTACCCCGTAAGGGGGAAAGAAGGAGGGCTCAGTAATGACCCAATTTTTGAATCCCCTAACGCACCGCGAG
>CAYIWY010000025.1:0-1482 GCA_964367355.1 uncultured Gammaproteobacteria bacterium
ACAACAGCGGCAGACGCTCAGCGGCGCGCACCTTCGCGTCCAGATTGAGCGCGATTACCTTGAGCGCGTGAATGTCGGCAGGCGTCACGCGGCCTCGGCCACAATAGCGGCACGCTCGGCGTCAATAAAATTTTCACAGCGGCGGCGATGGTCCGGCGCCAAGTGTTCGCCAGTCAGCGCGCAGCCGAGGCGCGGCCTATAGGGTTTATCTCCATGCCACCAGCCAAAAACACCCCGCGTACCTTGCGCGGCGTGTCCGGTAAGGCAGTACCGGGCACAGTCCGAACACGCAACTAGGCCGCTTTTTTCTGCCATCGTAGCCCCCCGAGAAATGCTTCCAGCCGTTCCCGCCCACCAGCGGCGGCGTGTAGCAACTGGCGGAACAGGCGCCCCTCCACGATCAAATCCCAATCCAGCGCGGAAACGGTTGTCAGCCGGATTTTGAAATCGAGCCGTTTTTGCTTTGGTTTTTTCACCGGCTCGCCTATCGCCTTTTTCAAGCCGTGCGAATAAAAAAGCTGGCGTTTGCCCTTGAATTGTTGCGCGAACTCGCGGAACAGGCGCCCCGAGCGCGCACAGCCGGCGGCGTAGTCGGCCAGAATTTGCCACGGCGTGCGCCCGGCGCCCTGCGCCTTTTTCAAATGGCCGCGCGTCAACTCAGTGGCAAACCCCCACTTGGCGACATACCCCCCGGCGTGTTTTGCGCCGGCAATATCAACCCCGCGCGCGGCCGTGGGCGCGCCCAGGCCGGTTTTTTTGCACGCAGCGGCCCACAGATCAAACATTTCCCCGCGCAAAATCTCGAGATCGGCGGCCCTTAAAACCTTGTCAGTAAACAGGATTGCGTGCGAGTGAGGATGCCAACCGTTTGCGCCGTGCGTAACTTCAACCGCGCGAATCTCGCCCAATATCCCCCATTTTTCGCGCAGCGCGGCGGCGGCCCGGCCCGATTTAAAAACCTTCAACGCCTTTGAAAACGCGGCGGCGGTTGCCGACAAAAGATCGGTTTTCTGGTGTGCGAATGTCAGAGTAACCAGCGCCACGCCATGCCCTTTCGACAGCGCCGCGTCAATGTAGCCCTGTACATCCTCGGCGCGCGCGTCCGCGATCCGCGCGGCGCACGATGGGCACGTCCAGACCGACTGGCACGGCACGGCCCCCTCAAGCCAGGCACGCCCAGTAGTGTCCGAAAAAACATCCACTCCCTCGCGCCCGTAGGCAATCCGATGCTGGCAGCGGCGCACCGCGAAGCCCGGCAATAAATCCTGCGCGGCCTCCCTCAATTCCAGTCTTGAAAAGGCCGGAAGCTGCTTTCTGTTTTGGGATTGTGGAAGCATTTCTCTACTTACTCACCAAGCACAGCGGCGGCGCTCATTGGCCGCCGGTCCTGGGCGGGCGGCCGTCCAGCTCGACGGCCGCCCGCTGGTGCGCGGCGACGTGGCGATGGCGGCGGTATTGACGCAGGTCCAGAATCCTGGCCGC
>CAYIWY010000026.1:0-1399 GCA_964367355.1 uncultured Gammaproteobacteria bacterium
AACAATTTGATATTGTGATAGTTGGTTATTCGGATTCTAGATTTATGGTTCCTTTCGCCAAGCTGATATCGGATAAAAAAATAATTTGGGACGCTTTTTATTCTCTTTATGATTCATGGGTTTGGGACAGAAAACTAGTCTCTCCAAAAAGTTTAAAGGCGAAGTATTACTGGTTTTCAGATTGGCTTAGTTGTAAGCTAGCAGACGTTATCCTTCTAGACACGAGTGTCCATATTGATTATTTTTCAAAAACCTTTAGCACAAAAAACTCTAAATTTATCAGGGTTTTTGTCGGCACCGTTGATAATATGTTTTATCCTAGGTCTATTCAAAAAACTTCCGATAAATTTTTAGTTCATTTTCACGGCAATTTTATTCCTCTACAAGGGGTGGAGTATATTATCAGGGCCGCCGGTCTTTTAAGCAATGATGATATTCAATTTCAAATCATCGGGCGAGGACAAGACTATGAAAGAATAAAAAAAATTGCCACAGATTTAAATCTAGAAAATATTACTTGGATTGATCATGTTATTTATGAAGAATTACCTGATTATATAAACAGAGCCGATATTTGTCTTGGTATTTTTGGAAAAACCGATAAGGCACAACGAGTTATTCCAAATAAAGTTTATGAAGCCATTGCCGATGCTAAAGCCTTAATTTCCGCGGAGACATCGGCAATGCGTGAATTATTTACCGACAGAAAAGACATTTTATTTTGTAGGCTTGCTGACCCCCGGGATTTGGCGGATAAAATTTTAGAACTTAAAAACAGCGACGAACTAAGAGGTAAAATAACCCAGGGAGGTTATGAATTATTTAAAAAGATGGCGACCCCCTCAAAAACGGTATTACCGTTGATAAATTTTTTGGACTTATTTTTCCGCCACAGCCCAAGAATTTAGGAATAATTCAAAATAGCCAAAACGCATTTTTTTTCTGTCGAAACCGCCCTGGGACAGATATTCAGCTAAATCTTGATGATTATAGGCGCCTTTGTGCTCGTTTATACCTTCTTGGCTAACAATATTGAAGAAGGCTAGAAACCTCAACAATTTATCGGTCCACGGGCACGGGGTCGTGAGGATAAACACTCCTCCCGGTTTTAAAACCCTGCGTATTTCACGCAAGGCTTGGGGCAATTGACGTTGTTCTATATGTTCAAAAACGGCTAGCATCGTTACGACATCGAAATTATTATCAGCGAAAGGTATGATAGGTTTATTTTCCACGTCAAATTTTATCAAAGTAAGGTTTTGGGTTTGGAACGAGGTGTCTACTGACGGGTCAACACCGAATTTCTCCTGAAAATCGCTATTCATTAGAAACAGTGGAGTAACACCGCAGCCTATATCCAAGATTTTTCCACGATTGGCGGTTGTTTGCCCAATGAGCA
>CAYIWY010000027.1:0-1384 GCA_964367355.1 uncultured Gammaproteobacteria bacterium
TTGGCTGTCCCCTCCCAAACCACTTTCATGCCCCTATTTTAACATTTGATGTATACTTAAAATATGTTAACCCACGATCAGATCCAAAAAATCAAGAATTTTGCCAAAGACAAGCCTATTGAGGTGGTGTATTTATTTGGTTCCCAATTAACCGGCCAGATTCATCCCCAATCTGATTTTGATTTCGGATTACTGTTTTCAAAAAACACTGACCCGGAGACAAGGTCTGATTTAAAAATGAAGGCTATCAATTTCCTTGTTGATATGACCAAGCATGATTTCGTCGATGTATTAGATCTAGAAACCGTCCCTTTACGTTTTCAATTTGAAGCCATAAAAAACAAGGGTGATGTTTACTGTAATAACAGACAAATCCGGGATAATTTTGAAATTTCTACCACTGACAGATATTATGATTATAGGTACAGAATGGGCAACTTAACTCAAAATACTTTGCAAAAAGTGGCAAACCAAGGTTTTAACTAAAGAATTATGGACAACATCGACAAAATTAGATTCAAAATATTAAAGGTCAGAGAGTTTGTTGACAAAATTAAACCTTATCAGAGAATGACCGTTGAAAAATTGGAACAAGACCATTTAAAATCTGCGGCGATTGAGAGATATTTACAACTGACGGTAGATATGTGTGTTGATATTGCAGAGATAGTGGGGACAGATCAAAGACTAAAAAGCCCAGAAGATGGTACCGACGCAATTCTGATTTTGGGAAAAGAAAATATTATTGAAGAAGAATTTGCCAAGGAGTTTTCGCGGGCAGTGGGTTTTCGAAACATCCTGGTGCATCAATATGTCGACATTGATTACGGCCAGGTAGCGGATGTCCTAAATAACCGTCTGGATGAGTTTGAAGAGTATTGCCAACAAATAGCCAAACATTACGAAATCAAATAATATACTTCGGTCTTGGCTGTCCCCTCCCAAACCACTTTCATGCCCCTATTTTAGCACGCACTAACGAATACGAAATTTACAACCCACGGCCTCACACCATCTGCATCCTCGCTTATCCTCTTCCCATAATTCAGGCGATAAATTAGGCCGAAGGTCTTCAATAAGACTTTCCATTGGCAGAGCTAAATAATCGGGAATTCTAGTAATTGAGATGGGTCTTGTGCCGCGGTTACTAGTGTTTACACATTGGGTTAGTTCGATTATCATTTGAGCCAAGATAGAAGCATCGCTTTCAGTAAACGGAGCACTTAACCGCCCAGTTCCAGTTAATACTCCCCCAACCTAAAACTATCCCACTCAATGATAGCTTTTGCGAAACCTTCTTTAGTATTTATAACTTCAGAACTCATTCCCCTATTTTAACAAATCAAAGCCTTGTTTTTGCGTATCATAAGTCAAAAGGCCTTTT
>CAYIWY010000028.1:0-1383 GCA_964367355.1 uncultured Gammaproteobacteria bacterium
GTATTGTTAAAACACGAAGTCCGTTTGATAAAACCTTTCTCTGAAACTGCATAATTTAATTGAAGATATAGAAAGATCTTGGTTTGATACCGATCGGTTTTGCTATAATACCATATTTTACCGATCCCACTCAATAGCCAAAAAGATTAAAGAAAATAAAAGAGTTGAAAATAGGACAACACTTTAATATAATCCTTCCATGCAAAGAACAGAAAGAGAAAACGGAAATATTTTGCCCCCAATAGATATTCCTTCTGTTGTAAAGGGTGTATTGAAGAGAGATGAGGATGCAACAAGACAATTAGATGAAGCATTAAGACAAAGATTAATACCGTTTTTTATGGCAAGAAAACCCAATCAAGCAGAAGACTTAACTCAGGATACGATTATCAAAGCTTCAACTGCTCTACCCGACTTTGATCCGAATTGGGGAAAAGGCAATTACGAACAGAATTTTTGGGGTTGGGTATTTACAATAGGTCGAAACACTATGATATCCAGTCACCGACGAGAACAAAGACAACAGGAAGGAATGATAAATGTTCCGATAAACGAAAACGATCAATATCCCGATGCCAAAGAAGATTATCAAGCTGGTAAGGAATCGACTTATCAAATTGATGATCAGGCTATCTTAAACCTTATTAAAAGTCGCTTCCCAGATTTATTATCGAGGGCAGAGCAAGAAATAATCGAGCAAAGGGTAGCCGGAAAGAGAAATAAAGAAATAGCGGAGTTGCTAAATTCTACCGAGGGGTCGGTAAAAGTCAGAATGGCAAGGGCAAGAGCAAAAATAGAAAGTGAAATTCTTGAAAAAATCGGATTTAAACCTACAGGCGCATTTGGAAACAAAAAACTTAAAGAAGCAGTATGGCATGGAAGTATGATTAGATCAATAAAGATATTGGGTCGATATTATGTAAGAGAGGAAGATACCAGAAATTACAAAGGGCGGGAAATTGATCAGGGCCTCTTAGACAAAGGCTATGTCTTGCTTTCGCAAGCTGCAACTTTATCAGAATATTTTCATTTCTTGCACGGGGATGCCCCATTACGTCATAACGGAAGACTTTATATCAAAACTGATGATCTTGAAGAATTTAGAAAAATACATAAAAAACGCAGAAAAGGAAGAATATTTTCGCCAAGCCCCAACCACAAAAGACTGGCTGATCTATGCCGAACTGTTGCTCAGTATGCAAGAGCTAGTAAAGCAATGAGAGCTGGCCAACTGCCGGCAATTAAAAGCAGGCAGGCATTGTTTGTCAAAGAGGAAGATTTTAGCACGTGGGAAGAGACTTTGGGAAAATAGCTACATTTTCTTCGGAGATTCAATGCCAAGAAGGTAGAGGCCGGTTTTGAGAGTTTGACCGACTGCGAATG
>CAYIWY010000029.1:0-1199 GCA_964367355.1 uncultured Gammaproteobacteria bacterium
CTTCTTTTATAAACTGGTCGTGATAGATTTTCAAATCGCGTTCCAATAAAGCCCGTTCCTCTGCCGTGAGGGGTTTGTCGGGATTTCCATAATCTTTATACTTCCCCGACGAGAGAGAAACAAAACGCAAACCTTCTTTTGCGTTCTTCTCCCAATTCTCAAGATAAGAAAGCGTAACGCCGATACTTCCGACATCGGAGAACGGAGAAGCAATAATAGTGTCAGCACCAGTCGCCGCGAGATAACCTCCCGATGTTCCAAACTCGCGGATCAAAGCGACCGTCGGGAGAGATAAATTTTTCAAAGCGTTAGCGATAAGTTCAGAAGCAACGGGAGCACCGCCGAGGGAATCAATGTTTACAATTACCCCTAAAACATTCGGGTCTGCCTCTGCCGCACGAAGTGAGGCAATCACATCATCGGCGTTTGTTATGAGCAAAGCTTCTTCTCCCTCGGTGGTTGTCGCTCCGCCCATAGTCGTAATATCGCCATTTATGGAAGCAACGGCGATATTACAAACACCATCGCTTATTTCCCAACTCGTGTTATAGCCGCTCCATTCGTCGTGCCACACCCCATATCCCCACAAGCCGATAAATAAAACGGCGAGGGCGGCAACTGCCCACGCCAGTATCAAAAGAAGTTCTTGCTTTATTGTTCTCACAATAAACTCATTTTAGCACTATTTCCGAAATGGTGCCCTCGGGAAGATTCGAACTTCCAAGTTCTGCTTAGAACGCAGACAGTTTATCCGTTAGCTTACGAGGGCAATTTATGCGACCCCGCAGGCTCTTCTCAAAAATTCAAAGCGATCCTTATTGCCGTAGGAAGATAGAGATTTCAAAGCTTCGGTAATATCGTCAGCAGAAGAAGCTCGAATAACACCCGTGACCCAATTTTCATTGCAGTTAGGATGTCCTTCAAGAAAGGCCATAAAGGACTTTTTAGTATATTTCTTTCCAGCTTCTTGCACCGTTTTCATATACAAAATATAGCAAATCTACGGAAACACGCAAATCAAACGCTGGGTAGGGGCAAATAAGCGACCGCAGAAAAAAACGAAGCAGGCCGAATTGAAAATCGCATAGCGATCTTTCAATGAGAAAGCCGTTGCGACGATTTTTTCTACGGGAGCGACGGACGCGGAAGAAAATCGCAAGCGCAAGCCCGACCCTTGAAAATCCGCAAAGCGGTTTTCA
>CAYIWY010000030.1:0-1088 GCA_964367355.1 uncultured Gammaproteobacteria bacterium
AGTGCATTCGCAGTGGAAATTCACCACTAAGGATATTTAAAGGACTTAAGTACTTGTTGCATTTTCTCATATGGGGTCAAATATCCCAAACATTTTCTGGGAGTATTGTTTAACCAGTGCTCAATTTCTTTAATCTTTTGCTCGGATATTTGGTCGATACTTACTCTTTTAGGGATGAATCGTCTTATTCTCCCATTGGTATTCTCATTACTGCCTTTCTCCCAGGCATGATACGCATGTGCGAAAAAGACATCTAGTCCCGTCTCTTGGCCTAATAGTTGATGTTGGGTATTTTCTGTGCCGTTATCTTGTGTAAGTGTTAATCGAATTCTTTGAGGAAACACAAGCAGCCTTTTGGTTACGGCTTCTCGTTTTGCTGCCGCAGTACGGTTCGGTAATTTGTCTATCATACTAAAGCGGGTATATCTTTCAATGGTAACTGAGAGGGCAGTTGTGTCACTTTGTCGTCCTATCACATTATCCGTCTCATAATCTCCAACCCGCAGTCGTTTTGCAACAATTACTGGCCGCATATCGATACTTATTGCGCCTGGTATCTTACCTCTGTGGTGTACAGTTCTTCCTCCTTTTTTCATGCGCTTTTTCCTCCTATTGGGCAGATACTGCCACAGCTTATATAGTCTGGCTTCTTTAGAGTAGATGTAGCGGTAAATTGTTTCGTGATGAATACAAAGGGTAGGATACTCAAGTGACAGTCTGCCTGCTATTTGTTCCGGTGTCCAAAAATACGGTGCCCTCAAATGTTCCTGAACATATTCCCAAACTTGTATACTTTTGAGTGGTGCACGTCTTCTCTGATCGCGGCTTTTCCTCTGGGCTCGCAGCTGGGCGCAAGCTGGGAGGTACGGTACAAAGCGGCTATTTCTCTGCCATTCTTTTATCAAACCTCCATGATCTTTCTTGAGTCTCCGGCCGATTTCTCGAAAGCTTATCCCCAGATTTCTCCACAAATACAAATGTTCACGTTCTTCTAAGGTAAGTTGTTTAAATTTTCCCAAAGCTTTTTCACCACCTTCCTAAAGTACTGAATTTTACCTTAGGTGGTGAATTTCGTTTGCGAACTTACA
>CAYIWY010000031.1:0-1087 GCA_964367355.1 uncultured Gammaproteobacteria bacterium
CTTAGGTTCTAAAACGAAGTGCACCACCTTCAGGTAGAATAAGAGGCTTGAAAGGCGGTGACTAATGAACCAATATCAACAACTTTCCCTTGCTGAGCGTGAGATAGTTTACGGAATGCTGCAGCAGGGAAAATCGTATCGTGCGATTGGAAAGAAGTTAAAGAGATCCCATACCAGTATCTCTCGGGAGCTAAGAAGGAACATTAAATATGGGAATGAATATTTCCACAATACATATCTTCCTTGTCGTGCACAGACGCTGGCTGATAAACGGATGAGTCAGCAACGGTATAAAGCGCCACTAAAAAACCCAGCAATCTTTTTGTATGTTAGGAAGAATTTGCGTCAAGGACGATCGCCTGAAGCAATTGCAGGGAGAATAAAGATTGATTATCCTGGACTATCTATTTGTCACGAAACAATATATCTATGCCAAAAGACTGAAATCCCGAGGGATGCACCTAGAGCAGTATTTAGTATTAAGGCGAAAGAAGAGGATGCACCACAATGGTAGGAGTGTACATAGAATAAGCAAGATTCCCGAGGCTGTATCAATTGAGACAAGACCAAAAGTTGTCGCAAGAAGAAAGCAGCTTGGTCATTGGGAGACGGATAATATCATCGGTAAACAAACTGATAATACTGCCCTGTCGGTAACTGTTGAAAGAGTGACGCGACTGACCTTGTTAAACAAGCTTTTTGATAGAAGTGCTGTTGTTAAAACAACAACCGTTGCCGCTAGCCTTAAACAATTTCCAAAAGATTTCAAACGGACCTTAACAGCCGATAACGGATCAGAAAATACTAATCACAGAGAGATAACAACCCTGACCGGCATGCTTGTATACTTCTGCCATCCATACCACTCTTGGGAAAAAGGAACAGTTGAGAATACAAACGGAAGAATCAGAAGATCCATCCCTAAAGGAATCAGTATTGATTCCCTAACTGATGAATATATTGCAGCACTTGAGTATAAGCTCAATTCAACTCCAAGAAAATGCTTGCAATACCTTACTCCATATGAGATGGTGCATAAACTTCTTGCTACCACTAGATAGTGGTGCACTTCAACTTAGAATCCACC
>CAYIWY010000032.1:0-1074 GCA_964367355.1 uncultured Gammaproteobacteria bacterium
TGTGCTGGCACCCTAGATAGAGAACGGTTGTCCTCCTTTCTCTTCTTGTAATAATTTAACATATTCCGCCGGTCTTTTGTAGCCTAAAGATTGATGAAATCTTTTAGTATTGTATTTCTCGTTAAATAACATGCAATGTCTGTTAACCTCGTCTAAATCATCAAGTAAGTCGTACTGATAGTTAAAGTATTCGTACTCTGCTGTCTGATGCAGCCTTTCAACTCTGCCGTTTTGCTTAGGACAGTGAGGATCAGTAAAGAAATGAGGAATACCCCAGGTTTTAATCTCTTTATGGAAGTTAAGTAAATATTCGGAACCATTGTCTGTATTAATAGCTTGAATGTCAAAAGGAAAGTATTTTCTTACTCGTCTTATGAAATCTTTTCCTGAAGAAGATGAGATACATCGGTAACAGTAGATAAAAGCATACCTTGATTTGCAATCAATAGCCGAGAATATATAGAATTTCTTTCCTAATACATAAAAGTATTTAGTATCAACTTGAACCAGAGAGCCTAATTCTTTCTCTCTAAGCTCAATTGCAGCTTTAATTCTTGCAATTTTGTAGTTATGGTGCTTTCTGACTCTTTTTAAGTGCTGCAGATTCCTTAGTTCGCTGTTACGGTTAATTACCTTTTGGATACATTTCCTGCCGATAATAACTCCCTCTTCTCTTAGCTCTGCCTGTATTTCATACTTAGATTTCTCTAAATCTGCAAGACGGATATCATAAATTTTTCTCTGAATCCATAGAGGAGTTGTCATCTCCCGCAGGTGAAGTGGCCTTCTGGTTTTGGTATCAAACTCTAAAGTTTTAAGATTTCTTTTATCAAATCTATTGAACCAACGGTAAAAGACGCTCTTTGAGATACCAAAGTGTCGACAAGTACTTTCAGCATTCTTACCATGAGTAAAATACCAGTCAAACCAGGTTAATCTTTTTAATGCATCTTTTGATAAAGACGCTGCTTGTATTACCGGACTAGATAAAATATTGTAGTGACGCATGACTGCGTCAGTATATCGTCGACTCAATCTCTATTCAACCGTTCTGTATGTATGGGGGCCTGGACA
>CAYIWY010000033.1:0-1005 GCA_964367355.1 uncultured Gammaproteobacteria bacterium
GTCGTGCCGGTCAGCGCCGAGTATCTGCTCTGGCCGTACCGCAGCCTGCGATTCTAAGGAGGATGCCGATGGATCGGGAGGAGATCAAACAGGCGGTGCACGCGGTGCTCGACGAGCGCGATGGGCTAGACCGCGAGCGGCATCGCGACGATCACGAATGGGTATACGAACGCCGACAGCGTGAACAGCTCCGGACACAGCGGCGCGAGATATTGCACGACAAAATAAAAGCGACCCTGATTGGCGGATTGTTGTTGCTCATCGTCGGCGGCGTGCTGACCTGGCTTTACAACGTTGGCCTGTTCGTCATCGACCTTTACCGAAAATCGAAGGGGCACTAATGTCGCCCCGCTTGCTGAGCTCGCTCGTCTGGTCATTCATAGAAGGGGAGTAAACAATGCGCGCCGGCGAACTCGACCGACTGATCGTCATCGAGACCCCGACCGAGGGGCAGGACGACTACGGCGGGCGGGCGCTCACGTGGGCGACCTTCGCTACCGTGTGGGCCAAGGTCACGCCGACCCGCGGGCGCGAGACGGTCGCCGCCGACCAGGTGGTGGCGCAGGCGGACACGGTGTTCCGCATCTACTGGCTTTCCGGGGTAACGACCAAAATGCGCGTGAGTTACGACAGCCAGTATTACGACATTCTGTATCCCGCGGAGATCGGCCGGCGCGAAGGTCTCGACGTCCTCGCGCGATTGATCCGGGCGTAAATGAGCAAGGTCTATTTGCACGGCGCCAGGGAAATGGAAGCCGTGCTGAAGCAGTTGCCGGACTATATCGTCAAGCGCGTGGTGGTCGGCGCGCTGCGCCAGGCCGCCGTGCCGATCCTCGAAGAGGCGCAGCGCCTGGCGCCGGTGGGGCAGGAATCCAAGGGTCGGGTACGGCTGCGCCGCAGCAAAAGCGGAAAGGTATCGATTTCGAATTACGGCAAGCTCAAGCTCAATCTCGGCATCGTCAACGTGCCGGATAAGAAAACGCAGTACTCGGCCACGGTGGCGGT